>CAVVLD010000075.1:0-76223 GCA_963748795.1 uncultured Solibacteraceae bacterium
ATAGAATCGACGGCATCCAGGCGCCGGCCGGCTCGTTATAGAGGCCGAGGCTCATCAAGGTCATTGGCTGGACGACGCGCAGACCGCTCGCGAGGCACCAGCGGAGGAGGGCGCTGTTGCGCGACGGCAGGAGGATTCCGGGGCCGCCGAAGGATTCCGCGGAGGCGATGAGGGCCTGGAGGTCGAGGTTGGTTTCCGCGGTGGCGTGTCCGAAGAAGGCCAGGGCGCTGGCGTAGGCGGTAATGCGGCCGGCGCGTTCGACTACGCGGGCGGTGTTTTGCTGGATGGCCTGCGAGAGTTCGACGCCGCGATCGAATCCATGAACATTGCGGGAGAGGGCGTTGCAGGCTCCGAGGTCGGCGGGTTGGGCGGCGCGGACCGCGCAGGAGGGCACCTCGCGGTCGCGGCAGCGTCCCTGGAGGCAGGCGAGAGGCTCGCGGACATCGAAGCCAAGGCTGGTGTAGAGCGAGAGCGAGCGGTTATGAAACGCCGCTTGTACGAGGCGCACTCCGGCGGCGTGGCGCGCGCTTGCGCGATCGAGCGCGGCCTGCATCAGCTTTCGCCCGACGCCGAGATTTTGCGCGGCGGGATCGACGGTAATCGGGCCAATTCCGGCGATGGGGGCACGCTCATCGAGGCAATTGCTGCCGACGATGCGCCCCTCGTGTTCGGCGACGACGCAGTAAAAATCCGGGTGGGAAAACATCATCGAGAGCACGCCAGTGGCATAATCGGGCGAGGGAAAATCGCAGGGGAAGCCGTGGGCCGCATTGATTGCGGAAAAAGCGGCATAGCAAATCGGACCGCAGGCGGCACTGTCTTGGGGCAGGGCTGGGCGAATCGTTAACGCTGGCTCATGGCTCGGCGACATGGTCGTTTCTCCTGTTCGCGAATGAGTATAGCAATCGGGAGGGAGGGATCAAAAAGGGCGCGCTTGCTGAGAAAGGAGCGCTTGCTGACGCGCGCGCCTCGGATCGGGGATACGGACAATGCGGCTGTGAGTGATCAAAAGGGATACGGCCAAAAGGGGCGGCTGGAGCGTCTATTCTGGTGAATGATCGGGAAATTTGCTGTCCTTGCCGCGCTCGCCTTCACGGCGCGGGCGCAGACCAACACGCTGCCGGTGCTGATTACGGTGAATACGGGCTCGCCCGGCGCGGCCATCCCGCGGGATTTTTTGGGACTCAGTTTCGAGACCGGGTCGCTGACCAGCGCCACGGGGTTTCCGGCCGAAAACACACAGTTCCAGCAGATGGTGGCGCAGCTTGGACTGGGCTGGCTGCGATTCGGCGGCAACTCGGTGGATCAGACCGGGTGGGCGCGCGGGCAGCGCACTTCGGCTTCGCCTTCCACCACGCTGATGGCGAGCGACGTGGATCGCGTGATTGGCTTCGCGCGGGCCACGGGCTGGCGCGTGTTGTGGGGACTGAATCTGAAATCGTCGACCGCGGGCACGGCAGCGGACGAGGCCGATTACGTGCAGCAGAACGGCAGCGATGTGCTGGCGGGGTTCGAAATCGGCAATGAACCGGACCTGTATTCCGGCAACACGCTGGTGAATTTCGAAAACAACTGGAAGAGCTTCGCCGACGCGATTCAGGCGATGAGTCCGCGGGCGGTGCTTACCGGTCCCGCCGATGCGGGTAACATCAGCACGTGGACCGGTCCGTTCGTCAACACGGAAAGCTCGCGGCTGGCTTTGGTGACGCAACACTTCTATCCGCTGGGCCCGCCGCCTACGGTGCCGGCATCGCAGCCGAATTCGGCATCCATTCCGAATCTGCTCAGCGCGAACACACGCGGCACAGCGGATTCGGCGGCGCAATCGCTACAAACCATCGTGACCAAGCCCGCGATGCCCTGGCGCATGGCGGAGACCAACTCCTGCTACGACGGCGGGTATGACGGCGTCAGCAACGTGTTCGCCGCGGCGCTATGGGGTGTGGATTACATGCTCACGCTGGCGGGCCACGCGTCGGCCGGATTGAATTTTCATGGCGGGGGCACGGGACTGTACACACCCATCGCGACCAGCACTACGGGCGGGACCGCCACCATTGCGGCGCGGCCGCTTTACTACGCCATGCTGATGTTCGGCACGGCGCTGGGCGCGCGCGTGGTGCCGGTGACGGTGAACAGCAGCCGCGTGAACGCCACCGCTTACGGACTGCTGGATGCGGCCGGCGGACTGCGCGTGTTCGTCATCAATAAAGACATGCAGTTCGATGCGGCGGTGCAGATAACGCCGGGCTCGGCCTATACGCAGGCCACGGCGATCCGGCTGGCGGCGCCTTCGCTCACGGAAAAGACCGCGATCACGCTGGCGGGGGCATCGGTGGCCGCCGACGGAAGCTGGACGCCGCAAGCCGGAGAGACGGTGCAGGGTTCGGGCGGCACATTCAATCTTACGGTTCCGGCGGGAACGGCTGCGGTGGTTGGCTTCGGAGGCACGAAACTGGGGATTGGGAACACTGCCGGGGGCAATGCACTGGTGGCGCCGGTCAGTATGGCATCGCTGTACGGCACGGGCCTGGGCTTTTTTGTACGCTCGACGCCGACGGTCAACCTGCCGGCGACGCTGGGCGGCGTTTCGGCGGCGGTGGTCGATTCGGCCGGAGTCTCGCGGGCCGCGCCGCTGATTTACGTATCGCCGACGCAGGTGAACTTCCTGGTGCCGGACGGCACGGCGCCGGGCACCGCGACCGTGACAGTGGGCGGTGCAAGTGGAACGGTGCAGGTGGCGCCGGTGGCTCCGGGGCTATTCACCCTGGGCGCCACCACGGTGGCGGCGGCGACCGCGGAGCGCTATTCACTGGACGGGGTGGACCAGGGGCCGGTGCCGGTGTTCGATTGCACGAGCGGCACGTGCAAGGCTGCGCCCATCGCGCTGGATGGTCAGTCGAACGTCTACCTTACTTTGTACGGCACGGGCATTCGCGGGGGATCGCACGTGACGGCGACAATCGGCGGGGTGAGCTCTCCGGTGCAGTATGCGGGCGCGCAGGGACAGTACCCGGGATTCGACCAGGTGAACGTGCAAGTGCCAGGCGCGCTCGGGGGGACTGTGAACGTAGTGGTGACGGCGGACGGGCAGGCGTCGAATGCGGTGACGGTCGCGGTGAAGTAAGCAAGTACTGCAAAAAGTCCCCAGACTCGCACTGGGTGAGTGTACCCCCCCCCAAAAAAATGCAAACAAGATTATTCGGGTCTGAAAATCTATGGCTCAGGACTTCAGACCGGGGAGCGGACTAAAGTCCGCTTGCAGCCTGAAGGCTGCCCTACAAAGGCTAGAATAGCAGCTTCAGGGCGAATTGGATCTGGCGCGCGGGGTACGTCTGCGAATCGTGCCGAACGCGGCGTCGGTGATGGTGGAGTCGGGGATTCCGAGATTGGTGTGGTTGAGCAGGTTGAAGAACTCGGAGCGGAATTGCAGGGAGATGTTTTCGCGAATGCGTGAAGGCTTGTTCGAGCCGAGGTCCGCCTGAAAACTCGGGGTGCGGTAGGCATTCCGTCCGGAGTTACCGAACGGCGCGCTGGCCGAGGGAATCGGGAAAGCGAGAGGTCGAAATAATGTAGGGGGTTGATCCGACGTCGGCGGCCGCGGGAGCCGATCACGTTCGGGCGCATGACGGCCTCGCCGCGATAGTCGGGAATGCGGCCGGTGACATCGTTGGCGGCGGTGGGCGTATACACCACGTTGAGCGGCAGTCCCGGTGTTGGCGGTGTTGATGGGTTGACTTCCCAGCCGCCGAACAGCGCCATCGAGGACGGGATTCCAGCTGAGCCGAACTTGCGGCCCTTTGCCGAAGGGAAGCTGGTAGACAACGCTGGTGGTGTTGAGAAGGTCACGTCGAAGCTGGAGGGGCCGCGCTCCGGCGGCGAGGTTGTAAATGTTCTGCGGATTGGCGAGTAGTGGCCGGAGCCGTATTCGAGCGCCTGTTCGGAATCGCCCAGGGCTTTCGACCAGGTGAAGGAATTGAGCGAGTAGAGGCCGTGCGCGAAGCGGTGCTCGACGCGGGCGGCGAGTCCGTTGTAGGTGGGGATGCCGGCCGGGTCGACCCAGGTGATGGCGCCGAAGCCCTGATCGGGACGGCGCGCCTGGATGCCCAGCGGTCTGGCCGGGCGCGTTCGGCAGCGGCCTGGTTGTAATCGGCGATGATCGGCAGGCGCGAGCTGTGGTTGCCGGTGTAGGTGAGTTCGAGCAGTACGGTGTTGCGCTACTTCGCGCTGCACCGCCGAGGAACCAGGTTTGTACGTACGGCCAGCGCGTGTCCTTCGGGAATGTAGGATGTTGGCGTTCACCGGGATTGAAGTTCTGCGCGACTGGTGAGGCCGGGCGGGAATCAGCCGTGCGGTGGTGATGAAGGATCGGGTCTGCCTTCAGCGGCGAGGCCTGATTGATGGTGCCGATGATCGACCTGCGGTCCGTTGATGCCGAGTTCGTCGGCGCTGCCGAGGCGGTTGAGGTGCACGTAGCTGATGCCGTAGCCGCGCGAACCACGGTCTTGGCGTCGAGGCTGTAGGCCAGGCCGATGCGCGGCGCCCAGTCCTTGTAATCGGGATTCACCAGGGTGCGGTCGTAGAGGCTGCCGTTCTTGGCGCGTCAGGATGGAGTTGGTGGCCGGATCGAAGTTACGAGAGCACGTTGTCGCGCTCCCAGCGCGGCGTGGCGTATTCCCAGCGCAGGCCAAGGTTCAGAGTGAGTTTGCGAGTGACGCGGAAGTCGTCCTGCACGTAGGCAAACAACTGGCGCTGGCGATAGCTGCCCACCAGGTAGTTGGCGAGCTGGATCTGGCTGGGGGTGCCGAACAGGAAATCGGCCAGGTTGTAGCTGGTGGGATCGGCGGCGATGGTAGCAGCCGGAGGCCTGACCGAGTTGCGCGCAGGTGGGTTTGCTGAATTGGCCGCCGTAGGCGCTCAGATCCGTAGACGGGATTGATGTCCATCACTTCCGTGTGGATGATGCCGCCTTCCAGCGCCGGACTTCAGAACGCATGGCGGCCGTGCATCCAGGAGTAGTTGATCTTGGGATCCCAAGAGGTCGGGTTCTGGAACTGGGGGTTAGTGGCCTGGCGGCCGATGGCTCGCTGAATCCGCTGATGTTCTGCGTGTTGAGGCCGCCGGTGAGGAAGGGCGAGGTGGAGAGCCCGGTGATGCCGTGATTCGCTGCGCGCTTTCGCCGCCCAGGAACGGCGGGAATCTTACCGCCCGGACGTGCGTGAAACCGAGGCGCACATCGAGCAGGGACGTAGGCGTTACGGTCCAGGTATAGGAGACGGCGGCGTTCTGATCGAGCGACGCGGACGTAGCCGTTGCCGTCGCCGCCGGAAGGTCCGGGGATGGTCGGGCTGGTAGAACTGGTTGTCCTTGCGCTGGCTGAAGCGCACGAATGCGGACATGCGTGTCGTTGATCTGGTAATCCACCTTGGCGTCGTACTTGTCGGCGTAGTCGCGCGTCAGCAGGAGCTGCTGATAGTTGTTGGAGCGGCCGGAGCCGGTGAGCGCGGGAAGCTGGCTCAGCACCTTTGCGGCGAACGGATTATGGCGTCGATCGGAATCGGCGTATTCGGCCTGGTATACGGCGCCCGTGCAGGTGTTGACCACCGGAACGGGCAGGACGCCCGAACGGTCGGTGAGGCTCGGAATGGAGTCGAAATTGAGTGCGTGCTGGAGTTGCGGAAGCCTTCGTAATCGCCGAAGAAGAAGAGCTTGTTCTTGACGATGGGACCGCCGATGGTGAGCGCCGAACTGGTTGCGCTGGAGCGTCGGTTTTTGAAAGCGACGGACGGCTGGCCGAAGATGAAGCCGATGGCGTTGAGGTCGGTGTTGCGCAGGAACTCATACGCGGTGCCATGGAACTGGTTGGTGCCGGAGCGCATCACGGCGTTGACGACGGCGCCACCCACGCGCCCGTACTCGGCGCTGTAGTTGCTGGTGATTACTTTGAATTCCTGCGACGGCGTCCGGCGATGGCTGCGCCACCTGGTTCGAGTAGCCCTGGTTGCTGGTGGAGTACGCGTTATTGTCCACGCCATCCAGCATGAAGTTGTTGTAGGTGCTGCGCATGCCGTTGGCGTTGAAAGCGCCTTCACGCGGCGGCACGGCGTAGGCGTACACAGAGCGGTGGACGTTTACGAAAGCAGCGCCAGATCGGAGAAATTACGGCCGTTGAGCGGCAGTTCGACGATGGCCTGGGTGCCGATCACCTGGCCGCGCTCGCTGGAATCGGTTTCCAGGGTGGAGGCTGCGCCCTCGACGTCGACGGTTTGCGTCACCACACCGAGCTGCAGTCGCGATATCGACGCGCTGGCGGGCGTTCACGGCTACGTCCGACGTTCTGTGTTTCGGTCTTCTGAAAACCGGGGGCATCCACCGAAACGGTGTAACGGCCACCTTCACGTTGAAGAAATTGTAGTTGCCGTTCTCGTCGGTAGCGGCCTTGGCTTGAATGCCGGTATTCTGGTTGACCAGCAACACGGACGCCTTGGGCACGACGGCCCCGGTGGCATCGTGTACGGTGCCGAGCACGTCAGCGCTTTCGTATTGTGCCATCAGACTTGCGGCAGCGAGCAAGAGAGCGCACACAATCAAAGCAAGCGGGCGGATTTTCGACATAGATTTGCCAGTCTAGCGAGCGTATGTTTCAGCTTCATTAACTGCGGCGTTCACGAATGTAACGGCGGGGCCTAACCGGCGGCGCGCAGGGCCGTCCAACCAAGCGATGCGCATTGCAATTGCCCTGGTCCTGGCCTGCGCCTGCTGGGCCCAGGCGGAGTTCGAGGTGGCTTCTGTGAAGCCGAACACATCGATGGACGGCGGCATGTCGATCAATCGCTCGCCGGGCGGTGTGTTTACCGCCACCAATGTGACGCTGAAAATGCTGGTCACGTTTGCCTACGACATCCGGCCGCACCAACTCAGCGGCGGAGCAGGATGGATGGACAGCGACCGTTGGGACATCGTGGCCCGGCCCAGCGCCGAGGATGCCGCGGCCGAACCGACGACGTATTCCTTTAACAGTGGCGCTCTGGACCGGCTTCATCAGCGCGTGCAGGCGCTGCTGGCGGATCGGTTCAAGCTGGTGGTCCACACCGAAACCAAGGAGATGCCGATCCTGGCGCTGGTGGTGGCCAAAGGCGGGCCGCACCTGGCGGAAGCCAAGAGTTCAGGTCCGAGCATTCAGGGCCGGATGGGTGAACTCACCTGCAAGAAAGTGAGTATGAAGATGTTCGCCGAAGGACGTTGGCGCAGCGCCTGGGCCGCAACGTGGTGGACAGGACGGGACTGGCGGGCGACTTCGATTTCGAGATCAAGTACGTGGAAGACCGCGGGGCCGGCGCTACCGCGGACGTCTCCGGGCCGGACTTCCTGACGGCGATGCAGGAACAACTGGGGCTCAAGCTGGAATCGCAAAAGGGGCCGGTGCAGATTATCGTCATCGATCGTGCAGAGAAGGCATCAGCGAATTAGGTCGAGTCCAGGTTTCTCTTCTATCTGCGTGCATCTGCGTGCATCTGCGGCCAACACGTTTTGGGGATTTCTGCCGAATAATATAGGCCGCAGATGAACGCCGATTAACGCGGATAACGCACGTGAATTGTTTAAGAAAGTTTACCAGCATGCTTTTGCGGTGACATGGTGAAGCTTGGCGGGACTGATTTTCGCTACCATGGAAGCACATCATGTCCCGTTTGCTACTGACCTGTCTGGCTGCGCTTCCGGTGTTCGCCCTGGCGCAAGATAATCCCGATGCCAAGCCGTTGCGGCTGGCCATCGCGGGGCTCAATCATGGACACGTTTCCGGGTTCCTTTCCGGCGCGCTCCGCCGTTCCAGCGTCCAACTAGTGGGCGTTTACGATCCCGACGCGACTTTATTGGCACGTTACGGCAACCAGGATCACCTGGCCCCGGAGATTCGCTTCACGGATCTGGCGAAGATGCTGGATACGGTGAAGCCCGAGGCGGTGGCCACCTTCACCGATACCGGCGGGACACGCCGGCGTGGTGGAGGCGTGCGCGCCGCGGCACATCACGGTGATGATGGAAAAGCCGCTGGCCGTGAACATGAAGCAGGCGCGCGCCATTCAGGACGCGGCGGCGAAGTACGGGATCAGCGTGATGGTCAATTACGAGACCACCTGGTATCGCAGCCACGGCGAAATCTGGAAGCTGATGCACGAGCAGAAGGCCGCGGGCGCGATCCGCCGGATGGTGGCGATGGACGGACACGAGGGACCCAAAGAGATTCACGTGCAGCCGGAGTTTCTGGCGTGGCTGAGCGATCCGGTGAAGAACGGAGCCGGCGCGCTATTCGATTTCGGGTGCTACGGCGCCAACCTGATGACGTGGATGATGGACAACCAGCGCCCGCTGAAGGTGACGGCCATCACCCAGACGGACAAGCCGGACATCTACCCCAAGGTGGATGACGACGCCACCATATTGCTGGAATATCCCAAGGCGCAGGGCGTGATCGAGGCGTCGTGGAACTGGCCCTTCAGCCGCAAGGATTTCGAAGTGTACGGCGAGAAGGGATACGCCATTGCCACCGGCGGCAATAACCTGCGTGTGCGCCTGCCGGGCGAAAAGGCGGAAGAATCGCGCACGCCCGAGGCGTTGAAGCCGGAGGAGCGCGATTCGATTTCGTACCTGACGGCGGTGGCGCGCGGCAAGTTCAAACCGTACGGATTGAATTCGCTGGAGAATAACGTCATCGTGGTCGAGATTCTGGATGCGGCGCGCGAATCGGCGCGCACGGGCAAGACTATCACCCTTTCCAAATGAAAATTGTTCGCGGTCTCATGCTGCTTGCGGTTGCCGGTGTTGCCGGCGCGCAAAGCCTGGCGGACCTGCCCGACCCTCTGGTGGGCACATGGTCCAGTTTCGAACTTTCCCACGGCAACACGTATCCGGGCGTATTCCTGCCGTTCGGCGCGATCGGTTGGACCGCGCAGATGAGCGAGGGCGGTTGGCCCTATCAATATTTCCGCGAGACCATCCAGGGTTTTCTGGCGACGCACCAGCCTTCGGCGTGGATGGCGAACTACGGTCCGTTTTCGCTGATGCCGATTACCGGAGTGCTGGAGGTGGCGCCGGGCGTGCGCGCCTCGCATTTTCAGCACGCCAACGAGCAGGCGCGGCCGTACCGCTATAGCGTGGTGCTGGATGCGTACAAGGTGAAGGTGGAGATGGCGCCCTCGGTGCACGGCGGGGCTTTCCGGTTCACGTACCCAAGAACGGAAGACGCGTACGTGATTCTGGACGCGTTTCACGGCGGCGGCGCGGTCCAGATCCATCCGGAGAGCAATACCATTACCGGAAAGAATAGTTCCGGCGTGCGCCGTGTGCCCGACTTCGCGCAGTATTTCGTGTTGGCGTTCGACCACAAGTTCACGCGCTCGGGGACCTGGGAGATTCCGGAGAACGCGCAGGGACGCGCCGTGCAGGGCCAGGCAACGGCGATTGCCGGCGGACTCGGCCAGCCGCGAGGGCAACCACGTGGGCGCATACGTGGGCTTCGACACGAAAGCCGGCGAAGCGGTGACGGTACGGGTGGGCGTTTCGCTGATCAGCGTGGAGCAGGCCGAACGCAATTTGCGCGCGGAGATGCCGGAGGAAGGGTTCGACCCGGTGGTGGCGCGCGCCAAATCCGCGTGGGAGCGCCAGCTGGCCAAGGTGGAAGTGCAGGGCGGGACGGCGGCGGCTCGCAAGACGTTTTACACCGCGATGTACCACGCGGTGCAGTTTCCGCACATGCTGCAGGAGACCGACGCGGCGGGCAAGATGGTCCACTGGAGCCCGTATGACGGGAAGGTGCATTCCGGCGAAATGTTCGCGGACGACGGATTCTGGGACACCTTCCGCGCGCAGTTTCCGCTGCTGACCCTGATGGAGCCGAAGAAGGACGCGGAGATCATCCGCGCCATGCTGAACGCTTACGACGAGGGCGGATTCATTCCGAAGTGGCCCAATCCGGGCGAGACCAACGTGATGATCGGGACGCATGGCGATTCGGTGGTGGCGGACGCCTACATGAAGGGGATCCGCGATTACGACGTCGCCAAGGCTTACGCGGCGCTGCACAAGGACGGGACGGAAAAGGGCACGCCGCCTTTCCAGGCGCGCAGCGGGATTGAGGACTACATCAAGCTGGGCTACGTGCCGTATGACCACGGCGTGCACGAGTCCGTGGCCTGCACGCTGGAATACGCGTACGACGATTTCGCGGTGGCGCAGATGGCGAAGGCGCTGGGTAAGGAAGACGATTACAAGATGTTCCTGGCGCGCACCGACTAATTATCGAAATCTATACGATGCGAAGACGGGATTCATGCGCGGGCGGAAGAGCGACGGCACGTGGATCGAGCCGTTCGATCCGCTGGCGTGGGGCGGTGTTTATACCGAGGGTAATGCGTGGCAGTGGTTATGGTCTGTGCAGCAGGATGTGCCGGGGCTGATGGAACTGATGGGCGGACGCGACGCCTTCATCAAAAAACTGGACGAGCTGTTCAGCACCACGTCGGATTTCAAAGTGGGCGGGTACGGCAGCGTGATTCACGAAATGACCGAGGCCAAGATGGCCGGCACGGGCCAATACGCGCACATCAACGAGCCGGTGCACCACGTGATTTATCTGTACGATTACGCCGGGGAGCCCTGGAAGACGCAGCAATGGGTCCACAAGGTGGAAGACGACCTGTACAAGCCCGGCCCGGCCGGATGGCTGGGCGACGAGGATACGGGGCAGATGTCGTCCTGGTACATTTTCAGCTCGCTGGGATTTTATCCGGTGCTGCCGGGGCAGCCGATTTACGCGCTGGGGAGTCCGCAATTCGACCGCGCGGTATTGCACCTGGAGAATGGCAAGACGTTTACGGTAGAGGCGGCCAGGAAGGGCGCCGGAGACATCTACGTGCAATCGGTGACGCTGAACGGGAAGGCGCTGAACCGGCCCTGGATCCGGCATAGCGAAATCACCGCCGGCGGCGTGATGCGATTCCAGCTTGGGCCGCAGCCGAATAAGCAATGGGGCACGGAAGGGATGCCCAAGCCGTAAGGGGCGGCGGTTTAGTGCAACGGCGGATGCGCTTGCTGACGCGCGCGCCTCGGATTAGTGCACCAGCGGGGTGACCACGAAGCTCTTGATTTCCACGTAGCTGTGGTCGCCCTGAATGATGAACGGGCCGGGCTGGGCTTCATCGGAATTGTTGGCGATGGCGGTCAGCCCCTCCACCTCCACCTTGTCCAGCACCTTGGTGCCGTTGTGGACCACGGTAAGCTGGCGGCCCACCAGGCGGATGTCGTAACTCTGCCATTCGCCCGCGGGCTTGCTGGCGTTCACCGAAGGGGCGATCCGGCTGTATAGCGCCGCCGCGCCGTGCGTGTTGGGCGGCTTGCCGTAATCCTCCAGAATCTGGATCTCATAGCGGCCTCGCAGGCCGATGCCGCTATTGGAGTGCTCCACGATGCGGAAATCCGTGTGCAGTTTGAAATTCCAGAACTTCTGTTCGGAGATGAGATCGGTGGTGGGCGGAGCGTTGCGCATGACTCCGTCCACCACGGTCCACTTGAATGCCAGGGCCGGATTCAAGGCCTTCCATCCGGACGTGTCCTTGCCGTTGAAGAGCTGGATGGGCTTGCCTTCTTTCCACGACCCATCGTCCTTGTCGGCGATGACCGGGGCGCGCACGCCGGTCCATTTCACCAGGGACGTGGGCTGGCCTTCGGATTCCGAAGTGCCTTCCAGCTTGCCGCTCACCAGGCGGGCGTGGAAGATGCGCTTAACGCCTCGCCCGCTGGGTGCGATGGTGAAGGTCAGCTCCTCGCCATTCATATCGATGGTGGTGATCTTGTTAAGGTCGCCGCCAAAGGCGCTCACGAATTTTCCGGCGGCGCCCGGCGAACCCACGCCGGTCAGTTCGACCCACCAGGCGCGCAACTGCGAGCCCGACGTAGTGGTGATGTCCCAACGGCCGTCAAAATCAGTGGCGGCGCAAAATGCCGGCAGAGCGGCCAGCAGCAGGAGTCCCGGTAGATTACGCATAGTCGATCCGCCGTTCAATCTATCACGATTGTGCTTTCAGCGGTCGAACACCAGGACCATCGCGCCGGCAAAGATCAGCAACGCGCCCAGGCCCTTTCCCCAGGTCATGCGCTCCCCCAGAAAAAGCGCGGCGATGGGGATGACGAACACGACGCTCAGCTTGTCCAGCGGCGCCACGCGCGAGGCCTCGCCGGTTTGCAGCGCGTGGAAATAGCACAGCCACGAAGAGCCCGTGGCGATTCCTGAAAGCGTGAGGAACAGCCAGGTCTTCGGCGTGAAATGCTGCAAGGCGCCGGGCTGGCGCGTGAACCAGGCCAGTAGCCATGTAAACACGATCACCACGCTGGTCCGCACGGCGGTGGCGAGGTTGGCATCCACATTGGTGACGCCGATCTTGGCCAGTACCGCGGTGAGAGCGGCGAAGACCGCGGAGAGTAACGCCCAGACAATCCAGGTCATCAGGCCCCCACCGTAACACGCGCGCGCATCGCCATGCCGGCTAACTCCCCGAGACCAGGCTGTAGACGACGCGCCAGATCAGGTTGGCTCCGTCATCGGAGACCAACAGCGCGCCGTCCGGTGCGACCGCGACACCAACAGGACGGCCATAGACTTCGCGCTTGCCCGGATCGGGCACGAACCCGCTGAGAAAGGAAACCGGCGGGCCGGTGGGTGCGCCATCCTGGAACGGAACAAACGCTACCCGGTAGCCGTTGCGCGTGCGCCGGTTCCAGGAACCATGCTCGGCAATGAAGGCGCCGTGGCGGTAGGCGGAGGGGAACTGCTGCGCTTCGTAGAAGGCGAATTGGAGCGGCGCCACGTGGCCGCCGAGCAGTACGTCCGGAACGATCGCCCGGGCCACCAGATCCGGCCGCGCCGGCACGCGGTCATCTACATGCTTCCCGATATAGCTGTAGGGCCAGCCATAAAATCCGCCGTCCGTTACGGCAGTGAAATAGTCGGGCGGGACATCGTCACCCAGATTGTCGCGTTCGTTCACCGACGCCCATAAACGGCTCGTCTGCGGGTTGCAGGCGATGCCCACGGCATTGCGCAGACCGCCGCCATAGACGCGCATATTCTTTCCGTCGGGATCGGAGACCAGCACCGCGGCGCGGCGAGGGTCGGACTCGATGCCGACATTGCTCTCCGAGCCAACCGAGATGTAGAGTTTGGCGCCATCGTTGCTGAAGGCAAGGGACCGCGTCCAATGCTGATTGTAGCCCAGGCCGGGAAGGTCCAGAATGTGCTCGCGGCCGCCCACGCGCTTCGACGTGGCGGGGTCGTAGCGAAAGCGCAGCACCTCATTGGTATCGGCCACGTAGACGTAGCTCTCGTGAAAGGCGATTCCGAACGGCAGATTCAGGCCGTCGGCGAACAGCTCGCGCGATTCCGCCTTCCCCTGGCGGCGCGGATCGCGCAGCACCAGCACCCGCCCCACGCCGGAATCGGCTAGAAACACATCTCCGTTGGGGGCCACGGCCAGCCAGCGGGGCTCTTCGAAGCCACTGGCGAAAATGGAGACGGTGAATCCCGCCGGCACGTGCGGAACGAAGCCCGCGGGCAGGGGCGAGACGACAGGTGCGTTATTGACGCGCAGCAAGCGGGTCACGATGCGCGTTCGCCAGCCTCCGGTATTCAGCACGAGCAAGATGGCCGAAGAGCCGAACAGGACGACGATGAGAATGCGCCGGAAGGTGGAGCCGGTCATGGTTCGATGCGAAGATCCTCCTTCAGTTCCACGCCCGTCAATTGGCGCACGCGGGCCTGCTCCATCAGAAAGTGGAGCTTGCGTGCGGCGAGGCTGTACGAAATGCCTTCGGTGCGGACGTTGGAGATGCAGTTGCGTTCGGCATCATTACGGCCGGGGCGCGGATCCCACGTGAGATAGATGCCGAGGCTGTCCGGCGAGGTGAGGCCGGGCCGCTCACCGATGAGCATGGCCACCTGGCGCGCGCCGAGGGCTTGGCCGATCTCATCGCCGATGGCCACGCGGGCCTGGAGTACGACGGTCAACGGAGCCAGGCGCCAACCCTCCAGCAGCGGGAGGAGCGCATCCAGCAACGGCGCGGCGTGATGGTGCACCGCGGGCGCGGACAGTCCGTCCGCAATTACCAGCGCCGCGTCGTAATCGCCAGGCGCAAGCAGCGCTCGCGAGTTTGCGTCTAGCTTGCGGCCCAGGTCCGGGCGCCGCAGATAGGTGACACGATCCGGCGCGGCGCTGTGTAGCAGCAGGTGCGGCAGGCCGAGCGATGCCGCGTCCAACTCTTCGTAAACCGCATCGCGGGCGCGCGCGTGGTCCAGTTGAAAGCGCAGCAACTCCGCGGTGGGCAGGCTGTGGCCGGTGCGGCCCAGGGCGACGCGGGCGGGCGTGAATCGTTTCAGGAAAGCAGCCATGTGGCGGGAAAAAGCTGGGGCGCGCCGGCCAGCCAGGCTTCAAATTCGGGAGCGGGCTTGAGGCCCAGCACGCTGCGCAGGTAGAGCGCGTCGTGAAAACTGGTGCTCTGGTAATGCAGCATCACATCGTCGGCGCCGGGCACACCCATGATGTAGTTGCAGCCGGCCACGCCCAGCATGGTGAGCAGCGCGTCCATGTCGTCCTGGTCGGCTTCGGCGTGATTGGTGTAGCAGATGTCGCAGCCCATGGGGAGGCCCAGCAGTTTGCCGCAGAAGTGGTCCTCCAGGCCGGCGCGGAGGATCTGTTTGCCGTCGTAGAGATACTCGGGGCCGATGAAGCCCACCACGGAATTCACCAGCAGCGGGCGGTAGCGGCGGGCCACGGCGTAGGCGCGGGCTTCGCAGGTCTGCTGATCCACGCCGTGATGGGCATTGGCGGAGAGCGCGCTTCCCTGCCCGGTTTCGAAGTACATCACGTGAGTCATGCCGGTGGCTTCGCGCGCCGCCTGGCAGGCCTCGTCCAGCATGGCGAGGTTGATGCCGAACGACGGTGTTGGCGGCCTCGGTACCGGCGATGGATTGGAACACCAGGTCCACGGGCGCGTTGCGCGCCAGCGCCTGCATCTGGGTGGTGACGTGGGCGAGGACGCAGATCTGGGTGGGAATGCGGTAGCGTTCGCGAATGCGGTCGAGCATCCGGAGAATCGCCTGCACGGTGCTCACGTTGTCGCTGGCGGGATTGACGCCGATGACGGCGTCGCCGCTGCCGTAGGAGAGGCCGTCGAGGACGCTGGCGGCGATGCCCTGAAGATCGTCGGTGGGATGGTTGGGCTGCAGGCGCGTGGAGATGCGCCCGGGGAGTCCGATGGTGGAGCGGAAGTGCGTGACCACGCGGCATTTCGCGCCTACGGTGACCAGGTCCTGGAGGCGCATGATTTTGGAGACGGCGGCCGCCATTTCCGGGGTGAGGCCGGGCGCCAGAGCGGCGAGGCGCTCGCTGGTGGCCTCCTCGCCGAGCAGCCAGTCGCGCAATTCGCCGACGGTCAAGTGCGAGACGGGCGCGAACGCGGCGGCATCGTGGGAATCGAAGATGAGGCGGGTGACTTCGTCGCTCTCGTACGGGATGAGCGGCTCGGCCAGAATGGTTTTCAAGGGCACGTCGGCAAGCTGCATCTGCGCCCGTGCGCGCTCTTCGGCGGTGGCGGCGGCGATGCCCGCCAACTGGTCGCCGGAACGCGCGGGCGAAGCCTTTGCGAGTAACTCGCGGAGGATCATGATTCGGCCGATTCCCGACGGAGAGAGACCGCCGTCTTTTCCTCCGGCGCCAATACCAGGCAGTGCCGCGCGTGAACGGCGTAGTAGACAATGCCCAGCAGAAACCAGATGGCCGCGCCGATCACACCTTTGTTGTAATCCGGATTTCGGAAGAGCACCACCAGGGTGGCGCCCGCCACCAGCGCCGCCAGGACCGCGCCGGGAATGCCCACGGGACTGACGTAGGGCCGCGCGATATCCGGAAATCGCAGGCGCAACACGATGAACGAGGCCATTTGTAAAATGTACGCCAGCACCGCGCCGAACACGGCCATGTTCAGCAGAACGGCGCCCACCGGGCTGCCCTGGGGCGCCAGGTGGATGGCCAGCGCCACCGCGAAACCCAGGGCCGACCCGGCCAGCAAGGCCCGCTGCGGGGTTTCGCGCGTGCCGTGTGTCACCGAAAGAAAAGTGGGGAAATAGCCTGCCCGCGAGAGCGAATAGATTTGCCGGCCATACGCAAAGATGATGGTGTGAAAGCTGGCGACCAGGCCGGTGCAGGCCAGCAACGCCAGCATACGCGTCTTCAATCCCTGCCCGAAGATGGTTTGGAATCCGAGAAACAGCGGCTCATTGGACACCGCCACTTTGGCCACTCCGGGCGCGATTCCGGCGCTCAGCACCACTGTTAAAAACGAGACGGCGATCAGCGTTACCAGTCCATAGAGGATGCCGCGGGGCATATCGCGCGCGGGGTCGTGGCTCTCTTCCGCGGCCAGCGGCAACTGCTCGATTCCCAGGTACAGCCACAGAGCGAAGGGCAGTTCCAGCAGGGTGGCCGCGCCTGGATGAGCGCCGCGCGGGAAATACGGAGAGGCCCAGCGGGCCAGATCGAAATGGGACGCCGCGCCAACCCAGAAGACCGCCAGCACCGCCAGGGCCATGGCCGTGACCACCACCGAAACATGGAAGGTCATCTCCACGCCCCACACGTTCAGCGCCACGAAGATGCCGTAGCAGAGCAGCCACCATGCCGGTTCCCATGCGCTGGCGGTGCCGAAGATGGCGCCAAGATAGCCGCCGATCCCGACCACGATGACCGCGGGCGTGAGGATGTACTCCATATTTTCGGCGAGTCCGGTGATGTAGCCGCCCCATGGGCCCATGGCCGTGCGGGCGAAGGAATACGCGCCACCGGCGTGGGGCAAGGCCGGCGACATTTCCGCGATGGAAAAGCACAGGCCGATATACATGAAGGTCATCACCACCACGGCCAGCAACATGCCGCCGAAGCCTCCGGCGGCCATGCCGAAATTCCAGCCGAAGAAATCTCCGGAGATCACCGCGCCCACGCCCATGGCCCACAGTTGGAGGACGCGCGCGTGCCGTCGCAGGCGGCGCCGGGAAAGATACTCGGGGTCGGCCGGGGTATAGGTTGTCTTCACGAGTGCGTTGCAACCAGTTTACGCCAGCGCGCGTTATGATCAGAAAACTATGAATCGAAGCTGCCGAACGAGCCTCCTCGCGTTGTGTGCTGCCGTTGTTTTGTTCGCCCAGGGCCGGCCCGTCACTCCCGCCGACGAGGCCGCGGGCCAAGCCTGGTGGGCCCACGTCAAGGCACTGGCCGACGACGGCATGGAGGGCCGCCTCACGGGGTCGGAA
The DNA here is from genome assembly GCA_963748795.1 of uncultured Solibacteraceae bacterium. GTDB lineage: Bacteria > Acidobacteriota > Terriglobia > Bryobacterales > Bryobacteraceae > Sulfopaludibacter. The sequence goes on from CAVVLD010000075.1 coordinate 17,357, forward strand.
GGGTATCTGCGCGCCGCGAAATACGTCGTCTCGCAATTCGACGCGGCGGGACTTCAGCCGGCCGGCGTGAATGGCTACTACCAGCCCGTGAGGTTCGACGTGACGCGCGTGATCGCGCGACAAATCGTCGGTGCAGTTGCTGAGGGACGGCCGCAGCGAGCCGCTGGAACTGGGCAGGGACGCCATCCTCGGCTCTCGCGGAACACAGCCCAAATCCATCACGCGCGCCGCTGGTGTTCATCGGCTACGGCCTGCATCTGCCGGAAGCGAAGTACGACGATTTCGATTCGCGCGAACTGCCGATCGCGTCGATCAAAGGCAAGATCGTGGTTTACGTCAATGGCGGACCCGGCGATCTTTCCGGCGGCGCTGAAATCCTTCGCGCGGACATCGCCGCTGACAGAAGGCCCTGGCCGATGCGGGCGCAGTGGGCGCGATCTCGATCCCCACGCCAAAATCGATGGACTTCCCGTGGGACCGCGTGGCCGCCAACGCGTCGCAGCCGGGCATGCGGCTGGCGGCCGACCCAAAGGACGCGGCGGTCGCAGCTCGCCATCCCGCGCTGGCGGACCTGCACCGCACCATGTTCTCCGCGACCTTCAATCCGGCCGAGGCGGAAAAGCTGTTCGCGGGCTCCGGCCACACGTTTGCAGAACTGCTGGCGCTGGCCGATGCGCAAAAACCGCTGCCGCGCTTCGACTCTGAAGAAGAACCTCGCGGCATCGGTGATCACCGAAAACAGCAGTGTGGAGTCGCCCAATATCGTGGCCCGGCTCGAGGGCTCCGATGCCGCGCTGAAGAAGGAATACGTGCTGGTCTCGGCGCATCTGGACCACCTGGGTACGAACGGCGACAAGCTGTTTTCGCCGGAGCCATGGACGATGCTTCGGGGGTCGCTTCGGTGCTCGAAGATCGCCAGGAGCTTCAGCCGGAATCGCGAGCGGCCCAAGCGCTCCATGCTCTTCGTGATTTTCACCGGCGAGGAAAAGGGACTACTCGGCTCGCGCTACTTCGCTGGACGTCCGACGGTGCCGGAAACGGCCATCGTCGCCGATCTCAACATGGACATGTTCATGCCGATCTTCCCGCTCAAGAAACTGCACGTGCAGGGACTGGCGGAATCGACGCTCGCGGACGAAGCCCGCGCCGTCGGCGCCGCAGCACGGCATCGAGATCGCGGCCGATCCCGAGCCGGATCGCAATTCCTTCATCCGCACCGATCAGTACAGCTTCGTGCAGGCCGGCGTTCCGGCGCTGGCGATGAAGTTCGGCTGGACGGCGGGTTCGCCCGAGTACAAGGCGTGGCGGCAATGGCTGGCGCAGCGCTACCACTCGACGGAGGACAATCTTTCGCAGCCCGTGGACACCGCCGCGGCGGCGCAGTTCGATTCCTTCCTGGCCGATCTGGCGCGGCGCGTGGCCAATAACCCCGGCCGTCCGCATTACGTCGAGTCGAGCTTCTTCCACCGCTTCGAAAAGTAGGCCGCCGGGGTGCAGGCTCGCAATAGCTAATCGATGGTGAAGCGCATCGCCTCGAAATCCAGCAAAAAGCCAACACCCAGCGCGTCGATTCCCATCCAGCCGTCCCAATATCGTCTGTCGGCATCCGACACAGGCACAAAATTTGCCTGTTTCATATTCAGCCGCCGGCTCAAAACATCGACCCATAGTTCGGGTAGCTGCTCGATTTTGCGGCTCACGATCTTGCGGCCGACGCCTGCCTCTTTTTGCCGGGCAGGTTTCATTCCCGATAGCTCTTCAGAGCTCAGCGCGGCACGGAACGATGGATAGAACTCGCTGGAAAACGCCCCCGTATCGACCACCAACTGCAACCGGCGTCCTCCATGGGAAACTTCCACCACCGGGTTCAGGCTGTCGAAAAACAGGTTCGGTTCTTCTCCAGGGCCGTCGACCGCGGCTTCCGGCGGGTGGATGCGAACCGTGCCATCGCGCGAGATCCCAACCCGGCCAAGCGCGCGAATGGCCGAAAGCCCGAGGAAGCCGCGCATTCGCAGATGCAGCGGGGCGAGATACATGGCCCTGTCCGTGAATACCAGAAAGACCACGTTGCGGATGTGGGCACCACCCATCACCAGGTCGGCGCACGCTACACGTACCGGATTATTGTTTTCGGTCACGCCCGCGACGGTCGCCTGCGAATCGCGAATCGAAAGCCCCAAACGCCTGGCTTCCGATTCGGAAACCGCGGAAAAGTTGGCGCCGGTATCGAAGACCAACTGGGTGCCCACGCCGTTCACCTGAACCGGGACATCCCACGAGCTCAGCCGGTTGCGTGCCGCCTGGATAGACCGTTCTTCGAGATTCTCGACGCTTTCGGGAGGGACATCGCGGAGCGAAGCGATAAGTGGATCGGCGTCCGGCGAGCTTCGCATCGCTTCGGCGTACCAGCCCATTCGCACGCATGCAGCGGAAATCTCCTGTTGTGCCTGGCGCGCCAGTTCCGGAGCCGGGTTTGTCGCAAGGAACTCCCGGAGCAGGCCGACACCCTCCTCTTCGCGGCCAAATCGGCTGGCCACCACGCCTCGATAAAAGAGAGTCTCGGAAGTACTGGCACCCGAATGCGGTAACTCGCGCCGAAGCTCGAAGAAGCGCTTGTCTTGCGTGAGTTGGCGAAGCGGCTCCAGGTCTGCCGCCACCAGCGTGGAACAGACCAGCAGCAGACCTAACTTCCGGATCGCGATTGCGTGAATCGATGGCACCCTCATGGACTCACAATCTAGCAAAAAAAAGTTCGAGGTTCCCGTGGACACCGCGGCCGCAGATCAGGTTTAAGATCGAGAAATGCCCGTCTCCGTCGAGTTACAGACCGTTCAGCCACGCAAGATGGCCGCAGTGCGGCGCGAGGTGGCGCCGGGCGCGGTTGGCTCGGCATGGAAGCCGGAGCTGGACATGGTCTGGAAGTTTCTTCGCAGTCAGCCAGGCTTGGGTACCGATGGTCACAACATTTTTCTGTACCACCACCCGACACAGCCGGGCGCGCCGATACGGTGCGACTTCGGTGTCGAGGTCACGCGCGTATTTGAAACTGCGGGCGAGGTGTATGCGACCGAGACGCAAGGGGGCGAGGCGGCTGTTGCCATCCACCGCGGCCCGTACAATCGCATGAACGAGGCGCACGAAGCAATAAGAAAATGGATGGCGGCGAATGGGAGGGAGTCCGCTGGGCACTCGTGGGAGGTCTACGGAGATCCGACACCGGATCCGGGCGACACTGAGACGACGGTGGTGTACCTCTTAAAGTAGCGTTCGCGCGCCGATGTACACTCTTATGCGATGACGACCCTCGTCCGTGCGGCAGTCAAGTCCGCCGCAACCTGAAAGCTGCCCCACAGTTCTACAGTTCTACAGTTCTACCTGCCGATGCGCGTCGCGGAACCTATGGCCAGTTTCCAGCTTTGAAAACCGGTGCCACCCAACTCCAAATTGGTTTTCAGATACTTCAGCCTGGTGGTGGCAGCGGAGGTAGTCTGGAAGCGGTCCGCGTAGTAGTAAGGCGGTGTCGATTGGTATTGCAGAGTCGCCCTCACCATGAAGCGGCTGGCCTCCACGCCTGCCGGCACAGTTACCTCGTACTGCACCGTGGAAGTGCCGGTTCCGTTGGTGTATGCGGGATCGCCATGGATCTCCTCGGGCCTGGTGGCGTTCAGGAAATACTCGGGGATCCTGACTCCCGGCGGACCGTCATGCCGGTACCCGGCGGGCAGCAACCGGTTGTCCTTCACGATTTCGTCGCGTTGCAGGAAACTCGTGGTGAATCTGCCGCGTGCGTCCTTCGTCAGTTCCTCGTAGATCTGGACTTCGCCGGGCGAATCGATCTTGGAATGAGTCCCGCCATAATAATGCGGCTGAAAGCTCCCGTCCTTGAAGTACTCGGTGGGGAGAACGGCGCCATCCGCGTCCACGATTTCGCCATTCGAATTCGTCTTACCGGATGCAAAGATGGGGGTGCCGTCCTGATAGACCACGAACTCCAGAAACGCCCGGCGGAAGCCTACTCCACTGGGCAAACGGTGCCCTGTGAGATTCTCCACCTTAACCTGCGCGGTAAGTTTGCCGTTCCGGACCGCAAGCTCCGGGATCGTTACCTTTGCGCAGTTACTGGCTGCCTGCTGCCGATGTTGGCAATGGTGGCGCTCAGGTCCGTAGTTAGTCCCGACATATAGTCCTTCAGGCGAACGCCGAGGATGTAGTTATTGCCGCCTTCGTTCACGAACTGATCAAACATCTGAAGCAAAATGCCGTTTAATCCCAGGAATTCGTGCCGGTGATAACCTTCCTGGCGGAATCTCACGTTCAGGTCCGCCGGGGAAGCCATGTGATCGGAGAACGGGTAAGTGGTGTCCTGGACGGTAGCGATGCGCGTCTGAATCACGGGAACCTTGAGTGCCGAAGCGGTGTTCTCGTAGCCCGTGGGCATGTGGCAGTCCTGGCAGCTTTTGGCTTTGGCGCCGGCGCCGTACTCGTTCTGGAAATCGCTGTTCAGCCATTCCAGGTAAGTAGCCTGCTCCACGCTGTTGCATCCGGGCGCGCCGGCGGCCGCGCCGCATCCCGGTTTGTCCATGATGGGAAGGTTAATCGTATGGCAGGCGCCGCACATCCTGGAACTCTTGAGGAATTCCGAACCTTGCGGCTCCACTCCCAAGCCGGTTTTCATTGGATATTGAGTAATCTCCGCGGTCTTGAACGGACCGTTCAGTTTGCCCACCGGTTCGGTTTCGAAGTTGCCGTTGATGGTGTGACTCAGGAAGTAACCCAGGCTCTCATCGGGCGGCGGCTTCATGCGATGACAGACCATGCAACTGATTCCGTCGCGAGCCAATCCGCCGTATTGAAAGTTCGGGTCGGCGCGGTTCCGCAGGAAAATCCAATTGGCGTCGAACCCTGGAACCGAGCCGGGTGTGGGGTTCGCGGCGCCGAGCGTAGTCGGGTCGATGCCATGGTCCAGATAATAGCTTTTTAGTCCCATGGCGCCGTGGCAGTTCAGGCAGGTGTCAGTGATCTTCTGTTTCTGCGGGGGAAAGTTCGCGATCTCGCTTTCGAACTGCGCGAAAAAGATCGGATCGCGCCCCGCCAGCCCCATCGGCGACCAGCGCCATTCCCCGTACTCCGAGACGTTGATGTTCGCCGAAGCCTCCGTGGTGCCGGGCGGATAGACCACCATACTCGGACCGAACGCCGAGCTTGTCGCCTTGGGGAATCCGCTGTGGCAACCGGTACACTGGTCCGACGTCAGATACGGCGGCATATGGCCCTCCGGACCGGCTAACATTTTGTCCCAGGGTTCCGGCGGAAAGGTCTGGAGGAAACCAGGAACGTCCGATGAAGCCGGGCCAGGGTGAACAACGTGCAATGTGCTCAACTCCATGTTCTTGTTGTGGGCGCTTTCCAGATGCATCAGCGGCCGGGTCAGCACGGCCATGCAATCCTTGCAGATCCCCAGATACTTCTCGTAAGTCTGTTGCCATCCGGGCGCCATCCAGGAATTGTCTACCCGGTAAGCGATGGGCCATTCTCCTTCCGTCCCGGCATAGCCCTCCATGTTAGTGAGGCTGGTGAAGGTGGACTCCTTTTCCGCGGACGCATGGCATCGCAGACAGTAAAGGCCGTAACCGGCGTTGGGGTACTGATAGGAATCGTTGAAGTTCATGGGCGAAAAAGTCGGGTTGTTCCAGACCTCTCCCCAAAACCAGCCGTCGTGAGACGCCTTGGAATTCTTGATCATGAACACCCAGTCGCCGGGTGAACCCGGCGGTTTGCCGCCGTACAAATCCCACCATGGCTGGGCCGGCGGCATATATTGTTCCTTGACGATCACGGCGCCGTCCGCGATGGCCCCCTGGCGTCCGCCCAGGAGCCAGTCTCTGACTTCCTTGGAGTAATAGATCCGCACAGACATGTGCGTACCGTAGTTGACCTGGTTGAGGAACGGTCCGGAATCGCGGACGCCCACATCCACGCACCAGCCTAATGACCGGTATTTCAGGGATCCGAAATAGCCCAGCAGGCGGCGCTCGAAGTCCGCCGGCTCACCAGGCGGCAGGTTGGCTGGAATCTTAAGCTCCGCCGGAACATCCTGCGCCAATGGGCATGGATTCTTATTCCCTACGCCCTGAGCGGCAAGTAAGCCGTTAAAAACCAGAATAAGCAGGCAGGGCGCGATCGGCCGGTGAGTGCGCATACGAGATTGGTCCCCCAACGATACATGCGCTTGGTGCGGTGAGTCAATCAGGGTAATTGCGGTCTGAACGTCTATTTGAGGGCAGTGAAGGCCGCCAGGATGGAAGGCGAATTCGTGGTCTTCCTGATCGGTATGCGCACCAATAAGCCGTGGAAGGTACACAACCTGCAGGCTCATCCGGAGGCCAGTTTTCTGGGCCACAACGGATGAAGCGATCTATAGCGGCCATGCCGCCTTTCGGCCTGGGCAAAGTAGGGAAATTGATCGAGGCGAGCGGAGCCCACGAACGCGCGAGCGATCGGATCAGCGCGCCGGCCGGATAACAGGCCGGGGAATACAGTCTAAAGGACTACTGAAAACCGGTAGGTTGAGGTTGCGACTGAAAGTCGCCTTATAGAGTGCTTCAGCATGTGTTAGGGCGGACCCCTGGTCCGCGGCCGACGCCCTCGTCGGCCTCCCCGTTTTCTGGAGCATTACCGACCGGCGCGCGCAGCGGGTCCATGGGGGACCAGCGCGGACGGGGGCTTCCACCACACAAAGGTGAAGGGTTTAGTCTTCTGAGTTGGAGTGTCAAGAGAATTGTGCGCAGAGAGGTGGGGCATACACAAAGAGGAGGTGAAAGGGTAAGGGCGTTGATGAAGGGATGGACAAGATTCTACTGTCCGTTCTCAGGGAGGCGGAATGGTGCCGAACTGGTAGGTGCGCGGCGGATGGGCACGGGCGATGCGCGGCGAACCTGGTCAGGGTCAAACTGAGGCGAACAGTGCTGGCAACCGGCGAGGGCTAGCTCTTCTGCTTGCCGAGCTTTTGGAAGCCCGCTACCTTTTGCCAATCCAGTTTCGTGTCTGGATTCCCACGGCCGGCGAAGGGCGAGTTGTGGCGCTGTTGAGCCGCCAGGAAGATCGCTTCGTTGTAAGGCTCGCGATTCTTCCAGCAGCGGTAGAGGATGCGTATCCAGCGATACGCCAGCGAGCGCACGGCAGCGTGGTGATCCGATTTGCAGTCCTTGCGCTGATGATCGTAATAGACCTTGGCCCATTGGCAAAAGCGGATCGATTGGCCGGCGTATTCATGGAAGGTCTGACGCATGAACTTGGGGCAGGCGCGGCGCATGGCTACCCGGGCGGATTTGCCGCTGCCGATAAAGACGGGGGCGATACCGCTGAAACGTTGGATTTCGTCGGCATTGGTCCAAACGTCGCGATCGGTACCAAAGGCGGCAATAAGACGGGGCGTAGTGGCTTTTCCGCAGCCGGGGAAGGAGGCAAAGATGGACGCATCGGGGTGGTCGGCAACAATCGCGGCAATGCGCTTTTCCATCTCGGTGATGCGCGAGCGCAGGGTGCGCAACATCGTCAGGCAGAATTCCGTCTTCCTGCAGGCGGCTTCCAGTACGACGGCGTCCTGGGTGGCCGGCACGGCGGCATAGAAAACCTGAATGTGCTCGTCGATTTCCCCTTTGCTGCGCCAATGGTGGCTGGTTAAAAAGCGGCGTATAGTGCCGGGATGGGAGTGCTGCAGATCCGTCAACTGAGGCCAACGTTGGAGCAAGTCGTCCACCAGAATGGTGTCGAGGGAGCCGAACCAGGTGCGGACCTGAGGGAAGTATTGCTGCACCGAGTCGGTCAGGCGCTGGATGTAACGGACCCTCTCCTGCACGATGCGGCGCCGGTCCTCCACCAGGAACTGAAGCAGGCGGGTTGGGCCGGTATCGGGGCGGCGGCAGCGGAGCTGCTCGCGGTGATGAAGGACCAAGTCGAGAAGCAGGTTGGTGTCGCCGGGATCGTTCTTAGCGCCGGAAGGATGAAACGCACGACGGTAGCCGGCCGACATCGCGGGCGGCACCGAGTACAGGTGGAGATGATCGTATTTGCAAAGCATGTTGATCATGGCACCGCGCTTCTGTTCGATAGCCAGTGCCAGGGGGCGGCCAGGAAAACGCTGGCGGAGGCTGACGGCCCAGGTTTCTATGGTTTCCGGGGTGTTAGGCAGAGTGCCGTTTTCGGTCGGACTGCCGTCGGTGGGGTGCAAAGCCCAGAAGTGGTTCTGGGAGCCCCAGTCGATGGCCGCGAATGCGGCCCATGCGGGTTCGCCGTGGGATGGAGAGACGTTTGACATCAAGTTACCTCCTGGGGCGGGCTGGCCTGGTTCCGGCGAAAGTCTTATAGTGGTCCTGCATAAACAGCTTCTGAGAATTCGTTCAGGAGCCAGGCAACCCCGCCGCTGGAAACACTAAACCCAGGCATCGGATGCCAGACCCGGAGATTCCTAGCGGCGGGGTGTCCGCTCAGTTCCGTGATAGCGAATCACGCGGACCAAGTCACCGGGTACACTCCTGCGGAGTGGACCCAAGAGGTTTCCCAAAAACTGAGCGATTTGCTGTCCCAAGACAACTATAAGACCTGGAGATGGAAACTAAATCATCGCCAGGGGCACATCCCGGGCGGGAGCCGGAAAGGCCTTATCGATCGCCGCGATATCGTCCGCCGGCAGTTTCCATCCCGCTGCGCCCGCGTTTTCGCGGGTGTGCTCCGGATCGCCCGCCTTGGGGATGGTGAAGGTCTGGGGCAAGCGGGTAAGGAAGTTGAGAATCACCTGCCGCACGGTGCGGCGGTTCCGCTCCGCGACTTCCGCCAGCACCCGTCCGCCCGCCGATTCGGGCCGCGGGAAAGCGCGCCGCCCGAACGGTGTGTAGCCCACCACGGCGATTTCCTGCTCCTGGCAATAAGGAATCAGTTTGCGTTCGATGCCGCGCTCTTTCAGGTGATACAGCACCTGGTTGGCGGCCAGCCTGTGATGCCGCAGCGCGGCCACGGCCGCGCGCACCTGCGGCACGTCGAAATTGCTCACGCCGGTGAAGCGAATGCGTCCGTCGTCAATCAGTTTTTCCATGGCCCGCATGGTCTCGCCGATGGGAAAACTGCTCTCCCAATGCAGCAGGTAGAGATCCAGGTAGCCGGTGCCGAGCCGCCGCAAGCTGCGGTCGCACGCGCGCAGCACCCCTTCGTAGCTGGCGTTAGCCGGCAGCACTTTGCTCGCCAGGAATACCTCTTCGCGCCGTCCGGCGATGGCCTGGCCGGTCAATTCCTCGGCGCGCCCGCTGCCGTACATCTCGGCGGTATCGATGTGCGTGAGTCCCAGGTCCAGGCCCGCACGCAGCGCATCCACCGCGCGCAATTCGCCGGCCCGCGCGCCATCGATCTCCCAAGTCCCCTGACCGATCGCCGGAACTTCCACACCGGTAGATCCGAATCGCCGTCGTGTCACTCCCTCATTATGCCAACGGCACGGAAAAACCTGAGATTAATCGCCGTCTCGCCCCACCAATCACATATGTCACGGCTTTGGCTGTGGTTGGCGTTGTGTGCGGGGCCGGCGTGCGCTGCGTTGCAGCCGACCACCACCACCCTCACCCTGCTCAGCGGGAACCCCGTTTACGGCGCGACTTTGAATTTTCGCGCCCAGGTGACGGCACTGACCGGCAGCATCACCTTCACCGTGGATGGCGCTTCGCAAACACCGATTCCCCTTGACGTGAACGGCGGCGCTGCCCTGGCCATCTCGACGTTGCTGCCTGGGAGCCATACCATCGGCGCCAGTTTCGCCGCCGTCGATACGTACCAACCCTCGGCGGCCACACCTCTGCCCATCGCCGTGGCCAAAGCTCCCACCCTGGTCGGACTGTCGGCCACTCCGGCCCAGATCGGCCAGCCCGTGGTCATCACCGCCACCGTATCCATCTCCGGAAATGGCGCGTTCAGCGGGACCGTGGGGTTCGCGCCGGCCCCGGATTGCGGAGCGGTGCAGGTGCAGTACGGGATCGCCAGGTGCACCATCACCTTCAACGCCATCGGCACATTTCCGGTATATGCCACCTTTACCGGCGACGATAACACCACTGCCAGCATGAGCACTATGAGCCTCACGGTGAACAAAGCGATCCCCAACGTCTATGTGACCACCACACCGCTATCTCCGATCTGGGGCTCCCTGGCTGGGATCAGTGTATCGGTGGTGGGTGCGACCAACCTGCCGGCTCCTACCGGTTCGGTCATGTTCTTTTCGGGTTCTACGGGCATCGCCAACTTGCCAATCAGCGCCGACGGCCATGCTTCCTACTCGATGTACTGGGATGTCGGCTCCTTCGCGGTCTCCGCCGTTTATAGCGGGGACTCCAATTACCAGGCTTCGCCGCCGGTTCCCAACACGCTCAATGTGGGCAAAGTGTCCACCTTTCTGACCGTGTCCTCAGACCCTGCGCAGGTCGGCCAGCCGGTGACGTTGCGCGCCTCAGTGGTGCTCGCCTCGGGAACCGGGCCCATCACCGGGACGGTAGATTTCGCCCTCGGAGGCCAGCCCGTGACCGGCTGTACGGGAATTCCTGTGGCGGGTGGGCTCGCCACCTGCCAGACCAGCGCCACGCAGCTTGGTTCCCTCACTTTGAGCGCCAGTTTCAGCGGCGACGCCAACACCAAGCCCAGCACCGCCACGGCAGCCATGGTAATCAACAAAGCGGTGCCCAACGTCACTGTGACCACCACGCCGGCATCTCCCATCTGGGGTTCGCCGGAGGCTGTCAATGTGTTGGTGGCGGGTGCGGCCAATTTGTCCGTACCCACCGGTTCCGTGGTGCTCTCATCGGGCGGAAAGACGCTGGCCACCCTGCCGCTCAGCGCCGATGGGCACGCGTCGTACTCGGCGAACTGGGATGCCGGATCATACACCGTCACCGCCAGTTATGGCGGCGACTCCAATTACCAGGCATCGCAGCCGGTGGGAGCCACCCTTACGGTCGGTAAAGCGCCCACCCTACTGACCGTTTCTTCCGACCCGGCGCAGATCGGCCAGCCGGTGACGTTGCGCGCCTCGGTGGTGCTCGCCTCGGGAACCGGAGCTTTCACCGGCACCGTGGATTTCACGCTGGGCGGCAAACCGGTGACCGGATGCACTGGCATCGCGGTTACAGGCGGGGCGGCCACCTGCCAGACCAGCGCGGCGCAGCTTGGTTCTCTCACATTGGCCGGCAACTTCAGCGGCGATGCCAATACCATGGCCAGCACCGCCACGGTCGCCATGCTGGTCAACAAAGCCGTGCCGGGCATCTACCTGGCGCAGACGCCCACCGCGCCAGTCTACGGCCAATCCATCACCGTGAATTGTCTGCTGATGGGCGCCACCGGCCTGCCCACGCCCACCGGAAGCGTTGTTTTTTCGAGCGGCGGCAAGACGCTGGCCACGCAACCGGTGGGAACCGACGGGCGGGCCTCGCTCACTTCCACCTTGCCGGTCGGCTCCTCCACAATCGTTGCGTCTTATTCCGGCGACGATAGCTATCAGAGCCCGCAACCGGCCAGCCTCACCGTCTCGGTCGGCAAAGCATCCACTGTGCTGGTGGTCTCTTCCGACCCCGCGCAAGTCGGCCAGCCTGTGATTCTGCGGGCCTCCGTTTCGCTGTCCGTGGGTTCCGGACCGATTACCGGTACGGTGGATTTCACGATCGCGGGTAAGGCGGTTTCCGGATGTACGGGAGTACCGCTGATCAACGCGGCGGCCTCCTGTCCGGCCAGCTTCGGGCAACTTGGCAGTATCACGCTGGCAGGCAGCTTCAGCGGCGACGCCAATACCCTGCCAGCCACCGCATCGGCCGCCACCACGGTTGGCAAAGCCCTGCCCGGCATCTATCTGGCACAGACGCCGCAGGCGCCGGTGTTCGGCCAGCAGTTGGTAGTGGACTGTCTGCTGTCCGGCGTGACGGGGCTGCCCGTTCCCTCCGGTACCGTGAGTTTTTCCGATGGCGCCCGGTTACTCGCCAGCCAGGCCATCGGGGCCGACGGCCATGCCTCGGTGACCACCCTCATGGCGACGGGAATCCATGCCATTACGGCTTCCTACAACGGCGACACGAACTATCAGACTGCCTCCCCCAATCCGCTGATGGTGGCTGTCTCGCAGGCGGCCACCACCACCACCCTTACCGCCGTGACCGGCGGCCGCTTGACGGCGGTGGTAGCCGTCACCGCACCCGGCGCGGGGTCGCCCACCGGCTCGGTGCAGTTCCGCAACGGCACTACTCTCATCGGCACGGCGCTGCTGGCCGCTGCCGGGTCGGGCTTCAGCGCAGTACTGACGTCGAATGCCTCCGGCAGCATCACCGCCTCTTACCTGGGCGATGCCAACTTCGCGGCCAGCAGTTCCAGCGCTGTGGCCGTGAACGCCGCCCAATCGATTGTCACGGTGACCAGCGATCACAATCCGTCCAGCGCGGGCCAGCAGGTCACCTTCACCACCGTAGTCTCCATCTCTCCGCAGGGCACCGGCGGAACACCCACGGGCTCGGTTTCACTCTCCTCCGACGGCGCCGATCTGGGTTCCGCGGCGCTGGTGAGCGGCCAGGCGGCAATTCACGCCACGCTCGCCGCCGGTTCCCACACCATTGCCGCCCGCTACTCCGGCGACTCCTCGTATCCCGCAGGGAGTGGGACTTACACCCAGACGGTCAGCCCCGCCGTGGCCGGCCTGACTCTGTCCAGCAGCTCGCCGGTATCGGTAGTGGGCCAGCCCGTGACCCTGACTGTGGCGCTCCAGGGACAATCCGGAACCGTGCAATTCACCGAGGGCGCCACTTCTCTCGGCTCCGCTCCAGTCACTGCGGGCGCGGCCAGTCTGATGCTCACCCTGCCGGCCGGGGTGCACACCATCACGGCATCCTGGGCGGGCGATGCCACCTATGCGGCCGGGTCGGTGCAACTGGTTCAGACCGTCACCAAAGCCATCACGGCCATTAGCCTGACGCTCTCCAGCACAGGGCTGCTGGCTACCCTCAACGTCAGCGCGCCGGGCGCAGGGACGCCGGGCGGCACCGTGCGCTTCCTCGACGCAGCTACCTCGACGCTCCTTACCACAATCACCGTGGCCGGAACGACCGCCACCGCTCCCCTGCCCGCCACGGCCGATTCGGTGGTCGCGACCTATTCGGGCGACGCCAATTTCTTCGGCGCGACGTCGGCCACGCTCCACCTGCTGGCAGTCACCAACGCTGCGTCGTACGTCTCCAGCGGCGTCGCCGCGGACGAAATCGTAACGCTCTTCGGGCCGAACCTGGCCGGCTCCACCAAAGTGACCACCACGGACAGTTCCGGCAAGAGCTTTGACGCACAACTGTTCTACGTTTCGGCCACCCAGGCCAGCATCCTCATACCCGCCGGACTCGCCCCGGGACCTGCCACTGTGAGCATCTACACGCCGGCGCGCCGGCTGTCGGCCCTGGTCAACATCGGGATCGTTGCGCCGGGCCTGTTTACCGCCGATGGCAGTGGACAGGGCGCGCCCGCCGCTCAAGTGATCACGCTGAAGGCGGACGGCACGCCAAGCGATCCGGTTTTGGCTACCGCGCCGATCGATCTTCATGCCGGCGCGGTGTACCTGGTTCTTTACGGCACCGGGCTCCGCCACTCCGCGGCGCTGCCCGTGTGCACCATCGGCGGGCAGCCCGCTGGGGTGCTCTATGCCGGCGCGCAGGGTATGGCCGGGCTCGACCAGGTGAACATTCTCATCCCGGCGACTTTGAAATCCGGCACGGCGACGTTGAACCTGACCGTGGATGGCAACCCGGCCAACGCGGTCACCCTGACCATTCGCTGAATCCGGCCGGATGGCATACAATAGCCCGTGACATGAACAGGCGAGGTTTCCTCACTGCCGCGGCCGCACTCGCGCCGGCCGCCCTGGCGCAGACGCAGCGTGACTGGAGCGGCAAAGAGCCCATCCGCTACTCCGATCCCGACGTCGTGCCGCTCGATAAGCAATTCGACAAATACAAAATCAACAACACCCACATCGAACGCGTCTGGACCGGTGCGCTGTGGGCCGAAGGCCCGGCCTGGAGCGGCCAGGGGCGCTACCTGGTGTGGAGCGACATCCCCAACAACCGGCAGATGCGCTGGATGGAAGAGGACGGGCACGTCAGCACCTTTCGCGTCTCCGATTACAGCAACGGCAACACCTTCGATTACCAGGGCCGCCAGGTTTCCTGCGAGCACGCCTTGCAGCCGGCGTGTGCCGCTTCGAGCCTGACGGCACCGTCACCATCATCGCCGACAAGTTCAACGGCAAGCCGCTCAATTCGCCCAACGACGTCGTCGTGCATCCCGATGGCGCCATCTGGTTCACCGACCCGCGCTACGGCATCCTGGGCAACTACGAAGGCATCCAGGCGAAGCAGGAGTTGAAGGAGGCCGTATACCGCGTCGATCCCAAGACCGCCAAAATCGACAAGGTCACCGACGAACTCGACAAGCCCAACGGCATCTGCTTCTCTCCCGACTACAAGAAGGTCTACATCTGCGATACCGGCGACGCCCCAGGACATCCAGGTCTTCGACCTCGCCGATGGCAGGACCCTCCGCAACAAACGGCAGTTCACCAATATGAATATTCCCGGCATAGGCAACGGCTCGGCCGACGGCATCCGCGCGGACGTGGACGGCAATATCTGGGCCGGCGCCGGGTGGGTGGGCGCGGGCTACGACGGAGTCCACATCTTCTCGCCCGAAGGCCATCGCATCGGCCAGATCCGGTTGCCCGAGATCTGCGCCAATCTCTGTTTCGGCGGCAGCAAGCGCAACCGCCTCTTCATGGCCGCCAGCCAGTCGGTGTACGCCGTCTACGTGGGCACGCGCGGCGCGCACATCACCTAGGAATCCGTGGTAAAGCTCGCTCCCTGACGGTCGCGGCTCTGCAACACACTGAATCTACAGAGCCGCGCACGTTAGTGAGCGCTCCTTTTGAACTTCTACCGCGGACTGCCAGGGATCCGCAGATCCAATGACGTAGTTTCGCCGGCGCGCACCTCGACGCGCACCGCCTGGCCCGCCATGCTCTCCTCAAACTCGAGGAACCGGATGCGCGCCGAGTGGTCCGCCGGAAAGGCCAGGGCGTAATAATCGCCGGGGCGCACCGAGGCGATCTGGTAGCGATCGCCGGCATCGCACTGCGCCGTGAGAACCGACTGCGGCCAGCGCAGCGCAGGATCCACCGGCGCCAGCATCACTTCGCCCCCGCCGCAGCTTTCCACGCTGCCGCGCACCGAGCCTCCGTTCGTCTTATAGGTCAAGGGTGAGCGGAAGCGCGCCTGAACTGATCGCCACATCCGGCGCGGCCAGCACCGATTCTCCCAGGCGCACTTCGTCCAGATAGTAGCCCGGCACCGGCGTGTTGAGCCCCTCAAAGCGGTAGACGCCCGGGTAGAAATACGGCATGGCGAAATTACCGCCGGCATCCGGCCACCGGGCGGCGCCGCCTCGGCCATCCGCCCGTGGCCGAAAGCGCGCAGCCGCAGCATGGGCGGTTTGGGCGACGGGCGGCCCTGTACGGGTTCCATGATGACGCGGCCGCGCACCGTTACCCACGCGGCCAGCCGCAGTTTCAAACCCTCCAGTTCCTTCCCGGCGACCTGTACCCACTCGGCGGCACGCAGTTTCGTGTCGCCGCGTTCCACGTCCGAGGAAACGCGCCATAGCCCGTCGGCGACGGCCGGAAATTCGAATGTGCCGTCGGCTTTGGTCTGCGCGCGGACCACCGGGGTAAAGAAGTCTTCACCCACCACCACGGCGACCTTGGCCGCCGGCGTCCCATCCGGATTGAGCACGATCCCACGCACGGAGCGAGTGGGGACGGCGACCAGCTTCAACTCGATATCGGTTTGCCAGACCCCTGGCCGTCCTACAATTTTCTGCGCCGCGGCCTCTTCCGCCACTCCGGGATACCAGGTGCGGACCCACGACCGCGCCTGCCCGGTATCGGGATCCGGATCGGGCGGCTTCCAACCGGTGGGCGGAACCACGCTCAGTAGGGACAGATCCGCCGGGCAACTGCATTTCGGAGAACTTCCCGTCCTTGTCGGTATCCTGGCTCCCCATCAGATTGCCGGTGGCGAAATCCACGCGCGCATGGGGCACCGGCTGGCCGCGACCGTCCACCACGCGGCCGCTCAATCCGCCAAGCGGGATCATGCGGGCTTCCAGCTTCACCGGGTTGCCGCGCTCCGGCACCTGAATTTTACGCGGCGGAGGCGCATTGAGCCTCGGCGCCATGGCCTCATCGATGTGATTGGCAGCGCGGTAACGGGCGGTGTAGGCCCCCGCCTTGACGCCTTCCAGGCGGAAGTGCCCCTGCTGGTCGGTGGTGGTGGAATAGGCAGCAGGTTGCGGCGCCGGGTGGTCCCGGGTCATCGCTCTCGACCGAGGCAGAAACGGCCACCAAGTCCACTTTCACGCCAGGGATGCCATTGCCGGTGACGGAATCGACGACGGTGCCTTCGACGGACTGGGCGGCGGCGCCGGCGGCCCAGAGGATCAGGACACAGACAGCCTTGCGCATGATCAAGGGGCGCAGGCGCGATGGCGGGGGTTACGCGAGCGGGCCGCTATATTTTCATGTCAACAATTACACTAATAAATACTTGACAATTATACGCGCATATTTTATGATTAGTAACAGATGAGGCCAAGCGGCCTCTCAACAGATTTACAAGAAAGGAGCTTACAAAACCATGTCACTTAGCCATTTCGATCCCTTGACCAACCTCCGCGTTTTCGAGGACGCCTTCACCCGCTTCCTCAACGAACCGCAAACCAACCGGCCCTGGTCGCCGGCGGTCGATATCTACGAGACCGAGAACGAACTGGTGCTCAAGGCCGACCTGCCGGATGTCGACCAGAAGGATATCGATGTCCGCGTCGAAAATCAGACGCTCACCATCGCCGGCGAGCGCAAGTTCGAAAAGACAGGAAGCGGGCAAGGGTTTCCACCGCATCGAGCGCAGCTACGGCAACTTCGTGCGCAGCTTCGCCGTCCCGAACACGTTCGACACCGAAGAGATAGCGGCGCAGTACAAGAACGGTGTGCTGACCGTCACGCTGCCCAAGAAGGAAGCCGCCAAGCCGCGTCAGATCAAAGTCGAAGTCAAGGCCTAATGCATCGAATAAGATAGAAGTGCGGAAGGCACTGAAGCTGCTAGGAAAGACAGGGCAGGCCGGATCCCGCAGGGTGCGGCCTGCCCGTTTTGGTATTGGAAAGAAGGTAAATCCATGTTTCGATTGGACAAACTGACTCAGAAAGCGCAGGAAGCTCTGCAACAGGCGCAGTCGGTTGCCGAAAAGAACGAGAGCCAGGTGCTCTTCCCGCTGCACCTGCTGATTGCCCTGGCGGAAGAAGCGAAGGCATCGTCCGGCCGGTCCTGGAAAAGTGCAACGTCCATCCGGACGCCATCGTGACCGAAGCCCGCGCGGATGCTCGACCGGTCTCCCCAAGACCGCCGGCATGCAGCCCGGGATGTACCTCTCCCAGCCTCTCAACCAGGTGCTCGAACGCGCCTTCGACGAGGCCACCCATTTCAAGGACGAATTCGTCTCCACCGAGCACCTGCTGCTGGCCATCGCCGAACAGCGCAGCGATCCCGCCGGCCAACTGCTCGACCGTGCCGGCGCCACTCACGACGCCATTCTGAAGGCGCTGGTTTCGGTGCGCGGCACGCAGCGGGTCACCGACCAGAATCCGGAAACGAAGTACCAGGCGCTGGAGCGCTATGCGCACGACCTGACCGAATCGGCGCGGCAGGGCAAGCTCGACCCGGTGATCGGCCGCGAAGACGAAATCCGCCGCGTGATGCAGGTGCTGAGCCGCCGCACCAAGAACAATCCGGTGCTGATCGGCGAGCCCGGCGTCGGCAAGACCGCCATCGTCGAAGGCCTGGCGCAGCGCATCGTGCGCGGCGACGTGCCCGACCAGCTCAAGAACAAGAAGCTGGTGGCCATCGATCTCGGCTCGATGATCGCCGGCACCAAGTTCCGCGGCGAATTCGAAGACCGCCTCAAGGCCGTGGTGAAGGAAATCATCGATTCCAACGGCGAGATCATCTGCTTCATCGACGAGTTGCACACCCTGGTGGGCGCCGGCGGGGCCGAGGGCGCCATCGACGCCGCCAACCTGCTGAAGCCGGCGCTGGCGCGCGGCGAACTGCGCTGCATCGGCGCCACCACGCTCAACGAATACAAGAAGCACGTGGAAAAGGACGCCGCCCTGGCCCGCCGCTTCCAGACCGTGCATGGTGGGCGAGCCGACGCGTGGACGACACGGTCGCCATTCTGCGCGGCCTCAAGGAGAAATTCGAGATCCACCACGGCGTGCGCATCAAGGATTCCGCCATTATCGCGGCGGCCGTGCTCTCGCTCCGCTATATCGCCGACCGCTTCCTGCCCGATAAGGCCATCGACCTGATCGACGAGGCCGGCTCGGCGCTGCGCCTGCAGATCGGCTCCATGCCGATCGAAATCGACGACCTGGACCGCCGCATCTCGCACCTGGAGATCGAGCGCCAGGCGCTGACCAAGGAGAAGGACCCCGGCTCGCACGAGCGGCTGCGCTAGGTGGAGAACGAACTGGAACGGCTGCGCGGCGAATCGGCGCCGCTCAAGGAGCGCTGGAATCGCGAGCACGACGCCATCGCCAGCGTCCGCAAGTTAAAGGAGGAGCAGGACACGCTGCGCCAGGAAGAGGAGAAAGCCAGCCGCGCCGGCGATTGGGAAAAGGCCGCGCAGTTGCGCTACGGCCGTCTCTCGCAGATCGAAAAAGACATTCAGGCCGCCGAGCAGGATCTGGAAGCCGTCAAGGAGACATGCGCTGCTCAAAGAAGAGATCGGCGAAGACGATATCGCCCGCATCGTGGCCAAGTGGACCGGCATTCCGGTGACCCGCATGCTGGAAGGCGAAATCCAGAAGCTGGTCCAGATGCCCGAGCGGCTGAAGGATCGCGTGGTGGGCCAGGATGAAGCCGTGCGCCTGGTCTCCAACGCGATTCTGCGCAACCGCGCCGGACTGAGCGACCCCAACCGGCCCATCGGCAGCTTCATCTTCCTGGGCCCCACCGGCGTCGGCAAGACCGAACTGGTGCGCGCGCTGGCGCATTACCTGTTCGACGACGACAAAGCCATGATCCGCGTCGATATGTCGGAGTACATGGAGAAGCACGCGGTGGCGCGCATGATCGGCTCGCCTCCCGGCTACGTCGGCTACGACGAGGGCGGCCAGCTCACCGAACAGGTGCGCCGCCGGCCGTACTCGGTGGTGCTGTTCGACGAAATCGAAAAGGCCCACCCGGACGTGTTCAACGTGCTGCTGCAGATTCTGGACGACGGCCGCCTGACCGATGGCCAGGGCCGCACGGTCAGCTTCAAGAACACCGTGATCGTGATGACCTCCAACGTGGGCACCGGATTCGTGGAAAAGGCATCGATCGGTTTCTCGGTGCACGCCAAGGATTCGAAGCAACGACGATACCCGCAAGCGGTTGCTGGACGCTCTGCGCCAGCAGTTCCGGCCGGAGTTTCTGAACCGCATTGACGATATCATCGTGTTCAACACGCTGTCGCGGGAGCACCTGTCGCCAGATCGTGGATATCCAGACTGGACAACGTGGGCAAGCTGCTGAAGGATCGCAAAGTGAAGCTGGAAGTGACCGCAGCGGCCAAGGAATGCGATCATCGTCGGAAGGCTACGACCCGCAGTACGGCGCGCGGCCCATGCGGCGCGCGATCCAGCGGCTGATTCAGGATCCGCTGGCGCTCAAGCTGATCAACGGCGAGTTTCGTCGAAGGCGAGACCATCCTGGTGGATGCCGCGCCGCAGGGCGAACGAGTTGGAGTTCACCAAACTGGTTCCGGTGGCGGTGTAAGGATTGGCCGCAGATGAACGCAGATAAACGCAGATGACACAAGAAATTCTTATCGGCGTGATCCGCGTTCATCTGCGGCCATCAAGAGTTTTTTGAGGTAAGCTCATGAGCTTTAACTCTCTGAAGACGGTTCTTCTGCTGGGCCTGCTGAGCGGCCTGCTGGTGGTCGGCGGCGGTGCGCTCGCCGGCCGGAACGGCCTGTACATCGGGCTTGGCCTGGCCGTGGTAATGAATTTCTGCCAGTTACTTCTTCTCGGATAAGATCGCGCTGTGCCAGTTACTCGGCGCAGCCGGTAACTCCGGAGGAGAATCCGGAAGTCTACCGCCGCGTCGCGCCGATTGTGCAGGGTCTGACCCAGCGCATGGAGCATTCCCATGCCGAAGCTGTACGTAATTCCCGAGGCTTCGCCCAACGCTTTCGCCACGGGACGCAATCCGCAGCATGCCTCGGTGGCGTTCACCGCGGGCATTCTGCAGCTGATGAACGATTCGGAGATCGAAGGCGTGGTGGCGCACGAGCTGGGCCACGTGCTGCATCGCGACATCCTGATCAGCTCGGTGGCCGCCACCATCGCCGCCGCCATCACCATGCTGGCCAGCATGGCGCGCTGGGCATGATTTTCGGCGGCGGCGGCCGCGACGATCGCGAGGCGACGGCGGCGGCTGGCGCGCCATCGCCATGATGATTCTGGCGCCCATCGCCGCCGGCCTGATCCAGATGGCCATCTCGCGCTCGCGCGAGTACGACGCCGACGCCGCGTCCGCCAAGTACGTCGGCTCGCCGTACCCGCTGATCAACGGGCTGCAAAAGCTGGAGACCTATTCGAAGCGCATCCCCATGGACGCTTCGCCCTCCACGGCCCACATGTTCATCATCAAGCCGTTCAGCGGCCAGGCCCTGATGCGCCTGTTTTCCACGCACCCCTCCACCGAGGACCGGATCGCCCGCCTGCAGGCCATGCGATGAACGAAGTCCGGGTCAACCGGAAGGCGGCCGACCGCGTCGCCTCCGGCCATCCCTGGATCTTTTCCAGCGACGTGATCGAGCGCGACGGCGCCCAATCCGGATCGCGCCGTGCGGGTGCTCGATCCGCGCGGCCGCCCGCTGGGCACCGCGCATTACAGCTCCACCTCGCAGATCACCCTGCGCATGCTTTCCCGCGCGCGTCGAGACGATCGATCGCGATTTCTACCTGAAGCGCCTGCGCGCCGCCGAAGCGCATCGCCAGCTTACCGTGCACTACACCGACGCGTACCGCGTGGTGCACGGCGAGGCCGACCTGCTCCCCGCCCTGGTGGTGGACCGCTATGGCGACTACCTGGTGATGCAGACGCTCGACCAGGGCATGGACGCGGCGCAGGCACGAGATCGCCAGTTGCCTGCAGGAGATCTTTCAGCCCCGCGGCATTGTGGCGCGCAACGACGCGGCGGTGCGCACGAAAGAAGAGCTGCCGCTGGAAACCGAAACGCTGTCCGGTGAAGTGCCCGAATCGGTGACGGTACGCATGAACATCTCACCCTGCGGGCCGATCTGCTGCACGGCCAGAAGACCGGCATCTTCCTGGACCAGCGCGAAAATTATCTCGCGGCGGCGCGCTACGCCCGAGGCGGCAGGGCGCTCGATTGCTTCACCTCCACCGGCGGATTCGCCCTGCACCTGGCCGGTAAGGCCGAGCACGTGGAAGCGGTGGATAGCAGCGAGCACGCCCTCGCCACGGCGCGAAGCCAATGCCCAGGCCAACGGGATTGCACAACGTCGACTTCCAGGAGGCCGATGTGTTCGATCTGCTGGCCGGCTACGCGGCCGCGCATCGCCAGTATTCGCTGGTGGTGCTGGATCCGCCGGCCTTCACCAAGTCGCGCAAGAACCTGGACGCGGCCACTTCGGCTATAAGGAAATCAACTTGCGCGCGCTGCGGCTGCTGGGTCCGGGCGGAATTCTGGTGACCTGCTCCTGCTCCCACCACATGAGCGAGAGCATGCTGCTGGAAATGGTGGCGCAGGCCTCGCTGGATGCCGGCCGCACGCTCCGCGTTCTGGAGCGCCGCACGCAAAGCCAGGACCATCCCATTCTGCTCACCGTTCCCGAGACGCTCTACCTGAAGTGCGTCATTCTGGAAGTAATGTGACGTGTCACGCTACAATCGACTCTTACATGTCACTCGTCGTGGTGGGATCCGTTGCTTATGACGGCGTGGAAACGCCGCATGGAAAAGTCGACCGCATGCTGGGCGGTGCGGCCACTTATATTGCGCTGGCAGCCAGTTATTTCACGCCGGTTAAGCATCGTCGCCGTGGTGGGCGACGATTTCGCGCAGGAGGATGTCGACCTGCTGGCTTCCCGGCAGATCGACCTTTCCGGCCTGGAGCGCGTGCCGGGCGGCAAGACGTTTTTCTGGGCCGGCGTCTACTCGGCCGATATGAACGATCGGACCACGCTGCGCACCGATCTCAACGTCTTCGCCGATTTCAACCCCAAGCTGCCCGAAAGCTATCGCACGAGCCGTATCTGCTGCTGGGCAACATTCAGCCCGCGCTGCAGAAGATGCGTGCGCGCGCAGATGAACGGCGTGCAAACTGACCGGCGGCGACACCATGAATTACTGGATCAACGATTTTCGCGCCGCAGTTGCTGGAGACCACTGAAGGAGTGGGACTTCCTGCTGATCAACGACAGCGAGGCGCGCCTGCTTTCCGGCGAGTACAATCTGCGCCGCGCCGCCGCCCGCATTCATGGAGATGGGACCGCACACGCTGGTGATCAAGCGCGGGCGAATACGGCGCCATCCTGTTCCGCCGCGGCGGCCACTTCATGGCGCCGGGCTACCTGCTGGAGGACGTTTTCGACCCCACCGGCGCGGGCGATTGTTTCGCCGGAGGCTTCATCGGCTACCTGGCCGGCACGCGGCGTGACGCCGAGCGACGGCGACATCGATTCCGGCGAACTGCGGCGCGCCGTGATTTACGGCTCGGTGATGGGCAGCTTCTGCTGCGAGAAGTTCGGCGTGGACCGCTTCCGCACGCTGACGCGCGAGGAAATCGATGCCCGCTATCAGGAATTCCAAAACTGCACGGCGTTCTGAAACGCGCGCTGGCCTGTTCGCGTGCGTGATTCTGGCGCTCGCCGCCGTGAGTGCCCTGGCCGTCTTTTCTGTTAATTCCCGACGGCTGGACCCTGTACTACGGCGACGCGGAAGCGCACCTGAATATCGCCCGCCGCATCGTGGAATTCACGGACGCCGGGCTACGACCAGATCGGCACGGTGTGGCTGCCGCTGCCGCACGTGCTGATGCTCCCGCTGGTGCGGCCACGACGCGCTGTGGCGCAGCGGACTGGCGGGGGCGATTCCGTCGGCGCTTGTGCTTCGTGGTGGCCGGCGCGTTCCTGTTCGCGGCGGTGCGGCGCGATCTTCGCATTCGGATGCGGCGGCGCTGGCCGCGGTGGCGCCTGTTCGCGCTCAATCCCAACATGCTCTACCTGCAATCCATCCCCATGACGGAGCCGGCGTTCGTGCGCGTGCCTCATGGCGCTGCTGTACTTCACGGTGCGGTTCCGCGAGACGCAGGGCTGGGGCGCGGTGGCCGGAGCCCGGTGGCGGCCTGCGCGGGCACCCTGACGCGCTACGAAGGCTGGTTCCTGCTGCCCGTTTGTGGCGGCGTATTTCTTCTGCCACGGCGAAGACGGCGCTGGCGCGTGACCATTCTGTTCTGTGCCATCGCCGGGCTGGGTCCGCTCTTCTGGCTCGTTCACAACTGGTGGCTGACCGGCGACCCGCTGGATTTCTACCGCGGCCCGTACTCGGCGATGGCCATTCAGGGCGGTAAGCCGTATCCCGGGCAAGGGCGACTGGCACGCTGGCGTTGCTCTACGTCCGGACGGCGGCGTCGAGCTCTGCGCCGGGCCGGGCCTGGTCCTGGTCGCCATCGCCGGCGGGTGGCGGCGCTGGTGAAGCGCGCGTTCTGGCCGGTCGCTGCTGCTGGCGCTGCCCGGCCTCTTTCTTACGTGTGGAGCATGCACTCCTCGGGCACTCCTATTTTCATGCCGGGCATGCCCTACCCCTATTCGTTCTACAACACGCGCTACGGCCTGGCGCGCTTTGCCTGCTGGTCTTTTGCGGGGCCGCCGCTGGTGGCGCTGGCGCCACGGGCACGCGGCATTGCGGCGACCGCTGGTGGTGCTGGCCGGCGCCTTCATCTGGCTGGCTGCATCCGCATCCAGCGAATACTGGATCACGTGGGAGGAATCGCGCGTCAATTCCGAAGCGCCGCCGCGCGTGGACCCGGCAAGCCGCCGCAGTACCTGGCGCCCCGCTACGTGCCCGGTTCCGGTATCATCACATCGTTCGGCGATTTGACCGGAATCTTCCGCGAAGCGGGCATCCCGTCCGCGAAACGCTTCACCGACGATGAACGGCCTGCCATGGCTGGCGGCGGTGGAACGGCCGGAACTTTATCTGTGGCAGGAATGGGCCGTGGTTACGGGCGGCGACCGGGTGCAGACCGCGGTCAATCGCGCCAACCGTCAGGGCCCGTGTTACACGCTGGAAAAGACCATCATGGTGAAAGACGCACCGGTGATCGAAATCTACCGGCGCACAGGAGGCTGTCATGGTAGCTCATGAAAACGTTACGACCGCATTCGAATTGCCGGGCATGCGCATCACGCGCAACCTGGGTGTGGTACGGGGAATCGTGGTGCGCTCGCGCTCCATCGTCGGCACCATCGGCGCGAGTTTGCAGACCATTGTAGGCGGAAATATCTCGCTGTTCACCAAGCTCTGCGAGAAGACCCGCGAAGACGCGTTCGACCTGATGATCGAACACGCCAACGCGTTGGGCGCCAATGCCATCATCAGCGCGCGGTACGATGCCACCGAAGTGATGCAAGGCGTCACCGAAGTGCTGGCATACGGCACCGCGGTGCTGGTCGAAAAGATTTCCTGATGAAGATTCCCTTCACCAAAGCGCACGGCGCCAAGAACGATTTCCTGCTCACCTGGGAGCACGAAGCGCCCGAGGGCGACCGCGCCGCCATGGCGCGCGCCATTTGCGAACGGCACACGGGCATTGGCGCCGATGGCTGGATGCTGGTGGCCAAGCCCGGCCGATGGCGAGGCCGAGGGGTCGATTCAACTCTACAATTCCGACGGCAGCACGGCGGAGATCTCCGGCAACGGCACGCGTTGCGCCGCGGCCTTCCTGATCCGCCACGGCTATGCCGCCGGCGTAGTGCGGATCCGCACCGGCGCCGGCATCAAGACGCTGCGCCTGCTGAAACGCAGCAGCCTGATCTTCGAATTCGAGATGAACATGGGCCGTCCGGAAATTCTGGCCGAGCGCTTCCAGTTGCCGCTCGCCGGCGGACCGCGCGATGTGACGCTGCTGGAGGTGGGCAATCCGCAATGCGCCGTGCCGGTGGAGAATTTCGATTTCGACTGGCGCGCGATGGGCGCGGAAATCGAATCGCCACCCGCACTTTCCCCGGCGCACCAACGTATCGTTCCTCAAGCCGGTGGACGCCCACACCATCGACGTTCGCTTCTACGAACGGGGCGCGGGCGAGACCATGAGTTCGGGCACCGGGTCCACGGGAGCCGCCGCAACCGCGGTGGTGCGCGGCATGGCCCGCTCGCCGGTCCGTGTGCTCACGCCCGCCGGCCCCATCGACCTGCGCTGGGAAGAAGACGTGTACCTCACCGGCCCCGCGGAAATCATCTGCGACGGCGAGTTTTTCGCGCTGTAGTAGACGGTGCTACAGTCACCGCGAAAATCGATCAACCAGCGTAAAATGAGATGGTGGAGAAAGTAATCCGCGTTTTCGACAGCTTTGAGGAAGCCGATGCCGCGGATGCGTTTTCCCGTGCTGAAATGACCCCGCAGCGGCGGGCCGAAATATTCTTCGAACTGCGAGAGCGTGTCCACCCCGATGCCTTTAAGCAGCGATTTGCGAGAGTTTATCGAGTGCTTGAACTCGAACAAAGTTGAATATCTGGTAGTCGGCGCGCTCGCAGTTTCGTGGCACGGATTTCCCCGATACTCCGCGGACATCGATTTCCTGATTCGCCCGAGTCACGCCAACGCCGTCCGTGTACTGCGGGCTCTCTCTCAATTCGGGTTCGGCAACCTTGACATATCCGAAGGCGATCTCACACTTCCGGGCAAAGTGATCCAACTTGGTTACGAGCCAAATCGCATCGACCTGATGACTTCCATCACGGGCGTGAGTTTCGACGACGCATGGGATGACCGGGCCCCGGGGGATCTGGATGGCCTGCCCGTAAACTTCATTGGGCGATCGTCTCTCCTCCGGAATAAGGATGCCACTGGCCGCGCCAAAGACCGCATCGACGCCGAGGAACTTCGGAAGCAAAAGCCGTCGAACTAGCTGCCCGGAAAGGAGCGGAGTGATGGAGCTTACTTCACTACGCCCGGCGCCGCTCCGGCAGCCGATTCCAGCGAACAGCCCGCATGACCGCAATTGCACGACAGCTCCATCGTGCCTCCGGCATCGTGACAATACTGGCTACAGAATTTGCTGCCCTCCGCCACCTGACAGGTGCAGGCGGGATGCTGACACTTTTTGTTTTCCGGCATACGGAAGCCCTGGCAATTCCACCGCCAAAATGCGGAGCGTCACGCTCAGGCGGAGTGGGTCTGCTGCTTCATCTTCGCCATGGCTTCTTCCATTCGCTTCGACATGTCGGCCGGAGCCACATCCTCCTTGTGCGTAGCCACCGCCCAGGAATGTCCGAATGGATCTTTCAGCTTGCCGTAGCGGTCTCCCCAAAACATGTCGGCGACGGGTGTATCCACCTGCGCGCCGGCGGAGACAGCACGGTTGAAAATGGCATCCACGTCTTCCACGTAGAGCATAACGCCCGCCGTGGTGCCGTGCAGCGTTTGCGGCGACTGGTTACTCATGCCCGGCATCTCATCGCCCAGCATGATTACCGAATCGCCGATTTTAATTTCCGCATGTCCGATCTTCCCACCGGGCGCGTCCATCCGCACGATCTCGTGCGCGCCGAACGCCCGCTTATAAAACTCGATCGCGTTCGCCGCGTCGTTGACTGTAAGATAGGGCGTCGCGGTGTGGTAACCCTGCGGAACAGGCTTCACTTTCTTTGCCATGTCTGAATCTCCAGATTGTTACTTACTAAATCAGTCTAGCTCCGGAACCGGAGGAATGAAGGTGCGGAATAATCCGTTAGCCACGAACTCAGTATTGGTTTTGGCAATTCCCGGAAAGGCCGGGATCTGCACAGTGTAATTTCTTCCACTTAGCCGCCAGGCCCGTCCTTTGATTGCAACAGCCACGCCTTAAACCACGTTGTTGGATATGGCCCGACCCTTGCTACTCCGTGAACATGCGGCTAGGCATGCGACTCACTTTTTCCCTCGCGGCGGGCGTGGCACTGGTGTCGGTCGGCTTGGCCATCTACCAGGCAGATACCGTGCGGCGTAATTTGCGGCGCGAACTGGACCGCCGCGCCCTTGTAGTTGCGGAGAGCCTGGAGAAGTCGATCGCTCCACTGGTCGAAACCGATTCCGTGGCTACCCTGCAGGCACTGCTCCCGCGATACCAGGATCATGAGCGCTCTCTGCCATCGCCATTTACGACACACAGGGCAAGCTACTGGCCGCCACTCCCAATTTCGCCCAACGGGACGTTCCGCCCGGCCGCGCTCTACGCCTCGCGAGACAACCCGCCGACGGTAATGGCGAGTTTCTGCGTCTTGGCGGCCGGCCCATGCACCTGGTGGCGACTCCAATTGCAGGCGTGGCCGGACCCGACGGTACGCTGGCCATTCTGCACGACGCGGGATACATCGATGCTCAGGTAATGTCGTTGTGGCGGCGCGCCCTGGCTGGTGTGGTGGCGCAAACGCTCATGATCGTGTGCGCCACGCTGCTGATTCTCCGCTGGACTCTGCGGAATCCCCTGCGCCGGTTGGAAAAATGGCTCAGCGATCTGCGGCGCGGAGCGGTATCGGAGGTCCCCGACCTGGCCGGTGAAGCTGCATTCGAGCCATTGAAGCGTGAGGCCAGGCGACTGGCCACGACCTTGACCGCCGCGCGCGCCGCCGCTGAGGAGGAGGCGCGCCTGCGCGATCCCGGCGAATCGCTTTGGACCCCGGAGCGCCTGCGCGCATTCGTCCAATCCAGACTGCAGGGCAGCCGCCTGTTCGTGATCTCCAACCGCGAGCCGTACGAGCACGTCCGGCGCGGCGCCGATGATCGAGTGTTCGGTTCCGGCCAGCGGCCTGGTCACCGCGCTCGAGCCGATTCTCCGCGCCTCGGACGGAACCTGGATCGCCCAAGGAACCGGCAATGCCGACCGGAAACGGTGGACCGCTACGATCAGTCGGCGTACCGCCCGAACACCCGCAATACACTCTGCGGCGCGTCTGGCTGACGCCGGAGGAGGAAAAGGGCTTCTACTTCGGATTCGCCAACGAGGGTCTTTGGCCGCTGTGCCACATCGCGCACACGCGGCCGGTATTCCGCGCGCAGGATTGGGACGTGTTACCGCACGTGAATCAGCGCTTCGCCGACGCGTTGCTGGAAGAGATCTGCGGACGAGGAAGAACCCCATCGTGCTGGTGCAGGACTACCATTTCGCCCTGCTGCCGCGAATGATCAAAGCGGTGCGTCCGGACGCGCGCGTCGCGATCTTCTGGCATATTCCGTGGCCGAATCCGGAAGCGTTCGGCATCTGCCCCTGGCAGGACGAGCTGCTCGATGGATTGCTGGGCGCGGACCTGATCGGCTTCCACATTCAGGCGCACTGCAACAATTTCCTGGACACGGTGGACCGCGCTGCTGGAATCGCGCATCGACCGCGAGCATTTCGCGGTGAATCGCGGCGGGCACTTCACCTACGTGCAGCCGTTCCCGATCAGCGTGCCCTTCGCGCAACGGTGCAGCGGCCCGGCCGCCATCGGCGAACGGTCTACCTGGAGCGCGCGGCGCTGCTGCGCGACTGCGGGCGTCGAGGCGCTCCATGATGGGCGTCGGCGTGGATCGCATCGACTACACCAAGGGAATGCCGGAGCGGTTCCGGGCGCTGGAACGGCTTCTTCGAGAAGTATCCGGTCTACGCCGGCCAGTTCACGTTCGTGCAGATCGGCGCGCCCAGCCGCACGCACATCCAGCGCTATCACGATCTGATGGACGAGGTGAACGCCAGGAAGCCGAGCGCATCAACCAGCGCTTCCACACCAACGGATGGAAGCCCATCGTGTTCCTGCCGCAACACCACAGCCACGCCGAGATCCAGCGCTACTACCGGGCCGCCGACCTGTGCCTGGTGACCTCGCTGCACGACGGCATGAACCTGGTGGCCAAGGAGTACGTGGCGGCACGCAACGATCAGCAGGGAGTGCTGATCCTCAGCCGCTTCGCCGGCGCCAGCCTGGAGCTGCCGGACGCGCTGCTGGTGAACCCGTACGACACCGAAGGCGCTGGCGGACGCCATTCACCGCGCGCTGAGCATGGCGCCCGAAGAGCGCCGCGCGCGCATGACCCGCATGCGCACCTACGTCCGCGAACACAACATCTATCGCTGGGCCGGCAGCCTGATCGCGGAACTGGCGGCCATCCGGGTGAACACCGAAACCGGCCGCGCCGTCAAGCCGCCAAAGCCGGACTTAGCTATCTTTGGCGCCCGGATGTAACGCCGCCTGAGCATTTCTTTCCTACCCCCAGGCGGCTGGCGCAAGCGTGCCGCCGCAACGCTCTGAAAACAGGAATATGGAATGCGGGATGCTCGGTAAGGTCCAGCGTCATTCAACAATTTGAGAATCAGAGAGGAAGACCAAATATGCGTAGAAGCGTTACCTTGTTTGCGCTATTGACTGTATTCTCTGTGCTGATGTTTGCCAAGTCATTCGAAGGCAGACTGATCGACGCCACCTGTTACGATCAACAAAAGAGCGCTACCACCTGCAATCCCACAAGCACCACCGCCGCCTTCGCCCTCCTCGTCTCCAACCAGGCTTACAAACTGGACGCCGAAGGCAACACCAAAGCAGCGAAAGCCTTTAAAAGCCGGGCGGATCGCTCCGCCAATCCGAGTCAGCCCCCAAGTACCCGGGTGACCGCCAAAGTCAGCGGCACGGTCGGGGCGGATAACACATTGAAAGTAGATACGATAACGGTTCAGTGAGTGCCACGAAAAGGTTACCAAGTACAGTAGAGCCCGCACTCGCTGACGCTCGTGGCTCTGATCGGAGCCGCGACCGTTAGGGAGCGTTCGGGACTTTTGAAACGACCGAGTAAGTGTGGCTTACCAGGTGCTTAAACCGTGTCAGGAGAGCGTCAGCGCCTGTTATCCGACAAACTCGACCGTCACCTATTCGCTGGTCATCGAACGGCGGGTCTTCAAACTGGACGAAGCAGGCAATACCAAGGTCGCTCAGGCCCTGAAGGAGCACGCCAATCGATCCACTAATCCTGACATGACACCTAACGCCCGCATCATAGCGACTATTACGGGCACCCTGGATAACAGCGACTTCGTACGGGTTGACAGCGTCAGCATCCGGTAGAGGGGCCTAATTCCCGGCCGGCGGGGCTCCGCGTCCGCCGCCGGCCGGGGCGGAAAGTTTGTAGTTAGCCGGAGGTTCCGCGCCATATAAGTAGCGTACGAAATAATCCCAGCGCCGCCTGGTCATGTAGTTGGACGCCGCGCCATAGCCATGGGCGGCGTTCGGAAACATAATCAGGTCAAAATCCTTGTTAGCCTTGATTAGTTCGTTTACCACCAGGAGCGTGTTATATGGCGGCACATTGTTATCCATCGTACCGTGCGCCAGCAGCAGGTGACCTTTCAGATTTTTCGCTTGCAGTTGATTCGCCTGGCTGTCGTAATTGTCGCCGGAGCTGCCCGGCTTGTCCTCGAGCAGTCCCTGCCACTTTTCGCCCCAGTCGTCCTCGTATTCGCGATTGTCGTGATTGCCGGATTCGCTGATCCCCACTTTGAAAAAGTCGGGATACCGGAACATGGCATCGGCCGTTGCATAGCCGCCTCCGGAGTGGCCGTAAATGCCGGCGCGATCCAGGTCGATCCACGGATAGCGTTGCGCCAGTTGCCGCATCGCCGTCACCTGGTCCGGCAGTGTGTTATCGCCCATGTCGCCGTAGTATGCTTCATGAAACTTCTTGGAGCGCCAGGGAGTTCCCATGCCATCGATCTCCACCACGATGAATCCCAGTTCCGCCAGGGCGTCGCAATCCCCGCGCGCCGCCGCAAAACTGCGCGAGCCGACGCTGCCGGTCTGCGGCCCGGGGTAGATGTGATTGATGATGGGATACTTCCTGTTCGGGTCGAGGTTCGAAGGCTTGAACATCAGCCCATAAATATCGGTGACCCCGTCGCGCGCCTTCACCGTGAAGGGTGTGGGCGGCTTCCAACCGGTGGCCAGCAATTTCGAGATGTCCGCCTTTTCCAGGTTGACGATCAACTTGCCGTTCCTATCGCGCAGCACCGCCACGGGCGGAACGTCGGGCTTCGAATAGCTGTCAACAAAGTAATCGCCTTCCGGCGAGAGGGTCACGTCGTGATTGGCGTCCTCCGGGGTGAGCAGCGCGTAATTCCTGCCGTCGAAATCCGATCTTGTAGAAGTGGCTGAAATAGGGATCTCGGCCCTTCTCGCGGCCCACCGCCAAAAAGTAGATCATGCGGTTCTTTTCATCCACGCGCAAGACGCGCGTGACGTTGCCCTCGCCGGTAGTGATTTGATTCTTCACCTTCCCGGTGCCCAGATCATACAGATAGAGCTGGCCCCAGTTGTCGCGCTCGCTGAACCAGATCACCTCGTTGGACGCCGGAAGGTAGTGCCAGTTGATGCGACCGTTGCCGGATTCGAAAAAGGTCGCCACCTTTTCTTCCATCACGTCGCGCACCGCGCCAGTGGCGGCGTCGGCCAGTTTGAGCTGCTCCACTCTGTGATCGCGCGAGGTGGAAACGAAGGCCAGGTGCGCGCCGTCCGGAGACCATTGCATATCCAGTTCGCCACCGCAGGCGATATCGTCGCACAGGGTCGAGCGGTGCTGGTCGGGCGGCATTTGCAGCCGGATCACCTTGGCCGCGTCCACGTCGATGATCACGCGCTGAATCGTCGTTACGGTGTGATCGCCGGGCAGCGGGTATTTCCAGGCGCGCAGAGTCGGATGGCCCACCTTGGTTTCCACCAGGTACATCTCGCCGACTCCGCGCTGGTCCTGCTGAAACGTCGCGATCTTGCGCGAATCGGGCGACCACAGCACAATCGGACGATCGCTGCTGGTCCATCCGGCGTTATCGGTGGCGTATCCGAAATCCTTCACTCCGTCCGTAGTGAGTTGCGTTTCTTTGCCGGTGGCGACGTCGCGCAGCCACAGATTGTTCTCGCGAATCAGGACGGCGCGTTTCTTATCGGGCGAGACCGATTCGTTGCGCCCTCCCGCTCCGCCTCCGCCGCGCCCGCCTCGGCCTCCACGCCCGCCGCCCGTGGTAGCCGTGGCCGCGCCGATATCGCCGCATTTATTGCCCGCTGTGTCGCACTGGTATCGGCGCCCGCTGTAATTGAAGCTGACCGAGAGCCCGTCCGGCGTCACGTCGATTTCCTGAAACGGCAGGCGCGACGCACTGATGGTTGCGCCCGATACCGCGCCCAGCGCGGTAGCCAGTTTGGCGTGGTCGAAGGCCGGCTGTCGCGTACCCTTAGATGGATCGACCAGGATGAATTCATTGCCGTCCGCCCCGGTATCGCGGTAATAAAAGCGCTCTTCGGAGATCCACGAAGGACGCACCCCGCTATGGAACACCAGCGGAGTCGTATTGTAGGTCATGAACTTCTCCGCCCGGGCATAATCGGCGGCGGTGAACCGTGTCTGCGCCGCGGCAGGCAGACCCGCCAGCACGACACAAAGGGGCAAAAAGGATTTCAGGTGCATTAGGCCGGATAATCACACTAATGCAGGGATGAAGTCAAGCGGAGCACGGTTCGCGCGGAGTTATACTCATGGGCGATGAGGGCGTTCACGCTGGCTTCGACCGTACTGGCATTGGCGATCGGAGCGCAAGGCCAGCCGGCGCCCGCGTTTGAAGTGGCTTCGGTCAAGGTGTCGCCTGCGCGCGAAGGCACGGCTGGGTTCACCGCGATGGACAGCGACCCGGCCATGGTGCGGTATTCCAACATCACCCTCCACCTCCTGATTGCGATTGCATACAAGTTCGATAGCAGGCTGATCACCGGCGGCCCGCCGTGGTTGGATAGCGACAAGTACGACGTGTCGGCGAAGATGCCGCCGGGCACACCGAAGGACCAGGTTCCGGCCATGCTCCAGGCGCTGCTGGCGGATCGATTCAAACTGGCCCTTCACCGGGAAACGAAAGACCAGCGCGCGTATTTCCTGGTGGTAGGAAAGAACGGGCCTAAGTTGAAACCGGCGCGGGAAGAGGGCGGACAGAATATGATCATCCCCGGGGGCATCATAGGGCATGCCATGACCATGAGAGTGCTGGCCGGGTCCGTGGCCAGTGTCGTGGGATACCATGTGGTGGACAAGACCGGACTGCCGGGAGCATTCGACATCGACCTGAGATTCACACCGGAGAACAGCAAAGAACCGGGTCCGGACCTGCTCACTTGTATCCAGGAACAACTGGGACTCAAGCTGGAGCCCGGACGGGCTCCAGTAGAGGTGATAATAGTCGATCGCGCGGATCGGATTCCGACGGAGAACTAACTTAGAATTCGTTCCAGAGGAACTGATTGTAGACTTCGTGGTGATACTGCACTTCCGGCGTTTTGACGAATGTGCCCAAAAGGCGGGCGCAGCGGTCGGCGGAAGCCTGTTTCAGATCGGCGTAGCGGCCCTTCACATCTTCGCCCAGCAGAGTCGTGGTCCATGCGGAATTCCGGAAATTGGCCAGCGCATCGTAGATGTTGTCGGGCAGGTAGCGCTCCGCCTGGCGGATATTCTTGATCTTGGCGATGTCGCCTTCCAAGCCGGTCTTAAACACCCCTAGCATCACCAGGTACGGATTGGCATCGGGCGCCACGGAGCGGACCTCCACGCGCGCGCTCCGCTCGTTGCCGATGGGAATGCGGATCATCGAGCCGCGATCCACCGCCGAAGCCTTCAGTTGATTCGGCGCCTCGAAGTGCGGATCCAGACGGCGGTACGCGTTGACGCTGGGGTTGAGCAGCAGGCACAGATCGTTGCCGGCCGTCAGGACGCGGTCCACAAACTGCCAGGCGAATTTGCTCATCTTCTCTTCGCCCTTGGGATCCCAGAACAGGTTCTTGCCGTTCTTGCTGATGGAAACGTTGGTGTGCATGCCGCTGCCGTTGACGCCCACCACGGGCTTGGGCAGAAAGCTCGCCGTGAGGCCCATGCGATTGGCCACCTGCCGGCAGATCAGTTTATACAACTGGATGTGGTCAGCCGCGGCGACCACCTCGGCATAGCTGTAATTGATCTCAAACTGCGAGGGCGCCACTTCCGGATGGTCCTTTTCGTTCTGGAAGCCCATGGCGCGCTGCACTTCGGCCGTCGTGTCGATAAACAGCCGCAGCGGATCGCCCGGCAGCGAATGATAATAGCCGCCCTTGTTTACGTACTCGAACTTCTGCGTTTCGTGGTAGCGGCGCTCGGCATCCGCGCCGTTGAACAGGAAGCCTTCGATTTCATTGGCAGCGTTCAGAGTGTATCCATTCTTTTCGTAGAGGCCGCCGGCGAAGCCCTTGAGCACGCCGCGAATATCGGCGGTGTAGGGAGTGCCATCCTTATCGATCACTTCGCCGAAGATCAACACCTTGCCGGGGCCGAACACGTCGGCGGGAGCCCAATAGAAAGCGCTCCAGTCCATGTGCAGGCGCAGATCGCTCTCCCGCTGCGCGGTGAATCCGCGAATGGATGATCCGTCGAAGGTGAGATTGTCCCAGCTCTTGACAAGAAATTTCTTATCGTAATCGAGCATGTGCAGGCGGCCTTCCAGGTCGCTGAACATCACCGTCACGGCTTTAATGCGCTTCTCGTCGGTCAAATACTTGATGCGCTGTTCCTGGATGACATCCATGGGAACGCGGTTGAGCCGCTGTTGCTTCGCTTCCAGGTTCAGGTCTTCGAGCTCGGCGTAAGAGAGGCGTAGAAAATCTTGCAGATCGTTCAAAAAATCCTCCTGGTTGAACATTTAATTCTCCGCGACCCGGCCCGCGCAAGGCAATGCTTTCCCGATAGATTGTGTTTATGG
This sequence comes from uncultured Solibacteraceae bacterium, assembly GCA_963748795.1. Classification (GTDB taxonomy): domain Bacteria; phylum Acidobacteriota; class Terriglobia; order Bryobacterales; family Bryobacteraceae; genus Sulfopaludibacter. The sequence continues at coordinate 52,530 of CAVVLD010000075.1, forward strand.
GTGCAATCAGGAAATTATTTCCTGCTCTTCGCCAGCCAAATCTCGTACGCCGCGCGCACCATCGCTACCCAGACAACGGCCACCGCGTAACCGCCCAGCACGTCGGTCGGATAATGGACTCCCAGGTAGACGCGTGAAATCCCCACCGCCAGGGTGACCGTCACCGCCGCCGTCCAGATCAGGATCTTGCGCCGGCGCGAGACCGCGCCGACCGTGAGGATGGCGGCCAGCATCCCGTAAAAGCAGCAACTGCTGACCGTATGTCCGCTCGGAAAACTGTACGTCGCGGGTTGCGCCAGTCCGAAAAACACCTGGGGGCGGGGCCGCTGGAATCCGAACTTGAGCGCCTGGTCGAAAACCTGCGCGCCCACCACCGTGATGGCCAGCAGCGCGGCCGCCCGCGGCCTGCCGGCGGCGTAGAGCCTCCAGACCAGAATCGCCCCGAGCGGCAGCAGAATGGTCATGGACCCCAACTGGGTCACCGCGCTCATGGCTTCGGTAAAACGGGGCGTGGCCCATTTGTGAATGGTGCTGCGCACGGCCAGATCGAAGGCCAGGGTACGGCCCTGCACCACCGCATATGCCAGCACCGCGAAGAACAATGCCGCCAGAACGGCGACGGCGGACCCCGCGATCCATGCCCGATTTTTGCGTCGCACCTTTCTTAACAATACGGTGCCCGCCGCACTGTGACAAAATGGTTGCTTCCCCAATATGCGTTCGGCTCTCATTGTCCTCTTCACGCTCGCCCTCGTCCTGCGAGCCCAAACTCCCCTCGGCACCGTTACGGGCCTGGCGGTGGATCCTTCCGGAGGCGCAGTCCCCGGGGTTTCCGTCACTGTCACCAGCCAGGAAACCGGCGTCAAGCGTACCGCTGCCACCAACGGAGCGGGTCTGTACTCCTTCCCTGACCTGCCCCCCGGGACCTACCGTCTGAACGCCGAAGCCAATGGCTTCCGGCCCGTGGAGACGCGCGCCTTTGCCGTGGAGGCCTTGCGCACCGTCCGGCAGGACCTGCCGCTGGAACTGTCCACCGCTAATTCCGCGGTCGTCGTGACCGAAGCCGCTTCACCGGTGATTCAGGTGGATACCCCGGCCATTGCCACCAACCTCGCCAGCCGCCAGATCATCGAACTGCCCACTACCCTGCGCAGTGTCGCCAAGAATTCGGGCGATTCCGGACTCATCAGCGAAATCCTGCCGGAGACCGTGCCCGGTGTGGTGCAAGTGGGCGGCGGCGCCAAGTGGCTGACTCCCGGAGGCACGGCCGGCGCGACCGACGTGAAGGTGGACGGTATCGAGACCAGGTTCGGCAATTTCGGCAGCCCCGACAACGTGTCGCAGCCTTCCATGGAAGCCATCCAGGAGTTCACCGCCAACGTGCTTACCACGCGCGCGGAATTCGCGGGCATGGGCACCGTCACTACCGCCACCAGGAGCGGCACCAACGAATTCCACGGCGGCGTCTACGAGTACATGCACAACAGCGTCACCGACGCGCGCAACACTTTCGCCACTGCCCTGCCATTCACCAATCTGCACAATTACGGCGGCACGCTGGGAGGAGCGGCGCAGAAGGACAAGACCTTTTTCTTCGTGGATTTCGACGGCACCCGCGGCGTTTCCGCGTACCTGTTTTCGCCCAATGTGCCGACCGTGGCCATGCGCAGCGGAGATTTCAGCAGCCAGGCCGCGCTCAAGAATCCGTACACCGGATTCAATCCCTACAGCGGGAACACCATCCTGCCGCAGTACCTTTCGCCGCAGGCCAAACAGGCGCAGCAGATCTTCTTCCCGCTGCCGAATTTTGGACCGCCCACCCTTACCGCAGCCAACTACCGCGCGTCGTTCGATGGACCCGAGGTGCATCGCACCGAAGAGTTCCGCGTGGATCACAACTTCACCGCCAATCACATGGCCTTCGTGCGTTACTCGAATCGCAAGGACGATTACCACATTCCCGGCGCGCGCTCTTCCCTTCCGCCCACCACCGTGGGCACCAGCGACAATATCCGCCGCGTGAATTTCTGGACCCTGGGCGATGTGGCCAATCTGCGTCCCAGCGTGGTCAACGAATTTCGCGCCGGCGTAGTGATCCTGGTCTCTGCCAGCAGCGCGGATTTCACCGGCCAGAACCTGATGCAGCAGATCGGCATCGCCGGTCTGCCGGACCGCGGCGCCGTCCACAGCCTCCCGTTCTTCAGCGTCTCCGGCTTCACCAACAACAACATCAACCTGTTGAGCCCGGTGAACGACGGGCATGCGCAGTTGGCCGACAACCTGAGTTGGGTCCACGGGCGCCACTCCATGAAATTCGGCGTGGAAGCCATCGATTGGTTCGTCAACCGCTACATGCCCAACAACTCCGGCAATCCCATTTTCGGCAGTTACTCTTTCACCGGGGCATTCACCGGCAACGCCTATGCCGATTTCCTGCTGGGACTGCCGGCCACCGCGACCCGTGAGGAGCCCTTCCCGGCGCAGTACAATCGCTCGCGCGACTGGTCCGGCTACGCCCAGGACGATTTCAAACTGACCGCCAGGCTGACTTTGATCTACGGCCTGCGGTACGAATACAACGGCCCGGCCTACGCCAACGGGGACAATATGTACTCCTTCGACCTGGCCACCGGCAAAATCCTGGTGCCTTCGCAGACATCTATCCAGAAGTTCAGCGCGCTGTTCCCTGCGACGTACCCGGTGGAGACCGCCAATGCCGCAGGCGTGGGCCGCTCCCTGCGCCAGAGCGACAACAACAACTTCGCCCCGCGCTTCGGTTTTTCCTATCAGTTGGGCAAAGATGCGCGAACCGTACTCCGCGGCGGTTGGGGCGTGTACTACAACCATTATTCGGAAAACGTACCGGGCGATCTGGCGGCCGGCCCATTTTCCGCCACCACCATCAACACCAACGTATTCACCAATGGCCAGCCGCTGTTCACGCTGGCCAACCCCTTCGCCGCCGCGGGCACTCCCGGAACGCTCTCGCTGCGCGCCGTGGCCCCCAATCTGCGCAACAGCCCGGTGCAACAATACACGCTTTCGCTCGAGCGCGAACTCACACGCGATCTGGGCGTGCGCGTGAGCTACATCGGCTCCCACGGATCGCAACTGGTGTATCGCCGCGACGTGAATCAACCGCTGGCATCCACGGTGGCATTCAACAACGCGCGCCGCCCGTATCCTATATTCGGCACCATCAACTATGCCGACAACGGCGCCAACATGTTATACAGCGGACTGCAAACCGCGGTGCAGCGCCGCTTCACTCACGGCCTGCTAATCAACTCCACCTGGACTTGGGCCAAGGAGATCAGCGACGCCGACGAGATCGACGATTTCGAACTGGGCTATACCATCGAAGATTCGTACAACCGGAGGCGCGACCGCGGCAACGTCTATTCCGTCCCGCGCCATCAGTGGATCAACCAGGCGCTCTACGATCTGCCGCTCGGTAAGGGCCAGATTCTGGGCGGCTGGCAGGCCAACCTTCTGCTCAACCTGAGTACCGGCAACTGGTACACACCCGTACTCAGCGGTCCCGACCCCACCAATACGCGCCAGACTACGCTCCGCCCCGACCTGATCGCCTCCACCATCTCTATGCCGCGAACGTTGAACCAGTGGTTCAATCCGGCGGCGTTCGGGACACCGGCTAACGGCCTGTGGGGCAATGCCGGGCGCGGTATCATCGAGGGGCCGGGGTACATTCTGTTCAATTTTGGCCTGCAGAAAACGGTGCGTCTGGAAAAGTGGGGCGCCATCCAGTTCCTGGCGAATTTCCAGAACATCCTCAACCACGTGAACTACGGCGAACCCACCGGCGGCGGCAGCCCCCTGCAGAGCTTTGTCACGGTCAACAACAGTAATGCGGGAAAGATCACATCTACCGCCGTGTTTCCTCCCGCCGGCAGCCCCCGCACGGGCCAACTGGCGCTACGCTGGAACTTCTAGCATGATCACCTCGACCAACCCCGCCACCGGAGTCACGCTGCGAACGTTCGAAACGCTCGACAACGAACAACTGGAAGAGAAGCTGGCGCGGGCCGGGCGAGCGTACCAAAGCTATCGACGAACCTCATTCGCCGACCGCCGCCGCTGGCTCACCGCCGCGGCCGATATTCTGGATTCCGAAAAAGACCGCCTGGGCCGCATCATGACCCAGGAGATGGGCAAGACCCTCGCCTCGGCGCGCGCCGAAGCGGCCAAATGCGCCACCGGCTGCCGCTACTACGTGGAGCACGGGGAGCGGCTCCTGGCCGATGAGCCCGTGGATGCCGGCGGCGGGCGCAGCTTCCTGCGCTACGAACCCATCGGGCCGGTGCTGGCGGTGATGCCGTGGAATTTTCCGTTCTGGCAGGTCTTCCGCTTCGCCGCGCCCGCGCTGATGGCCGGCAACGTGGGACTGCTCAAGCACGCTTCCAACGTGCCGCAATGCGCGCTGGAGATCGAAGACGTGATTCGCCGGGCCGGATTTCCCGAGGACGTTTTCCAGACGCTGCTGATCGGCTCGTGGGAAGTCGCGCGCGTCATCGACGATCCGCGAGTGAAGGCCGTGTCGCTGACCGGCAGCGAACCGGCGGGCTCGCAGGTGGCCTGCCAGGCCGGCCGGCGTATCAAGAAGACCGTGCTCGAACTGGGCGGCAGCGATCCGTTCGTGGTGCTGCCCTCCGCCGATGTCGCGCGTGCCGCGCAGGTCGCGGTGGACGCGCGCATCATCAATAACGGCCAGTCCTGCATCGCGGCCAAACGCTTCATCGTCCACCAGCGCATCGCCGCTGAGTTCGAAGAGCGCTTCGTGGCCGGCCATCAAGGCGCTGCGCGTCGGCGATCCGATGGATGAGAGCCACGCAGGTGGGACCTCTGGCGACGCCTTCGATTCGCGAGGACCTCGACCGCCAGGTGCAGCAGAGTATCGAAATGGGCGCGCGCGTGCTCGCCGGGGGCAACAAGCTTCACCGCCCCGGCAACTTCTACGAGCCCACGGTGCTCGCCGATGCGCCGCCGGATTCTCCCGCGTACCGCGAAGAGATGTTCGGACCGGTCGCCGTGCTGTTGCGCGCCGAAGGGCTCGACCACGCCATCCAACTCGCCAACGACACCGAATTCGGCCTCGGCGCCAGCGCCTGGACCAACGACCCGCAAGAACAGCAGCGCTGCATCGCCGAGATCGAAGCCGGCATGGTCTTCATCAACGGCATGGTGGCCTCCGACGCGCGCCTGCCCTTCGGAGGGATCAAACACTCCGGCTACGGCCGCGAGCTGGCCACCTACGGCATCCGCGAATTCGTCAACGTAAAGACCGTCCGCGTCGCCTGAAAAAGGGGACAGACGCATTTAAAAAAGGGGACAGACGCATTTATTTGCGAGAGTTTTCCCGGCGCGCGGCGACTACTTTCTTCGCTTATGCCTCGCCGTCCCCGTTTCATCGTGCCGGGCGTTGCCCATCACGTGACCCAGCGCGGGAACAACCGCCAGCCCGTATTTTTCAGCTCCGACGACCGCCTGCTCTACCTGCGATTGCTCTGTTATCACGCCTCGCGCAACGGAGCGCACATTCTCGGATACTGCCTGATGACGAATCACGTCCACCTGATCGTCACCCCGGACCGCGAGCTTTCGCTGGCCCGCACCTTTGGAGGGACCCACGCCGAGTATGCGCTGGCCCTGAATCAGGTCGCCAACCGCACGGGCCACCTCTGGCAGAATCGCTATTTTTCATGCCCGCTCGATGACGCCCACCTGGAGCGCGCCCTGCTCTATGTCGATTTGAATCCGGTACGTGCGGGCCTCGCCGCGAGTGCCTGCGACTGGCCGTGGTCCAGCGCGCGGGTGCACAGCACCGAGGGGCTGACCGATCCCGTGCTGGATGCGGACTGGGCGGACCAGGCGGGCGGCTGGGACCACGCGGACTGGCTCGCTCGCCTTTCGTCCAGCCAGATGGAGGACGAGAATGCGCCTCTGCGTCGCGCCACGCTGCGAGGCGAGCCCTTGGGTTCCGCTCAATTCGTGGCGGCACTGGAGCAGCGAGCCGGACGGCGCCTCAGGGTCTTCGCCCGGGGACGTCCGAGAAAGCCCGCAGCGCCGGCCATATCCAATCTCCTGCAGGAAGCCATGGTGGCCGACGGATAATCGGATCGGGCGCAAATAAATGCGTCTGTCCCCTTTTTTAAATGCGTCTGTCACCTTTTTTGGGCAGGGCTCTCCTGTCGGCGGCGACCGCGCGCTGAAATCGCCCTAACTGGCGGCCCGTGTCACGCCCAGATGCTGCTTGGCGCACGCATGCACGAAAGCATTCACCAGAGGACTCGGCGTCCCTTCATTCACCCGCATCTCCGGCTGGAACAGTGTCGCTACGAAGAACGGATGACCGTCGAGCTCAAACGCCCGGATGTCGTGCTGGTCGTCTACCCCTGCCACCCAGAACTGCGATCCCTCCAACAGTCGCTGGTACTTCGGATTCAATCCGAAGCTGCAGTGGTATTCCTCCACCGACTCCTTTGCGCCGTACGCCTTGCGCAGTATCGTGCCGTCCATGAAGCGCACCCGTCCGCGGGCTCCCGCCATCGCCCTGTCGAGAGGCGAGATGAGCGGAATGCCGCATTTCGGATTGCTCTTCTGGTGGTCGGCTTCGGCCAGACCCAGTGCGTTCCGCGCAAACTCCACCAGCGCGTACTGGAATCCTGCCGAAGTGCCTAGAAAGGGAGTCCGCGTCACGCGCGCGTGACGAATCGCCCGGATGGCCCCATCCGCATTGCGGTAAGGCATGCCTGGAACGCACCAGATTCCCTGGAATTGAGCTAATGAATCTCCCCGTCCTACGCTATCCGTGGCTACCCAGACAGATTCCACAGAATCGTCGGAGGCCGCGGCTAACGACCGGGAGATGGCGGTGTGAGCTTTCTGTTGCTCGTTATAATCACCGATGAGTGCAACTCGGATCGTGGAGTGCATGGCGGAATTTTGTCACGATCCGGGAAAAAACGTATCGGGAGATTTGTAAATATTGCGGAATTTTCCTCTACACCACTTGACAGTGGTTTTATTCTAATGGGGCAAAGGACCCAGCGAAGTCGCCAGCGCCAGCAGTGGAAAATAGTCCCGATACATCCCGTACGTCAGGTAAAACACATTCGGAAAGCCGGTTCCAGTAGTCGCTTCCTCCGGCCAGGTACCGTCCGGCCGCTGCCGGTCCAGCAGAAACCGGATGCCCCGCCGCACCTGGCTCGAAGCGCGATCGCCCGATGCCAGCAGGCCCAACACCGCCCATGCGGTCTGCGAGGGGCAGCTGGGCGCCGAAACGAAATGGTCCCGCTCATAACTGGCGCAGCTCTCACCCCAACCGCCGTCGGGATTCTGAATCGCTCGCAGCCACCGCGCCGATTTGCTGACCGCATCGCTGCTCTCGAGCGAGTGGCTCGCCACCAGCGCCCGAATCGCCAGGAACGACCCGTAAATGTAGTTCACTCCCCAACGCCCGTACCAGCTCCCGTCCTTCTCCTGCGCCTTCAGCAGGTAGCGCACGCCGCGCCGCACGCTCTCGTGGCCCGCCATGCCGCGGCGGCACAAACACTCCACCACGCGCCCGGTGATGTCCGGGCAGGTCGGATCCAGCATGGCATTATGATCGGCAAAGGGAACCTCGTTCAGTACGGCCCAATTGTTGTCCACGTCGAAGGCCGCCCACCCGCCGTCTTCGCTCTGCATGGCCAGCAGCCAGTGGATGGCGCGGCGCTCCGCGGCGGTCTGCGCCTGCGGGTTCGATCCCCTGGCGTGCATCAGCGCCAGCAGCACCATGGCGGTATCGTCAATATCGGGATAGAACTCGTTGGCGAATTCGAAGGCCCACCCGGAAGGCTCGGTATCGGGACGCTTGACGCTCCAATCGCCTCGCCGGCGCACCTCCTTGCTGATCAGCCAGTCCGCCGCCGCGGTCATGCGTTCGTCGGCAACCACGCCGGCCTCGCCCAGAGCGAAGGCGCAGATGGCCGTATCCCAAATGGGCGAAACGCACGGCTGGAACAGGAAGCGGCTGTCCGACTCCAGCAGCAGCGACTCGAAGTGGCGAATCGCTTCCACGCGATCCGGATGGTCCAGCGGATAATTCAGAGCGTCCAGCGCCATGATGAAATACATCATCGCCGGATAGATGGCGCCCAGCCCTTCGGTGTGGCGCGTGCGGTCCAGCACCCACTTCTCCGCCTGCCGGATGGCCGCCCCGCGCACTCGCTTAGGCCCGCGCGTCTCCCAGACTTTGAAGGCGCGGTCCAGGTGATGGAAGATCAGCGAAATGCCCTTGCGCCGCGGCAGCGCCAGGCTCGTGCCGGGCCGCAGCAGTTCGTCCAGGTTGAATCCTTCCGGGGCGTGCCGGTTACTGCCGCAGGCCTGCACGATGGAGAGCGGCACCAGAATGGAGCGCGTCCACGAAGACATCTCGTACAGTACCCCGCCGGGCAGCAGCGTGATTTCGGGGGGAATCGTCGGCACGTACTTGCGCGGATAAAGGTCGAACAAGCTGAGGTTGATCTTGACGTAGCTGTTGGCGGCCTGCAGTCCTCCCAGCGCCAGGATGCGTGCGCGCATGCGCGCCATGGGGTCGCTTTCGATCTCGATTCCCGCCAGTTTGAGCGCGCAGTAGGCTTTGACGCGTGGCGCTGATATCGGCCGGTCCGCCCGCATAGATATTGAACCCGCCGTCCGGCATCTGACGCTCCAGAATGGAGCGTGCCGCCTTCTCGATGCGTGCCCGTGTGGGTGGATTCCAACCTGCGCCATCGGGTTGGTGCAGCCAGAGTTGCAGCAGGATGTAGTCGGATTCGAGCGTGGTATCGGCCGTCAGTTCGCCGCACCAGAAGCCTTCCGCCGATTGCTGCCCCAGCAGCGCGTCGCACGCGCCGCGCACCGCCGCAATCACTTCCGCGCGGTCCACGCGAGCCGCCCTATCAATCTGGTGACGCGGGCCGAGCCGCGTGAACTCCGGTATTTCGAACGACATTGTCGAACCCATATGGTAACGCCGTACACTGGAAAGATGGACTGGCAATTGGAGGCGCCCGAGGTGCGCGTACTCGGCGCGCTCATGGAAAAGGAAGTCGCTACACCCGAGTATTACCCGCTCTCGCTCAACGCCCTGATGAACGCGTGCAATCAGAAATCCAACCGCGAACCGGTGGTCAGCTTCGACGAAGAGACCGTCGAGCAGGCACTGGAAGGCCTGCGCTATAAGGGTCTGGCGACGCGCATCTCCGGCCGCGATGTGCGTGTGCCCAAGCACGGCCAGAGCTTCACCGAGAAATACAATATGGGCCGGCGCGAAGCCGCGCTGATCTGCCTGCTCCTGCTGCGCGGCCCGCAGACTCCCGGGGAACTGCGCAGCCGCAGCGACCGCCTCTACACTTTTGACGATCTGGAAGCCGTGGAAAGCACCCTGAACCGCCTCGCCGAGATGGAATTCGTCAAGCGCCTCCCGCGCCAGCCCGGCTCGCGCGAATCGCGCTGGGCGCAGTTACTGGCGGGCGACGTGGTGGTGGCCGAAGAGCCCGCCCCCGCGCCGATAGAGCGCCTCACGCCAGACCGCGAACGCCTCGCCGCGCTGGAGCGTGAGGTAGCCGAGCTGAAACGCCAGTTCGAAGAATTCCGCCGCAATTTCGAGTAGGGCCGGCTGGCGCTTCTCAGTTCGAGTGCACCGAGACTACTCCATGGTCCACCAGGACCGAATCGCGCGCCTGAAGCTTGCCGTAAGAGCGCCCGTTCACCGTTAACTGCTCGTCCCGAATGGTCACGCGCGCGTCGCGGCAAGGCACGTACTCATAACTGGCGGCGCCGGTCTGCCGTGGAGGGTCCACGGAAGTGCGGTAGCAATCCGTCACTAACACCGGGTGCGTTCCCACCGTGGCGCGAACCTCGCCTAATAGCAGATTGTTCGAGTTGGAACAACCGCCGAGAAAAAACAAAAAAGCGGCAAGGACAAGCAATCCTTTCATAGTGCTTGCGATTGTAGACTACTTTGCGCTATGAAGTCAATATCTTTTCCAGCAGCAGGGGAATCTCGAACAAGGCCGAATTCTGCACGCCGTCAATCCGCCGCTTGCACTCCTGGAACCGTTCCGGCGCAAGCAATTCCCGCACCGCGCCGGCCACCTGCCGGAAGCTCTTCACCACCAGCCCGAAGCCGCGCTCTTCTACCCAGTCCGCGTTGTACCGCTCGTGCGCCAGGGTCCACGCGTTGCGCTCCACAATCACCGGGAGGTGCATGGCCAGAGCCTCGCTGATGCTGCCCGGCCCGGGCTTGCCGATAAAGAAATCGGCCAGCGCCATATAATACGGCACCTCCTTGGTGAACCCCACGACCGCCATCGGAATCCGCGCGTCCATCGCGCGCAGTTTCGCCGGCGACCTCTTCATTGCGCCCGCACAGCAGGATCAACTGCACGTCCAGATCCGACCGGTTCAGCTCGCGCGCAATCGTCACCATTTCCCACGATCCTTCCCCGCCGAACAGCACCAGCCCCGTGGGAACATCCGGCCGCAACCCCAGCCTGGCGCGCTCCACCGTCGCGATCGACTTCCACCCGCTGATGAAATCGCGGATTCAGAATCATGCCCGAGGTGCGCAGAATGCGCGATGGCGGCAGCCCGATTTCGCGCGCCTGCTCGGCCGCCCGCTCCGATCCGCAGATCACGTACTGGTCCTGTTTCTCGATCCAGAAATTCGGCGGATAATCGGCGATGTCCGTCAGCACCGTGACATAAGGAGTCCCGGGCCACGTGGAATCCAGCGCCTCCCACAGTGCCCGGTTGTAGTGCGGAATCAGCGACACCACCAGGTCGGGGCGGTGATCGTGCCAGTACTCGCTCAGCACGCGCACCTGCTCCTCGTGGGTCATGCGGATCAGTTGGTGCATCAGCGGGATGAGTTGTTGCGTGCCCAGCGTCCAGCCGTGCCGCAGCATGATGTTGTAGAGTTCCTGAAACTGGATGCCGGTGGCCTTGTGGATGAAATCGATGGAATCCAGCAGCTCCTGAATGCAGAGCATGCGGATATCCCAGGGGCGGTGCTGCTGGCTGACTACTTCGGAAAGCGCACTGGCGGCGGCCCGGTGGCCTCCACCCGAATCGATGTAGATCACATCGATCTGACGATTCAATTCTGCCCTTTTCGCGCGGCCTCGGCGGGATGCCCGGCGGAATCCTCGCCGCTCTGCGGCAGGCCCCAGGCGATAATGCCGGTAGCAGTCCTCTGCGGACCGCAGTTGCCCTGCACCAGGTGACGTTCCAGATTGCGCGCCGCCGTCATAGCGGGGGCGAACACGGAAATCACCGGCCGGCCAATCCAGCAATCCGGCGGTGTGATATCGAAAATCCAGGCCACGGTCGCCGCCGTATCGAAGGTGTACACCGATGCCGCCACGCGGCCGGGAACCACGCCCGGCCCTACCAGAATCCAGGGAATCTGAATCTCCTGCAGCGAATTCTTGCCGTGCTCGCGTCCCTTCCCGCCGTGATCGCTGGTCACCAGTACGTAAGTGGAATCCTTCGCGCCCTCGTCCTGGAGCATATCCACGAACCGGCCCACGTATCCATCGGCGTCCGCAACGGCTTTGTTGTATTCGTGCGAGCCCCATCCGTACTCGTGGCCGGTGTGATCCACGTTATCCAGGTGCACGAACATCAGCTCGGGACGGTTCTGCTTCCAATAGTCGATGGCCGTTTGCGTGGTGCGCTCCGCTCCGCGCTCGTGCTCCATGATGTCGGGAGCGTGCTTTTCCACCAGGTCCGCAAAGCCCGGCCAATCGTGAAAAATGGCGATATGGCTCGCCGGTCTCTGCATGCGCAGCAGTTCGAACATGGTGGGAAACATACCCTCGGCATCGCGGCATACCGCGGGCAGCGTCACCATTTTCTGCAGCAGCACTCCGTTGGAAGTGATGCCGTGCTGCTCCGGACCCGCGCCCGTGATCATGGAAGCCCAGTTCGGCGCACTGAGAGTCGGCATGACGCCGCGCGCCTCCAGCGTCCAGGCTCCCCGCGCCATCAGTTCGTGTATCCGCGGAGTCTTCGCCGTGGTGACGCCCTCCACACTTAGCCCGTCCACGCCAACGATAATGACGTGCGGCACCGGTTGGACGTCCGCCTTTTGCCCCCACGCGGCGAAGAACCCGGAGAGACACAATACCGCGCCTGCAAATTTCATCAGTTGCCCCACTCCTTTAATAGCATCCCACTCTATGTTACACGGTTACATTTTCGCGAAGAATTTGTTGGTCTTTTTTTCACACGCCTGCACCCATCTTCGGTTCACCCTGAAACCAGGAATAGCCTCAAACCATGCAATCTGAATTCAGCCGCGAATCACTCTCGATTTCCGCCCTGCTGAACGAGCCGCTGCGCAGTGTTCTGAACCCCATGGAACCAGCACTCCAAAGGCTTTTGAGGCTGGACCGCTTGTGGGACGTGGTGGATTGCGCGCGCAGCACCGCGCCCTGTTCGGATACGGTAGGCCGGATGTTATCGTTGCTCGGAATCACTTATCAAGTCGACGCGACGGAGCTCCGTCTCGTTCCCGCTTCCGGACCGGTTTTGATGGTATCGAATCATCCGTTTGGGCTATTGGAGGGTGCCATTCTTGCCGACGCGCTTCCCAAGCTCCGGCAGGACGTGCGGATTCTCGCCAACTCGCTGCTTTCGGCGGTGCCGGAACTGCGCGAGCGTTGTATCTTTATCGATCCCTTCGGCCACACCAGCGCCATGGCCTCCAACGCGGCGGCGCTGCGCGAATGCCTCGCCTGGCTGCGCCGGGGCGGGCTCCTGCTGGCCTTCCCGTCCGGCGAAGTGGCACACCTGGACTGGCGCGGCGGCGTGCTCGCAGACCCGCCGTGGAACGCCGCCCTGGCGCGCATCGCCCAGCTCGCCGGCGCCGCGGCCGTGCCTCTGTTCTTTTCCGGCGGCAACAGCCTGGCCTTCCAGCTCGCCGGCACCATTCATCCCGGCCTGCGCACCGCCAGCCTGCCGCGCGAACTGCTCAACAAACGCGGCCGCACCATCCACGTGCGCATCGGCAGGCCCGTGAGCGCGCAAACCCTCCGCCACTTCGCCGATCCCGCGCAGGCCATCGATTATCTGCGCTGCCGCACGTACCTGTTGGATCCGGCCTCCGAACAGGTCCTGCCGCGGCGTAAGCACGCTCCGGTAACCGCCCCGCGCCCGGCACACTCCATGGCGGCGGAACTCGCGGCCCTGGCGCCCGATCGCAAGCTGTGCGAACTGGGCGAGCTGGCCGTGTACCTGGGAACCGCCGCGGAGCTGCCGCTCGTCACGCAGGAAGTGGGCCGGCTGCGCGAAATCGCCTACCGGCTGGCAGGCGAAGGAACCGGCCGCTCCGTGGACCTCGACCGCTTCGACCGCTACTATCTCCACCTGGTCCTCTGGAACCGCCGCACGCGCGAAGTGGCGGGCGCTTACCGCCTCGGCCCCACGGCGGACATTCTGCCGCGCCACGGCATCCGCGGACTCTATACCAGCACGCTGTTTCGCTACCGGAAAGAACTGTTCGCCCGACTCGGACCGGCCATCGAACTGGGCCGCTCCTTCATTCGCCCGGAATACCAGAAGCAATACGCGCCCCTGCTGCTCTTGTGGAAAGGCATCGGACGCTACGTGGCCTCGCGCCCGGAATGCGCCACTCTGTTCGGCGGCGTGAGCATCAGCAGCGATTACACCGGCGTCTCGCGTTACCTGCTGGTGAAATTCCTGGAGGCGCACCGGGCCGAAGAACTGGCCGGGCTGGTGGCGCCACGCTGCCCCTACCGTCCGGCGGAGCGCATCTTGCGGCAGGCGCCGGCGCCCGCCGTTCCCCGCGAACTCGACGAGCTGTCCGCGCTCATCGCCGACCTGGAATCCGATGGCAAGGGAGTTCCCATCCTTATCAAGCACTACCTGAAGACCGGCGGCCGCCTGCTGGCCTTCAACGTGGACCGGCGATTTTCGCACACACTGGACGCGCTGATCACCGTGGACCTGCGGCTTGCCCCCGATTCCCTGCTGGAGCGCCTGCTCGGAAAACCCGGCGCCGCGGAGTTCCGGCTCCGGCATATTAAGCGTTCGTGACAATCGAGTTTCAACCATGATCGTTTGCCTGGTTCTGCTGGCTGCCACCGCCACTCCCGCTGAAATGCTGATCGAGGCCGGCCATTGGAAACGCGCCCGCGTGCTGGTGGAGGCCGCCATCCACCAGCACCCCGATGACCCGCTGGCGAATTTCCTGCTCTCCCAGGTCCGCCATGCATTCGGCGATGACGCGTCGCCCCTCCCTCTGGCCGAAAAGGCGGTAGCGCTCGACGGCAGCGTGGCCAAATATCACCGGCAGGTGGCCGAAGCCGTCGGAGTGGCGGCGCAACATGCCAATCCCGTGCAGCAGTTGTTCCTGGCCCGGCGATTCCGCAAGGAGATCGACCGCGCCCTGGCGCTCGACCCCGAGGACGTGCAGGCGTGGCGCGACCTGATGGAATACTATCGACTGGCGCCCGGAATCGCCGGCGGAGATCGCGCGCGAGCGGCAGCCGTGGCGCGTCACATCGGCTCCATCGACCCGGCGCAAGGGTTGATGGCGCAGGCGGAGTTGTCTCCGGCCGCCGCGCAGGATCTCTACCGCAAGGCGGTGGAATGCCGCCCGCGCAATTACCGGGCGCGCATCCTCCTGGCGGATTCATACCTCGACCAGCCGCATCGGGACCCGGCCGCCGCGGAGCAACAGGCACGCGAAGCCATTCGGATCGATAGCGGACGTGTGGATGCGTACGCCGTTCTCGCGCGGCTCTACGCCGAAGACGGCCGGTGGAGCGATCTTGACGCTCTGCTCGGAACCGCGGAGCGCGCCGTGTCCGACGACCTGACTCCCTACTACCGCGCCGCCGAAGCCGCCCGTCGCGACCCCGAACGCGCCCGCCGCTACTTACAGCACTATCTGACCCAGCCCCCCGAAGGCAACGAACCAAACCCGTCAGCGCGATCGAAATAGTACCAAGCTGCAGACTTGTCAGCAGAGCCGCGCGCGTCAGCAAGCGGTCAGGCCCTACAGAGTACCCGGATTTCGCCGGGCAAGCTGAAGACATGCCTTACAGGTACTTGAGGAACAGGACGGCATTGCCGCGTTCGTTATAGAGCAGTTCATCCACCAGGTTGCGGGTCATCAGAATGCCGAATCCGCCGGGTCGCCGCCCCTCTTCGGCGCGGACTTCCACGTGGCGGATGGGCGAATCGTCTGGGTTGGAAATGGCGGCGTGGGGCAGCAGGTCGAGCGAAAAGCCGGGGCCGGGATCGTGAATGTGGACGATGAGGGCGCGCGCTGTGCGAAGCAGGGAGACCCGGGTGCGTTTCCTGGGATTCGACTTGCCGCCGTGCTCGATGGCGTTCATGAGCAGTTCGCGGAAAGCCGCCAGAATGTCTTCGGTGGCGTGAGAGGGCAGGTCGGCCATCATTTCCTTGAGGAAGTGGGTGGTGCGCTCGGCGGTTTCCAGCTTGCAGCGGAGGTCCAGGGTGATCCATTCCGGACGGGCGGAAATGATGCGGATATCGTCTTTGCCGCTGTGGGCATCGAGGGCCTGTTGCACCAGGTCGGTGACCACGTTGCTCAACAAAGGCTTGTGAAGATAGCTGAAGGCGCGTTCGCGGATGGCGTCGAGGACGCGCGCCGGGTTGGGCTCGCCGGTCACAATGACGCGCGTTTCGGGTCGAATGGCGCGGACCTGGCGAACCAGTCTCAGACCGTCGAACCCGTTTTTTCCCTGCCCTGCCAGGACAACGTCAAACGGTTCCCGCCGGAGTTGCCGGAGGGCTTCCCTACCGTCAAAAACCGCCTGCACGCTGCGGTCGTCCCGGCGGAGAAGGCGCTGCAGGAGTTCGTGCACCGCGGGGTCGGAATCGACAACCAGAAGGGATCGCGAACTCACAGCATCTCCACTCTCTAATTTAGACGAGGATCAGCATAACATGCTGGTCCCATTAAAAAGCCGTAACCTTGGAGAACCGGAGTGCATCTCTCCCTCTGATGGAACATCCAGAGCCGGGTCGACGTGTATTCCGCGCCGGCGTCCTCGCGTTATTGGCCGCCGGGGTTGTTTCCGCACAGATCTATCCGCCGGTGGGTTACCCCGGCGGGGGCTATCCGCCGGGTGGAGGGTACCCGCCGGGTCAATATCCCGGCCGGTATCCCGGCCAATACCCGGGTGGGGCCGGTATCCCGATTCCTTCGCGCTCCCCGAAGACCAAGGACACCAACAAGGGGCCGCTGCCCAATTTTCGCGGCAAGCTCAAGCGGTTCGATTCCAAGATGATCAGTATCGCTCTGGACGACGACCGCGTGATGGACTTCAAGCGCGACAGCAAGACCAAATTCTTTAAGAACGGCGACGAGATCAAGGACCCGAAATTCAACGTGGGCGACCAGGTTTCGGTCGAGGGTCCGGAAGACGCCGGTGGCAACATGATCGCGGTCAACGTGTACTGGGAGAAGGCGGCGGCAGCGCCAGGCACGAACACGGCAAAGAAGGAGGAGAACAAAGACCCCGCGGTACTGGATACCTGGAAGGACGCTCCGGCTAAGGACGCGCCCGCTAAGGCCGCTCCGCCCGCCAGCAGTGCCACCGACGTAATGCCGCCGGCCAAGCGCGACAGCGACGATCCGGGACCGCCGGTTTTGCATCGCGGCAAACCGCAGGATGAGGCTCGGGAGCATGTGGACGATCCTCCGGTTTCGCTGGCGCGGGACTCCGACCACCCGGCCGGCGCTCTACCCCCTCCGGGGACTGCGCCGCTGGCTTCGGCTACCCCTGGGCCGAGGCGTGACGAAGAGATGCCCAGCCTTCCGCGGCAGGGCGACGACCTGATCCGTAAAGCTAGCGACGCGGCACTGGACTTCACCGAAAAGCTTCCGAACTACGTGTGTACGGAACAGGTGGCGCGCTACCAGAGCGAGAGCACTCCGCCGAACTGGCAGGCCATCGATATCGTAAGCGCGGACGTGGTTTACGAGAACCAGAAGGAAAGTTACAAGAACCTGGCGATCAATGGGCGTAAGGTCAACAAGAAAATGGAAGACCTGGACGGAGCCTGGTCTACGGGCGAATTCGGCACCATTCTGATTAACCTGTTCTCGCCCGCCACGGCTGCCGACTTCCATTACCGGAAGGATTCGCGCTCATCCGGGATCTCGTCCAAGGTTTACGACTTCAACGTGGACCACCAGCACTCCGGATGGGATATCCATTTCGGAGGTCAGAGCTACTTGCCCGCCTACCGCGGCTCGGTGTGGATCGACCCTCAGACAGGGCGGGTTCTCCGCATTGAAATGCAGGCCTACGGGTTCCCCGGGGACTTCCCCACGGACCACGTGGAATCGGCTACGGACTACGAATACACCCGGCTGGGGGATGCCAAACAGTACCTGTTGCCGGTGCATTCGGAGACCCTGAGCTGCCAGAGGGGATCGGCTTTTTGCAGCCGCAACGCCATCGACTTCCGGAACTATCACAAGTACGAGGGCGAATCGACCATCACGTTCGGCGGCGACAAGAAGTAGATCTCACCAGCAGGCGGTCGACGCCGAGCGGGTAGATTCACACCCGTGAGCGTCTG
Organism: uncultured Solibacteraceae bacterium; assembly: GCA_963748795.1. Lineage (GTDB taxonomy): Bacteria > Acidobacteriota > Terriglobia > Bryobacterales > Bryobacteraceae > Sulfopaludibacter. The sequence continues at coordinate 70,161 of CAVVLD010000075.1, forward strand.
GACCACCAGTAGGCGCTCAGACCGAAGCAGAAGACGGCGCCCACGATGGAGTTTCCGGGCTGGCCCAGCGGGTAGATCCAGATGAGTGCGGCGCACGCCATGGTGCAGGCCAGGATCGCCAGGCCGAACTGCGCCGTCCAGGGCAGGAACGTGAGAATGCCGCCCAGGATTTCTACGATGCCTGTGAAATAGCGGAACCACTGGCCAACGCCCACCTGCGCGAAGAATTGCGGCCACATGGAGTCTGCGGAGAACTTGTCGGAACCGAAAGCCACGAAAGCGAGACCAATACCTCCCCGCACGCACCACTCGGTGATGGGGCTTCGCGGCTCAGCGGCGCTCACCTGCTCGAACATGATTATGGCCGGGAGGCTTGCTCGACGGCGGCTCGCAATTCGTCTGGCGGGGTCAGGCCGTCGAACCGTTTCACTTGCTTGCCGGTGCGGTCGATCACCAGCGTCACCGGCAGGGCATCGAGATTGTACTCCTTGGTGACCTCCGGGGAGCCGAGCGCCACCGGATAATCCATGGGATGCTTTTTCAGGAACGGGGCCACCAGGTCGGCGCCCTCTTCGTCCATCCCGACACCGAGGACGGCCACGCCTTTCCCAGCGAAATCTTTGTGGATCTGGTTAAAGCTGGGGATCTCTTTGATGCATGGCCCGCAGTAGGTAGCCCAGAAGTCGACGACCATCACTTTACCGGCGAAAGGTGCCGGGTCGAGCGGTCGGCCTTGCAGGCTGGTGAACTTGGAAAGGATTGAGGGTGAAGAGGGTGCGGCAGTTTTCTCAAGAAACGCTTGAAATTCCGCGGGGTTGTGCGTGAGATGGTCGAAGGTGGCGACCACAGTCTCGTCCGGCTGGAGGATCACGTAATACGGCTGGGATACGGTCTTGAACTTTCCGGCTTCCAGCTTGGCATTGGCTTCGCTGGCGGCGTCGGTGCCGTCGGTATACAGTTCCACCAGCACGAACTTTCCGAGCAGGGCGGAGATCTCCGGGCGGGAGAGGATGTTGGCGCGCATCCAATGGCAGTTGGCGCAGGAATAGCCGGTGAAATCCACGAAGACCAGTTTGCCTTCGGCGCGGGCTTTGTCCAGCGCGGCTCGGTATTGGTCCTTCATCCAGACCAGGCCGGCGGCTTGCGACCCGCCTGATGCGGCGCCCTCCGCAGCCGCTGGGACATAGGCTTCCAGGTCGCCGAGATTGCCGCCGAACATCCCCGGCAGCAGGCTGATCGCGAAGATCACGAAGACCAGGCCAGACAGCAGGCGGCCGAGCCCCATATTCTCATCCGGCTTGATGCCTTCCAGGCGGACGAAGCCGAGCAGGTAGAGGCCCGCCATGGCGAACAGAACCACCCAGGCGGCCAGGAAGCGGTCGCGGGTGAGGAAGCCCCATTGCAGCGTGGCGTCCAGGCTGGCGATGTATTTCAGGCTGGCGGCCAAAATAATGAAGCCCATGACCACTTTCACGCGTGCCAGCCAGCCTCCGCTGCGCGGCATGCGCTTGAGGTACGACGGAAACAGCGCCAGCAGGAAGAACGGCAGGGCCAGCCCGGCAGCGAACGACATCATGCCAAGCAGCGGACGCATGGTCTCCCCGCCTCCCACCGAAGCGGCCAGCAGGGTACCGACAAAGGGCCCCACACAGGCGAAGGAAGAAAGCGAAAACGTCAGCCCCATCAGCAGCGTACCGCCGAATCCGCCCTTCTCAGAGGATTGGTTCAGCTTCGTCAGGATCGACGACGGAACGTTGATTTCAAAGGCGCCGAGCAGGCTCAGGCCGAAGGCGATAAACAGAGCCGCGATGAACCCGTTGACCCAGGGGTTGCCACCCAGGTTCTTGACCCCGGCGGGACCGAGCAACAGGGTGGTGAGCAGGCCGATTCCGGAGAAAAGTACGATGATTCCCAAACAAAACACCACTGCCTGCATGACGCTGTCCCGCCGGCTGGAGGACTGGCGGTTCAGGAAAAACGACATGGTGATGGGGATCATCGGAAACACGCAAGGCGTGAAGATGGAAGCGAGGCCAAAGCCAAAGGCCGTGAGAAGAAACAAACTCCACCCCTGCGATTGGGCGGGCGACGGGGCCGTGCTGCCGGCCGAGGGTGCGGCGGGCGGCTTGGGCTCGCTATACCCGGCGGGGATGACCAGGGCGGCGGCGGGCGCCGCGGGATCGACGGTCAGCTTGACGGCCTCGTTCCAATGGCCGGGAACGCACTGGGTGGCACTGCAGGTCTGATAGCGCGCCGAGATGGGGATCTCCGCCGGCCCGGCGGGAGCGTCCTTGCGAAGGGTGAGCTCCAGTAGAAAGGCCACCTCATTTTCGTAGGCTTCCGTTTCCGCGTTAGCCACGGGGTCGAAGGCGCGCTTGACCGGAGGCTGGAGGAGGCGGAGTTTTTCAGCCGACGGCGCCTGGAAAGAAATCGGAATGCCTTCGGGAGAAGATCCGGAGTAGAGATGCCAGCCGGGGTCGATTTTGACATCTACGCGAACCAACGTCTTGCCGCCGGGAGCGACCGTGGCAGGGTCGGGTTGGGCGGTAAAGTGGGCGTGCTGCTGGGCGAGAGCAACAGACGAAAAAACAAAAGCCACGGAGAATTGACCGCCGATGAACGCGGATGAACGCAGATAAGAAGTTTGTTTTGAATCTGCGTTTATCGGCGTTCATCGGCGGCTTCATACTTCTTAGACTATCGCCAAAGCAAACAGGCGCAGGGATTGCCGGAAATTTACCTCGCCCCTACTACCAGTTCCTCTTCGATCTGCTGGTTTACCTGGCCCTCGGAAAATTCCGCCGCCACGCGAATGGCGTTCTTGATGGCGTTGGCGTTGGACGCGTCCATGGCAGATGATGCACACGCCGCGCACACCCAGCAGCGGCGCGCCGCCGTATTCGGAATAGTCCAGGCGCTTCTTGAAATCGCTGGAAGGCGGTGCGGGAAATGGCGTAGCCGATCTTGCCGCTGATGGTGGATTCCAGCGACTCTCGCAACAGCGTGCTTCACCATGTCGCCCAGCCCTTCGCTCACCTTCAGCGCCACGTTGCCGATGAAGCCGTCGCAGACGATCACGTCCACGTTGCCGCCGTACAGGTCGCGGCCTTCCACGTTGCCCACGAAGTTCAGGTTCAGGCTCTTGAGACAACGGCGTGGCGGCGCGCGTCAGTTCGTTGCCCTTATGCTCTTCCTCGCCGATGGAGAGTAGGCCCACGCGCGGGCTTGGGCTGGCGCAGAATGATCGCGCGAGTAGATCTCGCCCATCACCGCGAACTGCGCCAGCATGCGCGGGGAGCAATCCACGTTGGCGCCCACGTCCACCAGCACCACGGGCGAACCTTTCACCGTGGGGAAAACCGCGACCAGCGCCGGACGGTCGACACTCCGGGTACGACGCCCTGCACGATCTTGGCGGTGGCCATGACCGCGCCGGTGTTGCCAGCCGATACCAGGCCCTGCGCCTTGCCGTCGCGCACCAGCCGGGATGCCACCTTCAGGGAGCTATCCTTCTTGGTGCGGACCGCCTGGCGGCGCTGTCATCCATGGTGATGACCTGCTCGGCGTGGACGATCTCGATGGGCAGATCCGCGTGGTCCTCGTACTTTTCCAGCTCCTGCCGGACCAGATCTGCTCCGGCCCACCAGGATGACCTTTACGCCCAGACTTCTGGCGGCCTGAACAGCGCCCTGAACTTCGCTTTGTGGGGCGTGATCACCGCCCATTGCATCCAACGCAATGGTCAGCATGTTGGAACCGGCTTACTCCTCGGCGACTTCGACCACTTCGCGGCCCTTGTACTGCCCGCAGTGTGGACACACGCGGTGGGGTAACTTGGGCTCATGACAGTTGGGGCACTCCGAGAGGCCAGGGGCCTTCAGGGCATCGTGCGCGCGACGAGTGCTGGTGCGCTCTTTGGAGTGTCTACGTTTGGGATTCGGCATATCTCTACCTCTACAAATCTCGTCCGCGTATCGCGGGTGAAAAAACTAATGTTACTGAATCTCTAAGTTCCGGAGAGCTTTCCAGCGATCGCTCGGACTTTCCACTTTGCAATCGCATCCGGCCTCGTTCCGGTTCCTGCCACAAACGGGGCAGATCCCCTTGCAGCCTTCGCTGCAAACTCTCTGCATCGGCAAAACCAGCAGCACCTGTTCGCGGAGGATGTCCTCCAGTTCCATGCCGCCGTCTTCGTAGAAACCGATCTCGGCTTCCCCTTCGTCGATGCCGACCTCTTCCTCTCTCGCAATGTCGGAGACAGGCCGGTAGAACAGATCGAACGCCGGCATCCAGAGGAAAGCGGGCAACTCCCAGGCAGCGGTCGCACTTTGCCGTCATTTCCACGGTGTACCGCCCCTCTACCCGAACTTCGCCCTCGGAATGCGCCAGCAACGCGGCCGACACCGGTTGCCTTCAAGGGAGAACTTTGCTCGATCTCTTCACCTGAAAAATCAATCTGCCCCGGCTCGAAAGTTTCGTCGAAACGAATCTTCCGCAGCTCCATCTCTTTGACACTAAGGAACATAAAAGGAAACTTGGACTGTCGGGCAGAACCACTACATTATAGCATCAGCGGAATCGGGGGATTTGGGGGGATGTACCGAATTCGTGCGCCTGCGCGAACTACCAGCTTAACGAGGAATCACGGCGCGGCGGCCGCGCGGAGTAGTATGCCGGGTCGGCGAACTTCTCTGCGAAGATGCGCTCCCATCGCGCGTCCTCCACGCACGCCGCGCAATTGCCGCACTGGCATCGCTTCCTCGGCAAGGACGATTGATAAACGCAGTCCGTGGGTCTCGCCTTGGTCATGCGGGCAACCGGTCTCTGCCGTGGGTGGCTGTCATTACCCAACAGCGAATCGAGAACATCTTTGGAAGCCAGGTCCATCACATCACCTTTCTACCGGCGGGCTGTTCCCGGAGTCGTTCGAATAACTGTCGATAAAACTTTTTCGTCTGGAGGCGCAAGCGCCGGATCTCGCCCAGGATCTCTTCGCTGGAACGTGCTCGATCAGGGGATGCAGCATACTCAGCAGGCCGTTTGCTCAAACGTCGCCTCGGGCAGGTGTGTGTTGTACGCATGGATATCTAGTCACCATTTTGAATTGCATCGGGATTTGACTCAAGGAAAACTCCGAGGTGTATGCATGGAAATAGTGCGGGTATTTTTGGTACTTCTCTACTACACTGGAGCCGCCAATCACCCACGATTGTGGGGGTCGCCAAGGGGGCGGCAGGGTCGTCAATGATGATGGGCAGCCGGACGAACCACCCTCCCTACCCTACCCTGTGATACCTTCAGGGCGTGCGGCCAAATATTTTGTTTGTTCTTGTTCTATGCGTTCCGAGCCTGGGGCAGGACCGCCCGCTCCAGGCGCTGCCGTATACGCCCAGCCTGGATCTTGCCTTTGTGAACCGGGGTGTGGACCCGTGCACCGACTTCTACAAGTATGCCTGCGGCAACTGGAATCATCTGAATCCGATTCCCCCCGACCAGGCGCGCTGGAACGTCTACGCCAAGTTAACCGATGAGAACCAGCACTTCCTCTGGGGCATCCTGGAGGAAGCCGCCAAACCGCGGGAGGGCCGCAGCGCGTCCGAGCAGAAGATCGGCGATTACTTCGCGGCATGCATGGACGAAGCCGCCATTGAAAAAGCCGGCGCTAAGCCGCTGCAAGGACGGCTGGACCAGATCGCTGGACTCAAACGCCTGGCCGATCTGCCGGCGCTGGTGGCGCAACTCCACCTGGAACTGGGCAACGATAACGTTGTGTTCCAGTTCGGCTCCTCGCAGGACTTCGCCAACTCCGACCAGGTTATCGCGTTCGCGCTGGCCGGCGGGCTCGGGCTGCCGGATCGCGACTACTACCTGAAGACGGACGCCAAGAGCATGGAAACGCGCGCACGATATGGCGAGCACATAGCGCGCATGTTCCGTCTGCTGGGCGAACCGCCGGTGACCGCGCGCGGGGACGCGCAGAAGGTGGTGGCCCTGGAGACCGCGCTGGCCACCGCGTCGCTCAGCCGCGTGGACCGGCGCGACCCTTATAAGATGTTTCACAAA
>CAVVLD010000076.1:0-32702 GCA_963748795.1 uncultured Solibacteraceae bacterium
CCGCGAAGAGGGCTTCCATGATGTCGATGACCGGGGCGACGTGGGCCTCCGGGGTGGCCACGACCTTCTTGCCTTCGATCTTGTCTTCGATCATCTTCTGGAGGTTTTCGCGATAGGTGTCGCGATATTTCTGCGGTTCGAAATCGGCCTCCAGCGACGAGATCAACATCTTCGCCATGGCCAGTTCCTTCTCCTTGACCAGGCTGGTATCGGTGCGGAACTCCTCCACCTGGCGGATCTCGTCCTGGTAGTACATGGTGTGGGAGAGAATTCCCTTGGCGTCCGGGACGCAGGATGATGATGTGCTCGCGATTGTGCATGGCGACCTTGGCGAGGGCGTAGTAGGCCGATTCGCGGAGGGCCTGGAACAGCAGCGCGTAAGGCTTTTCGCCGCCTTCGTCGGGGGCCATGTAGTAGGAGCTTTCCAGGTAGATGGGGTCCACCTGATCGCTCTTGACGAACTCCAGGATCTCCATCACCTTGGCGGTTTTGGGCGCGACCTTCTTGATGTCTTCGTCGTCGATCTCGACGTAGTGATCCTTTTCGTACTCATAGCCCTTGACGAGTTCGCTGCGCGGGACGGGCTTGTCTTCGGCCTGACAGTAGATCATCTGCTTGATGCGTGAATGGTCTTCCTTGTGCAGCAGGTTGAAACTGATGGTTTCACTACGTGCCGCGCTAAACAGCCGAATCGGGAACGATACCAGGCCAAAGGTCAGATGGCCTTTCCACACGCTTGCCGCCATGTAACGACTGCTCACTCTATGCGGTTTTCAACATACCAAAAACCTCTATAAGATGTAAATAGGATCAGGGATTTATGCCTCTCGAAGAGTATGCTGCCAAACGCAAGTTCGAGAAGACACCGGAACCATCCGCCTTCCGCGCAACTCCAGCCGGGCGGCAATTATTTCTGTGTGCAGCGTCACGATGCCACGCGACTGCATTACGATTTCCGGCTGGAGATCGACGGGGTTCTGAAAGTCTGGGCCGTGCCGAAGGGACCGACGCTCGATCCCACCCTGAAACACCTGGCGGCCATTGTGGAGGATCATCCGGTGGAGTACGGCGAGCTTCGAGGGCACCATTCCCAAAGGCAACTACGGCGCGGGCAGCGTGATGCTGTGGGACTACGGCACGTTCGAACTGCTGGGCGAGGTGGCGGGCGAGGCGCAGATTCAGCGCGGGGACCTGAAGTTCCGCCTGCACGGCGAGAAGCTCGAACGGCGATTTCGCGCTCGTCCACATGAAGAATCGGGGCAAAGGCAACGAGTGGCTGCATCATTAAGAAGCGCGACGAATTCGCGCGGAAGGCTGGGATGTGGAGGCCCATGCCACCAGCGCGCTCTCCGGGCGGACGCAGGAAGAGATTGCGCAACAACCTGCCGGCGCGGAAGGCCAAGGCCAAAACCGCCGGCGCGTCGGACCGGGTATGGGAAAGCAGCCGGCCCGCCAAGCGGGGCGTGAAATCCGCCGCCGCGCCCGCGGCTAAGTCCGCACCGGTAAAAAAAAAGCACATTGACCGTGAGTCGGCATCAAAGGCGCGCGCCAGGCTCCCCTGCCTGCGCAATCTCGAACCCATGAGCGCCGACGCTGGCGGACAAGCCTCCGCGCGGTGAGCAGTGGCTCTTCGAAGTGAAATGGGACGGCGTGCGGGCGATTGCTTTTATCGAATCCGAGGAGGTGCGGCTGCAATCGCGCAGCGGGCTGCGATGCGAGCGCCAGTATCCCGAGCTGGCCGTGATTCATCACCAGGTGGCGGCCGCGGCAGGCCATACTGGATGGCGAGATCGCGGTGCTCGATCCGAAAGGCGTCTCGCAGTTTCACCTGATTCAGCCGCGCATCGCCAACAGCGATCCCAACACGATCGCGCACCTGGTGCGCTCCACGCCGGTGGTCTACTTCGCGTTCGACCTGCTCTACCTGGATGGGTACGATCTTCGCGGCGTGCCGCTGGCGAAGCGCCGAGAACTGCTGGAGGCAGTGGTGACGCCGGGCGGACCCTCTGCGCATTTCCGAAGCTTTCCCCGGCGCCGGCGAGGAGATGCTGGAAGCGGCGCGCGAAGCCGGCCTGGAAGGCATTCTGGCCAAGAACGCCGTCGAGCACGTACGAATCGCGCCGCAGCCGCGAGTGGCTGAAGATCAAGCTGGTGAGCGAGCAGGAATTCGTCATCGGCGGATTCACCGAGCCGCAGGGCGGCCGCGAGCCATTTCGGCGCTCTGATTCTGGGCGTGCGGAAGGACGGCAAGCTGCAGTGGGTGGGAAATGTAGGCACCGGTTTCGACGCGCGAACGCTGGCCGATCTGTACGCCCGGCTGCAAGCCGCTGGTCACCGGAGAATGCCCGTTCGCCGTTCGGCCCAAGCCCGACCGGGGCATGACGTGGGTGAAGCCGGAACTGGTGTGCCAGGTGAAGTACGCCAGTTGGACGCAGGACGACCACCTGCGCGCGCCGGTGTACCTAGGGGCTGCGGACCGACAAGGCGCGCACGGGAGGTCGGCAGGGAGGATGCAGCGGTCGAGACCCGGCGCTGCTGGCGCCGGACGCCAAAGAGGCGACGCTGGAGATCGACGGCCACGCGCTCAAGTTCACCAACCTGCCCAAGATTTTCTATCCCGACCAGGGCTACACCAAGCGCGACGTGCTGAATTACTACGATGCGGTGTCTGACGTGGATTCTGCCGCACCTGAAGGACCGTCCGCTCTCGCTGAAGCGGTACCCCAACGGCATCAAGGAGGACTTCTTCTTTCAGAAGAACGTCCACGAGGTGGTGGCGCCGTGGCTGCGCACCGAGTGGATCGATTCGGAGCATAACGGCGCGCCCGATCCGCTACGTGTTCGCGCGAGGACCGCGCCAGCCTGCTGTACCTGGCGAACCTGGGCTGCATCGATCAGAACCCGTGGATGAGCCGCTCGCCGCACCTGGATAATCCGGATTTCATCCTGATCGACCTGGACCCGCAGGAGTGCAGCTTCGACCTGATCGTGGAGGCGGCGCTGATGGTGAAGCGGGTGCTGGACCAGATCGGGTTGACGGGCTATCCCAAGACCACCGGCGGCGACGGCATGCACGTGTACATTCCGGTGGAGCCCGACTACTCCTACGAAGAGACGCGCACCTTCGCCGAGCTGATTTCGCGGCCTGGTGACGCACCAGAAGCCGGAGCTGTTCACCACGCCGCGCACCGTCTCCAAGCGCCAGAAGAACCGGGTGTATTTCGACTACCTGCAGAACGGGAAATCGAAGACCATCGCCGCGCCGTACGTGCTGCGCGCCTACGACCGGGCGCCGGTGGCGACGCCGCTGGAATGGAGCGAGGTCAAAGCACGGGCCTGCGCCCGACGCATTTCACGATATCGAGAACGCGCGTGGAGCGGTTTCGGGAAGAAAGGCGATCTGTTCGCGGGGGTGCTGGAACGGCCGCAACGGCTGGAAGAGGCTTTAGGCAAGCTGGAAAAGCTGTTCCGGTGAGCTACTCCTGCCCGGTCAGGATCACCATGACGCCGCTGCCGCGAAAGACCAGCCGGGGGGAGCCCGTGCGTTTCTCGACGCGCCCGTAGATGACCGCCCAGCGGTCGTAGTCCGAGGTGCCGAAGCGGAACTTGCCGAGCGAGGTGCGGTGCTGCATGTCCACCAGTTTCTTGTGGAGGGCGACGGCGTCCAGGGTATAGCTTTCCGGAAGCTTGGGCGCCTCGGTGTCCTCCAGCAGGGGCAGTTTCGGCGGAACGGTTATGGCGGGATCGCAGGCCTGCTCGCCCACCCAGGTTTCCGAGGTACGAAAGGAGTAGCGGCCCAGCACGGCCAGGTCCTTGCCTTCGTGCGCGGCGAGGTCGCGCAGCACCTCGCACACCGTCACCGGCGTCACCGGCGGCGGATCGGCCGCAAAAGACACGCAAACGAGCGCCAACGTCAAAAACAGTCTAGCCTTGGTTCTTCCCTGAAGCACGGTTTCTGTTAACTAGCATAGACCAGCCGCCGGGCGTTTCGGGTTTCAATAATCTAAAGGGATGGCCTCGACGGATCAGGCGCTTTTCGGCTGAGTGGGCGCATTTCGGAATCAGCCGGCCCGTCTTAGACCGTCTCTGATGGCCTGCTTGAGCACGGTTTGGTAACCGACGCCGCTCTTCCCGGCGATCTCCTGCGCCCGTTCGAGATCGGCGATCGGGACCCGAATTGAGATGGAGCGAGTAGTGTTTCGCCTGGCGTGTTCCAGAAGCTGCTCCAGTACCTTCGGATCGCTTTTCGCAATTTTCGATCCGGCCGAGCGAATCAGGGTTCCTTCCTTGAGGGCGCGAGCAAACTCTCGCTCTGTCTGCCGGCGACCTGCCGGGGTCGCGTACCAGTCGGCTTCCCCGATCTTGGCCTTGCGTTTTATGACGTCAGTCGATTTGCGGGGCATACTACACCTCCAAGATATCGATTTCCTTATTCCCGCTTCGCGGCTACAGTCGAATTCGCCGTTTCGACCAAAATCGTGCTCCTCGTTCTTTTCGGCAAACCGCTTCTCAGCTTCATTTGGATTTGAACATGACGCCGTTTTGCGCCCACCACAGGTTTGCGGGTGCACACGACCCTCCGCACGAGACCGGCCTGAACATTCCGGTGCGGCCGCCCGACAGCGCGACTTAGCGCGTGCTGGGCAGTATCTTGGAAGATGCGAGTGGAGCCACGAAAGCCGGCCGCAAAGTCGCATTGACGGCATCCTCAGAGAAATAGAGCGAAATGAAATATCCCGTCCTCCCTCACCTCACCCGAGGCGAGTTCGATGGCGCTTTCTGGAATGGCAGATGGCAACTTCGACGGCAGCACGATTGGAATCCGGGCTTCGGCGTTGGATCTGTCGAAGTGCGGACCTAAAGACCAGAGCTGGTCCCCTTGCCCGCTCCCAATACAGAATCTACAATCCCAGGTAAGGGCATAGAAACAAGACGAGCGCGACTGACGGGCGCTGCTCTTGCTGATTCGCAGTCCCACTGACTCTCCGGATTACAGGCACTAACCACATTTAGGCTCACTTCACCGTCCGACTTCGAGGGATCTCGCGTGACACACCCAAGCGACCTCACAACAGGAGCATCGCCGGGTCACTTGCCGATCTCCACTTTTGTTCAAGGCCCGATCAGCCCTCTTGATCGGGCACTTTTGTGAGTGGCATGACGTCAAAGTGCCAGTAGTGGTTCCCATCTTATGCGCTATGGAATTGCGATTAAACTCTGCCCTTTGGCCTTTGTGGGGATGGCATCTCTGGCATTGCACATAGTGGCAATTGCGGCCATCGACGCGCAGTCCGCTTCGGGACCCAGATTCGAAGTGGCCTCCATCAAGCCCCGGCGCCGGAACTGCGGCGGTCTTCGGCACGCCGCTGGGAGTGCGCCTGGACAAGGCGCAGGCGAGCTTCGGCGGCATGTCGCTTTCGGCGCTGATCTCGTACGCCTGCGGGGTCAGGCTCGCACAGATCTCTGGTCCGGAGTGGCTGAGTACACAACGGTTCGACATCGTGGCGAAGTTGCCGGAAGGCGGGTCCACGGAACGCGTTCCGGAAATGATGCAGGGGCTGCTGGCGGAGCGCTTCGGCTTGAAGCTCCATCGCGAGAGCAAGGAATTCCCGGTCTACGCGCTGGTGGCTGCCAAAGCCGGGATCAAACTGACACGCAGGCCTGAGGACTTCGACCCAAGGGCGCACAACGACCAGACCGCGATCCCGCATCCTGAGTCTCACGCTGCTGTTGGAGCAGATTGTCGACCTGCCGGTAGTGGATGAGACCGGGCTGCAAGGGCAGTATCTGTTCTCCTCGCAGGCGATCAGGCAAGCGATGATCGCCGGAACAACGGCGAAAACGCAGGCGCGCGCGGCCGAGGCTTCGGAGCCGGCGGACTCGGGTATTGCCGCGCTGCTGCTGCCGGTGGGAATGAAGCTGGAAAAGAGGAAGGCCATTCTGCCGGTGATAGTCGTGGAAAGCATGCGTCGAACGCCTACGGAAAACTAGTAACCAAGCGACTGTTGAGTGGCCGCAGGTTGATAGGTCATCGTTGAGAACGAGACCCGAAGTCAGCGCCGTGTCTTTGCGCGAAGCCAGATCGTAAATTGCGAGCTGCGAGGTCCAGACGCTGTGCGGGCTTGCCGGCGCCAGTGGAGTCGTCCCGAAAGGACGTAAACAAGGACCGTCTCGCCGTGAAGCCAAAGCAATCGCCGGGCCGTCAGTTCGGGCGTCCAAGCCCAGGTGGCAGGATTCAGAAGGAAGTAATCGTTCTGCGGATCTCCGGCGCCTCCATTCTCGCCGTAAAGACCGGCCAGCAGGCTCTTGCCGTCGGGCGACCAAACGATGTCCTGGGACGGTGCGTCGCGCTTCGGCAACACGAGGCGCTCGATCTGGTGGCGCGTCGTGGCGTCCAGGATGGCGAGACCGCCGTCGAACGAAGCGGCGATCCGCGTGCCGTCCGGCGACCACGCAGGCACATCATATTTCCCACCCACAGTCTGCGCCTGACCGGTTGCGGCGTCAGCAACAAACAGCCGGGCGTTCTGGCTCTGTCCGCCCTTGTCGTACGACGCTGCAATTATCAGCGCCAGCCTGCGGCCATCGGGAGAGAGAGCGGCTTCATCGACGTTTTGGAAGACCCATGGATTGTGCTCCAGGCTGCGCAGTTCGGTGCCCACGCGTACGAGCAGTCCGCCATTCGCAGTCGCTCCGTCAAGGGCCAGCCCGAGGTTGCTCGAAGTGCGCCATATGAGGTGTTCCTGGCCGGTCTGCCGGTCATACGCCCAGACCTCGCGTTCGTTCGGGTGGCCGCCGTACGAGTTTCGGGAGCGCTCGCCATCGCGGTCCGACACGAAGTAGATTAGCTTGCCGTCGCGCGAGCAAACCGGTTCGGAGTGGTCACGCGCGGAGTGGGTGAGCTGCCAAAAGTTCAGGGTTCCTTCATCCGCCATCCAGATCTGCGCGAACGTCCGGCCGTGTTCGGCATAGACTCGCCGGCTCAGGACCACCTGGGCATCCAGCCAACGCGCTCCCATGACGAGAATCCAACACACTGCCATGGCTTTCATTCGCACCAAGTGACGCCGCGCAACACCTGGTGGTTACGGGCCGATGGAACGGCATTGCGGGCTAGACTGGTAGTGCATGATCTGGGAGCCGTCGCGGGCATTCATCGAAGGGACCAATGTGTGGCGCTTCATGCAGCGGCTGGGGTTCGCCGACCGGGAGGCGTTCCTGGAGTTTTCGCGCCGGAATCCGGAGCGCTTCTGGGATGAGATGCTGCGCGAAATGGGCGTGGCGTGGTTCGAGCCGTATCGGCGGGTGCTGGATGCGAGCCGCGGGCCGGAGTGGTCGCAATGGTTCACCGGCGGCCGGCTGAATATCGCCTACAATTGCCTGGACCGCTGGGCCGAATCCGACCCCGGACGTACGGCCTGCCTGTGGGAAGGCGAGAACGGCGAGACCCGGACGATCACCTTCGGCGAGTTGCGGCGCGAGGCCAGCCGCGTCGCCCGCGGGCTGGTGAAGCTGGGTCTGGAGGCGGGCGACCGCGTGGCCCTGGTGATGCCGATGGTGCCGGAGATTCTCGGCGTGCTGTACGGCTGCCTGCAGGCGGGGCTGATCGTGGTCCCCATTTTTGCGGGATTCGGCGCGGGGGCGATGGCTACGCGGCTGGAGGATTCCGGCGCGCGCGTGCTGTTCACCGCGCCGCACCTGGTGCGCCGCGGGAAGCAACTGCCCCTGGCGGAGAAGATTCCCCGCACGGTGGAGCACACGATGGTGCTGCCGGAACACGGTGGATTCTTTCCCGGGGAAGAGGATGCGCCCTTCCCCACAGCCTCTTTGGATTCCGAGGCGCGCGCGCTGATCCTGTACACTTCCGGCACCACGGGGAAGCCGAAAGGCACGGTCCACACGCATGGCGGATGCCTGGCGCAAATGGGCAAGGAGATCTGGCTGGGCTTCGACCATCGGGACGGCGACCGCTTCTTCTGGCTCTCCGACATCGGCTGGATGATGGGCCCGTGGACGATTCTGGGCAATCATCTTTTCGGCGGCACCATCTTTATGTACGATGGGGCGCCGGATTATCCGGGTCCCATGCGGTTGTGGGAGATGATCCGGCGGCACGGTATCACCACGTTCGGCGTTTCGCCCACCGCCATTCGCGTGCTGGCCAAATACGGCGGGGACGTGCCGGCGATGGACACGCTGCGGCTACTCGGCTCGACGGGGGAGCCGTGGGACGAGGCTTCGTGGTTGTGGTTCTTCGAACGCGCCGGGCGCGGGCGGTGCCCCATCATCAATATCTCGGGGGGCACGGAGATCGTGGGCAGTTTCCTGATGCCGCTGCCGATTCAGCCGCTGAAGCCGTGCAGCCTGGGCGGACCCGCGCCGGGCATGGCGACGGACGTGGTGGACGAAACCGGCGCGCCGGTCCGCGGGCGCACCGGCTACCTGGTGTGCAGGGCGCCTTCGCCCTCGATGACTCGCGGCATCTGGAACGACGCGGGGCGGTATATCGAGGCGTACTGGTCGCGATTTCCGGGCATGTGGTACCACGGCGATTGGGCCAGTGTGGACGAGGACGGACACTGGTTCCTGCATGGCCGAGCCGATGAATCTATGAATGTGGCCGGCCGCAAGGTGGGCCCGGCCGAAGTGGAAGAAGCCATCCTGCAGCACCCGGGTGTGGCCGAAGCCGCGGTTATCGGCGTACCGGACGAATTGAAAGGCGAGGCGATCGTGGGCTACGCCGTGGCGAAGCCGGGCATGGAGGTAGAGCCCGGCGCCGTGATTGGCACAGTGGTGGAGGTGCTGGGTCCGACTTTCCGGCCACGCGAAATCAGGCTGGTGGCGGAACTGCCGAAGACGCAAAGCGGAAAAATTGTCCGGCGCCTGCTGCGGCAGCGGTATCTGGGCGAACCGCTGGGCGATCTTTCGACGGTGGCCAACCCGTCGTCACTCGGCACGCAGGGATAGCGCCGGATCGATGCGGGTGGCGCGGCGCGCGGGCATCCAGGCCGCCAGGAGGGCCGCGCAGAGGACGGCGACCGCCGCGGCCGCATAGGTAAGCGGGTCGGCTCCGCTAACTCCGAACAGGAGCGAATCCAGGTAGCGCGCCAGTGGAAACGCCAGCGCCACGCCGAGCGCTACTCCCGCCAGCGACATTCCCAGAGCTTCGCGCAACACCATGCGCAGGACGCCCGCCGGCGCCGCGCCCAATGCGAGCCGGATGCCGATCTCGCGCGTCCGCTGGTTGACCGCGTAGGACAGCACGCCGTACACTCCGACCAGCCCGAGCATCAGGGTGATGGCGGCGAAGACTCCGAGCAGCACTGTGGCGATGCGGGCGGGGGCCAGGGACGCGTAAAGGAAGCGATCCACGGGACCGGCGAGGTTGGCGGCGAGGGTGTTGTCGAGCGTCCAGACGCGGCGCTGCAGGGCGGGCAGCAGCGTTGCGGCGTCACCGGCCGTGCGCACCACCAACCCGGCGTTGCCCCGGATGATGCGCGGATGCATCATGGGCAGGTAGAATTCGGGCCGGATGGCATTGCGGAGGTTGTTGTGCGTCACGTCGCCGGCCACTCCGACGATTTCCACCGCCAACCGGCCACCGCCAAGCAGCAGGCGCTGGTCTCACCGCGTCCTGCCCGGGGAAATAGCGGCGAGCCAGGGTTTCGGAGATGACCGAGACGGGCGGGCCGCCTTCGGAATCGCGCGGGGTGAAGGCACGGCCGCGCTTCAGGGGGATTCTCATGGTGGCGAAGTAATCCGGACTGGCGCGGGTCACCAGGGCTTGCGGCATCTGCTCCGGAGTGGGAACCGGCCGCCCGGCGATGGCGAAGCCGCCGTCGTTCACCAGGTCCAGCGGCCCGAAGGGCATGGGTTGCGCGAGGGCGGCGCTCTGCACGCCGGGAAGGCTGCGTACCCGGTCCAGGACATCTCTGTAAAAGGCGCGTTGGGCGTTGGCGTCGGGATAGCGCGAGGGAGGCAGGAAGATCTGCCAGGCCACCACGACCGCGCGCCTGGAACCCGGGATCGACGCTGCTCAGGCGGACGAGGCTGCGCAACACCAGTCCGGCGCCGACCATCAAGACCAGAACGGCCGCGATCTCCGCCACCACCAGGAGGCGCCCGATACGTTGATGGGCGCCGGTTCCGCCGCGATCGCCGCCTTCGCGCAGGGCTTGCGCGAGATTGCGCCGCGCCGAACTCAGGGCGGGCGCGAGTCCGAAGAGCACGCCGGTGAGAACCGAGATCGCAAAGGTGAACCAAAGCACCTGGCCATCCACGGCGATGTCGCGGACGCGGGGGAAACTGGCCGGCAGTTGGGAAGCCATGGCCGGCACCGCCAGGGCAGCCAGTGCCAGACCGGCGACGCCTCCGGCCAGCGCGAGCACCAGGCTCTCGGTAAGCAACTGGCGGATCAGACGCGCGTTGGTAGCGCCCAGGGAGCGGCGCAGGGCGAATTCGCGGTGCCGGGCGGCGGCGCGCGTCAGGAGCAGATTGGCGACATTGGCGCAGCCTACGGCCAGCATGAAGGCCACGGCGGCCCAGAGCACGATCAGCATGTCGCGGACGTTGCCGACGAGGCTGTCCTGGAGGGAATCGGCGCCCATGAGCAACTTGCTGTCCACGTCCGGGTAGGCCTTGGCCATCTGGGCGGCGAGGGTGGCGAGTTCGGCTCGCGCCTGCGTGGGGGAGACTCCCGGCTTCAGGCGAGCGATGGCGTTCAGGAAGATGCTGCCGCGGCTGGCGCGGTCCTCGGGAGTAAAGCTGATGGGAGCGTAGATCTGCGTGAGGAGGGATGGATAGCCTATGGCTGGCGGGAGGACTCCCACTACGGTGTAGGCGCGTCCGTTGAGTTGCAGGGCGCGGCCCAGAATGTGCGGATCGGCGCCGAGGCGATTACGCCACAGGGCATTGCTCAGTACCATGACGGGCTGGTTGTCGCTGTCCTCGGCGGCGGTGAACCAGCGGCCTAACTGCGGGGCGATGCCGAGGACTTGCGCGGTCGAGGCGGTCATCTTGATTCCCGGGAAAAACTCGGGCTGGCCGGCGCCGGACAGGGTAAAGCTGAAATCGGTGTAGGCGCCGAGGGCTTCCAGCGTGCGGGAGTGCGCCTGGAGGTCCAGGAAGTTGCCGGGCGAGAAGATGTCGTGCTGTCCGTGCGATTCGGCGTAGATGGTCCAGAGGTTCAGGAGTCGCTCGGCGTGGGGGTAGGGGAGGGGTCGCAGGAGAACGCCGTTGACGAGGCTGAAGATGGCGGTGTTGGCGGCGATTCCCAGGGCCAGGGTGGCCACGGCGATGGCGGCAAATCCCGGCTTCCGCAGGAGCGTGCGGAGGGCGTAGGCAAGGTCCCGGCGGAGTGTGTCCATGGCGCGAAACCGAGCACGCGACGGACCCAAAAAGGGGACAGACGCATTTTAAAAATGCGTCTGTCCCCTTTTTGGTCCTGTCGCTGCGGCTAAGGCTTTGCCTTCACAATGGGACTGTCCGCTTTTCAGAAGGCGTTTTGGCGTGCATTTCAGCGTGTGACTCACTTCCGGAAAATGCGTCTGTCCCCTTTTTTAAATGCGTCTGTCCCCTTTTTGGGACGGGTGTGCGGTTTTGGGCAGAGGGCTTGCGCTATGATGGGCAATCGTGCGAGCGAAATGGCACCAGCTTCGCAGCCTCATCGCCCGGCGCGTCCGTTATAAGATCACACGCGGCGGGGCGCTGTTCACCCTGGCCATCCTGATCGTCGGGATGGGAGCGGTCGTGTCCGCCAACAATCTGCTGTTCCTGATGGTGGCCGCGATGCTTTCCACGCTGCTGGTATCCGGCTTCGTGAGCCGCCTCTGCCTGGCGGCGCTGGAGCTGGATTTTCAGGTGCCGGAGCACGTTTCCGCGCGCCGCGCCGTGCCCGGAAAGCTGTTCGTGCGCAATCAGAAGTGGCTCATGCCCTCGTTCTCGATTCGCGTGGAAGGGATCCGCGACCCGGCCAGCCCCACGCTGCAATCCGACGTCTACTTCCCGCTCATCGCCGGCGGCGCGCTACTCGAAGAGACGGTGGAGGTGCGCTTTCCCGGCGCGCGGCGCCTACCGCCAGAACAGTTTCGCCTTCTCCACGTCGTTCCCGTTCGGCTTCCTGGAAAAATCGGCGCGGGTCACCCTGCGGCGCGATATGATCGTGTACCCCTCGATCGATCCGCAGCCCGGCTTCGAAGACCTGCTGCTGGGCATCGCCGGAGAGATCGAAACCCACTACCGCGGGCTGGGCCGCGACTTCTATCGCATTCGTCCTTACGAGGCCCTGGAGAGCGCGCGGCACGTGGATTGGAAAGCCTCCGCGCACGTGGGCAGCCTGCAGGTCCGCGAGTTCGCCCGCGAGCAGGAGCAGACGGTGGAACTGTTCCTGGACCGCGACATTCCCGGCCGACCTGGACGCCTGGTTCGAGTACGCCCTGGAGTGCTGCGCGTTCCTGGCCTGGCGGCTCAGCACGCAGGGCGCGTCCATCCATTTCCGCTCCAACGGCTTCGATTTCCGCCAGCCGGAGGACGGCGACATCTATTCGATTTTGAAGTACCTGGCCCTGGTGTATCCGCAAGGCGGCACCGAAGCCGAAGGGCCGCTCGATGACACCAGCTACAAGATCGCGATCACTCCCTCGCCGCGCAAATTCGCGGACGCGGGCTGGATGGGCGCGCGCATTCTGTCACCGGATGTGCTTCCCGCGCCCGATCCGCGCGATGCCGCCGCGCCATAGGAATTTATGAAACGCTCGATTCTAGCCCTGCTCGTTGTCACCAGCGCCGCGTGCGCTCAGCCGGTCAATTCCGCGGAGCGCGTGGCCCGTATCGATCATCTGCTCCAGCAATATGTCGATAAGAACCAGGTCGCCGGCGCCGTCGCCCTGGTGCTGCACGACGGCAAGCCCGTCTACGAGCACGCCGTCGGCTGGAGCGATAAAGAAGCCGGCCGGAAGATGACCACCGACACCATCTTCCGCATCGCCTCGCAGACCAAGGCCATCACCAGCACCGCCGTGCTGGCGCTCTTCGAGGAAGGCAAGATCGGCCTGGACGATCCGGTCAGCCATTTCATTCCCACCTTCCGCCAGACCACCGTCGCGGTCAAGGACGAGTCCGGCGTCAGGATCGTTCCCGCGAAACGCGCCATCACGATCCGCGACCTGCTCACGCACACCGCCGGCATCTCCTACGGCACCGAGCCACAGGTGCGCGATCTCTACGCCGCCAAGGGACTCGGCCCCGCGGCCGGCATACGGGTGGTACACCGCCGACAAAGCCGAACCCATCTGCGACACCATGGAGCGGCTCGGCACGCTCCCGTTCGTGGCCCAACCCGGCGAGGCGTTCGTCTACGGCTACAACACCGACATCCTGGGCTGCGTGGTGGAAAAGGCCTCGGGCATGCCGCTCGACGAGTTCATTCGCACGCGCATCACCGGTCCGCTCGGCTGAAGGACACGCGCTTCTATCATTCCGCCCGACGAGCGCGAACCGCCTCGCCGCGGTCTATGCCAGCGGCAGCGACGGCACCATCGAGCGCGCTCCCGACGGCTCGAAAGGCCAGGGCCACTATATCGACGGCCCTCGCAAAAGCTTCGCCGGAGGGGCGGGACTCACCTCTACGGCGCACGACTACGCCCGTTTCCTCGAGATGATTCGCAACGGCGGCGCGCTGGACGGCGTGCGCATCCTGAGCCCGCGCACCGTCGAACTCATGACCACCAATCAATCCGGCACGCTGCATTCCACCACCGGCCTGGGCTTCGGCTTCGGATTCGAAACCGTGGACCGCTACGGGGCCAGCGGCCTGGCCGGCGTCGGCGCGTTCGGCTGGGGCGGCGCTTACGGCACCGAGTACCAGGTGGACCCCAAGAGCCACCTGGTGATCGTTCTGATGATCCAGCTCATGCCCAACAGCACGGATATCCAACCCAAGTTCATACCGCCGTCTACCAGGCGCTGGCGAACTGAGTAAAATATTTTCTCGCGAGTCTATCGATGCGCTACATGTTCCTGATGTATTCCAAAGAGCTGCCGGGAGGTCCACCGCCGGAGGAGGGCGAGCACCAGAAGACAGAGCACTGGGCCCTGATGAAGGAGACGTCCGAAAAGAAGATCCTGCTGGCCGTCGAGGGACTGAAGCCCACGGCGAGCGCCACCACGTTGCGAATGAAGGACGGCAAGCCCATCACGCTGGATGGGCCGTTCGCCGAAACCAAGGAGCAACTGGCCGGCTTCTACATTCTGGAATGCGCCGATTTGAGACGAAGCGATAGACTGGGCCAAACGGATGCCCACCGGTTGCAAGGGCGCGCCGGGCTGCATCGAGATCCGGCCGGTCGCCGATTTGCCGCCCATGCCCTGACCCCTACCCGCCGGCGATGGCGCCAACCACCAGAAACGGCTCCTTGCCGGACGCCACCGCCTCCGGCAGCGGCGCGTCCGGCGATTCGTGCGACAGATCCTCCTCGCAGGCGAAGAACCGCACGAACGGCCGCCGCTGCTGCGTCACGTGATCGCGGATCGTGCCGCGCAGCACGGGATAGCGCGCCTCCAGCGCGTCGAGCACCGAGCGCTGCGTGACCGGCCCGGCGACCTCGAGCTCCACCTCGCCGCTCGACGCTGCGCCAGCGTTCGCAGATGCGCCGGCAGCACGACGCGGATCATGACAGCGTCTGCACCTCGACCGAGAGCACCGCCGGAAGATCGCGCACGATGGGCGCCCAGTTGTCGCCGGCGTCGGCCGACGCGTACACCTGCCCGCCGGTGGTGCCGAAATAGACGCCGCAGGAATCGAGCGAATCCACCGCCATGGCGTCGCGCAGCACGTTCACGTAGCAATCGCTTCTGCGGCAGGCCCTTGGTCAGCGGCTCCCATTCGTTGCCGCCGGTGCGGCTGCGGTAGACGCGCAGCTTGCCCTCCGAGCGGAAAGTGCTCCGAATCGCTCTTGATCGGGACCACGTAGATGGTCTCCGGCTCGTGCGCGTGCACGTCGATGACGAAGCCGAAATCGGTGGGCAGGTTGCCGCTGACTTCGTGCCAGGAATCGCCGGCGTTGTCGCTGCGCATCACGTCCCAGTGCTTCTGCATGAACAGCACGTCCGGGCGCGAGGGGTGCATGGCGATGCGGTGCACGCAGTGGCCCACCTCGGCAGTCGGGATCGGGAATGTGTTGCGGAACGCAGTCCCTGGTTGATCGGCTTCCAGGTCTCGCCGCCGTCGTCGGTGCGGAAGGCGCCCGCGGCCGAGATGGCGATGAAGATCCGGCTCGGGATTGCTCGGGTCGAGCAGGATCGTGTGCAGGCACATGCCGCCGGCGCCCGGCTGCCAGTGCGGTCCCGAGCCGTGGCCGCGCAGCCCGGAGAGTTCCTGCCAGCTTTTGCCCGCCGTCGGTCGAGCGGAACAGGGCGGCGTCTTCCACGCCGGCGTAGACCGTGTCCGGATCGGTGAGCGACGGCTCGAGATGCCAGACGCGCTTGAATTCCCACGGATGCGGCGTGCCGTCGTACCACTGGTGCGTGCCGGGGACGCCGTCGTAGACGAACTTGTTGCCCACCGGCTCCCAGGTCTTGCCGCCGTCGTTGGAGCGCTGGATCAACTGCCCGAACCAGCCGCTGGACTGCGAGGCGTACAGCCGGTTCGGATCGGCGGGCGATCCCTTCAGGTGATAGATCTCCCAGCCCGCGAAGTGCGGGCCGCTGACGTCCCACTTCTCGCGCTTTCCGTCCGACGTCAGAATGAACGCGCCTTTGCGCGTGCCAACCAGCACTCGTACTCCGCTCATTCTCATCTCCTCCGGTAATTCCTCAAGCTTCGATCACGGGCCGGACTTCGACGGTGCCCCTCCGCGCCCCGGGAATCCGGGCCGCGATCCCGATGGCCTCGTCCAGATCCTTGGCCTCGACCAGAAAGTAGCCGCCCAGTTGCTCGCGCGTTTCGGCAAAGGGACCATCGGTCACCAGGCGCTTGCCTTCGCGAATGCGGACGCTGGTGGCCGTGGATGTGGGGTATAGCGGAGCGGTGGCCAGAAAGTGCCCGCTTCGCCGCCAGATCCCGTGCGTGAGTTCGATGGACTCTGCGTAACATTCCTCGCGCTCCTTGTCGTCCAGCGCCTGCTCGTCCAGGTAAATCAGCAGCATGTATCGCATTCCCGTCTCCTGGTTTTGAGTCGAACGGGGGCCGCCCGAATCGACACCCGCCCAAAGATTTTTTTACCATCAAAGAATGGACCGTTATTCCGACGAGGC
This sequence comes from uncultured Solibacteraceae bacterium, assembly GCA_963748795.1. Classification (GTDB taxonomy): domain Bacteria; phylum Acidobacteriota; class Terriglobia; order Bryobacterales; family Bryobacteraceae; genus Sulfopaludibacter. The sequence continues at coordinate 16,252 of CAVVLD010000076.1, forward strand.
TATCGAAGCATTGTATCGCTCCGATTGGGGCCGCATCGTGGCCGCCCTGATCCGCCTGGTTGGAGACTTCGAAGTGGCCGAAGAGGCCGCCCAGGAAGCGTTTACCGCGGGGGTGAACCAGTGGCGCGAGTCCGGCATCCCGGAATTTCCGCGCGCCTGGATCATTCGTACGGCACAGAACAAAGCCATCGACGCCATTCGCCGGAAGGGCCGGTTCGCCGAGAAGATCAACCTGTATGCGCGTGACCGAGCCGAGCGTGGAGGTGCCGGATTACGACTCGACGGAGATCCCCGACGACCGTCTTCGCCTGATCTTCACCTGCTGCCACCCGGCCCTGGCGCCCGAGGCGCAGGTGGCCCTCACGCTGCGCACCCTGGGCGGACTGGAAACCGACGAGATCGCGCGGGCGTTTCTGGTGCCGGTACCCACCATGGCGCAGCGGCTGGTGCGCGCGAAGCGCAAGATTCGCGATGCCCGCATTCCGTACGCAGTCCCGGGCGCCGCCGAATTGCCGGCACGCCTGGACGCGGTGCTGACGGTGATCTACCTGGTCTTCAACGAAGGGTACGCGGCGACCCGCGGAGCCGCTGGTGCGAACCGATCTGTGCAGCGAGGCCATCCGCCTGGGACGCCTGGTGCGAGAGTTGATGGCGCCGCAGCCCCCGGCCGAAGCGAGCGGACTGCTGGCCCTGATGCTGCTGCACGATTCGCGGCGCGATGCGCGTCTGGACGAGGCCGGCGATATCGTGGTTCTCGAAGAACAGGATCGCACGCGCTGGCACCAGGCGCAGATCGACGAGGCATTGCCGCTGGTGGAGGAGGCGTTTCGCGACGGGCCCGGTCCCTTCAGCGTGCAGGCTGCGATTGCGGCGCTGCATTGCCAGGCGGCGCAGGCGCAAGATACCGATTGGCCGCAGATCCTGCAGCTTTACGACCTGCTGGAGCGCATGACGCCTTCCCCGATCGTCTCGCTGAACCGCGCGGTGGCGGTGGCCATGGTGCAAGGCCCGGGTCCGGCGCTGGCGCTGATCGACGCGCTGGCCGCTGCGGGCGACTTGCAGAACTACCACCTGCTCCACTCCGCGCGCGCGGACTTGCTGCGGCGGGCGGGCTCATTCGAGGAGGCGGACGAAAGCGTACGACGCAGGCGCTCGCCCTGGTGAACAATCAAAGCGAGCGGCGCTACCTGGAGCGCCGCCTGCGGGAAGTGACTGGAGCGGCGGCTACTCGAACTCCCAGCCTTTGAAGCGATGCTGGTGTTCGGCCATATCGATGCGCTTGCCGCGGAAGCGGACGCCTTCCATTTCGAGCCGGGTGCGCTGCTCCAGGGCGGCTTCGTACTTCAGCTTGATTTCGCCTCCGGCACCAACGACGCGCTGCCAGGGGAGCGAGCCTGTGGGTGCGGTGCGCAGGAGTTGCGCCACCTGGCGGTGGTAGAGCGGGTAGCCGGCGGCGGCCGCCACCTGGGCGTAGGTGGCCACCTTACCTTTCGGAATCTGGCGGATGGTCTTGCGGAAGGCTTCGTCGCGGCGAGCGCTTTTGGGGACGCGGCGGAGTTCCGGCGGCGGTGGCTTTCTCATGCGGACTCCAGCAGGCCGGCGGCGAGGCATTCACGGATGCAGTCGGGGTGGCCGAGTTCGGCGATGGTCCTGGTGCCGTCGCTTTCGCCTCCGGCGCCGACCACGTGCTGCCAGGGGAGCGAGCCCGTGGGGGCGGTGCGCAGGAGTTGCGCCACCTGGCGGTGGTACAGCGGGTAGCCGGCGGCGGCCGCCACTTGGGCGTAGGTGGCCACCTTACCTTTCGGAATCTGGCGGATAGTCTTGCGAAGCTTCGCGCGGCGGGCTTTTGGGGACGCGGCGAAGTTCCGGCGGCGGCGGCTTTCTCATGCGGACTCCAGCAGGCCGGCGGCGAGGCATTCGCGGATGCATTCGGGATGGCCGAGTTCGGCGATGGTTCTGGTGCCGTCGCACCGGGTCGAGGAATTCGGGGACCCAGTCCGCGACGCTGTGCTGAACCCGGAACGGGCCATTGAGCGAAAGAACGCGGCGGTGCGCGACCCACGCCGCGTTTTCCAGGTGCGCGTGAGTGGCGCATTGCACGCCGGGCGCGAGTTTGGGGCGCAATTCCCCCTCAGTGGGGCGCAAGCAGCGCTCGGCGTGGGCGATGGTGAAGCCTTCGCCAGCTTCGCGGACCACGGTGAGCGGCGGCGCGGCCGCGCGATGGCGCTCGACAATCACATTGACATAACGGAAGCGGCGAATGCGGCGCTGATCGACAAACTGGCGCCACGCCGGCAGATCTTCCGGCGCGCAGTTATCGAAGAGGAAAGTGCCGGCTTCGGTGACGCGGCGGAGCACCACTACCATATCGAACTCGGATTCGGCATCGCGCAGCCAGTCGCGAAAGCGCTGGGGGATGGTATCGCCGGGATACTCGGCGACCATGGCCAGCAGGTACAGGCGGCCACCGGGGTGCAGATAGTTGGGCAGGCCTTCGACGATGCGGCGGGTGAGGCGCTCGCCATCCTCGCCGCCATCGCGAAACAGTTGCGTGTTGCGCAGCGAGGGCACGTAGGGCGGGTGGGCCAGGATGCGGTCGAAGGTCTGGCTGCCGGCGGGCGCGTAGAGATCGCCGCGCTTGACGGTGAGATTGCGGATGCCATTGAGGCGGCGGCTGAATTCGGTGAAAGCGCGGCAGCGTTCGGAGACATCGAAGGCGAAGGACTGGACGGCGTATCGGGATGCGGCGAGCAGCGCGGCGGCTCCCGCTCCGGCGCAAATCTCGAGACACGCCGCGGTGGGCGATTCCGGAACGAGTTGCAGGAATTCTTCGGTTTGCGGACTGATGGCGCTGAATACGTGGTCGGGACCGCTGCGGCCGGAAAGATCGCGATCGCTGATGACGTATACGGACCGCACAGGATAGAGCTTGACTGTGGAAGTGATGGCGTCGCCGCCAGTGACCATGCCGAGGACCTGGAGCAGCGCGAGAATTTCGGAGGGAATCCAGGTTTGCGGGAGCGTTTCCTCGAGCAGGAAAAAGCGGATCAGCCAGTCCAGGGCATCGGCTTGCGGACCGCCGGTGGCCAGGTGCACTACTTTGGCCAGGGACGGAATTCCGAGGCGCTCGCAGACGGCCGCTTCGGTGTACTCCGAGGCCTCCAGAAACTGGCGGAGCGCCGCGAACTGTTCGGGAGTGCCGGGTTGCGGAATCACAACGCCTGCACTTCGGAGTAGCGGAAGCATTCCACGGCGTGATCGTTCACCATGCCGGTGGCTTGCATGAAGGCATAGCAGATGGTGGACCCGGCGAACTTGAAGCCGCGGCGGAGAAGGTCTTTGCTCATGGCGTCGGACTGCGCCGTGGTGGCCGGAATGGGGCCTTCCAGAGACAAGCGGTTCTGCAAGGGGCGGCCTCCGGTGAACTGCCAGATGTAGGCGTCGAAGCTGCCGAATTCCTTTTGCACGGCGAGAAAGGCTTTGGCGTTGGTGACCGCGCTCTGCAGCTTGAGGCGATTGCGGACGATGCCCGGGTCAGCCATCAGGCGCTCCAGTCTGGCATCGTTGAACCGCGCCACCTTGCGCGGGTCGAAGTTGCTGAACACCTTGCGGTAGCGATCGCGTTTGCGCAGGATGGTGGACCAGCTCAGGCCGGCCTGCGCGCCTTCCAGGATGAGGAATTCGAACAGGGCGCGATCGTCATGTACGGGCACTCCCCATTCGGTGTCGTGGTAGGCGGCCATTTCGCCTGTGCCGGCCCAGCGGCAGCGCGGCTTACTGACAGACGGCAGCATGCAGAATCTCCTTTTCGATGGTGAGCAGCAGGCAACCGGGTTTGGTGATATTTTCCAGCGTCAGACCGTTCCAGGAGAGCAGCGCGGGCAGCCAGTCGGCGGGAAGAGTCACTTTCATTTCGGTGACGGAGCGGCTGACGAGATCGATGCCCTTGGTTTCGGGATCGTACTTGCCCTGGACGCGCGCCGTGACTATGGCGTCACGCACCGGCAGCACCACGCGGGTATCCAGGCGCTGGCGGTCTTTGCCGCGCTTGATCATCACGGCCACGCGTTTCTCTTCGGTATATTTGGCCATCATGTCCAGATAGGCGCGGGCATTGGCGATGGGACGGCCTTCGAGTTCGACGATGCGGTCACCCACTTTCAGCGGGCCGTTGTACTTATCGGGGAGCTTGGCGATGAGCAGGCCGGGGCCGGGGTCGTCCACCTTGGCGCTGAAGGTGCCGAGGTCGAGCGACGCGGTGTTGACGGGGACGAGGTGGGTGGAGGGGAGGACGTCGTTGCGCTCGCCGGAATCGAATTTCGTCATTTGCACCCAGTAGCAACTGCCGAAGGTAGGGGAGTTGGTTTCGCAGTCTATGGAGGTGGGAAAGGGGCGGCGGGTGTGCTCCAGGAGCCAGTTGAAAGCGGCGGCGTTGGTGAGGCCGGCGGCGGCGCGCCACTCCATGTTGAGGCCCGCGGCCTTGAGTTTTTCGGCCAGTGCGGCGTCACCGGCGCCACTGCTGACCCAGAGCACCGGCGCGGCGGAGAAGTTGCCCGCAAAAATGCGATCGCTATCGATGGCGGCCATGGGATTGCCGCCCAGGGCGATGCCGGCGGCCCAAAGGTCTGGGATGCGCGAGATGGTATAGAAGACGGCGGCGGCAGCTTCCCCGCGCCCGGCAATGTAGATGTGGGCGGGATCGACGGCGCCGCTCTGGATGGCCTGATTTACGGCTTGAGCCGCGGCCTGCACGCGTGCATCGATGGCCGCGTTGGCGGGCAGGGCGGCGGGTGCAATGACTTTCCAGCCCAGATCCTTCGTCCAGGTCTGCCACTGCGCGGCTTCAGCGGTGTCCAGCACGGCGATGGCTGGAGGTTTTCCCGACGGGGTGGCGGCCGGCACGGGAAGATCGGTCTGCGCGCGCGCTGCGCCGGCAGCCAGCAGACTAATTGTGGCGCATGCGAGCGCGGATTTTCTTGACCAGTTTCTCAATGTCGTCGGTCTTCTTCAGGGTGGTTAGGGAGAACACGAAACGATCGTTCTTCTCAAGGTCCTGTTGCAATTCTTGCGCAAGTTCGGTTAATTGCGCGGCGTCTTTGAGGTTTTGTTGGTATTCGGCTTTGAGGATCTCGTCTTTCTGCGACTTGCCGTTGGGAAGCGTCACGTCCCCCTTTTGCGAAAGCGGGATGGGCTCGGGTCCCTGGGCGGGAATGCTGAAAGAGGAGATGGCCGCAATGGATAGAATCAGCGCGCAGCGCCGCCACCTGGGTTTCATGGTGATTCCTGAATTCCATGATAGCCGAGGCGGGCCCGCGCTGCCTTGCGCGGGCGGCGGACCTTCGATACAGAATAGGTATGCGCTGGAAGCAGGCGGTGTGGATTGCGGTCTGTGCCGGGTTGGCGTGCGGACAAGCGATCTCGCCGGCGGAAGCGGGGTTGGACGCGGCAAAGCTGGAGGCGTGGCGAAGTGCGCTGGCGGCGCACGGGACCACCGGGCTGATCGTGCTGCGGCGCGGGCGGATTGCGCTGGAGTGGTACGCGGCCGGATGGAACGCAGACCGGCCGCACGGCACGGCGTCGATGGCCAAAGCGCTGGTGGGAGGCATGTCGCTGGCGGTGGCGATGAGCGACGGGCGCATTTCGCCGGACGACCTGGCGGCGAAGTACATACCCGAGTGGCGCGCCGATCCGCGGAAATCGAAGATCACGATCCGGGAACTCGCCACCCACACATCGGGCATCGAAGACGCGGAACAGGACGACATTCCGCACGACAAACTGACCGGGTGGAAGGGCGATTTCTGGAAGCGCACACCCGACCCGTTTTCGATTGCGGTGCGGCAGGCGCCGGTGCTGTTCGCGCCGGGCACCGGGAACGAGTACAGCAACCCCGGAATGGCGGCGCTCTCTTATGCCATTACCGCGTCGTTGCAGGGCGGCGATATACGCACGCTGTTAAAGGAGCGGGTGCTGGATCCGCTGGGCATACCGGAGCAGGACTGGTCGATCGGCTACGGGCAGGCGTACGAGATGGACGGGCTGAAGCTGTACGCCAATTGGGGCGGGGCGAGTTTCACGGCGCGGGCGGCGGCGCGGGTGGGACAGTTGATGATGCTGCGGGGCGAGTGGCACGGGCGCGAACTGATCCGGCGCGCGGTGGTGAAGCAGGTGCTGACGGACCAGGGGATGCCGCATCCACCGCGAACCGCGACGGATCCGGCTCCGGCTTCGGGCCTGGCGTGGTACACCAACGCGGATGGCGTCTGGCCGGCGGCGCCGCGCGACACCTTCGCCGGGGCGGGCGCGAGCCACCAGGTGATCGTCGTGGTGCCCAGCCTGGATTTGATCGTAGTGCGCAACGGAACGGCGCTGGGCGAGGCGCAGGCGGGATTCTGGGGTCCGGTTTACGATCTGCTGATCCGGCCGCTGATGGAGAGCGTCGCGGTGCGGGCTCCGTATCCGCCGAGCCCGGTGATCCGCGGGGCCACGTTCGGGAAGGAGATCCGGCGCGCGGCCATCGATAGCGACAACTGGCCCATGACGTGGGGCGACGACGACGCGCAGTACACGTCTTACGGCGACGGGTACGGGTTCGAGCCGTTCGTGGAAAAGAAACTGGGCATGGGATTCGCGCGCGTGACCGGGGGCGCCGGGGATTATCGCGGGGTGAATCTGCGGTCGGATGCGCGAGCGGAGCGGCGGCGGCGCGAGCAGTCCCAAGGCCAGCGGCATTCTGATGGTGGACGGCGTACTGTATCTGTGGGTGCGCAACGTGGGGAATGCGCAACTGCTGTGGTCGCGCGACCGGGGCAAGACGTGGCAGTGGGGATTCAAGATGGCGGAAGGGTTCGGCTCTCCGGCCTTTCTGAATTTCGGACGCAACTATGCCGGCGCGCGCGACGGGTATGTTTACACGTACTCGCAGGATGGCCCCTCGGCGTATGAGAGCGACAACGGGCTGGTGCTGGCTCGCGTGGCGAAGAATCGGATTCGCGAGCGGAGCGCCTGGGAATTTTACGGGGGCGCAGACGGTCGCGGAGGTCCGGTGTGGACAGCGGATCTGGCGCGTCGCGTGCCGGTGTTCGCGTATCCGGCGAACTGTGGCCGCGTGGACGTGGTGTACGATGCCGGCATCAGGCGGTACCTGATGGCGCTGGCGTACGATCACGCGGGAGGCTGGGGATTGTTCGACGCCCCGGAGCCGTGGGGCCCGTGGACCACGATCTTACACCGGCAATGGGATGTGGCGGACACGCACGGGTACCGGCTACCGGCCAAGTGGATTTCGGCGGATGGGTTGAGGATGACGCTGGTGTTTTCGGGGATCAAGCCGAATGACGCGTTTTGCACCCGGACGCTGACGCTGATTAAGTAAGCGTGAACTGTTCAGAGCGTTCCGGACTCTCCATCAGAGTCCAACCCCATTTGGCCGCCATTGCACGAACGTAGGCCTTATGGCTTTCCAGTTCTTTTTCCGGGGCTATGGGCGGTTGGACCTCCGGCTTATCAACTAAGACGACATCAACAAACCTCGAGATGCACTTTATCACCCACCTTCAGGTCGGCGCCGGCCCAAGTGAGCTGTTCCCTTGTAGAGGCGAGAAGGCCGCCAACAGTGAGATGCAGATGGTCTAGCTTCTGTCCACAGCCGTAATGCACTGTCGCGTTCAACACACCATTTCCGTCGATTCCAGCCAGACACAACCGGCTGCCATTCAGGAAGACTCCGTAGGCCCGCATGTCCCATTTTTATCATGCAGCAAGGTAACGGCCTGGATAAGATAACTCGCCCGATCACTGGGAAGGGAACGCCATCTCGAAGATGTGTTCGGTGCGACTCGCTGGGTCACGCGCTACTCTTAGGCTGTGGGCGCTTCTTGTGATTCGGTTGAGGTATGGTGGCGGGCGGCGCTGATTGAACCGCCGGTGCGGGCGGTTGTGCTGCCTTCGGAAGAGGCGCATCCATCCACCGCTTATACAGGATGCCGGCAAGAAGCCCGATCACCATAGCTCCCAAGCAGAGGACCTCTGGAAGCAGGGAATGCGACCCGATCGTACGTGTGTTTGGCAAAAGATTAACGACAAAACCACTGAGAAGGCTAGGCCGGGCATTTTACTGTGCCAGATGTACGGCGGTTGGGTCCTGCAGAAGCTAACGTGGAAGATAGCGAGGATGATTCAGGTCGTTAAGTGCTCGGATTGCCGCAGAACGGCCTGCTTAACTCCACTACTTGAGATGCAATGACCAAGTATATTGGTGCGGGATTTGATCTGCGCGTGCCAGCCGAGTCGCTCCGGGATGATCCCCGTCTGGCCGACCAATGGCTTGTTCCACTGAATCGGAACCGGATCAGCGCAGACGCGACCATTTGGCCGACGCCCGAGCAGGTAACCAAGTTCTACTGGAGCGATCTAAGCATTCACTGTTATCCGCTCGGGCTGCGAAGAGATCCTGAGGAGCTTTTCGATGCCTTGCACGAACGAGGGATCGCGACGGTCGGCCTCACGCCGGTTTGCTTGACGATCGGCGAACAGACCGCAACTGTACTATCCGAAGGCCATTGGGCCGACCATTTTGCTTGCGCACTCAGGGAAGAAGACCTCGTTGCACGCGGGTGGCGGTTCCTGGGTTTCGACGTGGCCGAGCTGAATGGCCTATGTAGCGGGCTCAAAGGCTGCGGATACAAAGAGCCGTTCCGGTCCCAGTTGCGGGCGCGCTTTGGAGGGGTATTGAACGATGTCGGCCTGTTTAGTGATGCAACGATCGCTTCCCAGTTTGCGGAAGTTCGTGGACTCGAGATACCCGATCACGCTCCGTTCGAGGTTGTCGGTATCCTTGTCCAGGATGTCAGCAAGGAATAGGTCTATCGCGAGCGACGGCAGATGTGCAAAACCTTATAGATTTCCGATAGTGCGACAGAACGTAATACCGCGAACATTTGCCAAGCCAATTCGGTTAGAGTGCTCAAGCGAAGAGCCGTTCCAGCGCCAATCTAACGAAACGCGCGAGCAGCCCAGCCGCTCGCGCGTCCCCGCCCAGCGACACCACGATCCTATTCGATTAGTAACCGGGGTTTACGTAGCAGGGGGCAGGCAGCCAATTGCCGTATCCGTCGTAGTAGCCGCACCCGTAACCGTTATCGTACCCGTAGCCGAACGGAATGCCGATTCCTACACCGAAGTAAGGACGAGCCCAAAACCGACCGCCGTAGTAGTAGCCGTGGCCTGCGTAAAAGCGGCCGGGGTAGTACCCGCCACCACCATAGCCATAGCCGCGTCCGCTATAAGCGCGACCGTATCCGCCGCCGTAAGCGCGACCATAATTGCCGCCATAAGCGCGGCCATAGTTGCCGCCATAGCTGCGACCGCCTCCAGAGTACCCACGGCTGGACGGGGCAGAATAGCTGCGTCCGCCTCCAGAGTACCCACGGCTGGACGGGGCAGAATAGCTGCGTCCGCCACCAGAATATCCACGGCTGGACGGGCCAGAATAGCTGCGTCCGCCGCCGCCTGAGTACGACCGGCCAGAGAAGGCGCGGCCACCGCCGCCGTGCCCACCGTGTCCCCCACCGCCGCGTTGGGCGAATGCGGCCGCAGGACCGAGCAACATCAGGGCGCCGAGAGCCATTACGGGAATCGCGAATTTCACTATCTGCACTGTCCGATTCATAAGAACCTCCGAACCTTCGACTTTACCTTTGCAAGGCGCTCGCCATTTCCAACGAATTGCAAACAAACCGCATACATGCCGCTGACCCCATCGAGCTATGGCTGATAACCACCGCTTACGGTTCTTCTCAGCTAATCGATGCGAATGTTCACTATATAACCGAGCAAGCTGACGGCACCCCGGCCTCCGGTTCGCATATCGGGTGAGCTGTCGGAAAATCACTCGTGTCCAGCTACAAGTCGAACAGAATCAACTGGTTGCCGGGGTTGCCTAAGTCGTTCGCGGAGTCCGACGCTGGAAGTGCCCGTAAAATGGGCGTTTTCTCAAAAAACGTCAGGCTCAAAATCTGTAGAATTTGGGAGGCTCACTTCCAACCCCAGGCGCTTGCGGACGATGGCGACCAGCACGTAGACCGAGACCGCAATCCAGATTTGCGCCTTCACTGCGTTCTCGCTGGTGCCGTAGAAGGCTTTGATCCGCAGGTGTTGCCTGATCCACTTGTTTGTGATCTATCCTTTCGGGCTAATCACGCCGATTCACTGGAGCACCGCGGGGATCATCTGGGCGTACTGCATCGCCTGGCTATTCATGGGGGATTGGGTCAAACTCACGGTCCTTCGACATTTAGAGATGACCAGCCCGCGGCACGCGAGATTCCTCAGATTTGCCAAGGAAAGGCTCCATCGCTAGCTATAGCTATGCTTCACGATGAGCCGGCGATCCGATGGGCTTGAATGAAATCATTGTCCAATTCCCAACCGAAGCCGGACGATTCGGAGAGGGTCAGGCAACCATTCTCGATTCGGGGGCGGTTGGCGATCATGCGGTTCCAGATGGGATCGCGATCCGGAGGCATGGTATCGGCGAAGGTGCCATGCGGAATCGAGGCGAGCAAGTGTGCGCCGATGTGCGCCTCTTCGTGGTGGCACATCCGAACATCAAACGATAGCGCCATGGCGGCCACGCGCCGCCACTCGGTGGGACCGCCGGACCAGGAACTGTCAAAGTTGCAGAAGTCGATCGCAGCGTCCGTCATAAGGTCGCGGCAGCCGCCGGCCGAGTATTCGCTCTGTCCGGCGCAGACGCGGGCGCTCGATCGATAACGGACGTCGCGCATCGCGCGCCGGTCATTGTGCCAACGGCAGGGCTCCTCGAAATAGTAAAGGTCATAGTCTTCGACCAGGCTGGCGAACCGGACCGCCTGGTCGGGAGTGTAACCCTGGTTGGCGTCCGCGATGAGGACGAAATCAGGGCCGGCAGCCTTGCGGGCGGCGATGAATCTCCGGGCGTCTTCCTCCGGGGAAAGTCCGCCAACCTTGAACTTCATCCCGGCGATCCCGGCCACGCGCGCGGCCGCCATTTCCTCTTCGATCGGGATATCCGCGGTATAGTAGCCTCCTGTCCAGATCACGCCAATGGTATTTCGATAGCCGCCCCATAGCCGCCAGAGCGGTTGGCCAAGAGCCTTGCCGACCGCGTCCCAGATGGCGCCATCGACCGCGGCGCAGGCCACCAGGCCGATGCGGCGGTCGCGGAGAATGTCAAACGTGGCGGGCCGCGCCAGTTCCCAGCAGCGCTCGGTGGCGAAGGCGTCCTCGCCGAGCAGCCGGGGTGCGATTTCGTCCTGGATCACGCGCTCGATCTGGCGGTTGATGTGGTCTTCGTCGCCCGTGAATACTTCGCCGGTGACGCCTTCATCGGTGTGGATGCGCGTGACGATGGTGGAACGGTGCGTCATCTGGTAGTAGCTTCCGCGGTATACGCGCGGCAGCGGGACGCGAATCGGAATCGTTTCGATCTGGCGGATGGTAAGACGCCTGTAAGCCATCGTTGGAACCAGATGTAGCACATGCCGAACCTCTGCGCTTCCGAACAGCGGCGCGGTGGAGCGGATTTGGCGGTGCTGTTTCAGGGGACTCCCATGAGGGGCTCGGGATTCAGATGGAGCGTACCCCTCACCCGCGAAGCAGGAGAAGGCCGAGCACCGACATGAACAGCGCGGTTCCGCCGTGAATGAAGATAGCGGTGACATTGCGGGGGGTGCTGTGGGCATACACGTTCAGCAAATCGCCAAGCGGGATGAGAGAGGCTGTGAAAAGGAACACCGCGAGTACTTCAGGCCTGACTCTCAGCCAGAGCAATCCAATTGTAATCAGGCCCGACACAATATCTCGCGTACCTTTTGCCCAAAGGTACGTGGATTCGCCGTTAGGCCGAACCGGGACACCGAAGTCGCTGGCCGCCCGGAGCGGGGCCACGAAGAAACGCATGCCAATGAAAATGATGCCGACTCCAATCAGCAGAACCAGCCAGAACAGGGCGGAGCCCGCAATCAATTGTGAATTCTGAGGCATATTTATTTGACGCGCGACGGAGTAAAAACTGCTTCGCCGTGCCTGCGCGGGTGGTATGGTCGAACACCCTCATTGGCTCACTTGCGTGCTGTCTCCCATTCGGGGCTGTTCAAGAAGTAGGTATCGTACAGATCCTGCACGTCGCGCAGACTCTCCGGAGGCTCCTCTCCCCGTCCGATGCGCGTAAGTTTGCGGAAGTATTCGAAGCGTTCGACGCCCGGCGCGATCACAATCAGCAGATCGGCGCCGATGCCGCGCGCAGCGGAAAACGCGTGTGGCAGGCGTGGCGGAACAACGATCACATCTCCGGGTTCGGCCCTGAGGATTTCCGTACCGGAGAGTACCTGCAGCACGCCGTCGAGGATGTAGAACATCTCGGCCGCGCGGTCGTGCCGGTGCGGCCGCGCGCCATCGACTCCCTTTTCCAGCGTCACGCGCACGGTGGAGAGCGCGCCGCCGGTGGAACTGCTGTCTGCCAGAAGGCGCACTTTCGCATGGGGAGCGCCCACCACTTCGGCGTCGCTGCTGCGCACCACGACGGAACGATCGAACTTTGCGGATACCAGTGACATTCGACTCCTCCTCATGTTTCGGACGCTTGCGGGCCGCACCTCAGGTACTATTGAAGCGTGTCTACTCGCCAGCATGCAGGGCCCGGACCCTCTGTTCCGGATGTTCCCGAACCCTCGCTCGCCGAACGTGCGCGGACGCTCGTTTCGCTGGGACGGATCGGCAGCCTCTCGACGCATTCGCGGAAGTTCGCGGGATTTCCATTCGGCTCCGTGATGCCGTACGCGGCGGACCCGCTCGGCCGTCCCATCTTCTTTATCAGCAGCATGGCGATGCACACGCAAAACCTGCATCAGGATGCCCGCGCCAGCCTGCTGATCACGCAACCGGATACGGCGGGCGACCCGCTGGGCGCGGCGCGCGTCACGCTGATCGGGACGGCGGCGGAAGTGCCCGCGGCGGAGGTCCGCGACCTGTACCTTGCCCGCTATGAGAATGCGAAATACTGGCAGGAGTACACTGACTTCGCCTATCAGCGGCTGGAAGTGACCGGCATTTATTTCATCGGCGGATTCGGGGTGATGGGATGGGTCTCGGCGGAGGACTACGCCGGCGCCCTACCGGATCCGCTGGCCGAATCGGCTCCCGGAATCATGCAGCACATGAATGCGGATCACGCGGAGGCGCTGGTTCTGATCGCGCGGCGCTTCGCCGGGGAAGAGGCGACCGAGGCGGCAATGACCGCGGTGGACCGCCTGGGATTCCACCTGCGCCTCAAGTCCGGCGACCGCGTCCATGGCCGCCGCGTCGCCTTCCCGCGCGAGGTTCGGAATACCGAGGAGGCGCGCACCGTGCTGGTGGAGATGGTGCGCCAGGCGCGCGCATGAAGGCGTTCGCCATCGCGTTGCTGCTGGCCACACCGGTATACGCCGCCGATTGGCTTATCGCGCCGCCCACGAGTAAAGCCGAAGTACACCGCGGCGATTCAGGCCGCGAAATCGTTATGGACAACGGGCTGATTCGCCGTGTCTGGCGGACCGCGCCGGATGCGGCCACGGTGCGCTTCGACAATCTGCAAACCGGCCAATCCCTGTTGCGCGGCGTCAAACCGGAGTGCGTGGTGGAACTGAATGGCACGGAATGGAACGTGGGAGGCCTGGCCGGGCAGCCGGACTACGCCTATCTGAAAACCGCATGGCTGGACCAGATGACGGCCATGCCGCACGCCTTTCACTTCGCGCGCTTCGAGACGGGCCAGATCCAGGCGCCCTTTGCCTGGAAGACGGTGCGCCGCTCTTCCCGCGCGCCATGGCCGCCCCCGGGCGTTTCGCTGACGCTGCACTTCCAGCCGCCGGACGGAACCCTGCCCGGCATCGAGGTTCTGGTTCACTACGAAATGTACGATGGCATGCCGTTGATGGCGAAATGGATCGGCGTGCGCAACGCTTCGAATGCCGACGTGACGCTGAATCGCTTCACCAGCGAACTGCTGGCAGTGGTGGATTCCGATTCGGCGGTGGACCACCCGCCGCAGCCGCCCGACGTGCTGCACGTCGAGACGGAATACGCCTTCAACGGCATGGATTCGCGCAGCGCGTCGCGCACCGTCAACTGGATTCCCGACCCCCAATACCTCTCGCAGGTGAACTACGCGCGCGTGTCGCCGGTACTACTGCAAGTGCGGCCGCCGCTGGGACCGGCCGCGGCAATTGCTCCCGGCGATACATGGACATCGTTCCGCACCTTCGAACTCGCCTACGATTCCACCGATCGCGAACGCCGCGGCCTGGAGCAGCGGCGCATGTATCGCACCATCGCCCCCTGGGTGACTGAGAATCCGATCTTCATGCACGTGCGGCGCGCGGACCCGCAGGCCGTGAAGCTGGCCATCGACCAGTGCGCCGATGTGGGATTCGAGATGGTGATCCTCAGCTTTGGCAGCGGACTCAATATGGAAAACGAAGATCCCGCTTACCTGGAGCAGATAAAAAGCCTGGTGGCGTACGCGCATTCCAGGGGCGTGGAGTTGGGCGGCTACTCGCTGCTGGCCAGCCGCCGCATCGATGCCGAAGACGACGTCATCAATCCCAAGACGGGGAAGCCCGGCGACGCCATCTTCGGGAATTCGCCGTGCCTGGGCAGCCGCTGGGGCCTGGAGTATTTTCGCAAGCTGCAGCATTTCATCGAGGCGACCGGTTTCGACGTGCTGGAGCACGATGGATCGTACCCCGGCGACGTGTGCGCTTCCACCAGCCATCCGGGCCATCGCGGGCTGGACGATTCGCAGATGCGCCAGTGGCAGCAGATCACGGCGTTCTACCGCTGGTGCCGCGCGCGCGGCGTGTACCTCAATGTGCCGGACTGGTATTTCCTGAACGGCTCCAACAAAACGGCCATGGGTTACCGGGAGACCAACTGGTCGCTGCCGCGCGACCGGCAGATTATTCTGGGCCGGCAGAACATCTACGATGGCACTTGGGGCAAGACTCCGAGCATGGGTTGGATGTTCGTGCCGCTGGTGGAATACCAGGGCGGCGGGGCGGCGGCCACGCTGGAGCCGCTGGAACAGCATCTGGCGGATTACGAGCAGCACCTGGCGCAGAATTTCGGCTCGGGCGTGCAGGCCGCGTATCGCGGGCCGCGCCTGTACGATTCCGAAAAGACCAGAGTGGTCGTGAAAAAGTGGGTGGACTTCTACAAAGCGCATCGTGACATTCTGGAGAGCGACCTCATCCACCTGTGGCGCCCCGATGGAAACAATATCGACGTGGTGCTGCACGTCAACCCGCGCCTGACCGAAAGGGCCCTGGCGATGGTGTTCAACCCGGCGGACCAGGCGGTTTCCCGCACGGTCAAGCTGCCGCTCTATTACAGCGGGCTCTCCGCCACGGCCACCATTCGGGAGCGCGACGGTGCGCCGAAGGCGTACCGCCTGGATCGCGAGTACACCGTTTCGGTTCCGGTGCATATAGCCGCTCACGGACTGACATGGCTGGAGATTAGCGAAGGACGGTAGCCCGCCGCCGGCGCACGGTAAAATATTAGCTTCCATGCAAAAGACAATTTCGCCCGCGTCGTGTATCACGGGTTCTATCTCTTTGCCCGGCGACAAATCCATCTCCCACCGCTACGCCATGCTCGCCGCCATCGCAGAGGGCGAGACGCGCATATCCAACTACTCCAGCGGCGCCGATTGCCATTCCACGCTGGGCTGTGTGCGGGCATTAGGCATCGAGGTCGAAGGCTCCGGCGCCGAATTCGTCATCCACGGACGCGGCCTTGAAGGCCTCCGGCAGCCGTCCGCCGGGCTCGACGCCGGCAACTCCGGATCGACCATCCGGATGCTTTCCGGCATCCTCGCCGCCCAGCCTTTTCGCAGCCGCATCTTCGGCGATGAATCGCTCAGCCGCCGGCCCATGCAGCGCATCATGAAGCCCCTGGCCCAGATGGGCGCGCAAATCGAAGCCCGCGAAGACCGATTTCCTCCGCTCGAAATCGCCGGCGGCCCGCTTCGCCCCATCGAATACGGACTGCCGGTCCCCAGCGCGCAGGTCAAGACCTGCGTCCTGTTCGCCGGCGTTTTTGCCGAGGGGGAAACCGTGGTCATTGAGCCGGTACGTTCGCGCGACCACACCGAGATCGCTCTCCGCGAGTTCGGCGCTGACCTTAGTGTCACGCGCGGACGCATCACCGTCCAGGGCCGCCCGCGACTCACCGGACGCCCGCTGGTGGTGCCCGCCGACCTATCTTCGGCAGCCTTCTTTCTGGCCGCGGCGCTAATGGTCCCGGGTTCCCGCCTGGCCATCCGCGGCGTGGGTCTGAACCCCACCCGCTCCGCCCTGCTGGATTTTCTGGTGGGGATGGGCGCGAAGATTCGCATTCCCGAACTCGAGAGCATCAACGGCGAGCTCTCCGGC
>CAVVLD010000077.1:0-101037 GCA_963748795.1 uncultured Solibacteraceae bacterium
AAGCTCACCGTTTCGTCGTGCGGCTTTTTGCCCTAACCAAGAGGGCAAAGCCTGCGCCGATACGATTCTGAAATACGCAGCTTAATCTGCAGGGCTCGGAATAAGTGATGCTGAGCGCGTGCGAGACCGGGCGCGGTGACCCGGCGGATGGCGAAGGCGTCTTCGGTTTGCGGCACGCACAACTGGAGGAGCGCGCCATAGTATGCCAGCGGTACGGAAAAGACCTCCCGTACCCGCACATGTTCGCACCAGTGAAGATCACGCTCAAGGTGAGGCGATCCCAACCTCTACTATCTGACGGAATCAGTTGCCGCTACCGGGTGTTTTAATCAGCATGGCGAGCGAGCTTTTGGGCACCTTGGTCA
Source organism: uncultured Solibacteraceae bacterium (assembly GCA_963748795.1). Lineage (GTDB taxonomy): Bacteria > Acidobacteriota > Terriglobia > Bryobacterales > Bryobacteraceae > Sulfopaludibacter. The sequence goes on from CAVVLD010000077.1 coordinate 366, forward strand.
CTACGTCAAACTCGGGGTCGACGAGCTCGGTTACTTCGATCTTCATCACGGCTCCAAGCAGCAACGCGACTTCGCTGTCGGTGAGCCCGTAGTCGTGCTTGATCCACGTCGCAAGCTGCGCGGTGGACGCCTTCAGGGCTTCCTGCAGTGAACCCGCCACGCCGAACGAGATGATGTAGTCCGAATCCTCCTCGCGGACGCCTTGCGTCTGGTAGCCCTTGATTACCTCGACGGAAAAATCGACCGCCATCGAGACCTCCAGTCCCGTCTGCGTTACTTCGCCGTCGGCCATAGCCGCGTGGCCATCGCCGAATCCGAACAGCGCGCCCGGATGAAAGACGGGGAAGAACATCGTCGTGCCGGAGACGGTGCCGTTATAGTCGAGATTGCCGCCGAAGACGCCGAGGTGCGGGCCGGTGAGGGCCTCGAACCCCGGAGGGGCGACGGAGATGCAGCCCAGCATCGGCTTCATCGTTACCTTGAAGTTCTTGAGCGCGGGCGTCGGCGCGGTGAGTACCGCGATCCCAGTCGCGTTGTCCAACTGGTATTCGCCGTTAAAGCCCGGGTCGTACTTCGCTGCCAGATTGTAAGCGGGCGTGACGCCGAACTGTTGAATTCTACTCCCCTGCCGAGCCGTCTTGCGGTTTGGCTCGATCTTGATCAAGTGGACTACCAGCGTGTCGCCCGGCAATGCCCCTTCCACGTAAATAGGCCCGATGTTCGGGTTGCCGCCCAGAGCCACGCGCTTCAGATTCTTATCGGTGCCCGCTGAATCGGGTGCCCAGGTGTGCACTATGTCGCCCGGGAAGATGTGAATGCCCGGCTTGTTCCCGGCGTAGTAGTAAGCCTGGAAGGTGGTGGGATCGTAGTTGATCTCGCGCGGTTGGGCCGGCGGCGTGAGTTCGCGGGTCAGCTTCCATGCCACCTCTTGCAGCACGGGAGCGCGTGCGCCAGCACCAGCCCTACCGCGGCCTCCGCGGCGTCCCACGCCCGCCATCGTTCCTCCGCCCGCGCCCGCATCACCCTCGATTTTGCCTGTAAGCGTGCCGGCTTCGCGGCCTCCATTATCTGTCAGTGCCAACGAGACGGCCGAGCCCCTCACCGTGCCCTTCACTATCTCAGCGCCCCACGTGCCGGTTACCGCGTCGCCCGTCCGCGCAAGCACGACGCGGATGTAAGCGGGCTCCAGGAGCGTCGGGCTCGTCAGCTCGGCGACCCACTTGCCCGCCACCTCGCCACGGCTGACGCCGGGCACAAGAGCCGCAGTCGCCACAATCGTTGCAAACCAGCGTGAAAGCATAGCCATCTCCTCGCCCCTCGGGGCCCACTAGAATTCAGTGATTTATACCACGCGGCGCTCCGCCTCTACAACCGAGGCCTGCCTGCGCCGCAACTAGCGAGTTGACGAAAACACCCTATTCGCGGATATGTGGGACCGGCGCCGGGCGGTTGCCGGCCAACCGGAAGCAATCCACATGGGCCGATACCCGCCTTGATATCCGCCAATATCGTAAGGCATTTTCGGGCAACCCAGCTTGAGTCCACTCTGCGATAAGGCTCCTCGCCGCGTTAGGACAGGGGCTTTCGCCTGTCAACACCTCGCAGTATACTGATTAAGACTCGGGAGTCCCAAATGAAGATTCCAGCCTTTCTGGCGCTGGCCGTCTGCGCCTTTTCTCAAACCGGCCGTCCCTCATTCGAAGTGGCCTCCGTCAAGCCCGCCGAACTCGACCCGGCCAAACTACTCTCCGGCCAGCAGCGCATCGGCGCCACCATCGACGCCGCACGGGTCGATCTCCGCAGCCTCTCTCTCTCCGACCTGATCCGCACCGCCTACCGTGTAAAGGCCTACCAGCTCTCCGGCCCCGAGTGGATGAACACGCTCCGGTTCGACGTCGTGGCCAAACTGCCCGAGGGTGCCAAACGCGGCGAAATCCCCGAAATGCTCCAGACCCTCATGGAGCAGCGCTTTCAGTTGAAGTTCCACCATTCCACAAAAGAGGTGCCGGGCTACGAGTTAGTGGTTGCCAAAGGCGGAGCGAGGCTGAAGGAATCTGTCTTCGACCCCTCCACTCCCCAGTCCGGCGCAATTCAGTCCAATTCCGCGCTCGATAACAAGGGCGGCGTCACCACCACCGGGCCCAACGGCGTCATCAAGCAGACCACCGGCCCCAAAGGCATGCACCTCGACATCAAGGGCATGACCCTGCCCGCCCTTGGCGAGTATCTCGCCCGCCTCACCCTCAGCCCCGTCGCCAACCAAATTGACCTGAAAGGCCGCTACGATTTCGTGCTCGACCTGTCCCGCGAGGAACTCGTCGCGCTCGCCCGCGCCGACGGCGGAGCGATCGGCCCTCCCCTCCAAACCCCCGAACCCGATCCCGACGCTGTCACCCTCGCCGTCTCCCTCGACCGCATCGGTCTCAAACTCACTCCCCACAAGCAGCCCGTGGACCTCCTGGTGATCGACCATCTCGAAAAATCGCCCACCGAGAATTGAGGTGGGACAGGATCGAAAAACCACCCAGCGTGAAACCCGGGCCGGCCTTCGGCTTGACCGGCCGGGGAGATCGATGACTTGTGTTGGAAGACGGAAGCGCCGCGAGCCGAGCGCCTACTTCGTCTCTGCGGGGTGAAACTCCTTGCCGTCTTTGATCACGGAGACAACTTTTTTCACGTTGGTAATGTCGGCCGTGGGGTCGTCACTGAGAATAACGAGGTCGGCGGCCATATTGCGGGCGATTGTTCCCCGTTCGGACGCGCGGCCTACGGCCATCGCGCTCACCTGCGTGGCAGACTGGATAGCCTCTACCGGCGTGAACCCGCATTCCTTGACAAGCAGAGCCATCTCTTCGGCCACCGCGGCTCCAGCGTCCGCCCGGCCTGAGGTCACACCCCGGCTATCGGTGCCGGCGTCGACGCGCACGCCCGCCTGATGGGCAGCCCTCGTGACCGCATAGATCCAAGGCAGCAGCCCTTTGGCCACGGCATCGGCGGAACGCGCGGCCTGCTGCTGGAAGACGCGGAGCGTGGCATCTAGAATCGTGCCGTGCTCTTTCATATCCGCGATGAGCGCCGCGATTCTGGGATCGTCCGGGCGCACGGCTGAGAAGTCTGCCTGCGCCCTCTGGCGATAATCGGGCGGCACATGAGCTTGGGCTTGCCACACCAGATAGGCGGTGTGCGAGACTACGTCGGTGCCGGCGTCGATGACGTCAGCCGGTTTAGCCGGAAAGACAGCCGCGTGGGCCCAGACCAGCATACTCTGGCGGTGGGCCTCGGAGGCGATGGCCTTCACCATCGACACGGGCAGGTTGGCGTAGAGCTTGATGCCGGTGGCCCCGGTCCCCTTGGCTTCGGCGACGGCGAGGCGGATGTCGGTGGTCTCATCCACCGCGCGCAGCCAAGGCGCGCTGCCAACGAGCACCCCGCGAGATGCACCCGCCACGCGCGCGTCCTCGAAGAAAAAGGTGGGTCCGGCCATGAGGGCGCTGTAATAGACGTCTGCCCAACCGGGCGCGTCAAGACGCGCTTCGCGCGCGAGGTAGGCGAGAACGCGCGCGTCACCGGCCATGTCGCGGACGCCAGTGACGCCGTGGAGCAGCAACTTGGAGAGGAGGTCGCGGAGCGGGCCGATTTCGCCGCTCTGGTCGGTGATGTGGACGTGAGCGTCGATCATCCCAGGGATGACCCACTTGCCCGCCAGGTCTTCTACCTTCGTGCCATTAGGCAGGTTCCGACCGGCGGAAGGGAAGACGGCATTGATCTTCCCTGCCTGGATGAGGATGGTTTGGTCACGCTGGGGCGCCGCGCCGGTTCCATCGATTATGTTGGCGTGGGCAAGCGCGATGGTCTCGGGCGGCTGAGCGGCGGCGCTGACCGCGAGAGCGAGCAGGGTGAGGGGCAATCGCATAGGACTGGAGTGTAGCACCGGCGCTTACCAGATTGACCCCGCTGCCATGCTGGGCGATACCGACTCCGGGAATATTCGCGTGGAGTACGAGCTGTTCTCGGAATCCAGTCTATGTCCAGGTTGCTACCTGGGAACGGAGAGCATCGAAGTGCCCTTCACGGTGACCGTCGGAACGGATCCTGCTGGTCTCCACGCGGTGAGCCAGCAAGCGATCCCCGGTGGTTTACGATAGTATCCGCATCGATATGGGTTTCGGGCCGATCTGGTGGTGGAAGACAAGGTCATCGTGGAAATCAAATCGGCCGAACTGCTCGCTCCGGTCCACAAAAAGCAGCTTCTGACGTACCTCCGTCTTGCCGACAAGCGGCTTGGCTTGCTGATCAACTTCCACGTAGCTTTGATCAAGGATGGCATCACGCGAATCGTCAACTGGCTGGAAGACGATGATCACGCAAAGTCGCCAAGTCTCAAAGAGGCTTAGGCATACCTCGACGCGAGGCGAAACACTTATTATTACCCGTCATGGCCGCGCCATCGCCTGGATTGTGCCCGAGGTGAATCGGCGGCAAGAAGAAGTCGACAGAGCGCTGGCGAGTATTCGCGAACTTCGCAAGCGAACCGGCAAGGTCACCCTTGAGGAAATACAATCCGCACGCGAGGAAGGACGGAAATACTGATGCCGTTCGTGCTCGACGCATCGATACCAGCTTGCTGGGTATTTCAGGATGAGCAAGACGCCAGGGCGCCAGGGCCGATGCCGCTTATGCCCGAATCAAGACCGAAGAAGCGGTCGTCCCCAGTCTCTCGTGTTTGAGATCCGCAACATCCTCGTGGTGAACGAGCGTCGCAAGAGGATTACCGAGTCGGACACGGGCGTTTTCCTGCGCGATCTTGCAGGGCTGCGGATCCGAATCGATCGCGAGCCGGAGGAAGGCGCCGTCCTCAGACTAGCGCGGACCCATCGTCTGTCTGTCTACAATGCCTCGTACCTGGAACTGGCGCTCAGAGCGGCTACCACTCGCAACCTTGGACGGCGGACTTGCAGCCGCCTCTCGCAGGGAAGGGACCGGACTAGTCGGCAAAACCTCTATTCGCTCGCCATTCTGCCGGGAAACCCGCGACTCAGCGTCATCGCAGCGGCGGCGTGCTCGCCGGCGCGCGCCGGTGATGCGTCGCCTGTTCGTAAGCGTACGCGAATTTGATCAGCTTCGCCTCGCTCCAGGCGCGCCCGTAGATCGTCATACCCGCCGGCAGCGTGCCGCCGCGCGTGTAGCCCATCGGCACGTTGATCGCCGGAAACCCCGTGGTGGGCGAGTAGAACTGGCTGTTGTCGCCGTGCGGCGTGTTCAGATCGCCGATCAGCCGCGGCGGATTGCTCCACGTCGGATACACGAACGCGTCCAGCTTCAGCGCGTCCATCGTCTTCAGCACCGCCGCGCGCACCTGCTCGCGATACGCGCGTGTCCGCCTTGCAGGCCGCCGACTCGGGACCGTTCTCCGGCCCCTTCTCGGCCTTTTCCAGCCGCCCCTGCGTTCGGCGGATGAATACCGCCCCGACGAATGATCTCCGCCAGGCTCTTCACCGGCACGCGATCGCCCTGCGCCGCGAGGTACCGGTTCAGGTCGTACTTGAAGCCCATGCACGGCCCCGCGCCGCGCGCCCGGCGGATGCCGTCGAGCCCCTCCACCGTCGCCGGATCGACGATGGTCGCGCCCGCCCGCCGCAGATCCTCGACCGCGGCCTTGAAGATGCCGCACGATCTCCGCGTCGGCGGTCGCCGCTCGTAGGCCTGGCGCAGCACGCCGATCGCGCGCCGTGCAAGCCGTCGCGATCGAGCGCGGCCAGGTAGTCCTGCGGCAGATGCGCGCTCGCCGCCGCCGTCACCGGGTCGTCCGGATCGTCGCCCACGATCACCTGGAACACCGGCGCCGCGTCTTCCACCGTGCGCGCCATCGGCCCGGCGATGTCGGCCAGCAGGCTCAGCGGCATCACGCCGGCGCGGCTGGTGAGCCCCATCGTCGAACGGATGCCGACCAGCGCCTGGTGCGACGAGGGGCCGCGAATCGAGTTGCCGGTGTCGCTGCCCGAGCCCCACCAGCCCGAAGCTCGCGGCCACCGCCGCCGCGGTGCCGCCGCTCGATCCCGCCGTCACGCGGTCGAGCGCGTACGGGTTCTTCGTGTAGCCCGGCAGAATCGAGTTGACCGTCTCGTACGGACTGAACGCCCACTCCGCCATGTTGGACTTGGCCAGCACGATGGCGCCGGCCTCCTTGATGCGCTTCACCTGGAACGCGTCTTTGTCCGGCAGATAGCCCGCCAGCGCCAGCGAGCCGTCGGTGCTCTGCAGACCCATGGTCTCGAAGTTGTCCTTCACGATCATCGGCACGCAGTGCAGCGGTCCGGTCAGGCCCGATCCGCGGCGAAGCGGCGGTCCAGTTCCGTCGGCCTGCTTCTCCGCCTCCGGATTCAGCACGACGATGGCGTTGATGGCCGGGCCGTTCTTGTCGTAGGCCTCGATCCGCTTCAGGTATTGGCCCACCAGCGCGCGGCAGGTCAGGCGCCCCGCTTTCATCGCCTCGTGCACCTGCGCGATGGTGGCTTCTTCCACTTCGAAAGGCGCCGCGCTCTGGGCGCAAGCCAGCGCGGCAGCCATGATGAGGCAGGATGGCAGGCGGATCATCAGACCATTCTACACATCACGCCAACTCGCCCAGTTTCGGCAACTCCAGCACCATGTCGCCCTGATCATCCACATAGAACGCCGGCGAGAAGCGGCGACCCCAAACGATCTCGTCGTAACGGTAGGAGTGCCGCGCCACCACCATCTGGCTGAACGTGTCGTCATACGCTTTGATCACGATCAGCAGTTCGGCCTGCTTCTGCTTGAGGTCGGCTTCGGTCAGTGCCGAACAGCGGACTTTCACTATCGATGGGATGCACAATGGTCCAGGTGAGCGGGATGAACACCAGTTGGTCCCGTTCCAGCTTGAGCTGGTTGTACTCGCGCGAGGGCTTGCCGTTTTTGGTCTCCACCGACATCAGCATCATGCGTACGTCCAGGTCCATCAGGTCGTTGGTGCGGCGGTTGACCACCCGGAACTGCAGGCTGCTGCCGTCCTGGTACGGCGCCATCAGAATATGGTCGCTGAATCCGATGCGCGCCGAGGGCCGCGATACGCGACCGAACAGCAGCCCCGTCGCCACCGCGAAGGCCAGAACACCCACCAGCGCCTCGAACGCCGCCACCGTATTGCCGGCGAGCCCCTTGGGCGAGATGTTCCCGTACCCCACCGTACTCAGCGTGTGCGAGCTGAAGAAAAAGTCGTTCAACAGCCTCCCCATTGCGGTGGGTGCGTCGGCCCCGGCGAGTTGGTCCGGACCTATCGCGAAATAAATCCCGGCGAAGACCAGGTTCACCACGAAATATCCCAGGATCACCGTGGCGAAGAACTTCGTCCAACCCATGTTGATCAGGAACAGGTAAGGATGAATGTCGCGCCACGTCGTTCCGCGGCGGTGCACGTTGAAGCTGCCGTCCTGGTTGATCACCCGCCGGAACGGCGAAAAGAATTGCTGCGTCAGGCCCGGATCGAACCTTGCTTTCTGCATTTCACACCGCCTCCAGCCACCCGCGCAAAAGCTGTTCCGGGCTGCCGTTCAAGTCCAGCGTCTCGCGTGCGCAATTCCTGGTTGCTCTCCAGGTACACGGCCGCGATGCCGCTCGCCGTGGGCCGCAGTTCCAGTTTGCGGTCGCGCGCCTCCAGCCGCAGCGTCGTGCCCAGCCAGGTGGCGCGAATCATTGTGCGCAGCGAATGCCCCACGCGCGTGGTCTGCCGCAGCAGCTCGGCGGTGTACGGCCCGTCTTTCAACTGTTCGGCGAATGGCGCCGCCGCCTTGGCGTTCGCCCGTTGATTCTCCCGGTCCCTCTGCTGGCGCTCCGCGGACTCTTTCCCCTCTTCCTGCGTTTCGAGGCTCTTTAGGTTGTTTTCGAGATTGTCTAGGAAACTCATGCCCTTCCAGTTTGCCGCAAGTTCACGATACGATGGGCGCATGACCGATCCAACGCGCGACCGCCTCACCGGACTGCGCAACGGCCTCCTGAAACTGCACAAATCGCTGATGGATTCCGAGCGCGCCCTCTACGAACGGGATGTCCAGCGCATCACCAGCACCGGCCAATACCTGGGACTGGTGATGGACGATCCGTGGTTCGCCTGGCTGCGCGAGCTATCGCAATTCATCGTGATGATCGACGAAATGTTGGACCTCGATGAGACGCCCACGCCCCTCGATGCCGACCGCCTCATTGCCCAGGCGCGCACTCTGCTTTCGCCCGCCGAAGGCTCCAATGGTTTTGGAGGCAAGTACTACGAGCTGATGCAGCGCGACCCGGTCGCCGTGCTGGCGCATCGCGACATGATGAAGGTTTTCGGAACGCTCACGGCATGATCGCCGAACTCGGCGGAGCCGCGTCTCTGGCCGTCTGGGTGTATCTCCTGGCCGCGCGCGGCGGCTTCTGGCTCGAATTCCTTCGCACGCCGCCGGCCCCGCCGCCGCCAACCCGCGCGCCCTCCATCGTCGCCGTCATTCCGGCGCGCAATGAAGCCCCGTCGGTGGGGCTCGCCATCGGCTCGCTGTGCAGTCAGGATTACGCAGGCCCGTTCCACATCGTTCTGGTGGACGATGGCAGCGACGATGGCACCGCTGAAGCCGCCCTCGCCGCGGCCCCCGCCGGCCTGCTGACCGTTGCGAAAGCGCCGCCCCTGCCCGCCGGCTGGAGCGGCAAGTTGTGGGCCGTGGCCCAAGGCGTACAGTGCGCCGCCGCACATTCCCCAGATCTGCTCCTGCTCACCGATGCCGATATCGTCCACCCTCCCGATGCGCTCTCCGGCCTCGCCGCGCGCGCCGAAGCGGGCTACGGCCTGGTCTCCTACATGGCCACGCTCGAATGCCGCACGCCCGCGGAGCACGCACTCGTGCCGGCCTTCGTCTTTTTCTTTTTCATGCTGTACCCACCGGCCTGGGTTCGCGGCAACTCCCGCGGCGACTCCCACGGCACTGCCGGCGCGGCCGGTGGCTGCATGTTGATCCGCCGTAGCGTGCTCGAAAGCATCGGCGGCATTCAGTCTATTCGCGGCGCCCTCATCGACGATTGCGCACTGGCGCAAGCCGTCCGGCGGCAAGGCTCTCGCGTGTGGCTCTCCCTCAACGCCGCCACCCGCAGCATCCGCCCCTACCGGTCGTTCGGCGAGGTGGGCCGCATGATCTCGCGCACCGCGTTTACGCAACTGCGGCACTCCCCATGGCTGCTGCTCGCGACTGTGCTCGCGCTCACCATCACTTACCTTGTGCCCCCGGTGCTCTCCATCGCCGGTTCCACCCGCGCCGCCGGCCTCGGCTCCGTCGCGTGGCTGCTCATGTCCTGCGCCTATCTCCCCGCCCTGCGCTTCTACCGCCGCTCGCCCTTGTGGGCGCCGTTCCTCCCTCTGGTCGCTCTCTTCTACATGGGCGCGACAATCCACTCCGCGCTGGCCTGGTGGCGCGGTTCCGGTGGCATGTGGAAGGGCCGCGTTCAGGATGCGGCGCCGCGCTGAAACTTCGCCAAACAGGGCCGCGCGCATTAGCAAGCGGTGTTTTCGATACATCGGTGCACTGCTGAAACGGTGTACCAAGGCTAAGCTGGTGAAGGGGGGTGAACTATTCCGGAGATTCCGGAGGGAAACCACGTCGTTGTTCCCTCGTCAGGCGCGCCGCGCAAACGCGTGTGGACCCGGGTGGCCATCGCCTTACTCATCGTGCTGGCGGTTCTTCTGGTCGCCGGTAATATCGTGCTGCATCGCGCCGGCCCCATTCTTAAGGCGCGCATCGTCGAAACGCTCAGTTCCCGCTTCCACAGCAGCGTCGCATTGGACCGTCTGGACGTCTCCCTTCTTCACGGTCTGGAAGTTTCCGGCAGCGGTCTGCGCATCGATCCGCCCCAGGACGTAGTCGCCGCCGGCGAAAACCAGCCGCTCATCGCCATCGCGCGCTTCTCATTTCATGCCGGCCTGGCCGGGCTCTTCGTCGAACCCATGCACGTCGGCGCGGTGAAGGTGGAGGGGCTCCAGATCCACATCCCGCCGCGGGAAATGCGGCGCGGTTCGCCGGAACCCTCCGCCAAACACGCCGGCAAAATGAAAATTCTCGTGGACGAAATCGTCTGCGACAATTCCCGCCTGGTCATCGATACCTCCAAACCCGATAAAAGCCCCAAGGACTTCGAACTCAAACATATTGAATTGCACGATGTCGGGCCCGGCGCTCCCTGGCGCTACGACGCGCGCCTCACCAACGCCATCCCGCGCGGCGAGATCCACGCCTCCGGCGCATTCGGACCGTGGCAAACAGAGAGCCCGGGCGACTCCCTGGTCACCGGACACTACACCTTCGACCATGCCGACCTGAACACTATTAAAGGCATCGGCGGCACGCTCTCTTCCACCGGCGAGTTTCAAGGTCAACTGAACCGCATCGTGGTGGACGGCACCACCGAGACCCCGGACTTCTCCCTGGACACGGCCAATCGCCCCGTGCCCCTGCACACCCGCTTTCACGCCATCGTGGACGGCATCACCGGCGATACTTATCTCCAACCGGTGTCCGCTCAACTGGGCAACTCCAGCTTCACCACCAGCGGCTCGGTCATCGACACCAAAGGTGTCGGTCACACCATCCAACTGGATGTCGATGTGCCCCAGGGCCGGATTCAGGACTTTCTCGACCTCGCCGTAAACAGCCGGCCCGCCGTCATGACCGGTATCATCGCGACTAAGGCGAAACTCCGCATTCGTCCCGGCAAGGAAAGAGTCGCGCAGAAGCTGAGCGTTGGCGGCAGCTTCACCCTGCAAAGTATTCACTTCACCAACCCCGCGGTACAGGACAAGGTCGATATGATGAGCCTGCGCGCGCAGGGCCAGCCCAGAAAAGCCCGGCCTGGAGCCCGGGATGTAACTTCGCACATGAGCGGAACCTTCTCCCTCCAGGAAGGCGTGATTCACTTCAGTAACCTTGCGTATGTCCTGCCCGGCGCACACATAAATCTGGACGGTGTCTACTCTCTGGATGGCGAGCAGTTCGACTTTCACGGCAAGGTCCTTACCGCGGTGCCGCTGTCTAAGATGGTTGACTCTCCCTGGCTCTCCTTCCTGCTCCGGGCGGCCCGGCCGTTCTTCGGGAAAGGCTCCGGCGCCGAAATTCCCGTGCGCATCAGCGGCACAAAGTCCGCACCAAAGTTCGGACTCGACGTGTTGCGAGGCCACTGATCGTTACCCGGACATAAGTCGGTTCTTGTGATAGAATTTTCCCAAAGTAAGGCGCCCCCGTGCCTCGGAGGTCAATCTTGTCTGGATATCGATCGGTTGCCATCGCCTCGTGGGTATTTGCCCTGTTGTGTGTAAGTCTGCCCTGGCCGGCCCTCGCGGCCGACATACGAAAGCCGCTGGGCGTCTACGCCCACATCGACGTCGCAGACGCCATCGGCTCGTATCCGGGCTCTGGTACGCCCACGCAGGCGCAATTGCACACCTACCTTCGCAGTCTTTACGCCAGTCTGTTAGCCGATCCGGCAATTTCCCGGTATCACTCTGGGCGCCCACTGGGACCAGACTCAGCCCTCCAGCGGCAGCGATCCCGGCAGTTACAATTGGAGTTACCTCGACGACGTGTTCGCCGCGGCGGCCGCGGCTCAGAAAACCGTTCAACTTATTATCGCTCCAGGCGTCAATTCGCCGTCCTGGCTATTGGACCAACTCCCCTCCTGTGACCCGCTTTTTACTACCGGCAGCGCTCCTTCCAACTGCGGAAAAGTAACCTTTGTGGGATTCCCTGAAACCCAGCGCGCGGACGGAAACGTGTTTCCGCTTATAATAATGTGGCTACTTCGGCGCAGTTGGCTCCAGGGCGAGGGCGTAGTCGGCAACCGGCGCACGTTTGCGATGGGTTACGTCCAGGACGACTTCAAGCTTAGCCAGGACGTGACCTTGAACCTGGGGCTGCGGTACGAATACTACTCAGTGGCACATGAAATTCTGAACCGCTCGGCGGTGGTTGATATTTTAGGGTGCGGAGGCTACTGCCCTAAGGGCACTCCGTATTACAACCCCAACCCGACGGACTTCGGGCCGCGCGTGGGGCTGGCCTGGGCTCCCAGCGCGCTTCACGGCAAGACCACGATTCGCACCGGCTTCGGAATCTATTACGGCGGCAATCAGAACGACGACTTCAGCGATCCGGCCGAAAGCGCCGTGCCGCGCTACTCCTGGTCCATCACCAACACTCCCGGCTTGTCTTACCCGCTGACACCATTTCTGAATCCCGCGCTCGCGCTTTTCAGCCCGAAGGCGATCGATCGCCACCGCAAGGACCTCTCCTACAATAACTACGATTTCATGGTGCAGCAGGAAGTCGGCAAGGGTTTCGTCGCACAGGTGGGCTACACGGGCGCGGAAGGCCATCATCTCTTCGACAAGTACACCGAAAACCTGATCAATCCGGCGACCGGCAAGGTGCCGCTGCCCGCATTCGGCTCGTTCGGCATGAAGGCCAACGACGGCAACAACAATTTCAACGCGCTGCAGGCCACAGTCCGGCGCCAGTTCCTGCACGGGTTCCTGTTCCAGGCCAACTATATGTGGTCGCACGGAATTACCGACGCTTCCGACGGCTCCGGGACGAGCATAGGTTTCCAGGACATGGGCTGCCGCGCCTGCGACCGCAGCAGCAGCGACATCGATATCCGCCACACATTTACCATGAATGGCGTCTGGCAATTGCCCTTCGGGCACGGCAAGCAGTTTCTCACCAGCGGTCCGGCCTCCCAGATTCTTGGAGGTTGGGAACTCTCCGGCCTGGCTACGGCTCGCACCGGAAAGCCGATCAACATCACCGTCACACGCAAAGCCGCGGCCCTGCCGGACGGCAACACGTCCGGGCAGCGTCCGAATTATGTCGCGGGCCAGTCGATCTACGCGGCGAATCAGAGCATTCCAACTGTCTGGTTCAACCCGCTGGCGTTTTCCACCCCCGCCAACGGAACCTGGGGCAATCTGGGACGTTACATCTGCAATGGCCCGAACAATTACGAAATCGATACCGGGTTGCAGAAGCGCTTTCGTCTGACGGAGAGGCTCAACTTGAAGTGTCCGGGCCTCGGCCTTCAACCTGTTTAACAATCCGCAGTGGGGCAACCCTTCGGGCAATCAGTTCATCCTCTAACTTCGGAAAAATTACCGGCATTCTGAATACGGGGGCCACGGGCACCGGTGCGCCGCGCCGCTTCGAGTTCATGTTTCGCGCGGAGTTCTGATAGGCCATCGACCGAGCTGAAAACAACGTTCGCGAAGGAACTGTCTTCGTGCCGTAGGGCCAATACCGGTGGCGCGCACCATCTACGTGTGGCCCGGTGTCTCAATCGCCCCGGCCCTCCGCCGCAGCCAAAGCCCGGCCTCCGGCACGCGCGCCCCTGCTAAACTTCTACCAATGATCCGCCGGTACGTTTGTATTCTCGCTCTTGCATGTGTCGGCAGCGCCGCCGTGCGCCGCGTGGAAATCACGGAACGCACACCCGCGCTCCACGGCGCTTATGAACGTGTGGTGGGGCGCGTCCACTTCGGCATGAACCCCAAACTCGCCGCCAATCGCATCGTCCGCGACCTTGACCTGGCGCAACTCGATGCCAACGGCGAAGCCGCATCCACGGCCGATTTCTATATCCTTCAGCCCGCCGACCCGGCCAAAGCCAACGGCACGGTGCTCTTCGAAGTTTCCAATCGCGGCGGCAAGGGCCTGCTCAGCCGTTTCAATTTCGCGCGCGGCGCCTCCGATTTCGGCGACGAATGGCTCATGCAGCAGGGCTTCACCCTGGTCTGGCTCGGCTGGGAGTGGGACATCCCCGCCTCCAATGCTACGGCTCTGCAGTTCATCGCGCCGCACTACCGCCCCGGCACCCCGCGGGAAGGCCTGGTGCGCGCCGAGTTCATTCCCGAAAAAAGCGGCGTCACCATGCCGCTCGGCGACCGCGCGCAGGACGCCATCCCCGTCGGGAAAGCGATCGCCCTCTACGTTCGCAGCGGCACCGACGCCGCCCCGCGCCAGTTGCCGGACTCGGGCTATTCGCTGGCCGCCGGCGGCCGTTCGCTCCAAATGCCCGCCGGATTCGAAGCCGGCATGATCTACGAATTCGTCTATCAGGGCGCCGACCCCGTAGTCGCCGGCACGGGTCTGGCGGCCGTGCGAGATTTCATTTCCTACTTGAAATACGGCGGTGAGGCTGCCGGCTGGAGCGGTTCGCGCCCCGTCGTGAAACGCGCCATCGGCTTCGGCATCTCGCAAAGCGGCCGCTGGCTCCGCGAGTTTCTTTACGATGGATTCAATGCCGCCGAAGACGGCCGCAAAGTCTTCGACGGTGTCTGGGCCGACGTTGCGGGCGCCGGCCGCGGCAGTTTCAATTTTCGCTACGCCCAGCCCTCGCGCGACGGCTGGCCCTACATCAACGTCTTCTATCCCACCGACCTGTTCCCCTTCACCGATTCCGATGAAACCGATCCCGTGACGGGAGCCTCCGGCGGCCTCCTGCACCTCGCCCGCGCCGCCCACGTTACGCCCAAACTGTTCTTCACCAACGATTCTTCCGAGTACTGGGGCCGCGCCGCGTCCCTCATCCATATCACCGCCGACGGGAAACATGACGCGCTCCTCTTGCCGGACACACGCATCTACTTCATTGCCGGCGTGCAGCACTTCCCGCGCTCGCTGCCTTTGGTGAAGCAGGGCACGCGATACACCATCAATGTCGTGGACCACCGCCCGGTTCAGCGCGCCCTCCTAGCCGATATGGAGGCGTGGATCGCGGATGGCACACCGCCGCCCGCTTCCGTATATCCTCACATCGCGGCCGGCCAGTTGACAGGTCTCGCCGGCCTGAAGTTTCCCGCCATTGAGGGCGTTACCACGCCCCGCCATCCGCGTGTCGCGCGGCGTCTGGATTTCGGACCCGAGTTCGCCTCGCACGGCGTGATCCTCCAGGAGCCGCCCAAGGTGACCGGCGCATTTCCCGTGATGGTGCCGCAGGTCGATGCCGATGGAATCGATCTGGGCGGCGTGCGCCTGCCGGAAGTTTCGGTTCCGCTGGCTACTTTCACGGGCTGGAACCTGCGCGCGCCGGGACGCGGTGCGCCTTCGGAGATGGCCGAATTCTATGGATCCACTTTCCCGTTTGCCAAAACCAAGGAGGCGCGCGCGGCCGTTCACGATCCGCGCCTCTCCATCGCCGAGCGCTATGCCGGCCGCGAAGATTACCTGAAGCGCGTCGATGCTGCGGCGGATGCCCTCATTCGTCAGCGGCTCGTGCTGCCGCAAGACCGCGATTTCGTAATCGAGTGCGCTTCGCATCTGTGGGATGCCCTGGCCAAATAACATGCTCAAACTCGGCGCGGCTATCAGTTATTTCCTCATCGCCCTGGTGGTCTGCTTCGGCCTGTACCTGTTTCTCAAAGGCGCGCGCAACATCCAGTGGGCCATAGCGAGCACACAATGGCCCACTACTCCCGGCGTCGTGATCAGTTCCGATACCGTTCGCGATGTCGCGCGAACCACCCGGAGACGTACGACGGCATCCGTCACTTTCGATACGACCACCGTGATTCAGTACGTGGCCGGCGGCCAAAGTCACACCACCAACGTGCTTCACTTCGGCCAGACCCTGGGCTCCGGCGACAAATCGGTAGCCGACCTCCAGCGCATCCGCTTTCCGCGCGGCAAACAGGTGATGGTCTCTTACAATCCCGCGAATCCTTCCATTGCCGTCATGAAACCCGGTCTCCACGCGGATGCTTTTTGGCTTCCGGGCGCGGGTTTGGCATTCCTGCTGCCGGCGGTCCTCTGCCTGTTCGTCGTCCCCCTCATGTGGCGCAGCGCCGCGGGAGGCGATTCGGACTTCGCCAATTCCGTGCAGGCCGCCATCGATGCCGCGCAGCGCGGCGAACCCGTCCCGCCGATTGCCGCCCCGCCTCGCGACCCCGGAGACAAGGTGATGACCGCCGCCGCAGCGGGCTTCGGCGCCGTGGCCTGCTGCCTGGGAGTCCTGGCCCTCACCGCCGGCATGCTGCGCGCCTGGCACGGCTATGCCAGCCAGAGTTGGCCTACTACCGCGGGAGTCATCGTCACGAGCGGAGAAGAAAGCGCCGGCGAATCCACCGATTCCGCCGCCTACGCCCGCTTCGTTTATCAATATGATGTCGCCGGCGCCACCCATTTCAACAATCTGCGGCGCTTCGCCCAGGTCGAAGGCGGCAGCGCGGAAGAGGCGGCGCGCATCGCCGAGGTCTACCGCAAAGGCGCCGGCGTCAAGGTCTCCTACTTCCCCGCCGATCCCGATATTGCCGTACTCGAACCAGGGAACAGCGGCGCGTCTCTCTGGCTACCCGGCATCGGCGCTGTCCTCCTTTTGTTCAGCCTGGCCACCTTTATCTGGGTGGTCCCCGCGGTCGCACGGTAGGGCTCGCGCTATCATGTCTGCATGGACACCACCTACGGGCAGGCGGTGGCTCTGGCTATCCCGGTCTTCGTTACCCTCGTTGCGGTGGAAATTGCGGTGGACCGCGCCCGCGGCACCCGCTACTACCATCTCGCCGACGCCATCAACAGCCTCAGTTGCGGCATCGTCAGCACCGGCATGCGGGTCTTCTTCGGCTTCATCGGCCTGTTCACGTATGAATGGACGCTCACCCATCTCGCACTGGTGAAACTGCCGGCTGGCAATTGGCTCACCTGGGTGTTCGCCTTCGTCCTTTTCGACCTTTGCTATTACTGGAACCATCGCCTTGGACACACCGTGGGGCTCTTCTGGGCGGCCCACTCCGTGCATCACCAGAGCGAGGAGTTCAATCTCACCACGGCCCTGCGCCAGCCGGGAACGGGCAGCTTCACCAGTTGGCTGTTCTACCTTCCGCTGGCCATCTGCGGCGTGCCAATCCCGGTGTTTCTGCTGGTCGGCGTGGCCCAGCTCTTCTACCAGTTCTGGCCTCATACCCGCCTCATCGACCGCATGGGCGTGCTCGACCGCTGGATCCAGACACCCTCGAACCATCGCGTCCATCATGCCCAGAACGATATTTACCTGGACAAGAATTACGTCGGCGTCTTCCTCATCTGGGACCATCTGTTCGGCACCTTCCAGGAAGAGCGCGAAGACGAACCCATCGTCTACGGAGTCCGCGGGCAGTTGAAAAGCTGGAACCCGGTGTGGGCCAACCTGCATTACTACTGGGTCATGCTGCAGGATTCGTGGCACGCCGCCTCGTGGGCCGACAAGCTGCGCGTCTGGTTCGCGCCTCCCGGCTGGCGTCCGCCGGATGTGGCCGCGCGCTTCCCCAAGCAGGCCTACGATCCGCGGCGCGATTTCGCGCGCTTCGATCCGCCCCGCCGCCTCGCTCTGAGCATGTACGTGCTGGCGCAGTTCGCCCTGCTGATGGCTGCCAACAGCCACTTCCTGGCGCTGCTGCCGAAGCAGTCCGGCGCGTGGAACCTGGCGTACTTCGCCTACATTATGGTGAGCCTGGTAACGCTCGGCGGTGTGCTGGAGAATCGCCGCGAATTCGTGATTCTGGAAATGGCCCGCGTGGCGCTGGTGTGTCTGGCCGTCGCGGCCTCGGGCGCCTGGTTCGGCGGCGTGCGCGATTCCCACGTGGTCTGGATGGTTGCCGCTCTGGCGGCCGTCTCCGCGGCGAGCCTGGCCGCCGCGCTTTGGTGGGGCAGGGGACGCGCCCTCGCCGCCGGCGTTACTTGATCACGGCCGGCACCAGCACGCCCGTGCCGTACTTTACGATCTTGCGGTCCTTCATGTCGTACACGTCGCCGGGAGACAGCACATAGTAAGGCTTCTCCCAGGGCTGATACACGCGCGTGTTGTCATGTATCGCCACTTTCCATTTTCCGATCACCTCGAACTGGTCTCCCGTCACCACGATCGCCGTGCCTTCAGAGAGCCCGATGCCGAGCAGGTTCGGATACTTCTTGATCACCGGAATCAGGTCGTCCCAGCGATTGCGCGTATTGATGTGCTGGTCGATCGCCACCTTGCGAAGGAACGCGAAACCGTGCTCGTGCTCCGGTTCCGGCGTCATTACAATGTTGGATCCGGCGATGGCCCCGCGCACCAGGTAGTCGCCCTGAATCGTGGCGCCCGCCGAACTCCCGCCAATCACTCCGCCCCGCTCCAGCACCTTGTGAAATTCGCGGAGCGTCAGTGTATTGGCGTACGAGTCTACGATGTTCCATTGCCGTCCGCCCACGAACCACACGCCCTTGGCATCGCGTAGCACCTTGGCGAACTCTTCGGTGTCCGCCACCTTCGGATCGTGCGTATGCAGCATCCACACGTTGGTGAGCCCGCGCTTCTTCCACGGCGCCAGCACTTCGTCTTCCTTATAAACTTTCCAGCTTCCGTCCGGATTCTTGTTGCCTCCGGCGGTGGGCACCACCACAATCTTCGCGCCCAGTCCGCCGGCTTTGTTCACGAAGGTTTCGAAGATTCCGGTGCCCGCGTCCGAACCGCCTCCCTGAATCACCAGCGTTCCTTTGGCGGGACCGTACTCCGGCGCTTGCGCGGAGAGGTATCCGGCAAACGCAATTGTTACCAGGGCAAGATGGAGTTTCATAGGCTAGAGACGAAAATACCACGAACAGCGGATGTTATACTCTGGCTCAAGGAGATCTCGCCCATGGGTTTCCGCAGTCTTTCCGCTGCCTTGCTTTTTGCCCTCGCCGCATATGCCGCGGGCGGTTCAGAATCCGTCGATCAGGCCCTTGCGCACCTCCAGGAGCAAACCGCCGGACTGCCCTCTTCGCTCCGCATGGAATTCCGCATGCGCGCCGCGCAGTCTCTCTACGAACGGCATCCCGACCTGGCACGCAAGATCGTCAACCAGGCCGTGCAGGAAATCAACGCCGGCAAGGATTGGCAACTCGGCAACGCCACCCTGCAAGCCTTCGTCACAGTGGCGCCCGCCGAAGCCCTCGCCATTCTGCCGCATCTCGCGCCGGGTCAGGACGCCATGATGATCGGCGCCCTGGCCCGTGCCAATCGCACTGCTGAGGCTCTGTCGGTGTACCGGCAGTTGCTCGCCCACGGTCAATTGCAGCCGGTAACCGCGAACGCGCTCCTCTCCCGCCTGGTGAAGGAGAAGCCCGCGGAAGCCGCGAAGCTGTTCCAGCAGATGCTCGCCGCGGCGCACTTCGATGCACTCGACCCCTACGACGCCTACGGCTTTCTGAACTGCGCCAAAACCGTGGCGCCAGTAGCGGCAGGGCCGGCCGTCGAAGCCTGCGAGCGCGTCGCCGCCGCTGCCGCGTCGCCGGACTACGGAGATGCGGCCAAGACCGGCATCTCCGCGACGTTCCAGGTGGGCGGCGAAACCATCGCCACCGCCAATTCGCGCGATACGCTCCTGGTGGTCAGCGGCAGCCGTCTCCACGATCTGGCGCCGGATCGCTTTGCTGCACACAAAGCCCTCTTCGAGCGCTGGAACCTTGCCGGTCCGCTGACCGTGAAAGGCATGTCTTTCCGCAATGCCAACGCCGAGCCTCGCAAAGACGCTGTCGATACCTCCGCCATCTCCAAACAGATGGGTCGGATTCGCAGCCTCCCCACCGACGCCGACCGCGCCCGCGTGGTCCTGCAGCTCGCCGGCGAGATCCGTGACTTGCCCGCGGGATCGGTTCGCGTAGGCATGGCGAGCAGCCTGGCGAATCTATCGACCGAAGGCGACTTGGGCAAGGAGGCGCTCTCCGCCGTCTCTGCTACGCTGGCCGCCGCACTCGATACCGCGCCCGCCTCCACCGCCGATCCGTACCTGGAACTCGCCAGCCTGGTTCGCTTCGAGCACTTGCCGGCGCCCAAGTCAGACCCCGCGCTCGACGCCGCCGGCTCGCTGATCACCCTCCAGAATCAGCTTCATCAGGAGGCCGGCTTCACGCTCACCGCGCTCGATGGCAAAACGTATTCTCTGGCGGACCTGCGCGGCCACGTGGTGCTCCTAAATTTCTGGGCCACCTGGTGCCCGCCGTGCCGTAAGGAAATGCCGGATATGGAAAAGCTGTATCAGCGGCTCCAGTCGAAAGGCTTCCTCGTGCTCGCGGTCTCCGACGAGGATCGCGATACCGTCGCCGGGTTCGAGGAGAAGCAGAAGTACACCTTCCCGCTCCTGCTCGACCCGGACCGCAAGGTGAACAACGCATTCAACGTCGAAGGAATTCCCAAGAGCTTTCTGTTCGACCGCGATGGCAAACTGGTGGCCCAGGCCATCGATATGCGCACCGAATCCCAGTTCCTGGAGATGCTAAAAGCGGCCGGAATGTGAGATCGGGCTAGCTCACAATACTGTTCACTTTGTGCCGTGGGGCGGTCTTCAGACTGCGGAGGGCTTTAGCCCGACCTCTCACAAATGATGAGAAAGGTGGACTGAAAACCTGTCCCTACCGAGCCAGAACCCAGTCGACGAGATCTTCCATGCGATCCACCACCAGCTCCGGCGCCGGATCCACCAGCGTCTCCGGCTGAAAGCCGTACGTGACGCCGCAGCATTGCACACCCGCGTTGCGCGCCGTCTGCACGTCCACCGAGCTATCGCCGATCATCATGGTGCGCGCCCGGTCGATGCCCGTTTCGCGCATCAGCGCTTCAATGCCGATGGGATTCGGCTTCTTGAATTCGAAGCTGTTGCCGCCATAGACCTGCACGAAATGTTCCGCCACGCCGAGCCCTTTCACAATGGACCGGCTCATGCGTACGGGCTTGTTGGTCAGCACCGCCATGCGTTTCTCCGCCGCCAGCAGGCGGTCTAGCGAGTCCTTCACGCCGGGATAGAGCGTGGTGTAATCCAGGTCGTGATCGCCGTAATACTCCATGAAGTATTCCAGCGCTTCCTGTAGTTCGGCCTCGGTAGCCTGTTCGCCCATCGCGCGCCGGATGAGCACCGGCGCCCCGTTCCCTACGTAGGAGTAGACTCGCTCGTTCTCCAGCGGCTCTTTGCCCATGTGCCGGCGAGTGGCATTCACCGCTTGGGCCAGGTCTAACCTGGAATCGATCAGGGTTCCGTCCAGGTCGAAGATCAGCAGATCCATCAGCCCAGTTTCCGACTGCGCGGCCGGCGAGCCTCGCTCTTTGCCGGCTTGCGGCGATGGGGACGGCCATTCTCCAGGCCGTATTGGGACATCTTGCGCTGCAGCGTGTTGCGATGTATTCCCAGTTGCTTGGCGGTGGCCGACTGGTTGCCATCTTTCGCCAGCAGCGCCCCTTCGATCATTTTCTTTTCCAGAAGCTCTACGGCTTCTTGCATCAGAATATTGCCGCGCAGCAGATGCTCCACGACCCCGTCGAATTCACTTTTCATTCTCTGCCTTTTTCCGCTTTGGGGTTCCGCGTCCCCTGGTCCACACCCGACTTCCAGTAGTCCTTTACCTGCCCATAGGTTTTGTGAAAACCTTCTTTTAACTCGTGGGGCGCGACCGAAGCAAAAGCGCTCGCCGCGCCGGTGACGTACGGAGCCATTCTCGAGTGCATCACCGAATCCGGAGCCTGCCCCCCCGGCGCAAAGGCCAGGATCGCCACCAGCAGCGCGATCGAAACCACCACACCGCGCGCTGCCCCGAAAACCGCGCCCAACGCGTGGTCCAGAATGGAAAGTCCGGTCACCTTGAGAAACTTCCCCACAATCGCACTCACCAAACCGCCAATCAGCATGATGCCGCAGAATATCAGCACAAATCCGCCGAAACTGGCAGCGGTGCGCGAACTCAGATACGGTAGCAGAAATGCACCCGCGGTGCCATAGAACCAAATACCCAGCAGCAAGGCAAGCACTACTGAAACCAGGCCGATAATCTCCCGCGAAAGACCCTTGCGGAAACTGGTGATAATCGAACCGGCCAGGATGAGCAGCAGCACCACATCCAGCCAGTTCATAGGTCGCGGCCGGTCAGCACCCGATAAGCCTGGCGATACTTCTCGCTCGTCTTAGCGGCCACTTCCGCGGGCAGCGCCGGCGCCGGCGGTTGCTTGTTCCAGTGGATCGATTCCAGGTAGTCGCGCACGAACTGCTTATCGAAGGAGTATTGCGGGCCGCCCGGTTTGTACGTTTCCGCCGGCCAGAAGCGCGAGGAATCCGGCGTCAACACTTCATCGCCCAGCACCAGTTCGCCGCCCGCGAATCCAAATTCGAATTTCGTATCGGCGATGATGATGCCCTTGGTTTCCGCGTACTGCGCCGCGCGATGGTAGATGTTGAGTGTGAGATCGCGCAGGCGCCGCGCCAGGTCTTCGCCGATGAGCGATACCACGTGCTCGAACGAGACATTTTCGTCGTGCCCGGTTTGCGCTTTCGTGGCGGGAGTGAAAATCGGCTCGGGGAGCTTGTCGCTCTCCTTCAGGCCCGCGGGCAGCGTGATGCCGCACACCGTGCCCTGTTGCCGGTACTCCTTCCAACCCGATCCGGATATATAGCCGCGCGCCACACATTCAATCTGCACCATCTCCGCGCGCTTGACCAGCATCGACCGGCCTTCCAGTTGATCGCGAAACTGCGGCAGCGGCGCCGGATATTGGTCTACGTTGGCGCTCAGGAAATGGGTCGGCGTAAGATCGCGTAAAAAATCGAACCAGAAAATGGAAAGTTGCGTCAACACTTTGCCCTTGTCGGGAATGCCGGTGGCCAAAATGTAATCGAACGCCGAAATGCGATCCGTGGCCACAATCACCAGCCGTTCATCCACGCTATAAACGTCGCGGACTTTGCCGCGGCCTACGCGGGTGACGCCGGGAAGATCGGTTTCCAGGATGACGGGGTTGCTGGTAGAGTCGCTGATGGAGTTCACGCTTGCCTTCGATTTCTATCGGGGGAGTAACTAAAATGATAACCCGTCCGGCGCAAAATGCAAATCGCCAAAACGCTGGTACAATATCGGCGGCATGATCCTACGCCGGTGCATTCTTCTGGCAGCCCTGGCTCCTCTGGCGGGCGCGGCGACGCACGATTGGCCCGCGTACGGCGGCGGTCCCGCGGACATCCGGTATTCCGCCTTGCGGCAGATCAATCGCTCCAACGTCAGCCGGTTGCGCGTGGCCTGGAGCTACGATACCGCCGATGGCGCCGGCGATCCGCAGACCCAGCCCATCATGGTCAACGGCGTCCTCTTCGGCTTGACGCCGCGGCACAAGGTGATCGCGCTCGATGCCGCCACCGGCAAACTGCTCTGGAAGTTCGATTCCGGAATCGCCGGACGCGGCCCCGATCGCTCGCTCGTCTATTGGACCGATGGCAGGCAGGCGCGCCTGTTCGCCGCCGTGCAGAGTTTTGTCTACGCCCTCGATCCGCGCACCGGCAAAGCCGCCGCGGAATTCGGCAAGGATGGCCGCATCGATCTGCGCGAAGGACTCGGCCGCGATCCCGAAAAGCAGTCGATTGTCCTCACCAGTCCCGGCATCATCTACAAAGACCTGTTGATTGTGGGAGGCCGCACGCCCGAGGCGCTGCCGTCGCCCACCGGCGATATCCGCGCCTTCGATGTCCACACCGGAAAATTGCGCTGGAGCTTCCATACCATTCCGCATCCCGGCGAGTTCGGCTACGATACCTGGCCCAAAGACGCCTGGACCTACACCGGCTCCGCCAACAACTGGTGCGGCATGGCGGTGGACCCGAAGCGCGGCATCGTGTACGTGCCCACCGGATCGGCGGCCAGCGATTTCTACGGCGCGGATCGCGTGGGCGACGACCTGTTCGCCAACACGCTGCTGGCGCTGCGCGCCGATACCGGCGAGCGCATCTGGCATTTTCAGGGAGTCCGCCACGATATCTGGGATCGCGATTTTCCGTCGCCGCCCGTCGCTGGTCACCGTCCGGCACGAAGGCAAACTGGTCGACGCCGTGGCGCAGACCAGCAAGCAGGGGTGGGTCTATCTTTTCGATCGCGCCACCGGCAAGCCGCTCTTTCCCCTGGAATCGCGACGCTACCCGGCCAGCACCGTGCCCGGCGAGGTGGCCGCGGAGACGCAGCTGCTCCCGGTCCGTCCCGCTCCGTACGCCCGCCAGCGGCTGACCGAAGACCTGCTCACCAATCGCACTCCCGAAGCCCACGCCTGGGCCCTGGAGCAGTTCCGAAAATTGCACAGCGACGGCCAGTTCGTTCCGCTGCGCGTGGACCAGGAGACCGTGGTCTTTCCCGGCTTCGATGGCGGCGCCGAGTGGGGCGGTTCCGCCTTCGATCCGGAAACCGGCCGCCTGTACGTCAACGCCAACGACCTGCCGTGGACGTCCAGCCTCGCCGAGGATCACGGAGGCAGATCGCCGCGCCACACCTATCAGACCAACTGCGCCAACTGCCATGGCGACGATCTTTCCGGAGCGCCGCCGCAGATTCCGTCGCTGCTCGCGCTGCGCGGCAAGCGCACCGTTTCCGAGATCGCCGCCGTCATCCGCCAGGGCGCCGGACGCATGCCCGCGTTTCCGAACCTCAGCCCCGCCGATATGCGCGCCACTGCGCAATACGTCTTGAGCGGCGAAAGCAAAGAACTCGCGGGCGCGGAACCACAGGCCGCCGCGAAGTATCGCTTCACCGGCTATCACAAGTTTCTCGATCCCGAAGGCTATCCCGCCGTCGTGCCGCCGTGGGGTACGCTCAACGCCATCGACCTGAATACCGGCGAGTACGCCTGGAAGATTCCGCTGGGAGAATATCCCGCGCTGGCCGCGCAAGGGCTGAAGGACACCGGCAGCGAGAATTACGGCGGGCCCATTGTGACGGCCGGCGGCCTGGTCTTCATCGCCGCCACCAACTTCGACCGCAAGTTTCGCGCCTTCGATAAAGCCACCGGAAAACTTTTGTGGGAGACCACTCTTCCCTTCGCCGGCAATGCCACGCCGATCACCTATGAAGTCAATGGCAGACAGTATGTCGTGATCTTCGCGACAGGAGGAAAGGCCGGCCCCCGCGGCCCCTCCGGCGGGACTTACGTGGCCTTCGCCCTTCCCGCCCGCTGACCCAGCGCTGCCTGCGCCTTCTTCGGCAATTTCGCGAACACCAGTTCGTACGAGTGCCGCAGCAGCTTTTTCACTTCCGCCCCCGGCACGGCGTCCTCGCTCTCCAATGCCACCCATTGCGCGCGTGCCAGGTAGGGCGCGGGGATCACGCCGGGCCGTTCCGTCAATTCCGCAAAATCATCCGGCGTCACCTTGAAGCTGACAAACATCGCCGACGGTTCCAGTGCGGCGATGGCGAAAATCTTTCCGCCTACTTTGAACACCAGGTTGTCGCCCCACTGCACCTGCTCGGTGGCGTGCGGAAACGCCATGCAGCAGCGCCGGATCCACTCCACGCTCATGGCCTTATTCTAAAGGAAGATGCCTGCGCCTCGCCTTCTCGCGGCCCTGCTCCTCCCGGTCCTCGGGATGGCGGCCGACTGGACTGTCGCGCGCAACCCTCATTTCGAGATCTACTCGCAGGATGGCGAAGCGCCGGCGCGCGCGGCCTTACGCTGGTTCGAGCAACTGCGCGCCACCGTACGGCAGGAGACGGGCCTGGACGTCGCCGGACCTGCACCGGTCCGCGTCATCGGGTTCCACTCCGAAACCGAGTACGCCCGCTACCGCATGACGCCCACGGCGGACGCCTATTTCGTGGCGGCGGGCGATCGCAACTACATTGTGATGCCCTCCCTGGCGGAAGAAGCCTTTCCGACGGCGGCCCACGAGTACGCGCATCTGATTCAACACGCCGCGGCGCGCCGCTTTCCGCCGTGGCTGAGCGAAGGTCTCGCGGACCTGTTCTCCACGCTGCGCATTGACCGCCGCGGCAGCCGGATCGGCGGTCCGCTGCCTGGTCGCCTGTCAGTCTTGCGGCACACTCGCTGGATGCCGCTGGAACAGTTAATGACTATGCCCGCCGACTCACCGCTCCGAGGCCAGCGCGCTACCTCGGCGCTGTTCTATGCCGAAAGCTGGGCGCTCACCGGGATGCTGGCTCTTTCTCCAACGTACCGGCCGTGCTTCGGCGATCTGACGGCCGCGCTGGCGGCAGGCGCCGAAGGCCCCTCGGCAGTGCAGTCGGCCTGTCACAAGCCGCTCCACACCGTGATGCGCGATTTGACGGCCTGGGTCGCGCGCGAAGGTTCGAAGCCTATTCCCTTGGCCACTCCCGAGCCGGATCCGGCGCCGCCGGCCATCACTACCGCGCCCGGCAGCGCGGTGCAGTTGCTCATGGCCGAATTGCTTCTGACTGCCGGCGATCTGAATGGCGCGGAATCGACGTATCGCGACCTCGCGCGCGAGACTGGCGACTCGGCTGAAACCTGGGCGGGCCTGGGCGCCGTCGCTGCTGCCCGCAAGCAGCCCGCAGAAGCACGCACGCTGTGGAAGCGGGCGGTCGATCTCGGATTGAAGAATGCGGCCATCTGCTTCCGCTACGCCGAACTGTTGGACTCGGACCAATCCCGCCGGGATGACCGCCGCGCCGCCCTCGAGCGGGCAGTCGCGCTCCGTCCCGATTTCGACGATGCGCGCTGGATGCTGGCGCTGCTGGAGCAGAATTCCAGTCATCCCGAAGCTGCCCTGGCGCAGTTGCAGGCCATGCGGGAAATCGCACCGGCGCGGGTATTCGCTTACTGGTGCGCCATGGCCGATGCGCTCACCGCGCTGGGGCGAGGCGACGAAGCCAAGGCCGCTGCCGGACACGCCGCCGCGCGGGCCGCGACCGCCGAAGAGCGTGCCTACGCCGCGCGCCTGGCGTATATCGCCGAAACCCATCTGGCCGCGCGGCTCACGCGCGACGCCGCCGGCAACCCGCAAATGGTCACCACCCGTGTGCCCAACAACGCCGTGGTCTTCAACCCGTTCATCGAGCCGGCCGACGATCTGCACCGTGTGCGCGGGACTCTGCTCGAAATCGCCTGCGGCCAAACCGCGCTTCGCCTCACCCTGGAAACGCCGGACGGCAAACTCTCGCTCACCATTCCCGATCCCACCCGTGTGCAGATGCGCCACGCCCCCGAAACATTCGTATGCGGGCCGCAGCCCGGCAATCCGGTGCTGGTGGAGTACGCCGCTATGAAGGATAAAGAAGGCATTGTGCGGGGCGTGGAATTCCAATGAGCCTTCCGCCGGATTCCGCGCTTTTGCTCATCGATCTGCAAAAAGCCATCGATCACCCCGATTGGGGAGAGCGCAACAATCCGCTGGCGGAGAGCAATGTGGCCGCGCTCCTGGCTGCCTGGCGCGCCGCCGCACGGCCTGTGTATCACGTGCGCCACGATTCGGTTGAGCCCGCCTCGCACTACCGTCCGGGGCAACCGGGCCACGACTTCAAACCCGAAGCCCTGCCCCTGGGCGGCGAACCGGTGATCGCCAAGCGCACCAACAGCGCCTTCATCGGCACGGACCTGGAGGCGCGCCTGCGGGCGGCCGGCCTGACCGCTCTGGTGGTAGCCGGAGTCATCACCAATAATTCCGTGGAAGCCACCGTTCGCATGGCCGGCAATCTGGGCTTTCGGACTCTGCTGGTGGAAGACGCCACCTTCACCTTCGGACGGCGCGATTGGGACGGCGCGTGGCGCTCCGCCGCAGAAGTCCACGCCATGAGCCTGGCGAATCTCGAAGGCGAGTATTGCGAAGTGGTGCGCACCCGGGCCGTGCTGGAATCACTCCTGCCGTAATGGCCGCTCGCCGTGCTTCGGCGGCCATGCGAAGCAGTGTGGCGCGGGCCCGCCTCATGCCGGTTCCTTGCCGGGCGAAAGGAAGCAGTCCATGATGTCGGCCGTCTGGCGCCACTCGCGCGCTTCCTTCTCCAGGTGCGCCCGGCCCGCCCGCGTCAGTTTGTAGAACTTGGCCTTGCGATTGTTGTCGGATACGCCCCACTCCGAGGCGATGTAGCCCTCCTGCTCCATCTTCAGGAGGGCGGGGTAGAGCGTGCCGTAATTAAGCACCAGCCGGTCCCCGCTGGTCTGTTCAATTCGCCGCGCAATGCCATACCCGTGCAAAGGCCCCAGGGCCTCCAGGGTCTTCAGCACCATCAGTGCCAGCGTGCCTTGCGCGATATCGTGTTGTTTCCCCATACCTATTGGATTCCCATACTAGCGTAAGTCAGGCCTGCGAGCCTGTCAATGCCTTACAGTAAAATTTGGATCTCGCCGACTTTGACTACGCATTGCCGGAAGAGCTGATTGCCCAGGAACCGCCCGCCGACCGCGCCGGCGCCCGCATGCTGGTGGTCCATCGTTGCGAGGGGCGATGGGACGATCGCGCCTTCCGCGACTTCCCGTCTTTCCTCCGCCCGGGGGATTGTCTGGTGTTAAACGATTCGCGTGTGTTCGCCGCGCGTCTGTTCGGGCATCGCGCAGGCATTCACGCCTTGCCCATAGGCAGGAACAACCCCAAACGAAACGAGTATCTGAGCGGGGAAGTGGAAGTCTTCCTGTTGCGTCCGGTGAGCGCCGACGGCCGCGATTGGGACGTCCTGGTGCGGCCCGGCCGCAAACTTCCGGTGGGCGAGCGAATCCGTTTCGCCGGCGGTCTGGAAGCGGAAATCACCGCCCGCCGTGAGTTCGGCGAGAGGACCATCCGATTCCACACCGATGCCGACCTGTTTGCCGAATTTGAAAAGATCGGCCACGTTCCCCTGCCTCCCTACATTAAGCGCACCGACGAGGCGCGCGACCGCGAGCGGTATCAGACGGTATTCGCGCGCGAAAAAGGCTCCGTCGCGGCGCCCACCGCGGGACTGCACTTCACGCCTGAGATTCTGGACCAGTGCCGCGCGGCGGGCGCGGAGGTGGCCTGCGTGACGCTGCACGTGGGCCTGGGGACGTTCCAGCCGCTGCACGCCGGGCAAGTCGAGCAGGGAAAGCTGCACTCGGAGCGCTACCGCATCACCGCGGAGAACGCAGCCAAAATGCGCGCCGCATCGCGCCTGGTAGCCGTGGGCACAACCAGCGTCCGCACCATCGAAAGCTCCCTGCGCTCCGGTGAATTGCGCGAGTCCAGCGGCGAGACCGATATCTTCATCTACCCCGGCTTTGCCTTTCGAGCCACCGGCGCGATGCTCACCAACTTCCACCTGCCGAAGACCAGCCTGCTGCTGCTGGTGAGCGCCTTCGCCGGCCGCGAACTGGCCCTGGCCGCGTACCGGCACGCGGTGGAACAGCGCTACCGGTTCTATTCCTACGGCGACTGCATGTTGATTCTGTAACCCTACTTCTCCACTTCCACCGCGAACACGTACGTCGGCCCGAACATGTTCGACCGGAACACCACCCACTTCTGATCCGGCGAGAAACTCACGTTCGGCTCCAGGTTGTATTTGTGCTTCGACATGTTGACCAGTTTTTCGGCGTGAAGCACGCCCGGTTGGATGAAACTCGCGTCGTCCACGCCCTGATTCCGAATCAATTGGGGGCGGAACAGGTAGATCCATTCGCCATCCGGAGCCTTGGCCACCTGGCCGGGGTCGCCGCCATCCCCGCAAAACAGCGTGCCATCGGCAGTGACATTGAAGTGGATCGACCACTCGTTCCGCTGCAGGTGATACCACGTGCGCTTCCCCGTCTCCACGTTGTACCCGGCAAGCCAGAAGTCCTCGCCGCGCGGCCGTCTGCAGGTCGTACCAGATGGTCTTCCCGTCGTGACTCCAGAACTCGTGCCCGAAAATCTCCATGGCCATCGTCCGGGTGTGGACCTTGGTAAGCTGTGACGCCGTCGGTGCGGATGGTCCAGATGCGATCCACCTTGTGCCATGGCCCTTCGTGGCAGAACATCAGCAGCGTGGGGTCGGTGGGCGAAAACTCCAGATGATTCAGCCAGTCGGTGGCGCGATGGATCACTTTCAGCTCGCCGGTTTTGGTGTTGATGGTGAACATCGCCATGGGCAGGTGCGCCGCCAGCCGCTGCTCCATCATCTGCCCTTTGTTCGGCGGCTGGATCAGGCTTTGCTGCTGCGGCTGCTGCGAGCGGTTGGAGTTGTAATCCTGCCCGCCATTTTCGATGTAGGTCCCGGCCAGCAGCGTCTCGTCGGCATTGACCGTCGGCACCGAAACGCCATTGCGCGCGGGCAGTTTGGCGATCTCGCGAGTCGCCAGCGTGTCCACGTCCGTCGCATAGACCGTGCCATTCCTGGTGTAGTACACGCTTTGCGATTTCCGCCCGGTCACGATCACGCGGACGCGTCCTTCCACCACGCTGCGAGTGGCGTGGGTTGCCAGGTCAAATGTCGAGATACCTTGCGGAGTGGTGTAGATCAGCTTCTTCCCGTCCGCGCTATATCCATTCTGGTTGAAGTACAGGCTCGCGCTGCCGGGTTCATCGGTGAGCCGGAAGACGCGATGCCCGGTAGCGGGATCGATCCAGGTCTTGGGCGGAGCCGTTTGCGCGCAGAGCGATAGCGCCGCGCACAGGCAGACAGCAATGCGGAACATGACATCATCTTGGCGCGTTTGCAAATTCGAGTCCAGCGCCCCGGCACAAAGTCCGCCGTTTTGGGAGCGCCGCTACGGGTGCAGTGTCAGTTTCTGAACTCTCCAGTTTGTAAGTTCGCCGGCGTAAAGCTGATTGGGATTGCGGCAGTCGATTTCGTTTACGGTGCCGAATTCCTTGGCCAGCTTGCCGGCGGCGCCGAACTTGCCGAGAACTTTGCCGTCCAGCTCCATCTTGTAGATCTCGCCGTTGTCCATGGAGTCGGGCGGATTGGAGTTGGAACTGTAGAGGTACTGGTGGGCTCCCGGCGAAATGCAGATGGCCCAGGGCGCGCCGATGTCGGTGAACTGGGTCTTGAAGGTGCCGTCGTTGTCGAAGACCTGGATGCGCTTGTTGCCCAGGTCGGCTACGTAGACGTTGCCCTGCGCGTCCACGGCGATGGAATTGGGCATGTCGAACTGTCCTTCTGCCGTGCCTTTGGAGCCCCACGTCTTGAGGAACTTGCCGTTCTTGTCGAGCTTGACGACGCGCGAGTTGGTGTAGGCGTCGGAGACGAAGATGTTGCCGGCGCGTCCCAGGCGACGTCGGTCGGGCGATTGAAATTGTCGCCCAGCGACTCCCGGCCCCGCGCCCCGCGCCCGCCGCGCCGCCGCCGCTGCCCGGCGGGATTGACCGACTCGGGCTTGCGGCCGAACGCCATCAGGAAACGGCCGGCCGGGATCGAACTTGATGATCATGTTCGCGCCGCGGTCGACGGTCCAGATGTTGTCCTGCGGGTCCACGCGCACCGATTGCGCGAAGAGAAAGCCGTAGATCCCCGACGCCGATTTCGCGCAGATACTTGCCGGTGGGATCGAATTCGAACAGGCGCGAGCCGCCGTGCGTGAAGAAGCGCGACCCGCCCATGGTGGCGCTCTTCCCCGGTGCGCGTGTAGACCAGAATGTTCCCCTTGGAATTGGTGGCCACGCCCGCGGCTTCGCCGAGGTGGAGGTTCGGCGGGCAGCTTCAGAAGATTCGACGGCGGAGTCGAAGCGGAATCTCGGGAACCTGTGCGCACAGCAGCGCCGCCGGACAGCAGGGCAAGCGAAAGCAGAGTGAGTCTCTGCATGGAGGCCTCCTATTTCGCGTTCGGGTGCAGCACGATTTTCTGCACGCGCCACAATTGGATTTCCGAGACGAACAGCTCGTCGGGATTGCGGCAATCGATTTCGTGCAGTCCGCTGAACTCGCCCAACTGCTTGCCGGCCTTGCCGAACTTGCCGACGATGGTGCCGTCGAGCTCCATCTTGTAGATTTCGCCGGTGACCGCGGCGAGCGTGGAATCGTTGCCGTCCGGGATAGGAGTTGGAGGAGAAGAGATACTGGTGCGGGCCGGGCGAGACGCAGACCGCCCACGGCGCGCCGACGTTGTCGTAGATGGCCTTGAACGTCAGGTCGTTGTCGAACACCTGGATGCGGCGGTTGCTGCGGTCGCCCACGTAGACGTTGCCTTTGGCGTCGACGGCCAGGGTGTGCGGCAGGTTGAATTGTCCCGGGCGCGGAGCCCTTGGATCCCACCGCGGTGATGAACTTGCCGTTCTTGTCGTACTTCACGACGCGCGAGTTGCCGTAGCCGTCGGAGACGAAGATGTTGCCGGCGGCGTCCCAGCCCACGTCGGTCGGCCGGTCGAAGATGTACTTGCCGGGATTGGCGGCGGGCAGGGCGAGGGGGCGGCGCGGCCAGCGCGTCCGTCGGTTCCGGCCGCCGGCCCAGCGTCATCATCACGCGGCCTTCGGGGTTGAACTTGATGACCATGTTCGAGCCTTCGTCCACGGCCCAGATGTTGTCCTGCGGATCGACGCGCACCGCGTGCGCGAACACGAAGCCGTACAGGCCCTCGCCGATTTCGCGGACGAAGGTGCCCTTCTGATCGAATTCGAACAGGCGCGTCCGCTGGCTGCGCGTGTAGACGAAGACGTGTCCCTTGGAGTTGGTGGCGACGCCGATGCCTTCGCCGAGGTAGAGGTTGGCGCGGCAGCTTCAGAAAGTTGGGGACCGATTCGTAGGGAATCTCGGGCACGTTCTGCGCTTTGGCGCGCGCGGCCAGGGCGGCGGGTGTCAGGGCAGGCTGGGCGAACAGGGGCGCGGCGCACCACAGGGCCACGCAAAAGCAGGTTCGGCAATATCTCCGCATAAGTTCTCGCTTAACAGAGTATATTGCACGAACCTGCCCGCGCGGACCGGTGAGGCGCTAAGACCGGCCGATGTGGATCGGGAGCTTCAGGTGCAGCGTGATGCTGTTGCCCTCGTCGTGATCATGATCGTGATCGGGGGCGCACTGGCGTTCCTGACGAAGACAACTGAACGCCTGTTGGCTGACGTTCTGGCCCGGGCGCGCTTAGTAAACGAGGTTGACCGGCGCTCCGGAGCCCGCATCAAGGTCGCCGAAGTACCGCCGGGAGAGGCGATACGATTATGCGCGTCAGGAACAGTCAAAAACCATGCGGGCTGCGTCAGAAGTGGGAGCACACGGCATAATCCGGGAGGCAGCATAATATCGTGGAGCGTGCCCTGAAGAAAGCCATCCTGAACCGCAAGAACGCCCTCTTCTATAAGACGCTGAACAGCGCCGGAGTCGGCGATCTGTTCATGAGTTTGATCCATACCTGCGAACTGAACGGCGCCAATCCGTTCGACTATCTGACCGAGTTGCAGCGGCGCGCGGAAGAGTTGAAGCTGCGCCCATGGGAGTGGATGCCGTGGAACTACCGCGAGACACTGGCGTGGCTGGCAACACCCAACGCCGCGTAATACGATGGGTCCTGGCTGGCCGAAAGGGATCGGCTTTGGCCAGCCAGTCGACGACGTCATTCCCATTAACCGCAAAAATGGGCTTCACCGAGGGCAAAACGCACCGCGTTATTGGCCAGCTACGGCAATGGGCTAAGAGTGTTTGCGACGCACGCTTGTAACGCGCGCTCACCGCGTCCTCGGGCGAAGGCCGGTAGAGCTGCGAGAAATGCTCCCACCGGCCCGCTCGCTGTTTTTAGTCGTTCCCATGCCCCGAGCTGAAACTGTACGTCCCGCTCCAGCCATAATTTGGTCCGCCCAGATAGGTGACATTGATACGTGCTTGGAATCCGGCGAACTGCCCAGTCCCGTCCGAGAACGTGCAGAGTCCGGCGCCGGTTGAGAGATCGAGGCTGCAACGTCCGAACGCGCGGTCGCCTGCTCCAGCGTCAAGGACGACGTTGCTGTCCAACAAGCCAGCCGGAGTGCCGGCAGCCTGGTCATAATAGACCTTCGAGTTGACCTTGATCGGCCCGACGTTCGAGGCCGAGATTGTGCAGAACGAGCCGGGCGCACCCGTATACTGGGAGCACTCCTTCATCACGTGGAGGTTCCGGCTTTGCTCGGAGGACGCCCATGCCGGGGTTGCTCCTGAGGTCAGTGAGAAAGTGAGGGCTGCGCCCGCAAATAGCACGAGGGCGAAGCTTGCGGTCATAAGTTTGACACGTAGAGCTTTCATTTCATCTCCTTTTGATTTTTGACTTTGCGCCAGCCTTCAGTGCCAGTGATGATCCCGTGCTGGCGCACCGGCGGGCCATCACACACGTATCCCGTACGGGAAGAACAAGAAAATCGGTTGAGACGGGAGAGAGAGCAGGATTCTCCGGAACCGTCAGTCTATGGGTTAATTTCCTGCTGGTTGCCGGAAGCGATAGCCGAATCCGGACACCGTCTCGATCATGCCGGCATGCTGGCCCAATTTCTTTCGGAGAGCGCGTACGACCACATCGACCACGTTGCTTCCCACGTCGTACTTGTGCCCCCAGACGTCCCGGAGCAGCGATTCGCGGCCGACAGCGCGGTCTTCATGCTCGTGCAGATAGCTCATGACGGAGAACTCCAGCGGAGTTAGCGGAACGCGTTGTCCCTCGATGACGAGTTCGCGCGCTTCGACGTCCAGCAACTCGGCGCCGGCGCCACCCAGTTCCCTGGCAACCAGTCCACCCAACCACCCGTCAACCGAGGAAGGTCCAAAGTCCAGCATCGCCGTCCGATAGAGTTCGCCGTCCAGCGTCGTATCGGCGCTGGAGATCGCCTGAAAACCCAGTTCGCCGCTGGCCGGAGCATAGATCTGAAAAGCAGCCTCTCTCACGGTGGAGTAAACGCGGCGGAGACGGGGCCGGAGAATCATGTAAGTGCGCTTGAGATCGAGCCAGAATGCGCCCTGCACTCCACACGGACCCTCGCCCGATTCACGGCTCAGCAGGCCACGGAAGAACAGTGCGCACTGCATGGCAGGAACGGGGGATACCCTCAGGTGCTCCATCCAGTTGCGAACGATCGGGTCGGCCTCCTCCAGCTCCGGCGTTACGGACTCGGGCTCGAAGCAGGCAGTAGAATCCCGCCAGCTTGCCTTCCGGCTCTCGCACCACATGAAAGCTATGCGGCGCATGTTTCCACCAGAATTCAAGGCTGCGTGGCCTCAGGGCCGGCCCATTGGCGAGCGATGTCAAAGACAGCGTTGGCATCGTCGGTCCGCGCCGGCTCGACACCGAACGTGTGAGCGCCGGTCGGGAAGAACGCCTCGCGCACGATCGGGTTCTGAAGCTGATAGAGCATGTCGGCGGTATAGCGCCACAGCTCTGAAGCGGGCGCGCTTCGCACTTCTTTTCGCAATTGACGCCAGGCGGCGCGGCGATATCTCAGGTAACGGCTCGGGTCGGCGGCTTTGAGGCCCAAGGCAATCGCCTGCTGCAGGCAATCATGCACTTGCAGTCCCTCGCGCTGCATCTGGACGAATGGGATGCTGCGAACGCGCTCGAATGCGTCTTGCGGCGCCGCTTCCGGAAGCATCGCGCGGAATAGAGATACGGTCGCGCATCGCACCACGGAAGCCGCCTCGAGCGCGCGGCGCGTAATTTCGTCGGAGATTTCGTTCAGGTACATCCGGGCGAGTTCCTCGATCACCCGATGTAAAGCGAGATCCTCCAGGATTGGCGAGTCCGATTCGGCGAGCGTGGCGGCGGCAAGCGTCAGCGCCAGCGGGTGGCCCCGTGTAAACCGGTTGATGTGCTGCGCACGGCTTTCGGATATGCCTGAACGGGCCAGAAGTTCGACCGCCACAGACTCCGCCAGCGGTTCGATCGCGATGCTACGGAAGAGGCCGGCCCAACCCGGCGTGCAAAGCCACGCGGCCAGCGGTGCTTCCCTTCCGCAGAGAATCATATGCACGTTGGGCGGCTGCGCGGGAACAAAGTCCTGCCGGAGCCACGTATCGAGCAAGCGCAGCACTTCGTAGTTGTCCAGAATCAGGACGACCCGCTGCGAGATTTGGCCTAGCCGCTCGCAGGCCTCTTGGATGGAGGCCGTATCGCCACCGACCGCCGCTCCGAGTTCGCTGAGGAACCCAGGCGGCGTGGGTTCGAACTGACGGCAATCCAGTCGCACGACGAAGGCTTCGCGGGCGCGGGCCTGACTCGTGAACGCTTCCAGCAGCCGCGACTTACCTATACCGCCGATACCATGCACGAAGCTGACCGGGGGCATGGATTGCTCAAGCGCCTTGGCCAGAAGGGCGAGTTCTTTGTTTCGGCCAACAAACGTCTCCTTCGCGTGATGTGCGAGGAGGTCCCGGACAGTCCCCGCATGTGGCATACTACCCCTCCCTTTTGTTATTTTCATTTCCAGCTCGGATCTGCCATAATCCCGACGATGATGCCGATTCGCTTAGCTCTGCCCTATCCAGACTGGAACTGATCTATGCTACGCCCAACCGCGGTGTCTTGTGTATGAGGAAATTATGAGAATTCTCGGCAGCGAGTGAGAGTCCACGCTGCCTCTAATGCCCGTCTACGCAGGTTTACCGAAACGTCACAATACGATGCTGATGGCTACTGAAAGAAACGGGACCGGAACTGCTCGTGGCGGCGGCGGGCCAATTCCTTCAGTTGCTCGAACGTCCGGTCTCCGTGAAGTGTTTCCAGAAGCGGATCGGAAACGAGGTAAGGATAACAGAAGAATCCGCCTTCGACGCTGCGTCGCAGCAGGCGCAATGCGGAGGGTTTGTCTCCCAGCGCGGCATAGGCCTCGCTCACTTTGTAAATGCCTTCGGCGTCGGTGACGCCGCGCGAGTCGATCTTACTTTCCGTGGCGCGCAGCAGGTCGAGACCCGCGGAGTAACGGCGCCGGGCGGCATCGGCCAGCGCCTCGCCGATTTCGGCCTGGAGCAAAGCCGGGTCCCGTGCGAAAGCCCGGTCCCAGTGTTCCGTCGCCGCGCTGTAATCCCGCTTATAATACTCACCCAGCCCGCGATAGAACAGGATGTACACTGAATCGATATCCGGCAGGCTGGCCAGGAAAGTGTCGTACTGGCCGCGATAGAAGTACGAATTGAGCGCGGAGTTATTGATCTTTACTTCGGGGTCGATGCGGCGCGCCAGTTCGCACTCCCGCACCGAATCGTCCAGCATGCCGGCGAAGCGATAAGCATATCCCAGCTCCCAGTGCGCCTCGGCGCTGTTGGGATTGATTGCCAGCACACCGCGAAGCGGCGGCACGGATTGCTCTACGCGGCCGGTATCGGTGAACAGGTTCGCCATCCAGATGCGCGGCTCTAACAGCGCGGGGTCCAGCGCCAGTGCCTTCTCATAGGCAGCCTGCGCTTCGGCGTACTGCTCCCGGCCGCCAAACTGCAACGAAGCGTTGGCCGAATAGGCGCGGCCCAGGTGGGCCCACGTGAGGGCGTAATTCGGCTCCATCCGGGCGGATTCCCGCAGCACATGGATGGCGCTCAGGTAGTCGTTCATGGCGTAGAGATCCACGCCGCGCAGATACTGCTCGTAGGCCGATTGACCGATTCGCCCGCCAACTTGCACGTGACTGGCTTCGGCCGGCGAAAGAGTCAGTTCCAGCCCGGCGATGATCTGCCGTGCCACCCGGTCTTCCACCGTGAGCAGCTTCTCATATTTAATATCGATGGTGTCGCGCCAGATCACCCGGTCGGCGCGGACGTCGATCAGTTGCGTGGTGATCCGCAGGTCGTCGCCATCCTTGAGATACGCGCCTGTCAGCAGCGTGTTCACATTCAACTCCGCCGCCGCTTTGCGCGGATCGACCGCGCGGTTGCGGTACGGCTCCACGGCCGAGGATGGCCGCAAGGTCAACGAACTCACATAGCCGAGCCTGGTGATGGCGGCGTCGGCCAGCGAGAAGCCCAGGAAGTCCGTCGCCGGATCGGGCTTGAGATTGCGGAACGGCAGAATTGCCAGGCTGCGAACTCCGGGCGCGGGCGGTCTCGCGACTCGGTTCCACACCAGGTACCCGAAGAGCGCGGCGACCGCCAGGACGGGCGCGAGAATCAGCACCAGCCGGTTGCGCCGTTTCGGCGGCCGGCCGAACTGCGCGCGGAATTCGCGGTCCCGCTGCAGCGCCCTCAGGCTGGCCAGCAGGTCGGCGGCGCGGCACCGTGTTTCCGCGTCTTTGCGGAGTGCACGCGCGACCACGGCACACAATTCGGGCGGCGTTTCCGGAGCCACTCGCGAGAGCGGCGGCGGCTCCCCCTTCAGGATTTCGGCGATCACGTCGCTGGTGGTGGCGCCTTCAAACGCCGGCTTCCCCGCCAGCATCTCGTAAAGCACCGCACCCAGGCTGAAGACATCCGTTCCATGGGCCGCGGGTAGGCCGCGAGCCTGTTCGGGAGACATGTATCGCGCCGTACCCAGCACCACGCCCGGCAGTGTGGCCGAGAGGGCCGCGCCGGGTTCGCGTTCTTCGCTGCCGGTTTCGCGGCTCAGCTTGGCGATGCCGAAGTCCACGATCTTCACCAGTCCGTCTTTGCGCAGGATGATGTTTTCCGGTTTGATGTCGCGATGCTCAATGCCCGCCGCGTGCGCCGCTGCCAGACCCGCCGCCACCTGTATGGCAATATCCAGCGCCGCATCCACACCCAGCCGGCCTCCCGCCAGCTTCTCCCGCAGGGTGACGCCATCGATAAATTCGGAGACGATGTAGTGCGACCCTTCCAATTGGCCCACTTCGTAAATCGTCAGAATGTTCGGATGGTTGAGCGCCGAGGCGGAGCGCGCCTCCTGCTCGAAACGGCCCAGCGCACGGGTGCTGTGAACCAATCCGGGCGCCAGCGTCTTCAGCGCCACCTTGCGCGCGAGCGTGGTATCTTCCGCCAGGTATACCCGGCCCATTCCGCCGGAGCCCAGCGTCGAGAGGATCCGGTAATGGCCCACGCGCGCGCCTTCCGGAAGGGGCGCCGGCGCCCGCCCGGCGCAAAAATCGCGAGCCGCCGCGTGCAGCGGAGCTTCAATGAAATCCGCGCTGCTCTCCGAAGATTGCAGAAGCGATTCCAACTCCGACCGCAAATCCGCGTCGCCCGCGCAGGCGGTATCCAGAAAGGGGCCGCGCGAATCCTTCTCCAGTTCCAGCGCCTGGTGAAAGAGATCCTCCAGGCGCTTCCAACGTTCGGGGCTGGAGGGCGCGGCCATGCAGAAACCTAACGGCTGGCCAGTTCGCGGTGCAACCAGGCCTTCGCCAGCTTCAATTCACGGTGAACCGTCGCGGGCGAAATCTGCAGCGCGGCGGCGGTTTCCTCATAGGTGAGACCGCCGAAAAACAGCAGTTCCACCACCTCGCTCTTTCGCTTGTCCTGAACCGCCAGCCGCTCCAGGGCTTCATCCAGTTCCAGGATGCCGGCAGGGGTCGAAGGTCCCACCACCAACGCTTCGTCCAGTGTGATGGCCTGTGCGCCGGCGCCACGCTTCTGCCGGTTCTGCGCGCGCGCATGATCCACCAGGATGTGGCGCAGAAGGCGTGCCGCTACAGCGAAGAAATGCACGCGATTATTAAAGTCCGGCTCGCTGTGCACAAGGCGCATGTAGGCTTCGTTCACCAGGTCGGTCGCGCGCAGGGTGTGGTCGGGACGCTCCGACGCCAGGCACCGCGCCGCCAGGGTGCGGAGCTGATCGTAAACCAGGGGCATCAGTTGGTCGAGCGCCTGCTTGCTGCCCGCTCCCCACTCTTTCAAGAGCTGCGTCACCAGTTGCTGTTCCGGAGCCATGCCTGTCTCACCAGTATCCCGCATTCCGCGCTATCGCAGCGCGGCGAAGGAGCGCGCGTCGGCGGGCCATTCCGGGGCGGATCGCAGCGCTGCAATCACGTCGGCCGCCTGCTCCGCCACCTGCCACATGGCCGCGTGCTTGGGATCCATGAAGCGTTCTTCCACGCAGCGGCTCAGCAAACGCAGGCACGATTCGTAAAAGCCGTTGATATTGACCAGCACCACCGGCCCCCGGTAGAGCCCCAGGCGCTTCCACGTGATGGCCTCGAACAGTTCCTCCAGTGTGCCGCAGCCGCCCGGCAGCGCCACCACTGCGTCGCTCAGCTCCAGCATGGTGCGCTTGCGCTCGTGCATGTCGTCCACCAGGCGCAGTTCGGTGAGCGAACGGTGACCCCACTCCAGATCGTCCATAAAGCGCGGCAAAACACCCGTAACGCTTCCGCCCGCGTCCAAAGCGGCGGCGGCGAGGCGACCCATCGAACCTAGCGAACTGCCCCCATACACGATGCCGATTCCCGCCTCCGCCAGCGCGCGTCCCAGATCCGCGGCCGCCTCCAGGTACACCGGCGGAGTTCGTTCGCTGGAAGCGCAATACACACAGACCGTTTGAATTTTCATGCCTGCTCCTAGCTTACGACGCTTGCCTGAATGCGCCGGGGGAGCCTATCCTACAAATTCATGATCCACGCCGATTACAATCTCGCCGCCGCCGCCCGGCAGGAAATGATCGATCACGGCTTCGAGCCCGATTTTCCACCCGATGCCGAGCGGCAGCTCGCGGGCATCCGCCTCGCGCCGCACCCTGAGCTGCGCGATCTCACCGCGCTGCTCTGGTCTTCCATCGATAACGACGATTCGCGCGACCTCGATCAGATCGAATGGGCCGAACGCGCGCCCGGCGGCATCCGCGTGCTGGTGGGCGTTGCCGACGTGGATTCCGCCGTGCGCCAGGGCACCCCGATCGATCGCTCACGCGCGCGCGCGAGACCACCACGGTCTACACCGGCATCCGCACCTTTCCCATGCTGCCCGAGCGAGCTTTCCACGGACCTCACCTCGCTGGGCGAGAACCAGGACCGCGCCGCCATCGTGATCGAAATGACGGTGGACGCCGACGGGCAACATTCAGGGCGACCGCGTCTACCGCGGCTCTGGTGCGCAATCGCGCGCAGCTCACCTACAGCGCCGTGGGGGCCTGGCTGGAAGGCAAGGCCGGTCCGCCGCCCAAAGTGGCCGCGTCCCCCGATCTGGAGGCCCAGCTCAAGCTCCAGGATGAAGCCGCGACAGGCGCTGCGCGAGGCCCGCCACCGACTCGGCGCCCTCACCTTCGATCGCGTCGGAAGCTGCAGGCCCGTGTCGTCGAACGGAAATGTGCAGGACGTCACGGCGCGCGCCTCCAACCGCGCCGCGCACCTCATCGAAGATTTCATGATCGGCGCCAACGAAGTGATGGCGCGCACGCTGCGCGATGCCGGGGTGTCGTCCATCCGCCGCGTGGTCAAAGCGCCGGAGCGTTGGAATCGCATGGTGGAACTCGCGCGCCAGCACGGCGAAACGCTGCCGCCAGAGCCCGACTGCCGGCGCGCTCAACGCCGTTTCTGATGCGGCGCAAACAGGCCGATCCGGACCACTACGCCGACGTCTCGCTCACGGTCCTGAAGCTGATGGGTCCGGGCGAGTACGTGCTCATGCGCCCGGGCGATGTCCGAACAGGGACACTTCGGCCTGGCCGCGCACGATTACACGCACTCCACCGCGCCCAATCGCCGCTTCGCCGACCTGGTGACGCAGCGCCTGCTCAAGGCTCTCAGGCCGCCAAAAACGGCGCGCCTTACGCCGATGCCGACCTGGACGCCATCGCGCGCAATTGCACCCTGAAAGAGGACGCCGCCCGCAAGGTGCAGCGCGACATGAATAAGCGCCTGGCCGCGGTGGCGCTCCAGCAAGCGCGTGGGCCAACGGTTTGCCGCGGTGGTCACCGGGGTCACGCCCAAGGGCGTGTTCGTGCGCATCCTCGATCCGCCGGTGGAAGGCCGCGTCATGCACGGCGAGCGACGGGCTGGACGTGGGCGATCGCGTGCACGTGACGTTGATCGGCGCCGACCCGAATCGCGGGTTCATCGATTTCGGGAGGGACGTATGAAGTCAAGACCTGTTACGACACACCGTGGCCACGCTGGCTTATCGCGCCGGCAAGGCCCTGCGCGGCGCGCCGCCCGA
Source organism: uncultured Solibacteraceae bacterium (assembly GCA_963748795.1). GTDB lineage: Bacteria > Acidobacteriota > Terriglobia > Bryobacterales > Bryobacteraceae > Sulfopaludibacter. The sequence continues at coordinate 42,046 of CAVVLD010000077.1, forward strand.
GTTCGCCGCATACCGCGCCGATTCCACGGGCCGCACGCCGGTGCAGATTCTGGCACACATGGGCGACCTGTTCGATTGGGCACTCTCCATCGCCAACGGGCAACAGACATGGCACAATTCCGCGCCGTTGCCGTGGGACCAGGAGGTGGCCCGCTTCTTCACCGCTCTCGAGGCGTTCGACGCGCGGTTGGCCGCCAGCGAGCCCTTGCAGGCGTCGGCCGAGGGGCTGTTCCAGGGCCCGATTGCCGATGCCATCAATCACGTGGGCCAGATCGCCATGCTGCGGCGCATGGCCGGATGCGGCATGGGCGGAGAGAATTATTACGTCGCGGATATCGCGGTGGGCCGCGTGGGAATGGAGCAGGCCGCGCCGAAGCGAGTGTTCTGACCCTGGTATACTGCCTTTTCTCATGCTTAAACTTCTCCCCCTCATTTTGTTTGTGCTCCCGCTACTGGCGCAGGAGCCGGTGCGGTACGAACTGAAATTTCCCAACGCCGCTCACCATGAGGCGGAGGTGCGCGCCACCTTTACCGGCGTGCGCCAGCCGGTGCTGGAAGTGCTGATGAGCCGCTCTTCGCCCGGCCGGTACGCGCTGCACGAGTTCGCCAAAAACGTCTACCATTTTCGTGCCACGGACGGCCAGGGCAGGGAACTGGCGGTCACGCAGCCTTCGCCCTACCAGTGGAACGTTTCGGGGCACAAGGGAACCGTAGTGGTGGAGTACACCGTGTTCGGCGACCGCGCCGACGGCACCTACGACGGCATCGACCCCACCCATGCGCACCTGAATCTGCCGGCTACCGTGGTGTGGGCGCACGGCTTCGAAAAGACGCCGGTGTCCCTGCGCTTCGAACTGCCGGCGGACAGCGGCTGGAAGATCGCCACGCAACTGGCGCCGCACCCCGACGGCACCTGGACCGCGCCCACCATGGACCGCATGATGGATAGCCCGGTGGAACTCAGCAATCATTACCTGGCCGAATGGAAGGTGGGCGATGCGCAGTTTCGCATGGCCCTGCACCACCGCGGGACGGACGAGGAGGCGGCCGCCTTCGCCCGCTTGTGCCAGGTGGTGGTGACCGAGGAAGAAGGCGTCTTCGGCGCGTTTCCCAAATACGATAACGGCAACTACACCTTCCTGCTGGACTACGTGCCCTACGCCAGCGGCGACGGCATGGAGCATCGCGACTCCACCGTGATCAGCGGCGCGCGCGATCTGAAAACCGGCGCGGCGCAAATGATCGGCACCGTGGCGCACGAGTTTTTCCACTCCTGGAACGTCAAGCGCATCCGCCCGAAGACGCTCGAACCCTTCGATTTCGAGCGCGCCGACATGTCCGGCGAATTGTGGTTCGCCGAAGGCTTCACCAACTACTACGGGCCGCTCACGCTGAAACGCGCGGGCCTGACCGATATCGATCGCTTCGCGCGCAGCATGGGCGGGGCCGTCAGCACCGTGCTCACCGCGCCCGGCCGGCAGGTGTTCAACGTGGTGGACATGAGCCGCCGCGCTCCCTTCGTGGATGCCGCCACCGCCAACGACCCGGTCAACACCGACGAACACCTTTATCTCGTACTACACCTATGGACAGGCGTTGGCTCTGGGCATCGATCTTTCCATCCGCTCGCGCTTTCCCGGCAAAACGCTGGACGATTGGATGCGCGCCATGTGGCGCGAGCATCCCGATACGTCGAAGCCGTACACTCTGGACGATCTTCAGCAGACCCTGGGCGAAGTGACCAGCAAGGAATTCGCCGGCGATATTTTCCAGCGCCATATTTACGGGAAAGAGCCGATGGATTACGCCGGGCTGCTGGCGCGGGCCGGCCTGCTGCTGGAAAAGCGCACGGGCGCCGCGGCACGCAGTTACCTGGGCGCGCAGGGCGTGCTGTGGAGCGAGCGCGGCATGGAGATCACCAGCCCCACGCAGAACGGTTCGCCGCTTTACGTGGCGGGGATCGATCGCGGCGACACGATCACCGATTGGGACCGCGCCGCGCCGCGCACGCAGCGCGACCTGGACGCCCTGCTGGGACGCCACAAGCCCGGCGATACGATCCACCTGAAGCTGGACAGCCGGAGTGGAAAGAAGGAGGTGGACCTGGTGCTGGCGGAATCGCCGGCTCTGCAACTGGTGCCGTACGAATTGGCCGGCAAAGAGCTCACGCCCGAAATGACGGCATTCCGCGAGGCGTGGCTTTCGTCGAAGGCGGTGCATCCGCTGCCGAAGGTGGTGAAGTATTGCCCCTTGTGCCGGCGTAGCCATCCTTTCGAATTCGACAATTGCCCCTACGATGGCACGGCGCTGCGCATCACCGCGCTGAAGCCGGGCGAGGAGTATATTCCGGAACCTCCAGCGGGCGGCCGGGGCGGAGCGGCGCCGGCTCCCACCGGTGGGCGCGGCGGGCGTCGCGGCGGCGGCCTGTAGCGCGATGCCCCTCTGGCTCAGCGAAGCGGACGTGCGGGCGTCCCTCACTATGCCCGCGGTGATGGACGCGATGGAAGCGACCCTGGCGGCATTCTCCGCCGGCCGGGTCGTGCAGCCGGTGCGCACCGCGTTCGAGCTGCGCGAGCGTGCGTTCTTCGGCGTCATGCCGGCGTTTTTGGGAGATCAGGCGATCCTCGGCGCCAAGCTGGTATCTGTGATTCCCGAAAATGCCGGGCGCGCGCTGCCCACGCACCAGGCTTCGATTTCGCTGTTCGACCCGGATACCGGCGCGCCGATCGCCGTAATGGATGGACGCCTGATTACCGAGATGCGGACCGCCGCGGCATCGGCGCTGAGCGTGAAGTACCTGGCGCGCCAGAGTGCTTCGGTGCTGGCGATTCTGGGTTCGGGCGTGCAGGCGCGCAGTCACGTGGAAGCGTTGCCGCTGGTGAGGCCATTCGAAGATATGCGGGCGTGGAGTCCCAACGCGGAGCACCTGGCGGAATTCGCCGACGAGACGGGCGTGCGCGCGGCCGTCTCCGCCGAAGAGGCCGTGCGCGATGCCGACGTGGTGGTGGTGGCCACCAGTTCAGTCACGCCCGCGATTGCCGGCGAATGGGTCAAGCGCGGCGCACATGTAATCGCCATCGGGGCCTGCCGGCCGTCGCAGCGCGAGGTCGATCCCGCGCTGGTAGCGCGCGCCCGCCTGGTGGTGGATTCGCGCGAGGCGGCACTTCAGGAGTCGGGCGATATCGTGCAAACCATCCGGGAGGGCCGGATGACGGCAGCGCACGTGCAGCTCGAACTGGGCGAAGTGATCGCCGGGAGCAGGACGGGGCGGCAATCCGAGGACGAGGTGACGCTTTTCAAATCGCTGGGGCTGGCGGTGGAAGACCTGGCGACGGCCGCGCTGGCTTACCGGGCGGCAAGCGCCGCCGGGCGCGGCGTGCGTGTAGAGTTATAGGTATGGGTGCGATTCTGCTGGCGATGTTGGCGGCAGCGCAGTTGCAATTCGACGTGGTCAGCATCAAGCCGGGCGATCCTTCGAGTCCCGAATCCAGCGTCTATCCGGCACCGCATGGCCTGCGAATGAAGAACGCCACGCTGAAGAGCATGGTTCGCATGGCCTATGGGCTGAACGACTATCAACTCGCCGGCGGGCCCAAGTGGTTGGATTCGGCGCTCTTCAATATCGATGCCAAGTCGCCGGCCGGAGCGACCGTCCGGCAGATCCCGGAAATGGTACAGGCTTTGCTGGCGGAGCGGTTCAAGCTGAAGTGTCATCGCGAGACCAGAACGCTTCCGGAGTACGGACTGGTAGTGGGGAAGAGCGGGCCAAAACTGCAGGCGTCCAGCGAAGACGAGAAGAGGCTGACCAGTATAAGTTCGGGGGACCGCATGATCAAGGGACGGGCCGCCCGCATCTCAGACCTGGTGCACAAACTGATTGGCGTGGTGGGCGCGCCGGTGGTGGACCGTACGGGGATCGAAGGGCAGTACAATTTCAGCCTGGAATTCGCGCCGCTATTGGGCGCACCGGACGACCGGCTTCCCGATGTCTTCGGAGCCGTGCAGCAACTGGGGCTGAAGCTGGAGCCCGTCAAGGGTCCGGTGGAAGTGCTGGTCATCGACAGTGCCGAAATGCCCGCAGCCAATTGATCGAAGTCGTTTAAATCGGACAGAGTCTCACTTAGTCTGTTACAAGGCACTGATTCGTACTGCATTATTTTCAACGTCTGAGTAAAATGTACCGGGCCTCGCGTATTTCCTGCCGGGTCGGATTGCTTTTCAATTTGTAATTTCGTAGGAATTTGAAGGATTTCGTCAGCTAATAATACTTTAAGACTAATTTGCTACAAAGTTGCTTCGCTCTGAATGTGGCAAACGGAGAGGACAGGCACAAGTCAGAGGAGGAATATGAATGGACGCTAAGTCGCTTTCACCGGGAGATTTACCTGGGGCTTGAGCTGGCCGGGCAGTCGCAAAGCAGCGTGGCCATGAGCCTTCCCGATCTGGCTGAGAAGTTTCTGTGGCAAGCCGAAAAGCGGTATCAAAATGCTCTCCATATCATAGTAACTTCCGAAGATCTGACTGTTTGGCAGCGGCAGGAATTCCGTTCCGAGCTCGCTGCCCTGGTACGTGCTCTGGCAGTACTCCATAGACGAATACATGAGCCAGGTAGCTCGCCCGCCGATGCCGCCGCGATGCGGGACTCCGAAGAGCAAGCTACTAATCAAGGCACAGGAGGCATCATGTAACGACCCCGAAATCTTCCGCAAGGAGCTGATCGCGGCGGGCGACCTGCTGTTGAAAGCCCTGGAACTGGAAAACAGTTTGGGGGACCTTCACACGGAATCGGGCTCCCCCGAGGCCCGGGAGAAGTGGCAGGAAGCCCGGCGGCTTGTGGAGAGCACGCAGCAAAGCTATGACGCAGCACAGAGACGGTACCGGGAGGCCGTCGCGCGAGCCGCTCAGGAGCGCGGGCAGCGTTTATCCACAAGCACGATCCTGCTTTTGGAAGACGAGCGGATGATCGCGAATCTCCTGAAGAGGATGTTGGAGCTTGAAGGCGCGACGGTCTTATGGGCAAGCGATGGCGAGGAGGCCCTGACGCTTTGCCGGCAGCACCGCGGCGAAATCCGGCTGCTGGTGGCCGATGTCATACTCAGAAGCGGCGCTCTTGGCGTAGAGATTGCAGATCGTTTGGCGAAACTGGAGCCCGATCTGGCGGTGCTGTTGATTTCCGGGTATCCCAAAGAGCACCTGGAGAACCGGGGTCTGCTGGACCCGGGCGAAGATGCCGTTCCGCAAAGCCGCATTCTTGATGAAGCCGTTCTCGGCGGCCACGTTTCAGGAAAGGATCACGGAGCTTTCCGAGTGAGTCCCGGTCAGTCCCGGTAAATGGCGAGGGTCTGGACGGCCGGTTCGGCGACCTCTTCGAACTCCAGTTCCCCCACGTGCCAGTATTCCAGACGGCCCTTGCGCACGCGGGCCCAGATGGCCACCAGGGAACCGAGCACGATCAGAAAGTAGGGCGTTTCGCGCAGGCACGTGACGATGAGGCCGCTCAGAATGCCGACGTAGGCGCCGAAGGCAATGCCGTACATGCATACGGTTTCGATGAGCGGGCGCTTGCCGGGAAGATACGCCGAAGTGAAGGGGATCTTTTCGAACCCGGCCAGCAGCACCTCTTCCATCACCAGCGAGGGGAGGAAGGCGAGCAGGCTGACTGCCAGGCCCGTCAGAACGCCGAAGATTTCGATTTCCAGGGGCAGCGTCAGCAGCGCGATGGGCAGCACGCCCAGGCAAAAAACGAAACGCTCCATGCCGCGCAGCAGCAGTTCGCGATTGCCGCCTTCGTGTATGCGGAACAGCCAGTTGGCGCGCACTTCCACGGGCAGGCGGAACAGGTAGCGGTAGCCCGCCAGCACGAACAGGGAAAGGGCCAGGGGCGCGGAAACGGCGGCCTCTTCCAGGGCGAAAGTTTTGACGGCGAAGCCCTTGAAGCCGCCGCCCAGAATCAGCGAAACGAAGCTTTCGACAATCAGCGCAAAAGCCACGGCGACAAACCCGGTGAGCACCATGCGATGCAGCCGGCTGCGCGCCAGCGTGGCCATGGTGAAGCTGAAGACCGCGTGTTCGGGCTGCTGCGGCAGGAAGCGGTCGCTCCATTTGTCGCGCCACCGGCGCAGCGCCGCGAATTCGTGGCGCGTCTGGATGGGGGTTTCGATCATGCGCACCTTTTGCCGCCGGTAGCTCCACAGATAGGCGGCCAGCGCGCAAAACGCGGCGGCGCCCGCGGCGATTTTAGCCATGTCTGCCAAGCTGTGCACGTAGGGCTCATGGTTGCCGAGCATCTCCTGATCCAGCCCCAGGAACCAGGCCGGCGGAATCCAATGCGCGAAATCCGGCCGCAAATGCATGTAGCGGTCGAGGCCGGGAATGGAGAGCACAAAGGGCAGGAAACAGATCAGCAGGGTGAACAGGGAGCACTGCACCAGCAGCGAGACGCCCGGAAACAGCCGTGGCGAGACCACATTTAGCAGCAGCCCCTGCAAGGCCACCAGGGCGAAGAAGACGAAGAAGGCGGCCAGCGTCATAGAGAGAAACAACACCCCCGGATTGGCGGCACGCGGTGTGTAATAGCGCCCGTGCATAGCAAAATTCAGTGCACCGCAGGGCGGCCAGTTGAGGGCCACAATAAAGATGGCGATGTAGGTCAGCAACGCCATGAATTTTGCCACGAACACGTCGCGCGTACGCACCGGCAGGCCCGCCAGCACCAGGTAATCGCGCAATCCAGGAAAGAGCGAGGGCCATTGCATGGCCGTGAGCAGGCCCGTCAGAGTCATGGAGAACGTGATCAGGAACAGGTGATCCGCAATGGAGGCCATGCGGTAGGGCTGAGGCGAATCCAATGCCTGGAGCATGAGGTACTTGTGATAGTACGCCTGGATCATGGGAACGCAGAGCGATAGCACGATGGCGATGAAACCGCCGGCGACCACCTGCCATTGACCCGCCGAAGAGACCAGGTCGCTATCGAAGAAGCGGCGGAAGAAATGGCGGCGCAACTCGAAGGCGGTGCCGTGGGTTTCCTCCATCCAGTCCCGAATTTTCGCTGCGAGCTTCTTCATGACTGGATCGCCGTGAGAATCCCGCGGACCTTGTCGGCGGGGTCCTCCTGCTCGGTGAGTTGCGCGAAGATACCTTCCAGCGATGGCAGGTGCATCAGGTCGCGCAGGCGCTCCACGGCGTCGTGCGCCACCACTTTGCCCTTGCGCAGAATCAGCACGCGGTGGCAGACTTTTTCCACCACTTCGAGCACGTGCGAACTGTAAAAGATGATCTTGCCCTGGGCCGCCAGTTCGTGCAGCAGCGTACGAAACACCAGGGCGGTGGTGACGTCGAGGCCGGAAAACGGCTCGTCGAAGATCATCAGCTCGGGATTGTGAATCAAAGCGCCGGAGAGCAGAATCTTCTGGCGCATTCCCTTGGAATAGGACGATAGCGGCGAGTGGCGATCTTCCCACAGTCCGAAAATGCGTAACAGTTCGTTCATGCGCGGCTCCAGCACGCGGCGGGGCAGGCTGCGCAGGCGGCCGATCAGTTGCAGGTATTCGCGGCCGGTCAGGTGGGGGTAGAGATGCGCTTCTTCGGGCACATAGCCAAGGCGGCGCTGGAAGGCGACGAAGTCTTTGCGGACGTCCACGCCATTGAAGAGGATTTCGCCGTCGGTCGGTTCGATGAGGCCGGTGAGCACTTTGACGGTGGTACTTTTGCCGGCGCCGTTGGGGCCCAGGTAGCCGAGGATTTCCCCGGGGCGGATCACGAAACTGACGTCGTCCACCACGCGCACCCGGTTGTACCGCTTTACCAGATTCCTCACTTCCAGCATGGCGTGCTAGTATACCCCCCAAAGACCTTTGACTATGAATCTGGATCGAATGTTCCAGGCAGGCGTAGCGGTGGCGATTGTGGGGGTGGTGTGGGCGGTGTGGCCGCAGAGCGACGCGGTGTACAGCTCCACGAGCCGGATCCACCATTCGACCTACCGGCACGGTCCGGCGGTGCTGGTGGATCGCGGCCACTGGAACCGGCCGGCCGCCGACCCGCGGCTGGACGGCCTGATGCAATTGCTTGCGTTCGACGGCTACCAGGTATCGCGCAACCGGCAGGAGTTCGTGCCGGAGTTATTTCGCGGCACGTGGGTGCTGGTGGTGGTGGATGCCATGGGGTGGAAGGGCGCGCTGCGGCCGCTGGGGCTGCATCTGCACGCGGATGCGTTCAGCGCGGCGGAGGTGGCGGCGGTGAGCGATTGGGTGAACCGCGGCGGCGCGCTGCTGTTGATCGCCGACCGGCCTCCGGCGGGGGAAGCGTCGCAGAGGCTGGCGGGCGCGTTCGGCGCGAGGTTGATGGACACGCCCGCCGGCGCGGCCCGTTTCGAAGTGGCCGGCCCGATGGGGGACGACGTCACCAATGCGATGAGCTTCGGCGGCAGCGAAGTGGCGGGACCGCCGGGCAGCGTGCCGTTTTTGCAGTCCCAAGGGGTGGCTTTCGAATTCGGGCGCGGCCGGGTGGTGGTGCTGACCGCGCAACTGGCGGGGGCCGGCCGGCGGTCGGACAATCGCCAGTTGATGCTGAACATGATGCACTGGCTGACGCGGACGAACGGATGACCGCCGCCGCGGAGCGCTACCCCAGCAACTCGGCTTCGTGCAACTGACGGCGCAGCCAGGCTTGCGCCAGCCGCATCTGCCGGTTGACCTTGTGCACCGAAACGCCGAGCCAGATGGCGCTGTCCTCAGCGGTCATTCCGGCGAAGAATTTCAGCTCGAGGATTTTGGCCTTCTCCGGATCCTGACGTTCCAGATCGATCAACGCCTCGTCCAAAGAGACCAGCAGGGCGGCCCGCGGTTCGGTGAATGGCAAATCGTCGCGCATAGGCACGCGCGCCCCGCCACTGCGCTTGTTGGCCAGCCGGCGGCGCGCGTGATCCACCAGGATGTGCCGCATGACGCGCGCCGCCACCCCCAGGAAATGCGCGCGATTCTCGAAATTCGAGTCGCCGTCCGCCGCCATCCGGATGTACGCCTCATGTACCAGAGCGGTGGGTTCCAGGGTATGACCGTCAGGTTCGCGTTGCAGATACCCGGCCGCGATCCGGCGCAGTTCCGCATATACCAGCGGCACCACGCGGTCCAATGCAGTGCGGTCGCCATCCCTCCAGGCCTGGAGCAGGACGGTCACCGACGGTTCAGCGGCCATACCGCGATGGTACCGCGCGCGCCGCCATTCTCCTCGAATGCCACACCCAGCCGTTACAATGGATAGTCCACACCAATGGGGCTTGTCTCGAAACTTGCATTTCAATTCGACCGCAAGACACAGTATCGCGGCCAGCGGCTGTTCGATAGCCGCTCGGTGCGGCTCACCGGCAAAAGCGATGACCACGCCCAGGGCAATGTTGCCGATGGCCGGCTCTACGAAGTCAAGCTGGCCCTCGCCGGCAACGGGCGGCTCGGCACCTACTGTACCTGCGCCCAATTCCGCGGCTACCACAGTTGTGTGCACGTCTGGGCCGTCATCCTGCAAGCGGACCGGGAAGGGGCTTTGTCCGCCGCCGCCGGCGAGCGGTCTCTGAAACTGGCGCAGGACGGTGCGGCTCCGCTGGACGTCCGGCCCATCTACGATTTCGGCCGGCGCGCCGCGCCCATCCCTCCGCCTCCGCAGCCTCCGCCATGGCAGGACCATCTGTCGGCCGTGCGTCGCGGGCTGGAGGAGTCGCTGCGGGAACCGTATTCGTGGCCACAGGGTCTGGAGCTTGTGTATGCGGTGGATGTACCCGGTTCGAAAACCGCCGGCGCCATCGTGGTGGAATTGTTCGCGCGCTCGCGGAAGAAAAACGGCGAACTCACCCAATACAAGGAATTCCGCGTGGCGCCGGCGCGAGTGGATTCCCTGCCTGACGCTTTGGATGCCGAGATCCTCAGCCTGATGTTGGGCGGCGCGGATACCTATTCGTTTTCCTATACGTACAATTCGCGCTACGGCTCATCGCTTTCGACGGTGCCGCGCAAAGCTCTCCCGAACCTGCTGGCCGCGAAGGTGCTCCCCATGGCGTCGGCGGCCGGCCGCCTGATGGTGCTCCCCGAGGCCGGAGCGAACCATCTGGTCGCGGCTACCTGGGACGAGGGCGAGCCCTGGAAGCTGTGGCTCGAAGTGCGCCAGGACGATCGCGACCAGTGGAACATCACCGGCTCGCTGCGTCGCGGCAGCGAGGCCATGCCGTTGGACGAACCCAGGCTGCTGCTGGAAAGCGGCTTCGTGGTGACGGATCATGCGGTGGCGCGCTTCGACGCGGCGGGTGGGTATGCCTGGGTAGACCAACTTCGTAAGCTCAAGCGAATCCCTTTCCCCGATCGCGACCGCGATACCGTGCTGGCCCATCTGCTGGATTGCCCGAGCATTCCTCCCATACAGGTGGACGAGCCTCTGCGATTCGAACAGCGCCGCCAGCCGCCCAAGCTGGGTTTGCGAATCGTGAACAAGCGCGATTGGAACGGCGATTATTTTGAAGCCCGCCTGCTCCTCGACTACGGCCGCGGGTGGATGCTGGATAAGGGCGGGGGCGGCATCTGGGTCCCCGACGAGCGGCTGTACGTGGTGCGCGACTCCGCTGCCGAGGCCGCCGCCCGGGAAGTGCTGAAGGACCTGGGACTGAAGCCGGGCACCGAAGGCGCCTGGCGCCTGGCTACCAAGGCGATGCCACGCTCGGTTCGCGAGCTGATTCAAAGCGGCTGGCATGTGGAGGCCGAAGGCAAGGCCTTCCGCCGTCCCGGCGAAGCTCACGTAGATGTGCGCAGCGGAATCGACTGGTTCGAACTCCATGCCGAAGTGGATTACGGCGGCGTCAAAGCCAGCCTGCCGCAACTGCTCTCCGCCCTGCGGCGCGGCGACACAATGGTTCCGCTGGGCGACGGCAGCTTCGGACTGCTTCCGGAAGAGTGGTTGGCCCGCTTCGCGCCGCTTGCCGGTCTGGGCTCATCGGAGAAGGATCATCTGCGCTTCCGCCAGAACCAGGCGGGGCTGCTGGATGCGCTGCTTGCCGCCCAGCCGGAAGTCCGCGTCGATGAACTGTTCCAGCGCATGCGCGACCGTGTGAGAGGATTCCACGGCGTAAAAGCGTCCCCGCAGCCCGGCGGTTTCCAGGGTCAGCTCCGCGACTATCAGCGCGAAGGCCTGGGCTGGATGGAGTTTCTGCGCGAGTTCGGTTTCGGCGGCTGCCTCGCGGACGATATGGGCGTCGGCAAAACCGCCCAGGTGCTGGCCGTCGTGGAAAGCCGCAGGGGCGAGCATGGACCCTCGCTGGTGGTCGCTCCCAAATCTCTGATGTTCAACTGGCGCGAGGAATCGGCCCGTTTCACGCCGCAGTTGCGCGTCCTGGAACACACCGGCACGGCGCGCGATCTGGCGTTGATTCCGGAGCACGACCTGGTGCTGACCACCTATGGAACGCTGCTTCGCGATGCAGCCAGCCTGTCTGAAATCCAGTTCGATTACGTGGTGCTGGATGAAGCGCAGGCCGTTAAGAACGCTTCCACCGCGTCCGCCAAAGCGGTCCGCCTGCTGCGCGGCACACACCGCCTGGCGCTCAGCGGCACCCCGGTCGAAAACCATCTGGGCGAACTGTGGAGCCTCTTCGAATTCCTGAATCCGGGCATGTTGGGCGAAGCCAAGGTGCTCAAGATGGCCGGCGGCCTGGGGCGCAATCCTAGCCCGGAAGCGCGACAGCTTCTAGCTCACGCCCTGCGGCCCTTCATCCTGCGGCGCACCAAGCAGCAGGTAGCGCGCGAACTGCCGTCCAAGACCGAGCAGACCATCTACTGCGAACTGGAAGGTCCGCAACGCCGCCACTACGACGAACTCCGCGCACACTATCGCGATACCCTGCTGCACCGGGTGCGGACCGAAGGCCTCGCCAAGAGCAAGATGCACGTGCTGGAAGCGCTGTTGCGCCTGCGGCAGGCGGCCTGCCACCCCGGGCTGCTCGATCCCAAACAGGTGGATGAACCCGGCGCCAAGCTGGAAACGCTGCTGCAACAGCTCGACGAACTGCGCGAGGAGGGTCACAAGGCGCTGGTATTTTCGCAGTTCACCAGCCTGCTGGCCATTGTACGCCGCCGCCTGGATGAGGCCGGCGTGCGCTACGAATATCTCGACGGCAGTACGCGCGACCGCCAGGCGCATGTGGAAGCCTTTCAGAACGACCCCGCCTGCACCCTGTTCCTGATCAGCCTCAAAGCCGGTGGTCTGGGCCTGAATCTGACCGCCGCGGAATACGTTTTTCTGCTGGATCCATGGTGGAATCCCGCGGTGGAGGCGCAGGCCGTGGACCGCGCGCATCGCATTGGCCAGACCAAGCCGGTTTTCGCTTACCGACTGATTGCCCGCGACACGGTCGAAGAGAAAGTCCTGGAATTACAGAAGACCAAGCGCGAACTGGCGGACGCGATTCTGGGCGAGGACAACAGCCTCATCCGCGATTTGAAGAAGGAAGACCTGGAACTTCTGCTCTCGTAGGGTGCGCCGGTGTCAGTCTTCCCGCCCCTGTCCCGCCTTGCGTATGGCGTCGACGTCGGCGAGATCCTGCGGCCTGGCGGCTGCGAGCTTGGCGACAATCAAGTCCTCGCGCGAAATCAGGAATGCGGTCAGTCCGGTGTCCCGGTCGATCGTGGTCTCCACCCGCCTTTCCCAAGCGACGTCGAACTCGATACCCTGAATTGCCGGGAGTAACTCAATCATGAGGGGCGGGCTGCCCATGCGGAAGAATCCGTCCGGGTCAAGAAAATCCCCGGGTGTCAATCCCGCGAGCGGCGCACCGAACGCAGCGAGCGCCTGAAAAATCGCATCAGCGTTCGCGGCGTCTCGTCTTACAAAGAGGTCGAGATCCTTCGTCGCCCGGGGCTGAGCATGGAACGAGACCGCATAGCCGCCGACGATCAGGTATTTAACTCCGTGGGCGTTGAAGATGGACAAGAGTTCTTTGAAGTCTGAGTGCATCCGGGGCCATGCCTTTTAGTTCGTAGGCCGCCAGAGTCAATTCGGCGACCGCCTCCATCCGCTCATACGCAGGACGGCTCTGCCAATAGCGATACTCATCCGCCTTCATTTCCGCCAAACTGCGGTACTTGCGGATGGTCTTGTCCATACGCTTGGTTTAGCACGCGCGGGACGATTTTAGCAATGATCTGAGACGGAACTTTTCCGCCGATCCGCCGTATGTGCGTAGTGTTATGACCGACCTGCTCTTCGACTTGCGATATGCCTTGCGGACCCTCGGCAAGCGGCCCGGTTTCCTGGTCGCGGCGGGGGCGGTGCTGGCGCTGGGTATCGGCGCCAACACCGCCATTTTCAGCCTGGTGAATGCACTTTTCCTGAAGCCGCTGGTGATGCGCAACCCGGAGCAGATCGTGGGAGTCTTCAGCCGCGACAGCCGAAAGCCGGACACCTACCGTGCGTTTTCCTACCCGAATTACGCCGACCTCCGGCAGCAAAACGCGGCCTTCTCCAGCCTCATGGCGCACAACATGGCGCTGGTGGGCATCACCGAGGGGCGGCAGACCCGGCGCGCGTTTGCCGACCTGGTGTCCTCGAACTATTTCGACACTCTGGGGGTTCCGCTGTTCCGGGGCCGGTCCTTCACCAGCGCCGAGGAGCGGCCGTCGAGTCAAATCCAGGTGGCCATTGTGAGCTACTCGTTTTGGAAAAGATCCGGCGCCGATCCGGACATGCTCACGAAATCGGTCCGCGTGAATGGCCGCGATTACCAGGTGGTGGGAATTGCGCCTGAAGGGTTCACCGGGACCACGGCCCTAATCAGTTCCGAAATTTACCTGCCGCTCGGAATGTACGAGGCGGTGGTCAATGACTTCGAAGGTCACGGCCGCCCCCTCAGCGCGCGTGACAACCACTGCCTGATTGTAGTGGGCCGCCTGCGTGCCCGCGTGACCCTGCCGGCGGCGGACCGGCAACTCCAAGCCGTGGCCGCGGGACTGGCACAGGCGTGGCCCGCGGAGAATCGCGATCAGACGTTTTTCGTGCATCGTCTCTCCCGCACCGGCGTCAGCGATGCGCCGCAAAACGACAATGGGGTGGTGACCAGCATCTCGCTGCTGCTGGCCGCATCCGGCGTGATTCTGCTGATTGCCTCCTTGAACGTCGCCAACATGATGCTGGCCCGGTCCAGCGCGCGCCGCAAAGAGATCGCCATCCGCCTGGCACTGGGCGGCGGCCGCGCCAACATCGTCCGCCAACTGTTCACCGAGGGTTTGCTGCTCTCGCTGCTGGGCGGCGCCGGCGGCATGGTGGTAGCGTACTGGAGCACGCTGGTGCTGGTGCGTTCGCTCTCGCGCCTGGCGCCCTTTGACCTTGTATACACCGCCGGGCCGGACGTCCGGGTGCTCGCCGCCACCTTCGCGTTTTGCGTGGGCAGCACGGTGCTGTTCAGCCTGATGCCCGCCTGGAATCTATCCCGGCCGAACCTGGTGGCGGCGTTGAAATCGAGCGAGCGCGAAGAGACCGCCGGAGCCCGGCCGCGCCGTATCTTTTCGCGCCGCAACGTTCTGGTGATCTGCCAGGTTTCGCTGTCCCTGGCGCTGCTGACCGCCGCCGGCCTGTTCCTCCGCAGTTCGGTCAGCGCCGCGCAGATGAACCCCGGCTTCCGCATTGCCGATGAACTGGTCTTCGAGACCGATGCCAGCCTGGCGGGCTACAACGAAGCGCGCGGCCGCCAAATCTATGCTGCGCTGGTAGAGCGCCTGCGCGCTGTGCCCGGGGTGCAATCGGTGAGCCTTGGCGCCACGATTCCGTTCGGCATCATCAGCATGAGCCGCGCTCTCCACGCGACTCGGGACGCCAAGGCGGTGGACGCGGCATTCAACCTGGTGGGACCGGATTACTTCCGCACCCTGGAAATTCCGCTACTGCGAGGCCGCGCCTTCAACGGTGCGGACGCGGGCGGCAGGGCTCGCGTGGTAATCATAGATCAGGTTGCGGCATCCCGGCTGTGGCCCGGTCAGGACCCGCTGGGGCGTCATCTCCAAATCAACTCGGACTCCAGCGCCGGAGGCGCAGCAGCTCTACAGGATGCCGAAGTGGTAGGCGTCGCCTCTACCTTACGGCTGCGTTTTATCGGAGAAGATGTTCAGCCCCAGGTCTATGTGCCGTTCGGACAGGAATACCTGGCCGATACTCACATTCACATAAGGACCGCGGCTCTGGGACCGCGTGCCGAAGCCGCGTTGATCCAAACCCTGCGCGGCGTTGTGCAGGCGGAGGATCCCCACCTTCCCATCCTCAAATTCTCGACGATGCGCGATCACCTGGAAGGCAGCTTCGACTATTGGATTGTCCGTACCGGCGCGCGCATGTTCACACTCTTTGGCGCAGTAGCCCTGTTGTTGGCCATGATCGGGCTGTACGGAGTCCGTTCCTACAGCGTTGCGCTGCGGACGCGCGAGATCGGCATTCGAATGGCCCTGGGCGCGCGGCCGGCGGAAGCGCTGAAGATGGTTCTGCGCGAAGGCCTGTTGCTCACGGCCATCGGACTCGCCATTGGCTTGCCCCTCTCGTTCGGCATCGGCAAATTCCTCGGAGCCATGCTATACGGAATCGGTGGATCCGGAGCCGGTGTCATGGCCCTGGCATCCGCCTTGCTGGCCGCGGTTGGAGCCGCGGCCTGCTATCTTCCCGCGCGCCGGGCATCCACGGTCGACCCATTGGAGGCACTGCGCTACGAGTGAGCCTTTGGTTGACGCTCCTACTTCTTCTTCGAGCCATTTTGAATAATCAAGTTATCGGTCACGGAGAAGACGTTAGGAACGGAATTAGCGCGGGTCCGGATCAGGGTGTCATCCAGTTGATTGTCCACCACGCCATCCAGCGTTACGTGTCCATTGTCCACAATGATATGGATCGAGGGCAGCGCCTGAAAACCGTAGCGCGTCCCGATATCCGCGTTACCGTAGATGGCCCGGGCCTCGGCGCGTCGAATGTCCCAGTCCATGGGAGACAACGGAAGAACCTTAATCTCGTTATCCACCCTGGTGACGCCGGGTATGTTCTTAACGGCGTTTTCGGCATCGGACTTGATGTTCCACGGCGGCTCGGGAGGGCACGCGCCTTGTAACGTTACGACGCCGCCGTCATTCACCTGAAACGTCAGGTCGTCGAAGATCGAATAATACGGCAACATCAGAAGGTTATGCCGGATCTGCTTGGACAATTGGGTCGCATTCGCCGGACCAGCGGTGAAGACGTCATCGTGGGGTTGTTTCTGTTTGTTCCCCTTGTCTGCCATAACACATGTTACTGAGAGAAGAGCAAAGGTCAGCAGTATTGGTAGCTTTCGCATTATTTTCCTCCTAATACATAGGATGCGCACTGCGGGAAGGCGTTTCCGGCCGGCATCTCCAGAGGGGTTCCAGTTACCGGACGGGAGGGTCGAATGTTACCAATCGTACTAAGTGCTACCAGGGGTCGCGGCTGGTGATGGTAACACGGAAAAACGGCTTTTGCCTCTCCGCGGGGTCCATGCGGAAATCCTGGGTGGTTTTCGACGCATCGTAGTCGCGCCAGAGCCAGGCCAGGGACTCGGGAAGATCGAGGGCGGCCTGCGCTCCTCCATGGGCGGCGGTGCCGAAGCGGAAATGGAAATCGTACTCGCGCAGCTTCAGCGAATTGGCCATTTGGATGGCCTGCATGGGCCAGGAACCGAATTGGTTTTCCAGGTCGTCGGAGCCGTCGCTCATCCACACGCGGATGTTGCGCTTGGGTTCTTTGCGGACTTTGAAAGGATAGACGTTGCCGCCCTCCAGCTTTTCCTCCGGGTGCCATTGAATCGAGGTGAAGCTGCCCACCGCGGAGTGTACGCGGGCGAACTTATCTGGCATGAGCCACGCCACGTTGAAAGCGCAGATACCGCCCGAGGATTCGCCGCCGATGGCGCGGCTGTACCCATCCTGCCGGAGTTTGTAAGTCTTCTCGACTTCGGGCAGCACCTCTTCCATCAGGAATCGGGCGTAGCGATCGCTCACCGTATCGTATTCGATGGAGCGCATAGCCCGGCCTTCGGGAGACTGGCCGGGCTGAGATCATCACGTAAACCAGCGGCGGCAACAGTTTCTGGGCGACCAGATTTTCGGTGACGGTGAAGAGGCGCGAGTGCGAGAACTCGCCAACCTGCCCCTGCCCGTCCTGCCACACCATCAGGGGCGCGGGAACGGCGGGATCGACCCCGGGCGCGGCATAGACCCAGTAATTGGACGTCATGCCGTCATAGATTTTGCTCACGATGGTGCGCTTCTCGCTGACGGTGCCGCGCGGGACGCCCGCTTTGGGATACGAATCGGGATTGTAGCCCACCGCATCGCCGCGCGCGCCCAGCGGCTTGCCGTCGGCGTAGTACTGATACGGATGAGTGACGCCGGTACGCATTTTGGTAAGCAGCATCCACAGGGTCGAGTCTGGGATCTGCGCCATGGGAACGGCGGGCTCGCGGTCGATGGAGACGGTGACGGGCGAGGGCGAATTGGCGACGAAGAGATAATCCTGGCCCCAGACGGCGATGCCGCCGCGCGCGGAAAGCGTTTTGGTGATGCGATCCTTCAGGCCGGCGGCGGACGGGCCCCCGCGGGCCGCGGCGATCAGTTCTTCGAGCGGCGGAGTTTGCGCAAAAGCGCAGGAACCGAGTAAGAGCAAAGGCAGAAATCTCTTCATGGTTGGACAGTATATACCTTCGCTCGCGACTTGAAGTTACCGCGGCGGCTTCATCCACGCCAGCGTTTTCTGAATGCCTTCGTCGTAACTGGTCTTGTGCAGCGGCCCGAGTTTGGCGGCGAGCTTGCTGTCGTCCAGGATCACGGGCGTTTCCTGCAGATAGAGCATTTCCACCACTTCGCGGATATCGGCATTGAAATAGCCGAGCAGTTTCAGCAGGCCGCGGCCGCCGGTTCGGTACTTGGGGGCGCGACCCACGGCGCGGTAGATGCGGGTGATGAAATCCATGGTATTGATTTCGCCGGGACCGCCGAAGTTCCAGGCTTCGCCGTAACACTCGGGACGGATGAGCAGGTCCACCACGACCGGTCCGGCGTCGGGCATGAAGACGAACTCGTGCGGCGTGTTCACGGGGCCCACCCAGTTGGCGGTTTTTCCGGCGAGGGCGGCACGGAAGATCGGGTTGGCCAGTCCGATATCGGCATGCGGGCCGTAGAAATCCGGCAGGTGCACGATGAGGCCCGCCAAGGTGCCCTTACGGTGCGCGTCCAGGACCAGGTCCTCCTGCTGTTTGCGGTATGCGCCCTTGCGCGTCTGCGGCTCGCGCGGGTGTGTTTCGGCGACGCGTGAGGCGCGCGGAACTCCGTATCCATAGACGCTGGATATCAGCACGATTCGCTTCACCTGCATGGCGGAGGCGGCTTCCAGCGTGGTGCGCATCAGCACCGGGTGGAGGTGATGCGAAGGGTAGGGAAGACCCACGCAATAGACGATCGTATCGACGCCGCGCGCGGCGGCGCCCGCGGCACGCAGATCGCTCAGGTCGGCATCGAAGATCTCCGCCTGCGGCAGCTTGCCGAACTCGCTTTCGAGGCGCGCGCGATTGCGTCCGACCGCGCGAAACGGAATACCCCGCCGCGCCAGTTCCGGCGCTACGGCATGGCCTACGGCGCCGGCCGCGCCGAAGAGAGCCACCTTTTGAATGTCAGAGCCCATGTCCGTGGCTAGTATACTAGAAGCAAAATGATTCAAACTCTGTTCGGCTCTGTGGAGCAAGAGCCCACTCTTCTGGAAAAACTGAAAAGCGGCGTGCAGAAGACGCGCGCCGGGCTGGTCAATGCGCTGGAAGACGCGCTGCAGGGTAAGAAGGAAATCGACGCCGACCTGCTGGACGAACTGGAGTACACGCTGATTTCAGCGGACATCGGGGTGCGCACCACCGAGGAGATTCTGGAACGGATTCGCGAGCGGGCCAGCCGCCATCAACTGGCCGACGCCGGTGAAGTGAAGGGCATGATCCGGGAGCATCTGCTGGAAATTCTGGAGGCCAGCGAACGGGCGCCGGCGCGCGTCACCGAGCCGCCCGCGGTGATCCTGGTGGTGGGCGTGAACGGGTCGGGCAAGACCACCACTATCGGCAAACTGAGTCAGCGATTCAAGAGCGAGCAACGCTCGGTGCTGTTGTGCGCCGCCGATACGTTTCGCGCGGCTGCCATCGAACAGTTGGAGATTTGGGGCGAGCGCACCGGCACTCCGGTGATCCGCCAGAATCAGGGCAGCGACCCGAGCGCGGTGCTGTTCGACGCTTTAAACGCGGCCCGCGCGCGGCGGACGGACTACGTGATCGTAGACACCGCCGGCCGGCTCCAGACCAAAGAGAACCTGATGGCCGAATTGCAGAAGATGGATCGCACGGCCAAGAAGGTGATTCCCGATGCCCCGCACGAAGTGCTGCTGGTGCTGGACGCCACTACCGGGCAGAACGGGCTGGAGCAGGCGCGTAAGTTCACTGACACGAGCGGCGTGACGGGCATCGTCCTCACCAAACTCGACGGCACGGCCAAGGGCGGAATCGTGGTGGCCATCGCGCGCGAGCTGAACCTGCCGATCCGTTACATCGGGGTGGGCGAGAAAGTGGACGACCTGCTGCCGTTCGACTCCGAAAAGTTTATCGCTTCCCTTTTCGAAAAATGAATCCGGCATATATGCGCGAAGCGCTGGACCTGGCTCGGAAAGGCCGGGCGCTGGCGAGTCCCAACCCCATGGTGGGCGCGCTAGTGGTGCGCGACGGCGAAGTGGTGGGGCGAGGCTTTCATACGTACGGCGGCGTGGACCATGCGGAGGCGATCGCCCTGCGAGAGGCCGGCGGGAAGGCGCGCGGGGCCACGCTATACCTGAATCTGGAACCCTGCTCGCACCAGGGACGGACGCCGCCATGCGCCGAAGCCTTGATTGCGGCGGGAGTGGCGCGTGTGGTGGCGCCGATGGAGGATCCCAATCCGCTGGTGGCCGGCGAAGGTTTCCGCAAACTGCGAGCCGCTGGGGTGGAAGTGGCGATGATGCCGGAATTCGTCGCCGAGGCTCTGAAGCTGAATGAGCCGTTCGTGCATTTCATGCGTACCGGCCGTCCGCTGGTGACGCTAAAAACGGCCATCACGCTGGACGGGAAGATCTCGGCGCCGGACGATAATCGTGGCTGGATCACCAGCGAGCGGGCGCGTTCCCACGTGCAGGAACTGCGCCACGATCACGACGCCATTCTGACCGGAATCGGTACCGTGCTGGCGGACGATTGCGCCCTGACCGACCGTACCGGCATGGCGCGCAGCCGGCCGCTGATGCGGATCGTGCTGGATTCGCAACTGCGCCTGCCGCTGGATTCGAAAATGGTCCGCAGCGCCAACCAGGATGTGGCGGTGGTGACGACATCGGCCTCGTCCCCGGACCGCCGCAAGGCGCTGGAGGCCCGCGGCATTCAAGTGTTGGTGTTCGACGGCGCGGGCGGGCGCAGCGACCTGCGGAGCACTATCGGGTGGCTGGCCGGGCGGCGGTATCTTTCGCTGATGATCGAGGCGGGCAGCAAAGTGAACTGGGCGGCGTTGGAGGGAGGCTGCGTGGATCGCGTCTTCTTTTACTACGGGCCCAAAATTCTGGGCGGGCTGGAGGCGCTGCCACTGGCCGGCGGAATCGGGCGGCGGCGTCGCAGCGATGCCATCCGCATTCACGGCATCACCCTGCATGCGATTCCGCCGGACGAATTCGCCGTGGAAGGATACGTGGATGTTCACCGGGATTATTGAGGAACTGGGCGCCGTGGACGCGGTGCAATCGCGGGCCGCCGGGGCGCGCCTGAAGGTGCGGTGCGGCACGGTGATGAGCGATATGACGGAAGGGGCGAGCATCGCGGTGAACGGCGTTTGCCTGACCGCGGTGGATCTGAAGCCCGATTCCTTCTCGGCGGACCTGGCGCCGGAGACGCTCCGCCGCAGCAATCTGGGCGGGCTACGGGCCGGGTCGCGGGTGAACCTGGAGCGGCCCATGTCGCCGAGCGGGCGCCTGAGCGGTCACATTGTGCAGGGGCACGTGGACGGAACCGGCGAGTTTCTCGAGCCTGGAAGAACTGGGCGACGAAAACTGGTGGCTGCGGATTCGCGTACCGGCGGATCTGGACGCGTTCCTGGTGTACAAGGGCTCCATCGCGATCGACGGAATCAGCCTTACGATTGCGGCGCTGGAGGGGGACGTGCTGAGCGTGACGATTATTCCGCACACCTACCGGAACACGACGCTGGCGGGGTACCGCGCCGGCTCGCGGCTCAACCTGGAGTGCGACGTGCTGGCCAAGCATGTAGAAAAGCTGCTGCGTAAGCTGGATATCAAAACCGGGCTCACAGTGGAGAAGCTGCGGGACAACGGCTACTAAGCCGGCGGCACGCGCGAAAATCCCTGTAAGAAGCGCCGGAAATCAGCGACTATCTGGTTGTGGGACAGGATGAGCTGTACCGCGAAGCGGCGGGCAGTTATGGAGCCGCCATGGAACGCCTGGCACGGGCCTACGAGGCCGATGCCGACCGGCGCCGCGACCTGGCGCAGGAGATTCACATCGCGTTATGGCGGAGCTTTGCCTCCTTTGACGGGCTATGTTCCCTGCGCACGTGGGTGTATCGAGTGGCGCACAATGCGGCCACTTCCTACGTGATGCGGCAGCGCCGCAACAATGCGCCGCTGGTGAGCCTGGAAGACCTGGATACCCCGGCGGGTGGGGAGACGGCGGAGGTGGGGGTGGATCGCGCCCGCGCGCTCGAGCGCCTGCTGTCCTTGATCCAGCGATTGAAGCCGTTGGACCGGCAGGTGATTCTCTCTTATCTGGAAGGGATGGACGCGGCGGCCATCGGCGAAATTACGGGGATTTCGCCCGGCAATGCGGCGACCAAGATCCACCGCATCAAGCAAATCCTGACCCGGCAGTTCTACCAAGGAGCACGCCATGGTGAATGAATCTTCCCCGGACGATCCGATGGAAATCTGGCAGAGCCAGCATGTGGAGCCACTCATGATGTCGATGGACGAAATTCGAAGCAAAGCGGTCCGGTTCGAA
Organism: uncultured Solibacteraceae bacterium; assembly: GCA_963748795.1. Classification (GTDB taxonomy): domain Bacteria; phylum Acidobacteriota; class Terriglobia; order Bryobacterales; family Bryobacteraceae; genus Sulfopaludibacter. The sequence goes on from CAVVLD010000077.1 coordinate 64,133, forward strand.
CGGCAGATCCGGATGCGCAACCGGCGGGAAACCACGGTCGCCGTTGTGATGATCGTGGTCTTCGGGCTGTTTCTATATGTATTCCCAAGCCCCATGGAGCGCGCGGGGTCGCTGCTTACCATCGCGGGCATGGTTTTCGTGATCTATCGTATGAACCGGCAGGCTGCGCCGGAAAACGTGCCGGCGGGCGGCGGATTCGAAAGCTGCGTGGCCTTTCACCGGCGGGAACTGGAGCGGCAGCGCGACCTGTTGCGCTCTATCGGGCTGTGGTATCTGGGTCCGCTGATGCCGGGGGTGGTGGTATTCTCCCTGGCGGTGATCGCGCCGAAGATCCGGCCGGAGCATCCGGCGGACTGGTGGCGTGCGCTTCCGGGCCTGGCGATCATGGTGGCCTGGTTCTGGTTCACGATCCGCCTGAACCGGCGCGCGGCGGCCGGTTTGCAGCGGACCATCGACGAACTGACGCGGGTGGCGGAGCAGTAGGTTTACGCCGTGGCACGCTCCGGAAAGGGCAGCAGTTTGGCTGGCCCCTGGCTGATTGCGGGCTGTGGCAGGTCCCACTGGTAATTGCCGGGACGATTGACGGCGCGGAAGACGGCGCCCGCCAGATGTTCGAGTTGCCGGAGGGGTACCCGGTCCCAACAGGCGTCGTGTGAAGAGACGGCAACGGCTCCGCCGATGCCCAGGCGCTCGGTGAGGTCCCTGAGGGCAGCACGTCCGGCGGGAGTCAATGCGCGAGGTGTGGTGAACAGGTCCAGGTGGACTCGTCCGAAACGCGAGTGCGGCGAACGGCGTTCCATCCAGATGACGGGAATCTTGAGGCGCCAGCACCACTGGCTGTGGAGGCCGGCGAGGCGCGGATCGCAGGCGGCGTTGAGGTAGCCAAGTTCGCGCGCCTTTTGGAGGCGGCCGCGGGTGCGGCCCCGGGGCGGTGCTAAATCAGTCACTCACAGAAGATCGGCGCGATCGCCGGAAAGTTTAGGCTGCACGAAAAAGGTGCACGAAAAAGGGGACAGACGCATTTTATAAATGCGTCTGTCCCCTTTTTCGTGCACTTGGCGCGGACGCGCCGCCATCTTCTGCCGCCGGCTCTGTGGAGATGAAAGTCTCCTGAACTCCATGCTCTGACTTCGGAGCGGTTCAAGTGGGTCGGACAGAACTTCTTCCGTGGGCTGTAGGATTAGCCTCGCGTTATCGAGAATCAAAAAGGGGACAGACGCATTTTTTAAATGCGTCTGTCCCCTTTTTTAAACCCCTTCTTAAAACCGGGTGCGCGCGCGGTAGGCGCGGTACTCGTCTCCGAAGGCGTTTTCCAGGACGGCGCGCTCCTTTGCGGGCGCGCAGCATCTGCACAGGAATCATGAGCACGAAGATGCCGTATCCCAGCGGTGTGTTCCAGGCAATCGCCAGCCCCAGAAATGCCAGTTGACCGAACAGGTAAATGGGATTGCGAATCCTGGAATACAGGCCGGTGGTGACCAGTTTGTGTGCCTGAGCCGTCGCGCGGAAAGAGCTTCCGAGCTGGTAACGCGCCAGCATCCACAAGGCAAAAGATACCGCCACCAAACCCATTCCGGCATAGAAGCGCGGGCTCGCCGGCGCGCGCATTGCGATCACGATCGTCCAGAAGACGAACCAGATGACATCGACGAAGAACAACTGCCGCTTCATTGCTCCTGCCAGTTTATCTGGCGGATGGTGCCGATACCGAACACGAAACAGGCCGCGCCCAACAGAGCCACCACCGAGGCGACCAGGAATGCCAGGTAGAAGCGGCCGGTCTGTTGCACGATAAAGCCGGTAAGCCACGGCGCCGCGACTCCCGCCAGATTGCCGAAGCCGTTCTGCATGCCGGTCCATTTGCCGGCCGCGCGCGGTCCCGCCAGAGTCTGGGTGATGGCGAAAAGGTTGGAGCTGAAAAGTCCGTAAGACAGGCAGGCGATCATCAGCAGCACCATGGCGGTGCGGTCGTTATCGATCACCGAAACCGGCAGAATCAGGGTGGAAAACAGCAGGCCGATGCCGCAGAACGTTTTGCGCACGCGCGTGGGCGTGCCTCCGCGGGCAATCAGGCGGTCCGACACCCAGCCCGCCGCGACTCCGGAAATCGCCACGGCAAAGTAAGCCGCGGAACCGAACCATGCCATTTTCTCTTTCGAGAAATGCCGCTCCTCCTCCAGGTACGGCGGCAGCCACGTCAGCAGAAAATACCAGAAGTAGTTGGTGCAGAACAGACCCAGCGCGCTGAACCATGCGGATCGCTGTTTCAAAATGGCCCAGCACGACGGGATTCCCTCCGGATCCTGCCGCGCCGCCACGCCGGTTCCACGCGGCATCCAGATGAGCCACGGCACCAGCCACAGCAGGCTGCTGAAGCCCAGCGCGATGAAGAACGCGCGCCATCCGTACACCGCCATCAGCAAGCCGCCCAGCAGGGTGCCCAGTGCCGGCCCGAGTTTGGTGCCGGCGTCGATGACGGCATTGGCGAATCCGCGGTGGTGCTCCGGAAAATTGTTGGCCAGAATCCGCGAGTAGGCCGGGTAGGCGATGGATTCCCCCATCCCCAGCATCAGGCGGAGCGTGAACACCATGGTGAAGGTCTGGGCCACGCCGGTAACGGCGGTAGCCGCGGACCAGAGAAAGAACCCGGCCCCGAGGATCCAGCACACGTTGAACCGGTCCACCAGCCATCCGGCGAGCCCGAAGAGTTGAAACGCGGCATAGGTCCGGAAGAATGCCGAGAGCAGCACGCCCAGTTGATAGTTGGAGAGGTGCAATTCGCGCTGGATATCGGTGGCTCCGGCGGAAAGGTTGGAGCGGTCGAAATAGTTAAGGAATCCGGAGATTACCAGAAGGAGGAGGACACGCCACTCGGCGCCGGAAAGCGCCGTCCTTCGGACCACCGCTTGTGTGGGCACAAGTTGGTATTGTATACCGGAACCCGCGACGCCGCGTTAATATAAGACTTGCAGAACTGAATATGTCGGTTACGGAGCTGTCCAAAGAAAAGATTGCGGCTCTGGAGCATGCGAAAGAGTTGCTGCGCCAGGGCGGGGGAGCGGAGCGGGCCAACAAGCAGCACCTGGAAGGCAAGCTGACCGCGCGCGAACGCCTCAAGTATCTGCTGGATCGCGAGAGCTTCCAGGAGACGGGCATGTTTGCGCGGCATCGCGCCACGTATTTCGGCATGGCCGGTAAGCCCCTGCCGGCCGATGGCGTGGTCACCGGCAGCGGACGCATAGGGGGCCGCACGGTCTACGTGGCGAGCCAGGATTTCACGGTCGCCGGAGGCTCCGCGGGCGAGGTCCACGGCAGCAAGATCGCCGATGCCATGCGCTACTCGCTGACCACCGGCTCGCCGTTCGTGTTCATCAACGATTCCGGCGGCGCCCGCGTGCAGGAAGGCGTGGGCAGCCTGGCCGGCTATGCCCGCGTGTTCCACGCCAATGTCCAGCTTTCCGGCGTGGTGCCGCAGGTTTCGCTGATCTGCGGCCCTTGCGCCGGAGGCGCGGCGTACAGTCCGGCCCTGACGGATTTCATCATCCAGACGCGATACGCTTACATGTTCATCACCGGCCCGGCCGTCATCCGGCAGGTGACCGGGGAAGAAATCACGCCCGAACAACTGGGCGGCGCGCGCGCGCAGATGGACCGCTCCGGCGTCGTTCATTTCATCGCCGATAACGACCTGGAGGCGATCAAGCTCTGCAAACGCCTGCTGGCGTTTCTGCCTTCGAACAACCAGGAGGATCCGCCGCGCGCCGATATCGACCGGCGCCACCTGCGCGACGAGGCCCTCAACCACATCGTGCCGGAAGAGAGCAAACTCCCCTACGATGTGCGTGAGATCATCAACCGGATTGTGGATCGCGCCGATTTCCTGGAAGTGCAGAAGGAATTCGCCCGGAACATCGTGATCGGTTTTGCGCGCATCGCCGGCCGCACCGGTGGGCATCGTCGCCAACCAGCCCTGCGTGCTGGCGGGCGCGCTGGACATCAACGCTTCCGATAAGGGCGCGCGCTTCATCCGCTTCTGCAACGCCTTCAATATTCCGCTGGTCACCCTGGTGGATGTGCCGGGCTTCCTGCCCGGTATCGATCAGGAGCACGGCGGCATCATCCGGCACGGGGCCAAGCTGCTGTTTGCGTATGCGGCTGCGACTGTTCCCAAAGCTTACGGTGGTGGTCCGGAAGGCGTACGGCGGCGGGTATATTGCCATGTGCTCCAAGGACCTGGGCGCGGACCGCGTGTTCGCCTGGCCCTCGGCGGAGATCGCGGTGATGGGCGCCGAGGGCGCCGCCGAAATTGTGTTCCGGCACGAAATCGCCGCCGCCGACGATCAGGAACTCCGCCGCCAGGAACTGATCAACGAATATCGCGAGACGTTTTCCACCCCCTACGTGGCGGCGGCGGCGCGCCTGGTGGACGATATCATCGAACCGGCGGAAACTCGCGCCGAGTTGGCCACCGCGCTGGATGCGCTGGCGGCCAAACGCGAACTCCGGCCCACCAAAAAACACGGCAACATACCGTTATAGGTGAACCTGAATGGCCGACCGAATTCCGCCGCGTCACCTGGTTGCCATCGCCGCCGCTGCCACCGCGGCCATGGCCATGGCGAGTGAGAAGGACGAGCCCAAAAGCCGGCCCGGTACCAGAATCCGCATCCGCATCCCCATCATCATCCGTCCCCGGAAAGTCGTGGAACCTCCCGCGCCGCGAGCCCGAAAAGAAGGAGAGTTCGTGAAGCTGCGCATCAACGTGGAGGGGACCAGCTACGACGTGGAGGTGGACATCCTGCCGGAAGACGCCGAGTTCCGCTCCGATGACGAACCGGAGATGCCCGCCGCGGTCGGCCATCCGCCGCCGCCCAGCGACGTGATCCCGGGCGATAAGATCTGCCGTAGTCCCATCGCCGGAGCCGTGGTGTCGGTATCGGTCGCGCCGGGCTTGCGGGTGCGACGCGACGACCCCGTGGTCACCATAGAAGCCATGAAGATGCAGACCGCGATTGGAGCTCCCATGGCTGGAATTGTGGAAGAAGTCTCGGTGAAGCCCGGCGACTCCGTCAAGCCCGGCCAGGTCCTCTGCCGGCTGGCGTAGCCGGACTTGACGTCCAACAGAAGAAACGGGGCGGATGTTAAAATCAATAAGCATCAGGAGGGCCCATGATTGGCACACTACGAATTGTGGTGGGCTGTCTGTTAGTTGTCGCCTCGGGTATCGCTCAACCCGTTTCTCCAAAGCCTGTCCACGCCCCTTCGCCAATGGAGATGTTCGCCAACGAGTCCGGCAGCCATATCACCTGGGCAAGTGAAGCCGGCCGAATGGAACACGGACTGGTGCGCGTCGTAATCACGGCGGTAATCATAGGGAATACCGGTGAACCGGCACGGAAGATTCGCGGCGTGAAAATCAATCTCGTTGGAGGCGCAGCGAACAACGGTACAGGCGGGAAAGCCAGTGATGAGATTTATCTCGACGAAGAGGCGACTGTGCGAACGATTACCGGTTTGAAGGGCATAGCCTATGGTATTGAGCGGGACGGTGGACCTTACAGTGAGAACGGTTGTTTGGGTTCGCTTCTTTTTGTTGTCAAATTTGCAGGCCAGGAACACCCTTGGAGTAAGTATCACGAATTGGATGCGGCGTACTGCGGAATGCCGGACGGTCCGGGACTCGTGCTGACCGGCCGGAACAAACCCGCAATTTTCGGAATTCCGGGGAGACTCCAGATCGGTTGAGCTCAATGCTCGAAGTCGCCCTAAGCCGCGCAAGGACGGCGCTATAGAGTCCACCCGCAGCCTTCTCCAACGGAGCATATAATAAAGCCACAGGGGACCTCACCACGTGAAGCCATTTGCGTTGCTGCTGGCAATTGCCGCTTCCGCCCACGCGCAGACTGTCTGGACCAGCACCTTCTCTGGCGGCGTGTCGTCCATGGTGGGTGTGCGGTTCGAAACGCGCACGGAGCCGCCGGTGCCGGTCTTGCCTTTTATTCCATCTTCCAGCAGCCGCACGGTCTATCGCGCCCAGGCCGGCGGTTATTCCGCCACGCACCGGTACTTCCGCGACGAAGCCGGCCTCACCTATGTGGGCTACGATCTGCTGGTGGAAGAGCAACCGCAGCCCGGCACGTTTCGCATCTCGTTCCTGGAACTCGGGATTGGCCCGGTGGATTTCGTGATGGGCCCGAACGGGGCCGACCCGGCAGCCTGGAAGAAACTGGCCACTCCGCCGCTTGCCGCAGGCGAGCGTGATCCACGCGGGCGACAAGGTGGAAGTGCCGGTCTGGATCGACCCCAAAACCGGCCAGAAGCTGGTGGACATCGTCGAGGTCCAGCAGTCACCTCCCCTGATGGCGCGGCAGGTGATTGTGAATCCGGGCATGGGTATGATGCGCGCGCCCATGATGGTGCCGCGTACCATGCCGACGGTTCCCACGGTAGAAGGGACCGCCCGCGAGTTCCGCGCGGAAGATGCCGAGATGCGGCTGGTTCAGCCGCGCGTCACGATGAATGGCACGCCCGAAGTGTCCACGGTGCGCGCGGGAAACGTTGCCACGGGCACGCTGGTCTGGTTCTATGTGCCCCAGCATGGCCGGTATATTCTCTCCCTGGTGCCGCGGCCGGACCTGGGCTTTACGAAAGCCGGAGAAGTGCGCGGCGGCGCCATCCAATTCAAAATGGAAGGCGACCAGTTTCTGCTGGAGACCTATCAGCCCATCGCGCCCGGCAGCGCCCCTTACGTCCTGTACGTGCTGCACGATAAAGAATGGGAACCCACCGCGCGGAACCAGGCTGACCATCTTCTTTTCGGCTCGGTCTCGCCCGCGGAATTGCGGGCCCTGATCAAGTAGGCTGCCGGTTTCAGCGATGATCGTGGAACCAGCCGGTGACGCGCTTTATGTACAATTGCGGATCCATCGCCAGCGCGTTGGTGTGCGTCGCGCCTTTTACCAGCCATAACGTGGTCGCGGCGGGATTGGCGGCGTGCAGTTCTATGGAGTTGCGGCACGGTATGTTGATATCGGCGGTTCCGTGAATCAGCAGGACGGGCACCCGCGTGGCGCGCACGGCGGCCAGCGGCGAAGCCAGGTGCAGGTCCACGCCGTAGCGCAGGCGCGCATAGAGATAGCTGGTCTGGATGATGGGCCAGAGCGAAAAATGGGGAGGAAAGGCCGGGGTGGACAACCGGTCGTACGCCACCTCCCGGAATGTGGCGTAAGGACATTCCGCCACCACCGCGCGGAACCTCGGTTCGACGGCGAGCGATTGCAGGATGACGGCGGCGCCCATCGATTCGCCCATGCCATATAGCCGCTGAATGGGCCGGTTGGCAAATAGCCAGTTACTCCAGGCATGTATGTCGCCGGCCTCTTTCACGCCGTAAGTAATGTACTCTCCACCGCTGGCGCCGTGGCCGCGCGAATCCGGAGTAAGTACCGTGAACCCCGCCTGCAAGCAGATAGGCTGCATGGCGGAGCATGCCTTTGCGCGTATCGCCCACGCCGTGCAGCAGAATCACCGCCGAGCCGTTCGCGGCGTGCGGCGCGAAGACCCAGCCCGCGCAGAATCACGCCATCGGAAGCGGTGACCTGCACCGCCTGCCAACCCGACTGCTCGTGGCGTCCGCCAGGGCCTGCGCCACGGCGTCGTCCGGCAGAGGCCGGACATAGACGTGAAGGGCGTTGTCAGCCACCACTAACGACCCTGCAATGCCGCAGAGCACCAGGGATCCGGCGATGAAAACACGGAGAAGTACAAATGGTTTCGCGATGTTTCTCCTACTGTTCTACAACCATGTGCAGAGGCCGGTCCAACTGAAAGGTCAGGACGCTCTCCACCGGGACCCGGACGGCCGGGCCTTTGGTCAGAACTTGCGCCAGGGCGCCCGCGCCCGCTCCGGAGCCGCCGCCGATTGCGGCCCCTTTGCCGCCGCCCGCGATGGCGCCGATGATCGCTCCCAGGGCGGCCCCGCCGCCGGCAAATTCGCCGGTACGCTTGTTCACACCCACGCCCTGACGTCCGCGCTCGGCCAGGTTCTCGGTGCTCAGTTCGTATTCGCCGGCCATCCACGGAGACGGTTTGTAGATCCAGTACCAAGTCTGAAGTCCCGCGGAAGCGTCCGCCTTTGGATGCCGAACGAATCACGATCCGGGTGTTGGAACCGCGAGGAATCACTACGTTACCGTCGCGGTCTTTGACGTCACGGGTGACTTCCCCCGGGAAGGTCTGGCCTTCCACCGCCTTCGCCGAATCGATTGTCTCTTCGTTGCGCACCGAGATCCGCGTGCCCACCGGCAGCTCGAAAGTTTTGGTGGTGATGGCGGATTCAGTGGGGTGGTAGTGGTTGTCATGGACCGGATCTGGCGCCGCCACGGGCTCCGGAGGCGCCCCCGGCGGCTGCGAGTCCTGCGCGGGGGGAGCGGCGGCCTGTGCGGGCGCTGCGGGCGCCGAGCCGTAGTCCACCAGCTTCACCTGCGTCATTGGTATGGTCCGCGTCACGCCGTCATCGCCCGCGATCGTGATTGCCGTGGAATTGGTGTCTGTAACCGAGCCGGTAACCTGCGTGCCATTCCGCATCAGTACGGTGGCATGGGACCGGCTCCCGGCTGTGGTGGTCCCCTTATCGCAAGAACAAAGCAGCAAAACGGAAAGAACAACTATAGTGCAATGCAGTTTATGCACGGTGGAAATCCCCCCTGACAAAATCAGGCCGTGACTTCCTGCTGCCTTCTTGCGGGAGCGCGGCCACCCTGCAGTCTTTGCTGCAGCTTTTCCAAGTACAGATAAATGACCGGTGTAATGTACAGCGTCAAAAACTGGCTGACCACCAGCCCGCCCACTACGGCCAACCCAAGAGGTTGGCGCGCGTCGGCGCCTTCTCCATAGCCTAACGCAATCGGCAGGGTTCCGAAAAGCGCCGCCACGGTGGTCATCATGATCGGGCGGAAACGCAACAGGCATCCCTGCCAGATGGCGTCGTAGGGGCTGGCGCCCTGGTGCCGCGCGTCAATCGCGAAATCCACCATCATGATGGCGTTCTTCTTCACCACGCCGAAGAGCATGATGATGCCGACAAACGCGTACAGGTCCAGTTCCTTGTGAAACAGCACCAGCGTCAAGAGCGCGCCGAACACCGCCGAAGGCAGGCCGGAGAGAATCGTGATGGGGTGAATGAAGCTCTCATACAAAACCCCCAACACAATGTAGATCACCAGAATCGCCACCACCAGCAGGATGGAGAGATTCCGGAACGAGTTCTGGAATTCCTTCACCGTGCCCTGGAAGCTGCTGCCGATAGTGGCCGGCATGCGCAGTTCGCGCACCGCGTTGTCTACCGCGGTGGCGGCCTGTCCCAGAGAATATCCCGGATGCAGGTTGAACGAGATGTTGACGGCCGGCAGTTGGCCGAAGTGGTTGATGTTGAGCGGTCCGGTTTGCCGCTTCATCCGCACCAGGGCGTCCAGCGGCACCAGCGACCCGTTGCTGGAGCGCACGTACAGCTTGGATAGCGAATCCGGCGTGTTCTGGTATTTCGGATCCACCTCGAGAATCACCGAATACTGGTCCGCCGGCGCGTAGATCACCGATACCTGGCGCGTTCCGTACGCGCTGTACAAAGCATCCTGCACCTGTTGCGGATTCACGCCCAGCGCCTGCGCCCGGTCGCGCTCGATATCCACCATCACCTGCGGCGCGGAGATCTGCTGATCGCTGTTCACATCCACAAACCCGGGCAGCTTGCGGACCTCGCCCAGCAGCTTGGGGGCCCAGTTATAAAGCGCCGCCAGGTCCGTGCTCTGCAAAACCAGCGAGTATGCCGCGGCGCCGAACTGGCCGCTCACCGTAATGGGCGGCGGGTTCTGCATGAACGTCATCACGCCCGGGACGCCCATCAGCTTGGGCCGCAGTTCTTCGATGGTCTGGTCCACCGACAGGACCCTCTGGTCGCGCGGTTTCAAGTGGGCGAACACGAACGATTGGTTCCCGCCCGGCACGAAAGCGATGGTATCCTGCACGCCGGGGTCGGCATGCACGATATTGGCAACCGCCTTCAGGTGCGACGCCATGTAGTCGAAGGAGGCATCCTGCGGTCCCAGGACCGCTCCGAACATGGCGCTGGAATCCTGGCTGGGAATGAATCCCGTGGGCATGGTCTCGAACAGGTAGACCGTCCCCACCAGCATCAGAACGGCGACGGTCAGGGTCGCCAGCCGAAAACGCAGGGTGATCCGCAAGGTGCTTTCATACCAACTGGCCAGCACGTTGAATCCGCTCTCCAGCAGATGATAGCCGCGGCCATGCCGCACTTCGTGCTCGGATTTCAGGAAGCGGCTGCCCAGCATCGGCGTCAGCGTCAGGGAGACGAAGCCGGAAATCAGAATCGCCACCACGATGGTCACCGAAAATTCGTGCAGCAGCCGTCCCACAATGCCGCTCATGAACAACACCGGGATGAACACCGCCACCAGCGAGAAGGTCATCGAAATGATGGTGAACCCGATCTCTTTCGATGCCGCCAGCGCCGCCTCCATGCGGCTCTTGCCCATCTCCATGTGGCGGACGATATTCTCCAGCATCACGATGGCGTCATCCACCACGAACCCCACCGAGAGCGTCAGCGCCATCAGCGAAAGGTTGTTGAGGCTGTACCCCAGCAGGTACATTACGGCGAACGTGCCCACAATGGAAAACGGCACCGCGGCGCCCGGAATCATCGTGGCGGAGATGTTGCGCAGGAACAGGAAGATCACCATCACCACGATGCACACAGTGAGCAGCAGGGTGAATTCCACGTCGTGAATCGACGCCCGGATGGATTGCGACGCGTCGAACGCCACCGAGAGATCCACGGCGGGAGGAAGCTCCCGGCGGAACTCGGGAATCAGCGAGCGGATATTGTCCACCACGTCCACGGTGTTGGTGCCGGGCTGTTTGTTGATGGCCAGAATCACGCTGCGGGTGTTGTTGTACCAGGCCGCGAGCTTGTTGTTCTCGACGCCATCGACCACGTTGCCGAGCTGATCGAGCCGCACCGGCGTGCCGTTGCGCCAGGCGACGATGATCGGCCGGTAGGCCGCGGCCTTCAGCAGCGCGCCGCTGGATTCGATGGTGAAGGCCTGCCGGGGACCGTTGAGTTGTCCGGTGGGGAGATTCGTGTTGGCGCTGGCGATGGCCTTCTGCACCTCGTCGATCCCCATGTTGAACGCCGCCATCTTGTCGGGATCCACTTGCACCCGCACTGCGTATTTCTGTTCGCCGAACACCTGCACGCGCGAAACGCCGCTAACCATGGAGATGCGCTGCGACATCTGAATATCGGCATACTCGGAAATCTTGTAAAGCGGCAGGGTGCTGGAATCCAGAGCCACGTAGAGCACCGGCTGTTCGGCGGGATTCACTTTCTGGTACGACGGAGGCCGCGGCATACTAGCCGGCAACTGCCCGCCCGCCGCCGAAATCTGCGCTTGAATATCCTGGGCTGCCGCGTCGATATTGCGGTCCAGCGAGAACTGCACGGTGATGCTGGTGGCGCCCTGGGTGTTGGTGGAACTCATCGACGAAATGCCGGCGATGGTCGAAAACTGGCGCTCCAGCGGCGTTGCCACGGTGGATGCCATGGTCTCCGGACTCGCGCCCGGCAGCACCGCGGTCACCTGGATCGTGGGATAGTCCACGCTCGGCAGCGCGGCCACCGGCAATGCGCGAAACGCCACCGTGCCGAACAGCACGATGGCGAAGCACAGCAACACCGTCATGATAGGACGTTCGATAAAAAGCCGCGAAAGATTCATGGGCGCCCCGCCGGTTTGGTTTCCTGCACCGCCTTGACTTCGGCGCCGGGGAACAAGCGTAACTGTCCATCAATCACCACGGTGTCTCCCGGCGAAACGCCTTTCTCCACTATCGTCCGGTCGCCGGTGGTGGTACCCAACGTCACCGGCCGCATCTCCACATGGTTGTCCGGCTTCACGGCGTAAACGAACTGGCCCTGCTGGCTGGACTGCACGGCTTCGGCGGGGATCACGGTAGCATTGCGGATGGTGTCCAGCGTCAGGATCACGGTGACGAATTCGCCCGGCCACAGCATGCCACCGGGGTTATCGAACGTGGCTTTGAGATGAATCGTTCCGGTGGTGGTATCCACAGTGTTGTCAATCGTGGCCAGGCGGCCGGTGACGATGCGCTGCGGCGCATCCTGCGAAAACACGCGGACGGTCAAAGGGTGGGCGGCGTTAAGGCGGCGGATCGCTCCCAAATGCTGTTCGGGCACATTAAAATTGACGAAGATGGGAGAGATTTGGTTGATCACCACCAGGGGAACATCGTTGACCTTGACCAGGTTGCCGGCGTGTACCAAAAGGTTGCCGGTGCGTCCGGATATGGGCGCCGGAATATCGCAGTAGCTCAGGTTCAGCTTAGCGGCGGAAACCGCGGCCTGGTCCGCCTGCAGCGACGCTCTGGCGGTATCGATGGTTGCCTTAGTGGCATTCGCCGTGGCGCGCGCGGCTTCCGCCGTGGATTGCGCCTGGTCGAAAGTGGACCGCGGCGTGAGCCCGCCCTGCTGCAACTCCGCCTGGCGCTTGGCATCGCTATCGGCGAATTTCACCTGCGCGGTGTCGCGCGCCAGCGAAGCTTCCGCCTGCGCAACCTGAGCCCGGTCGCGTTCCACCGCGGCTTCCGCCTGGCGAAGCGCATCTTCGTAAGGGCGCGAGTCAATTTTAAATAGCAGTTGGCCCTTGCTGACGTTTTGGCCTTCGGCGAAATTGACGCTGACCAGTTCACCGGCAATCTGCGATTTCACCTGCACCACGGCCGATGCTTCGCCCGTACCCACCACACGCAGTTCGGTAGGCACCGCTTCCTGCACCGCCTTGGCCACAGAAACCGGGGTAGCGGGCATCCCGGCCGCCATGGGATTCGCCTGCTGGGCTTGTTGCTGCTTACAGGCTGGAACAAGAAACGTGGTTCCACACAGAAGGAGTATTAAGGATAAACGCACGGAGACACCCAACACTTTTACTCTAGCAAACAAATAGCGAAAACTTTGTAAACTGTGGCTTAGTACGGACGCGCGAAATCATCCAGCCGCAGATGCTGGAAGTTGAAGTCGAACCGGAACTGCCCTGCCGGCCGCTCGACTACCAGGAAGGGATAGGTGGGGTCGTAGTGGTAAGTGTCCAGGGGATAGAGCCAGGGGGACACCGGAAACGGCGCGTAGACATCCGCCAAGGGAACGATGCGGCCGTACTGGTCGGGGCGCTGTTCGCCGGGATCCCGAATGAAACTGAGCGAGGCGTGCGGCGCGGGTGAAAGGCAGAGCGCCCGGCTGCGGGAGCAAACGCCGAAGCCGGGAATACGAAGCGTGCCGGATGCGGTGTCGAGAACCTGCGCACGGCGCATCAGGGTGAGATAGATCCGCCCCTGGATCGTGAGCTCGTGACCGGACAACACTTTGGACGTCTGCGGATCGAGGACGATTTGCAGGAATCCGGTCTGTCCGTTCCAGGCGTGCAGGCGCACATAATCCACCTCGGTCCGGAACCCCGGCACCTCAGGACTGTCCACGGCGATGCGGTAATCGTTCAGGGTTAGTTCGGAGTTCGGGGGCAAGCCTTCGGCCGAAAGGGGCAGCTCGATGGCTTCCGTCCGCCGGTATCGCCAATCGCCCGCGGGGTATTTTACGGTGCGGTCGAGTGACAGCCGCATCTTCGCGCCGGATACCAGCGCGCCGTATACCGCCTGCTGCGGGAGCAGCAGATAGACGACGCACGAGAGGGCAGTGAGGGCGAGCAGGGACCGGGACAGCGTCGCCCGCCTCTGGGAATATTGCAGCAGGAGAATTGCGCACGACCCGGCGCACAGAATCACTGCGATGGCACAGGCATCGATCCATTGCGCCCCACCGATGATATATTGCCCGTGCCCGCTGAGCCACCCCCAACCGGCAAACGGGCTGGCCGCCAGCAGATATTGCCCGTTCCCCGCCAGCCAGGCCCAACCGGCAAATGGGCCGGCAATCAGCAGGACCGCCAGCGCGAACTGGCCATGCGTGCGCGTCACCGCGGCCAGTGCGGCGGCCGGCAGCAGCAGAAGCACCGAGAAAAAGAGCTGCCGCCACAGCAGGTCCGGCAGATACGCGACCGGCGAGATTCCGGCGGCGCCCAAGGCGATCGCCTGAAACAGAAATAGTGGCAGGTTGATGCAAATGGCGAGGACGATCCACTTCGCGGCCGCCAGGTGATACCAGGTGAAGGGGCGCGTGAGCCAATACTGCCGGTCGCCCACGAGCGGTTCGCCGTGAATCAGCGCGGCTACCAGGCTCCAGATGGCGACCGGCGTTGCCAGGTACAGCAATTGCCAGGCCGCGGCGACCAGTACGGGGGTGTGGCGCGTCAGAAGATCGAGGTCAGTGGTGGCGAACACGAACATGAGCGGCAGTACGGCCAGCAGGTGCGGCCAGACATAGCGGAGGTCTTTGCGCGCGAGCGCGGCGATCTTGCGCATGGTCACCATACCAGGCTCCTTGGACCGGAGCGGCCGGCTTCGTACGGTCCTAAGCGGATGTTGTCGATCGTCAAGCTGCCTTCGAAATAGCCGGTGGTGTTTTGCCTCGCGATTTCCAGGGTTGTCGGACGCGTAAAAAACGCGCGCACCTGGCCGCTGGGAGTGGGTTCGGCCAGGTCGAGAGAGGTGATGGTGGTGGAGAAAACAGTCCAGGCAGAGAGTCCGGGGAAATTTGGCACCAAGGGGATTCTGGCCGTGTGCTGCCCGTCGGTCAAGGCAAATGCGGCATCGGTCAAATCTCCGCCGGACGCCGAGAGACAAGTAATCGCGAGTTGGATTCCGTCGGGAATGGAGACCGAACATAGATCGCCTGGGCCCATCGGGTGCGCGGTGCCCGGTATGGGCATCCGGGCAATCCGGGCCGCGGACCAAGTCGTAAACGCCGCGGTGCTGCGCACGCGCACGGGCGCCTCCTGCAAGTTCGCCCTGTCATAAAAGGGACTGTCGATATTCAGTTCCAGCCAGTAGTCGTTGTGCGCGGTGATAAGACGCTGGCCGGCTTGCAGTTCCCCGCGTCCCACAATGCCGCTGGCGAATCGCCAGCCGGAATCCCAATGGCCGCCGCCGGGCGCATCGATGGTGGTGCGCACGCGCTCGGTCACGATGCCGGCGCCGCTGGGAATACCTGTAATGGCGATGGGAATCCTGACGCCGACTGCGTCGTAGGTGGTCACATTGCTCCAGCCGCCCGGCGAGACCTGCGGGGACCGCGCCGCATCGAAAGCGATTTGCACGCTGCCGCTGGGGCCGGGACCGTTGAGCTTCTCGAGGAGCGCAAAAGCAAGGTGCCACCCAGGCAAACCAATCACAAGGACCAGCAGTCCCGCGCTCAGCACGCCACGCGAAACAGGTGTGGCCCGGCGCCGGTATTGCAGGATGATTACGGCTGCCATCACCGCGAGGTATACGGCGATCTCGGCGGTGAAGCGCACCCTTTGGGCGCTTCCCCACATGCCCGCTTCGTAGCCGAACAGATGCTCCATGATGGGCGTCGAAAGGAGGGACAGAACCACATACGCCACCACGGACAGAACAAACTGCACCGTGGTTCTGGTGACTGAGGCTACTGTCAACACGAATGCGCCGGCGAGTGCCAGAGTCAGCACCAGCGGATCGGCGACCGCGGGCGCTACGCCGTTGACCGCCAGCGCAACGGTTCCCGTCAGGAGCACAGGCAGCACGACCAACAAAATGATGAAGAGAGCCTTCGCCGCGAGAATGCTACTCCACGGGAACGGACGCGTCAGCCAGTATTGACCGTCGCCCACGATCCGCTCCTGTTGCACGGCATCGTAGATCAATCCGATCGCCGCCATTGCAAAGAGAATTCCGAGGGCCATCTGCGCGCCGGCCAACGCGCTGTGGCGCGGCAGGAGGATGTCGATCGCCATGCGCGCGACCACCAGCAGGAGGAACGCGCTGACGGCGCCGCGCCGGTGGTCCAGGTCTTTGCGAAAAATCAGCAGGGCTTCTCGCATGGCATTCTTTTACGCGGCAGCCCGGCCGACTTTGGCCAGGGCAACGAAGATGGAGCGCAGCGGCATGCCGTTTCCAGTGATGTCGCGGACGTCCGGAAACAGGACGCGCACCGTGGCGGGCGTGCGCTCGGCATCGAACTCGGTATCCACGAAGCGAATCACCGGCCCGATTGTTTCCGTCTGCACCCACGAGCGGGGCAGTCCCGGCGGCAGCGGCCGGGGCCCGTCGAACGTCAACACTACTTCGCGGAAGCGGCCCGTGAGGGTGTCCAGTTCCTCGGAAAATCGCAGCCGCCCTTGTTCCAGATAGCCCACGTGGCTGGCGAAGCTTTCGATCTCCGCCAGGTCGTGCGACGAAATAAGAACTGTGGTGCTCTCCGCGCGCGCCAGCAACCCCTCGATCAGCTCATCGCGCACCAGCGCGTCCAGACCCGTGAACGGCTCGTCCAGCACAATCAGCTTGGGCCGGTAGGCCAGCGAGGAAGCCAGCGCGGCCTTCATGCGCATGCCGCGCGAGAGCTGGCGCAGTTTGCGGTCCCGCGGCAACTCGAACTGCCGCAGCAGTTCCTCCGCCAGCGCTTCGTCCCAGGTGGGATAGAACGGCCGGAGGAAGCGCAGAAAATATTCCACCGTCATCCACTCCGGCATCTCCTGGTTTTCGGAAACGTACCCGATGCGCGCGAACTCGGCCGGTCCCAGCTTGCGGGAATCCACGTCCAACACTTCGCTGCGGCCTCCGGTGGGCCGCAAAATATTCATGAGCACCTTGATGGTGGTGGTCTTGCCCGCGCCGTTCGGACCCACCAGGGCATAAATGCTGCCCTCCGGCACGTCCAGAGCCAGGTCGCGCAGCGCCTCCGTGTGCCGGTAATGTTTGGACAATGCCTCCGTGCGAATTACCGAGCTCATTTCCTCTCCTTCCCGTCCAGGCGATGCCAGTGCGCGGCCAGCGCGCCGGCCACCTGGTCCAGGCTGATCGACAGTTTTTTCGCCTCTACCACCAGTTGTTCCAGTTCGTTATCCAGCAGGCGCGTCCGCGCCGCGGCGGTGGATGCCGGCGGCGGCGCCACCACCGTGCCCATGCCGGGCCGCACCTCCAGCAGTCCTTCGTTCAGCAGGTGCGTGATCACCTTGTGCGCCGTGTTGGGATTGATCTTGAGTTCCGTGCTGATGGTGCGCACCGAAGGGAAGGCGTCGCCGGGCCGCAATTGTCCGGAGATCAGGGCCTTTTTAGCCGCATAAACCACCTGCTCATACAGCGAGCTGCCCGGTTTGAAGGCCACCCGGAAGGGTATCACGGGTGTATTATTACCCGCAGTACACCGCTGCGTCAACAGAAAAATGTTACCCTCGAATTTTGAAGCTGCCGAGACTGATTCTTCCGCTTCTTTTTTGCTGCGGCCTGTTGGCCGCGGACCTCCGGCAGATCGACCTGGAGGGCACCTGGGCCTTCTCGCTCGACCCCGGCAATAAGGGCCACGCCGATGAACGGTACACGCGGAGCATCGGCCCGGACGTGATTTTTCTGCCGGGCAGCACGGACCAGGCCGGTTTCGGCGTCAAGGTGATCGAGCCCGATACCGGCTGGCTCACGCGGCCCTACAAGTACGAAGGTCCCGCCTGGTATCAGAAGAATGTGGTGATCCCCGAAAGCTGGCGCGGATTGCACATCACGCTTTTTCTGGAGCGCCCCCACTGGCAGACCGAAGTGTGGGTGGATGGCATCGCCGCCGGGATGCGCAACAGCCTTTCCACGCCGCATGAGTACGATCTGAGCGTGGCGCTGACGCCCGGACCCCACCGCATCACCCTCTGCGTGGACAACACGTACAAGATCGATGTCGGCCGCAATGCCCATAGCCTGACCGAGCACACGCAAACCAACTGGAACGGCATCGTGGGCGAAATCTCTCTGCGCGCTACCGACCCGGTCTGGATCGATTCCACCAGCATCGCCACCGACGCCGCGCAGAAGACGCTGCGCGTCACCTGCGTGATCCGCAATGCCACCGGCGCCGCCGTCACCGGAGAGCTGACCGCTCGCGCCGCCGGAGCCTCCACTGCCGCGCACCTCACAGAAGCCGGCGCGACGCGCACGCTCTCCTTCACGCTGCCGGTGCCGGCGGCCAAACCGTGGGACGAGTTCGACCCCGCGCTGTACACTCTGGAGCTATCGCTCACGGCCGGCCATTTCAGCGACCGGCGCGCGATTCCCTTCGGGCTCCGCACCATCGCCACGCGCGGCACGCAATTCCTGCTGAACGGGCGCCCCGTGTTTCTGCGGGGGACTTTGGAGTGCAACATCTGGCCGCTCACCGGCTATCCGCCCACCGGCGTCGCGGCCTGGGAGCGCATCTTCCGCATCGCCCGCTCCTACGGTCTGAATGCCTTCCGCTTCCACTCCAACTGCCCGCCCGAGGCCGCGTTCATCGCCGCCGACCGCGCCGGCTTCCTGCTCCACGTGGAGCTGCCGGTCTGGAACAAGACGGTCGGCAAAGATCCCGTGCTCAGTGAATACATGCGCGCCGAAGGGCTGCGCATTCTCAAAGCGTACGGCAATCATCCCTCCTTCACGATGCTCTGTCTGGGCAACGAGCTCATCGGCGACGACAAGTTCATGGACGACCTGGTGGCCGAATTCAAAAAGGACGACCCGCGCCGCCTCTACACCTTCTCCGCCGACCATCGCCGCCGCGTTCCCGGTCCCGACGTCCGACTATTACGTGACCCAGCAAACCTCCGCCGGCCGCCTGCGCATCAACGGCACGCGCTTCACCAAAACCGAAGAGGGCACCGACCACGACTTCGCCGATTCCGTGGCCGCCGTGCACGTGCCGCTGGTCAGCCACGAATTGGGGCAGTGGGCCGTCTACCCCGATTTCAGCGAAATCGGCAAATATACCGGCGTGCTCAAGGCCCGCAACCTGGAGCCGTTCCGCGATTCGCTGGCCGCGCGCGGCATGATCGACGAAGCCCACGAGTTTCAAATCGCCTCCGGCCGGTTTTCGTGGGCCGTCTATAAGGAGGACATGGAAGCGGCCCTCCGCACGCCCGATTATGGAGGTTTCTTTCTTCTGCAACTGGAGGATTTCCCCGGACAGGGCGAGGCACTGGTGGGTCTGCTGGATTCCTTCTGGGATTCCAAGGGCATCCTCACGCCCGAGGAGTTCCGCCGCTTCTCCAGCCCTACCGTGCCGCTGCTGCGCATGAAGAAATTCGTCTGGACCGCGGGCGAAACCTTCACCGCGCATGCCGAGGTGGCGCATTACGGACGCGAGCCGCTCAGTGGCGCCGCGGCCACCTGGAGCGTGACCGATGATGCGGGCCGTACCATCGCGTCCGGCGCGTTTCCGCCCGCCAATATTCCGTGCGGCAGTGTCACGGCATTGGGCGATATCAGCGTGCCGCTTACCTCCGCCGCACGCCGCGCATTGGAAAATCACGGTCGCCCTCACCGGCACGGAGGCCATCAACAGTTGGGACGTTTGGGTCTATCCCAAGCCCGCGCCCGCGCCTGCACCGCCCGGCGTGCTGATCGCTACCGCGCTGGATGCCGCCGCGGAGAACGCGCTGAATCAGGGCCGCAAGGTGGTCCTCCTGACGCCCGCGAAACAGCAAGGGCCGGCCCTACAGCCCATGCGGTTTCTACCGGTCTTCTGGTCCAACGGCTACTTCGACAATCAGCCCGGCACCATGGGCATTCTCTGCGACCCCGCCCATCCCGCGCTCGCCGAATTCCCCACCGCCAGCCACTCGGACTGGCAATATTGGGAACTCACTGAAGGTTCCCACGCCTTCATCCTGGATCAAACGCCGCTGGCGTTCCGCCCGATTGTCCAGGTGATCGACGATTTCCATCGCAATCACAAACTCGGCGCCGTGGTGGAAGCGGCCGTCGGCAAAGGAAAACTGCTGGCCGTCTCTTTCGATCTCGCCACGGATTTGGATCACCGGCCCGTGGCCCGTCAACTTCTTCGCAGCCTCCTGGATTACGCCGGTAGCGACAAGTTCCAGCCGAAGCAATATTTGACCATGGAGGAAATCGAGAGTTGGGCGAAGTAGGGGGCTATGATTCACCACGGAGGCACGAAGAACACGGAGAGAAGATTTAAGGGGACCGAGTCTTTTTATCGCGGAGGCGCGGAGACGCGGAGCAAAACGCGGAGGAAGGTGGAGAACAACGAAAGAGAGCCAGAATCTCTTCTTCTCCGCGTCTTCCTCCGGTCGCGCCTCCGCGTTGAGTTGTATGTTTGCCGATGTGGAGCCGGGTCCGTGTCTCCGTGGTGAAGAATCCTCATGACTGAATTCCAACTCCCTCTCGCGCCGCCTGAGCAATCCGGCGCGGTCAAGGCCTGGCAGGAGCCCGTGGTCATTCCTTCGTACCTGCCCGAGGCTCCCGACAAGAATCCCATGTTTCTGGAGAAGCGCGTCTACCAGGGCAGCAGCGGGCGCGTCTATCCACTGCCGTTCACCAGCCGGATCGCCACCGAAAAGTCCGCGCACACATGGCAGGCAGCGCACCTGGAAAACGAATTCGTCCGCGTGATGATCCTGCCCGAGATCGGCGGCCGCATCCATGTGGGCCTCGATAAGACCAGCGGCTACGATTTTTTCTATCGCCAGAATGTCATCAAGCCCGCGCTGGTCGGCCTCGCCGGGCCGTGGGCCAGCGGCGGCGTCGAGTTCAACTGGCCGCAGCATCACCGCCCCGCCACCTTCATGCCGGTGGATGTCGAAATCGAATCCCACCCCGACGGCTCGCAAACCATCTGGTGCCAGGACCGCGACCCCATGACGCGCCTCCAGGGCATGCACGGCGTGTGCCTCCATCCCGGCAAGTCTTACATCGAGCTGAAGGTCCGTCTCTACAACTGCACGCCCTTCGTCCAGACCTTCCTGTGGTGGGCCAATGCCGCGGTGCGGGTTCACGAGGAATACCAATCCTTCTTTCCGCCCGACGTCCACTATGTCGCCGACCACGCCAGGCGCGCCATGAGTTCTTACCCGCTCTGCACCGGCACTTACTACGGCGTCGATTATGCGGCGCGCGTACCGCACGACGACCTCACCTGGTACCGCAACATTCCGGTGCCCACCAGCTACATGGCCATGGGGTCCAGCCAGGACTTCCTGGGCGGCTACGACCATCGCGCGCAGGCCGGCCTGGTCCACGTCGCCAACCATCACATCTCGCCCGGCAAGAAACAGTGGACCTGGGGCAATCATCCTTTCGGCTACGCCTGGGATCGCAACCTCACCGATTCCGACGGCCCCTACGTGGAGCTCATGGCCGGCGTGTATACCGACAACCAGCCGGACTTCTCTTTCCTTGCGCCCTACGAGACCAAAACCTTCAGCCAGTATTGGTATCCCATACAGAAGATCGGTCCCGTACAATTCGCCAGTCTCGACGCCGCCATCAGCCTGCATGTGGCGGACGGAGTTGCCAGAGTCGGCGTCTGTGTCACGTCGCCCATCCCCGGCGCCACCATCCGGCTGGACCCGGTCGCCGCCTGGACGCGCGACCTCGCTCCCGGCGTGGGATTCCGCGCCGAAGCGGAGGTGGGCGCCGAACCCCTGACCGTCATCGTCTCTACGCCCACCCGCGAAGTGGCGCGCTATGCCCCTCGCATCGCGGAACCGTCCCCCGGAAGCGCCGCCGCCCGCGACGGAGCCGCCCCTTCCCGAAGACGTGGCCACCGCCGACGAATTGTACCTCACCGGCCTGCACCTGGACCAGTATCGCCACGCCACGCGCCATCCCGACCTCTACTGGCGCGAGGCCCTGCGCCGCGATCCCGCCGATTCGCGCTGTAACCACGCCATGGGCCTGTGGCATCTCCGCCGCGGTGAATTCGCCGAAGCCGAACAGCACTTCCGCCACGCCATCGCCTCACTCACTCGCCTCAACGCCAATCCCTACGATGGCGAGCCGCACTACCACCTGGGCCTCACCCTGCGCTTCCAGGACCGCCTCGACGAGGCCTATGACGCCTTCTACAAATCCGCCTGGTCCGCCGCGTGGCGCTCGCCCGCGTACTACGCCATTGCCGAAATCGATACGCAGCGCGGCGATTTCACCAGGGCGCTGCATCACCTCAACGAAGCGCTCCGCGTCAACACCGATCATTTGAATGCGCGCTGCCTCTGCGTGGTGGTGCTGCGCCGCCTGGGCCAGGAGGCCGAAGCCGCGAATTTCCTGGAGAAAACGCTCGCTCTGAATCCCCTCGACCCCTGGGCGAATCACCTGGCCGGCCGCCCCATCCCCGGCGGCAACCAGACCCGCCTTGACCTTGCCTTCGATTGCGCCCGCGCCGGGCTGGAGGCGGAGGCTGACGAGATTCTCGCCGCGGCGGACTTCGCTGCTTCGGACGGGTCCGTGCCGATGGTGCTGTACACGCTCGGCCGCTGGGAAGAGGCCGCCGCCGCATCGCCCGATTATTGCTTTCCTTCGCGCCTGGAAGAGATGCTCGTCCTCGAAGCCGCCATCCGCTCCAACCCCTCCGACGCCCGCGCCCGCTACTACCTGGGCAACCTGCTCTACGATCGGCGCCGCCACCGCGAGGCGATCGAGCAGTGGGAGTGGTCCGTCAAGCTCGATTGGAATTTCTCCATCCCGTGGCGCAATTTGGGGATCGCGTATTTCAATGTGCTGGACGATGCCGAAGCAGCCCGCCTTTGCTTCGACGGCGCCCTTCGCGCCAACCCGTACGATGCCCGCCTGCTCTACGAGCGCGATCAACTCTGGAAGCGCACCGGCATCGAGCCTGCCAGCCGCCTCGCCGAATTCGAAGCAGCCTTGCCGCTGGTGGAAGAGCGCGACGATCTTTCCGTGGAACTCGCCGCCCTGTACAATCAGACCGGCCAGCCGGAAAAGGCCGCCGCGGTGCTCGAGTCGCGCCGCTTCCAGCCCTGGGAGGGCGGGGAAGGGCTCGCGCTCCAGCAGCACGAGCGAGCCCATATCCTGCTGGGCCGCCGCGCCCTCGCCGCCGGCGATGCGGAAACCGCTCGCGGCCATTTCGCGCGCGCCCTGGAGTGTCCTGAAAACCTGGGAGAAGCGCGCCACTTCCTGGCCGTGCCCTACCACATTTATTACTGGCTGGGCGAAGCCGGCGCCGAAGGCGATTGGTTCGAACAGGCCGCTCGCGGCGACACTTATTACAGCGCCCTGGCTCTCCGCCGCCTGAATCGCCACGCCGAAGCCGCCGAGGTGTGCCGCGTCCTTCTGGCCGCCTCCGAGCGCATCCACTCCCAGCCTCCGCGAGTGGACTACTTCGCCACGTCGCTCCCTTCGATGCTGCTTTTCAACGATAGCCCGGCGCGAGCCGCTGAAATCCAAGCCGCCTTCCTGGAAGCCCAGGGCCGCCTGGGCCTCGGCGAAACAGAAGCCGCGCGCTTTCTGCTGCGCCGTGTGCTGGAATTGGATGGCAGCCACGCCGGCGCTGCTGACCTGCTCGACTAAACATGCCGCCCGAACGCAACGCCCGCTTCGTCTGGCTCATCTGCTCCATCGCCGCCCTGGGCGGTCTGCTATTCGGCTACGACTGGGTGGTGATCGGCGGGGCCAAGCCGTTCTATGAGCTCTACTTCCACCTCACCAGCCAGAATGCCATCGGTTGGGCCAACAGTTGCGCCCTGCTGGGCTGCCTGGCCGGCTCCATCGCGTCCGGCCTGCTCAGCGACCGCTGGGGCCGCAAGAAAGTGCTCATCCTCTCCGCGTTTCTCTTTGCCGTCTCCAGCGTGCTCACCGGGTGGGCGCACGCGTTCACGTGGTTCGTGGTGTGGCGCATTGCCGGCGGCGCGGCCATCGGCATGGCTTCCAACGTCTCGCCCATGTACATCGCGGAGGTCAGCCCCGCGGAACTGCGCGGCCGCATGGTGTCACTCAACCAGTTGACCATCGTGATCGGTATCCTCATCGCGCAAATCGCCAACTGGCTGATCGCTCGGCCCGTGCCGGAGGGCGTCACCAGCGAGTTCATCCGCCAATCCTGGAACGGCCAATACGCCTGGCGCTGGATGTTCACCGCAGTCGCAATTCCCTCCGTCATCTTCTTTGTGGGCGCGTGCTTTATCCCCGAAAGTCCACGCTGGCTGGCGCGTTCCGCCGACCCCAAAACGGGCGTCACTCCTTGGCGCGCGCTGCTGGTTCCGCGCCTGCGCAAGGTGCTGGCCATCGGCGTCTTCCTCGCCGTGCTGCAGCAGTGGAGCGGCATCAACGTCATCTTCAACTACGCCGAAGAGATCTACCGCGGCGCCGGTTACGACGTCAACGGCATCCTCTTCAATATCGTGATCACCGGCGCCATCAACCTGGTCTGCACCCTGATCGCCCTCGGTGTGGTGGATCGTTTTGGCCGCCGGGCGCTCATGCTCAGCGGTTGCGCCGGCATCGCGTTCTCGCACGGCCTGCTGGGGCTGGCCTACCATTTCAAATTGACCGGACTGCCCGTGCTGGTGCTCACTCTGTGCACCATCGGCTGTTACGCCATGTCGCTGGCGCCGGTCACCTGGGTGCTCATCTCCGAAATTTTCCCTAATCGGATTCGCGGCCTTGCAATATCGGTGGCGGTGTCGGCGCTGTGGGTGGCATGCTTCCTGCTGACCTTCACTTTCCCGTTGCTCAATGCCGCGCTGGGACCTTCGGGCACATTCTGGCTCTATGGGGCCATCTGCGCCGTTGGATTCGTTTTCATTCTCGCCCGGGTGCCGGAAACGAAAGGCAAGACGCTGGAAGAAATCGAAGACTCGTGGTAGGCTGACTCCCAACCTGCCTACGCGCTCGCACTCCCCAGCAATCCCACCGGAAACTCCGCCAGAACATCGCGAATTCGCCAACTCGCGGGGACCAGCCCCGTCAGCGCGTCCTTCCATTGCGACGGCGCGCCCTCCGGCAACAACAACTCTGTCGAGCCCCAATCCTCCAACCCGCTCATCCAGCGCGGAGCCACCACGATCGCCCAATCGCTTTCCAATCGTCGTGCGAACGCGCAAACGCGCTGAGCCTCCACGCCCTGCGCGTACAGCGGCAGATATTCGCCGCGCGCGAACAACTCCAGATGCGCCTTGCGGAATTGCAGCGCTTTGTAGGTCACCCACAGCTTCATTTCGTCCTGCAACGGATCCGCCGCCAGATCGCGCATCAGCGCGATCGAGTCTTCCCCTTCGCGACGCCGCAGCCTCTCCAGCATTTTCTGCCGCTGTTTGTAATCCACTCGCCGGCGATTGTCCGGGTCCACCAGCGTGAACTGCCACAGTCTCGGTTCCCTGATAAAAATCCGGCACTCCCGGCGACGCAATCTTGAGCACAAGCTGGCTCAGACCATTGCAGCGCTCCCCACCGCGCCAAGTTGGATTGAAATTCAAAAAAGTCCGGAAAGAACTGCGCTTCGTCACCCAGGATGCGCTCCACGAACTCCTCCACGGCGCGTTCGTACTCTTCATGCGGCTCGATCCAACTGCTGTTCTGCTTGGCCTCGCGCAGCGCTTTGACCAGAAATTCCTTCACCCGTCCGGGGAAGCCTTCGCACCTCTTCCGGAGCGCTTGGCCACGCGCCCAGCAGTGTCTGGTAGATCAGAATCTCCTCGCTCCGGCTGGGCGCAGGCACGTTGTTCAACAGAATTTTCCGGCCGCATTCCATTCCATCCACCGCTCCAGCCGGCGGTCCCATTCGGCGGGCATCTCGCGAGAGCACGTTGAGCCGCGCGCGCACGTCTTCGCCGCGCTTGGTGTCGTGCGTACGGTGGCGTTCATGGTGTCCGGCCACTCTTCCAGGCGCTTCCGGTTGAATTCGTGGAACTCGGCCAGGCCGAAGGGTGGAAGCTCGCGCAGCGGATCGCCGCCCACCTCGTTCAGCGAAAGCAGGCTGTTGTGCCGGTAGGCCGCCGTGTCCTCCAGGCCCTTCGCCATCACCGGACCGCTGAACTGCTGCCACCGCATCACGAAATCCAGCCAGTGCCCTTTCTGGTCTTCCAGGTAGTACGGCGGATCCAGCAGCAGTACGCTGCGCAGAAAATCGAACGCGCCGTCGGAAATATGTTCCGGAGCCGTTCGCCGGCGGGCCAACGCCAGGGTCCGCTCGATGTATGCCGCGATCGCTCCCGGGTATCTCAAAATCGTGAATATAGGTGCGGTAAACCGGCAGGCAGGCCGTCACTTCCACCAGCGCGTCGGTCAGTTCGGCCAGGCGGATATCGCGCGCCTGGCGGTGGCCCGCGGCAAGCTATCCCGAGGCAGCTGCACCAGGTAGTTGACGTCGCCCTTGAACAGGGTCTGCATCACTTCTTTGCTGCATCGATAGCAGAGTTCGGCGAAGGGCAGGTCGTCGCCGGTGAACGGCGCGCATAGATCTCTTCCAGGCGCTCCAGGCCCTCGGGATGCACGAAGATTCCGTTCACCGCGTTCAGAAAGTCGTAGCCCGTGGTCCCCGCTACCGGCCACGCCTCGGGCAGGCGCTCGTCGCGGCCCAGGATCTTTTCCACCACGATGTACACTCCGTTGGCCGCCCGATCCTGCCATGCCGCTGCAAGGAAGCACTCGGGTCGCCCAGAGCCCGTCGATATGGTCGATGCGCAGGCCGGTCATCTTTCCCGTCGCGCACCAGTTCGATGCGTCTTCTGGTCGCGGCTTTCGAACACCTCGGCTCGATTCGATGCGCAGGCCCACCAGGTCGTTGATGTCGAAGAATCGCCGGTAATTGATCTCTTCGTAGCCGATCTTCCAGTACGCCAGCCGGTAAGCCTGTTCGCCCAGCAGCGCGGTCCAGTTCGTCCACCGATCCGGCGAAGCAGATCAGCGCATCGTCCACCGCGCGCTTGCAGATCGCCGTTCGTCCTGGTAGGCGCGCCACAGCCGCTCCTTAAGCGCGATCCTTCTGCCGCCGCCGCTCCTGAATCCGCTCCGCGCCGGTCGTCGTCCCGATGCGGCAATCGCTCCAGATCCGCCACCAGCGCCGGCAGTTCCGCGAGGCCGGGATTCTGATCCAGGCAGCGCTCCAGAATCACGGCGTACGTCTTGGGGTCGAGCGGCAGCCGCCTCTCGAAGTAGCGCACGTAGATGCCGGTGTCTTCGATCTTGAGCGAGAGCTCCCGCCGCGCCAGCACATCGCCGTAGAGTCGCCCAGAACAGGCAGCAGCACGCGGTTCTCCTGCAGGAACGCCGCTTTGGTCGTGGCCGGATGCCAGTCGATATCGAAGTAGCCGGCGTAGGCCGACGACTGCCCGTTCTCCAGCACGTCCAGCCACCAGGGATTCTCGTAGCTGGCCGCCATGTGGTTCGGCACCGTGTCCAGCAGCAGGCCCATGCCGTAGTGCTCGCAGCTTGTCGGCCAGTTCATCGAAATCCTCTTCCGTGCCCAGCTCGGAATTGACGCGCGAGCGGGTTGGCGATGTCGTACCCGTGGGAACTGCCGCGCCGCGCCTTGTACCGCGGCGAGGAGTAGAGGTCCGTGATCCCCAGTTCGCTCAGGTAGGGCACCAGGTCGCGGCCGTCCACAAAACGGAAGCCCTGGTTGAACTGCATCCGGTAGGTGGCTCCAGGTACGCGATAGTTCATGCCGCCTCCAGCAAGTTCCACAATGGCGTGGCAGGGAATGCGGATCCGCTCCGGCGCGTGCGTCAGCTTCGTAGGCCAGTTTCCGCAGCGCCAGTTCCAGCAGGAAGATGCCGCAGCAGCTGGCGCGGATCTGCTCGCGCGTTGGCGGCAGCAGCGGCGCCACGCCCGGCGCCGCCAGATAAGCTCCCAGGAATTCGCGGCGCTCACCGACCGGTACCAGAATTCGGCCCAGCTCTCCAGGGCGTTGCAGCGTCTCGGGTTGTCGGAATGACGCCCGGCGCTTGCACCGAACAGCGCACCGTGCGAGGCGTGATAGAACGAATCCAGCATGCCCGCCACGTCCTGCAGCGGCGAGCGCTTGATCCGGCGCTCGCTGAGCGGCCGGCCGGTGTCGCCTTCGAAATCGATGATCACGAAGTCCTTGCCGGTGATACAGCACCTGCCCCAGGTGGAAATCGCCGTGAATGCGGATGCGGGCCGCCGTGAGGCGCTCGTCGCGCAGGTACGCGGTACGCTTCGCCCGGATCGCCGCCTGCCGTTCGCAGCACCGCGGCGGCATCCGCGCGCAGCCTCATCGGGCAGCTGCTCCAGCGCTGGCTCGCAGTACATCGATGGCGCGGCTCTGGCGTCCCAGCATGCCGTGATACAGGCCCTGCCGGTAGAAATCCGTGTAGGGTTCCGGCGCGAAGACCGGGTCGTTCGGCGCGTGAAGCCAGCGCTACGTGCAGTTCCGCCGTCCGCACGCCCAGCAGCCGCACCGTCTCCAGATACGTGCCGATCAGCTCGTGCGCCAGTTCGTCTGCCTGCGACGCCCTGCCGGCGGACCGGCCGCGCCCGCGCGCCATGGCGTGTTCGAAGAACAGAGCCCAGATGATTGAGGGTGTACTGCCAGGCATCGCATGCCCTGCGCGGACGAAGCCGCTCAGCACCGCCGCCACCATTGCGTTCGCCCGCTCGCGACCGCGATATTCCAGGGAGCCCGCCAGGGGCGGCACGTTGGGGAAGCCTTCCTGCGTCAGCAGCGCCCCGATCTCCTCTTCGGGATGCGGGCCCTCTTCAATCTTGCGCAGGAACTTCAGCGCGAACCGGTCGCCGAAGAAGACCGTGGTATTGTCCTGATCCACCTTGGCCGCCGAGGGCTCCAGCACCGGCCGGTCCGCGCCCCAAACCTGCCGGAACGCGCGCGTGTGCGAGGCCAGCAGTTCGCCGCCTTCGCCCGCGAAACGGCGCCGCCGCAGAATGCCGCCCAGCAGTTCATCGCAGAATGCGCGATGCCGCAGCGCGCTGAACAGCACTCCGCGCGATCCGTCCGGAGCCTCCAGCCGGCGACCACACACTGCTTATCGCCAGGGTCGCCATCCTGAGCCACGGCCAGCGGCAGCGTGTAGACTTCGGATTCGCCTTCCGCGTAACTCCACGCGCACCAGCAGCAGGTACGATTGCGACTTGCGGAAACGGAATGACTTCGTAAGATTTCCGCCGAGCGGATCAGCCGCACGGCTGCCGCGGAACCAGCGCCGCCGCGCGCAGGAACGCCGGCAGCATGCCGGTCCAGACGTGGCACGGACCGATGGGCGTGAAGCACGCTTCTCCCACGAATCCGATGCGCCAGCGCCGGCGGCTCCCCCGTGCCGATCGCGCAGCGTCTTCGTGCGACCACTTCCTTGCGGCTGCAGCGCGAACCAGTAGAAAGCGTGCGGCCCCAGCGAAAGAAAGTACGGCCGCTCGGTGATCGTCCGGGAATTGCGTCTTCCCGAACAGTTCCAGCGGCACCATGCCGGCGAACTTCGAAAGGTCGATCTCGGTGCACTGCGCGAAGCGCGAAAGGTTCGCCACCACCAGCACCCGCTCCTCCTCGTAGATGCGCACGAAGGCCAGAATGCGCCGGTTTTCCGGGCTGCAGAAACTCAAGCGCGCCCCGGCCCAAGCGCGCGCGATTGCTTGCGCTGCGCCAGCAGCCGCTTCATCCACCACAGCAGCGAGTGGGGATTGTTCTGCTGCGTCTCCACGTTGATGGCTTCGTAGTGGTACTCCGGGTCGATGATGACCGGCAGGTACAGCCGCTGCGGATTGGCGCGCGAAAATCCCGCGTTGCGGTCGCCGCTCCACTGCATCGGCGTGCGCACGCCGTTCCGGTCGCCCAGGTAGAAGTTGTCCCCCATGCCGATTTCGTCGCCGTAGTAGATCACCGGCGTCCCCGGCAGCGAGAACAGCAGCGCGTTCATCAGTTCGATGCGGCGCCGGTCGTTTTCGAGCAGCGGCGCCAGCCGCCGCCGGATGCCCAGGTTGATGCGCATCTGGCGATCCTGCGCGTAGACGCGATACATGTAGTCGCGCTCTTCGTCGGTCACCATTTCGAGCGTCAGCTCGTCGTGATTGCGCAGAAACAGCGCCCACTGGCAGTTCTCGGGAATGGGCGGCGTCAGCTCCAGGATTTCGGTCACCGGGTACCGGTCTTCCATCTGCGTTGGCCATGAACAGCCGCGGCATCAGCGGAAAGTGGAAGGCCATGTGACATTCGTCGCCCGTTGCCGAAATAGCTGATGGCGTCCTCGGGCCACTGGTTGGCTTCCGCCAGCAGCATCTTGTCCTTGTGGCGCGAATCGATATGCGCCCGCAGCTCGCGCAGGAATTCGTGCGTTTCGGGCAGGTTTTCGCAGTTCGTGCCCTCGCGCTCGTACAGGTACGGCACGGCGTCCAGCCGCAGCCCGTCCACTCCCATATCCAGCCAGAAATCCACGGCCGCCATCATCGCGGTGCGCACTTCCGGGTTGTCGAAATTCAAATCCGGCTGGTGGGAGTAGAAACGGTGCCAGTAATACGCCTTCGCCACCGGGTCCCAGGTCCAGTTGGAAGTCTCGAAATCCTTGAAGATGATGCGCGCTTCGCGATACTTTTCCGGCGTATCGCTCCACACGTAGAAATCGCGCCAGCGCGAGCCCGGCGGCGCACGCCGCGACCGCTGAAACCAGACGTGCTGGTCGGAGGTGTGGTTCAGCACCAGCTCGGTGATGACGCGCAGCCCGCGCCGTGCGCCTCGCGTAGAAAATTCTGGAAATCGCGCAGCGTTCCATACGACGGGATGCACGTTTGTGTAATCGGCGATGTCGTAGCCGTCGTCACGCCACGGCGACGGGCAGAACGGAAGCAGCCAGATCGCCGTGACACCCAGGTCCTGTAGGTAATCGAGCTTTTGCGTGAGGCCGGCAAAATCGCCCATTCCGTCGCCGTTTCCATCGTAAAACGCGCGAACATGGACTTCGTAAACGATCGCGTCTTTGAACCACAGCGGATCGTTATCCAACAGAATGGGTTTGGGCATCGGCAGAGCAGTCCAAGCCATTTTTGCACGCGCATACCCCAAGTTTGGACTTCCGTGTGTTGTATAGTAATTTTCGGAACCAATGTCTCATTTTTGTGGAAGAACACACAGTCCGCGCCTCCGGCCCCAATCCGTCCCGGCTCAGGACCAGACTCCAATAGGACGCGCCGCGCCGACGCATGAGGAAATCGCGGCGTTGGCGTATTCCTATTGGGAACAACGCGGACGGCAGGGCGGTTCAGCCCGGGAAGATTGGCTTCGAGCCGAAAAGGAACTTAGCGGGCGCTTATAATGCGCCGCGGCGTTGGCGCCGTCCGGTCCACGTAAGCAGGCATGCAAGCGCCAAAAAGAGCGATACGGAATAGAGTGTTTGTGCTACTGGCGTCATAATCGGTGCTCCCGATCCCCGTATCGGTACGGTGATCAGGATATGTCCTCCTTATCTTTGGTTAGTCGAAAGATACTCCCGCAGCCCACGATCCAGCCGCATTCTCCTGGCATTCCGCAAGTTGGTTAAGCTCCGTACCAGCCCGATCGCTCCGATCGCCGTTAAGGCCACTGCCATGCCAACCGTTGAGTGCATATGGATTTCCGTCTCCGTGAATTCATTTGAATCGATTTGAATTCGTTTCTAAAGTCCTGCCCGTACCGCGATAGGTACGGTAAGTGTGGGTTATGGTACAGTGATCCCCTAGGCAACTTCCGCCGGCCATGAACGATGTCCATGGGGTCTATGCCGCCGCGATCACCCCACGCGGCAAACACGGTGAGATCGACTTCGGCGCCTCCTTCGAATTGATTGATTTCTTATGCCGGGGCGGCGTCAGCGGCATCGCTCTGTGTTCGGCGGTGGGTGAGTTCGCCGCGTTGAGCATTGACGAGCGGTCGCGCCTGGTTTACCTGGCGGTGAAGCGTAGCCGCGTGCCCGTCCTGGTGGGGGTGGGCAGCGCCACTCTGGATGGCTCGGTGAGCCTGGCCCGCGAGGCGCGCGACGCCGGGGCTGCCGGCCTGCTACTGCCGCCGCCTCATTTTTTCGATTACGACCAGGACGATCTCCGCGAATTCTATCTCCAATTCGCCCGGCAACTGGGCGACGGTACAGCCACGTTCCTGTCGCAATTGCCGCCGCCGGGTTCCTGTCTGCGGATCGACACCGCACTCGAATTGCTTGCCACCGGGCACTTCGCGGGCATTGAGGACGGCGACGGCGCGGATTCGATTCATCGCATCCAGGCTGCCTGCCAGGGGAGGCCGTGGCGCATCCTGGCTTCCGGCGATGCCACATTCGCCGAGGCGCGTTGCGCCGGCGCTCACGCCGCCATCTCCTCCACCGCCTGCGCCCTTCCGGAACTCATGAACGCTCTCGATCGCGCGCCACAGGACCCGGGTTTGAACGCGCGGCTGGGCGAGTTTCTCGCCTGGGCCGATCAGTTTCCGGCAGCCGGTCATCGTCAAGACAGCCACCACCCTGCGCCGCCTGAAAACCGGTCCGCTCTCCGTGCCGCTCTCCCCCGAAAAACAAAAAAAGCTGGAACAATTCAAAGCCTGGTTCGAGCCCTGGCTGGCGCGCAAAACATAGGCCTCAGGCCGGCGGTGAGTCATACGCTGTAAGCTATAAGTGATGCTTCCCCGAGTTTTGTGTCTGCTATCCGCTGGCCTGTTGATGGCCCAGTCTCAAGACCCTGCCGGTATCGCCCGCAAGGCTCTCGACCTGTTGCTGGGCGAGAAATACGCCGACCTGGTGCAGATGATCACGCCCGCCTACCGCACCGACCACACCCAGAGCGACCTCACCAAGCTAGGCGCCGAAATCAAAACCTGGGGGGCGGTGGAAGAAATCGGACAGCCCACCGTACAGGCCATGGGTCCGGTCAGTATCGTGATGTTTCCCGTGAAGTTCGCCAGCCGCCCCATCGATGTCCAGATGAGTGTCAATGCCAGCGGCCAGGTGTCCGCGCCTCTGCTTCGCCCCGGGCAGGTGGCGTGGCAGCCGCCGTCCTATGTCAAAGCCAGCTCCTTCAAGGAGCGCGCCGTGGTCATCGGCGATAAATGGAAACTGCCCGGTACGCTGACCGTGCCGAACGGCAGCGGACCTTTCCCGGGGCTCGTGCTGGTCCACGGCTTCGGACCGAACGACCGTGACGAGACCGTGGGCGGCACCAAGATGTTTCGCGACCTGGCCGAAGGCCTCGCTTCCCGCGGCATCGCCGTTCTGCGCTACGAAAAACGAACCAAAGTGTACGCCGCCAAGATGGGCATCACCTCTTACACCCCTGACGACGAGGTGATCGAAGACGCCGACAAGGCCGTCGGCGTTCTACGCAGCCAGCCCGAAGTGAACGGCAACCGCGTCTTCGCTCTCGGCCACGATTTTGGCGGATACCTGCTGCCGCGCGTGGCCGCCGAAGACGGCAAGCTCGCCGGATTGATTATTCTCGGCGCCAGTGCCCGCCCCTTGGAAGACCTGATCCTGGAGCAAATCCAGGCGAAGAACCTGCCGGCCATGCAAGTGACCGCGGCCAAATCGGCGGTGACCAAGATCAAAGCACTGGAAACATCCGATGAGGACGCGCCGCGCATCTTCGGCCTGCCCGCGGCCTATTGGGTCGGTCTGAAGGGCTACGATGCGCCCGCCGCCGCGAAGAAACTTGGTATCCCGATCCTGGTTCTGCAAGGCGAGCGCGATTTCCAGACCAGCATGACTGACTTCAACATCTGGAAACAGGCCCTCGCCGGCGCCAAGGGCACGACCGTCCAGAGCTATCCATCGCTGAACCATATCTTCGTCGCCGGAGAAGGCAAGAGCAGCGAGGAAGAATACAAGAAGGCCGCTCACGTCGCCCCCGAAGTGATCGACGTGGTGGCGAAGTTCATGGGCCAATAGCCCCGGGTGGCCTCACCATTCCACGATCTTTCCGGGCTCCAGTTCCCACACTTCAGTGCCCGTGCCCGCAATCAGTTTGGCCAGTTGCGCCGGCGTTCCGGTGAGCGGTGGGAAGGTGCCGAAGTGCATGGGAATCACCTTCTTCGTTTTCAGCATGCGGCAGGCCACCGCAGCCTCGCGCGGGCTCATGGTGAACAGGTCGCCGATGGGCAGAAAGGCCAGTTCCGGCTGGTAGAGCTCCTGAATCAGCGCCATATCGGTGAATACGTTGGTATCGCCGGAAAAATACAGCGCGCGCCCGTCGGGAAGCCGCATCACGTATCCCGCGGCTTCTCCGCCGTAAATGATCCGGTCGCCGTCGGTGATGCCGCAACTGTGTACCGCGTGGGTCATCGTGACCGTCACGTCGCCCGCCTTCTGCGATCCGCCCTTGTTCATCGCCCGCGTGTTCTTCACGCCTTTGGATTCCAGCCAGTGGCATGTTTCGAAAATCGCGACTACTTCGGGAGAGAACTTCTTCGCCAGGGGCACCGCATCGTGAATATGATCGAAGTGCCCGTGAGTGATGCAGATGGTGTCCACCCGGTCGATCTCGTAGCCGCGCGGAAATTTTGGATTGCCGTCGGTCCAGGGGTCCATCACAATCACTTGGCCCGAAGGGAGCCGGAATTGGAAACTGCCGTGGCCCAGCCAGGTAATTCTCATACCTGCGATTCTAGCGCGCCCGGCGCCAGTTCAACGGGCAATTGAGTTATAACTGAGACGATGCCTGTGAACCAGGGACCGGCGCGCCTTTGTCTTGTGCTGATGCTGGCGGCGGCAGCCTGCGCCGCTTCACTCGGCGGCGTCGTGCAGGATCCCACTGGCGCCCCGATATCCGGCGCGAAGGTGTCGCTGGATATCGCGAGGCTGGCTGAAGCCGGACGAACTTCAGTCACCGGCTCCGCAGGCGCGTACATCTTTTCCGGTCTGGCCGCGGGTACTTACAGCCTCACCGTGCAGTCCCCGGGGTTCCTCGCGTGGAAGAAGGCCGACATTCGAATTGACGATCAGGCGGACCTGCAGCTTCCCACCGTCATGCTGCAGCTCAGCCCCATTTGCGGTTCGGGCGAGGAGCGGCTGTCGCTTCCCACTCGGGCATTGGCCGCGATAGAGCGGTTTCTCACCGGAAGGCCCCGGAATATTAAGGTTTGCGAGTAGGTCATTGCTTCCGCCCCTGTCTTTGCGCCTTGTGTATCGATTTCACCCAGCGCTTGTACTCCTGTGCCCGCAAGGGGTCTGTCAGCCTCTCGTGCCATTCCGCTTCTGCCCGTAGTTTCTGGTAGCTTTGCCACCGCTCCGCCGGAATCGCCCCGTCGTCCAGAGCCTCCCGCACGGCGCACCCCGGTTCGCCATGGTGCGAACAGTTGCGGAACCGGCAGGCGGCGCCGGCCGCGGCAATCTCGGCGAACGTTTCGTCCACGCTCTCCCCGCTGGCCCAAAGCTGCAACTCGCGCAGGCCGGGGGTATCGATCAGCGCCCCGCCTCCCGGTAGCGCCAGCAATTGGCGATGCGTGGTGGTGTGCCGGCCCTTGCCGTCCTGCGCCCGCACTTCCGCTGTCCGCAGGCAGTCTTCGCCCAGCAGTGCGTTCGCGATGCTCGATTTGCCGACGCCGGACGATCCCAGCAGTGCCACTGTCCTCCCCGGCGCCAGAAAGTCGCGGAGCCGTTCCACGCCAGCCCCGCCCAACGTGCTGGTGGCCAATACCGGCGCATCGCGCGCTACCGCTGCGGTCTGGCGGATCCTGCTTGCCGGGTCGTCGCACAGGTCGGCTTTGTTCAGCACCACCACTGGCGATGCACCGCTTTCCGCCGCCAGCGTCAAATACCGCTCCAGACGCCGCAGATTGAAATCGCCATCCAGCGCGCACACCAGAAACACCAGGTCGATGTTGGCGGCCAGCGGCTGCTCCTGTTCGCGTTTTCCCGCTGCCCGCCGCGAAAAGCAGGTGCGGCGCGGCAGCACCGCTTCCACTAGTGCCTGCGCGGGCCCCACCACGCGCGCCGCCACCCAGTCGCCCACCACCGGCAGCGCGGAGGCGTCCGGGGAGCGGAACCACAGCGCGCCGCACGGCTCCGCCTCCAGTTCTTCCAGTTCCGTAATCAAGCGGTATCGATCGCGATGTGCGAATGCCACGCGGCCCAGCACCAGGCCTCGCGCGGCATGATTTTGAAAAGCGCCGAACACTCCCGCGCCGGCGCCCAGAGACTCCAACAACATGACTGTTCACTCCAGATTTTTGGACAGCAACTACGAGGAAAGACACCACGCCTGACGGTGTGGGTCGGCCGCCGGATTGGCTAGCGGACAGTCATAGGCAGAGTTCAAGCGTACCACATGGAGCGGCGCAGGTCCGTGAGAGCTTAGCTCATCTTGCCGCCACTACAGAGGCTGTCTGAAGAAGTGGCCACGCTCCGGTTAGGTACGTCGAAAGCGAAGCGGAAGGCGAGTCGGCAGGCTGCCGGCTCGATCGTCCGGCGATGCAGCAGGGCTGAAACGCGGCGGAAGAGTTTCCGCATGTCAGGCGGTCCTCAGATAGTCTGGATGGCGATGGTGGCGCGGCTCTGAACTTCCTCCATCTCCTTCTTGAGTTGCTTGACGCCGTCGCGCGTCAGCGTGTAGAAGCGGACCTTGCGCCCGCTCTCCGAAATACCCTCTTCCGCCCTAACCCAACCTTCCAGCAGCATGCGCTGCAGCGTGGGGTAGAGCGAACCTTCTTCGGCTTCCAGCACCGAATCGGAGAGCGCGCGGATTCGCTGCGCGATGGCGTAGCCGTGGAGGGGGCCCGAACGGAGCACGCGCAACACCAGCATGGCGAGCGCTCCTGGAGGCATAGGAAGCCTAGGCATGGACTACTTATATATGCCCAGGCCGCCCGTTGTCAACTGCGCTACGAGAACACGGTCTGTGTTATCTGCGTTGATCGGCGTTTATGTGCGGCCAAGATCGTGTTCCGCCCACCTCGCAAACCATATGGCCGCTGATCAACGCCGATCAACGCAGATAACTGGGGTGACGCTCGGCGGCCTGAATGTCTTGTGCGGTTGCAGGGG
>CAVVLD010000078.1:0-47204 GCA_963748795.1 uncultured Solibacteraceae bacterium
AATTGGACGCCCGATCACCAGCGATAGTTCCCGTATCGCGCCTACACCGGTTTTTCGAGGCCGATTACCCCATCCATGGTATGGAATAGAGAATACGGGCGCGAGTATCTTTGATTTCGCGGACGATAAGTTATGAGGGCCGGCG
This sequence comes from uncultured Solibacteraceae bacterium, assembly GCA_963748795.1. Taxonomy (GTDB): domain Bacteria; phylum Acidobacteriota; class Terriglobia; order Bryobacterales; family Bryobacteraceae; genus Sulfopaludibacter. Next base: position 146 of record CAVVLD010000078.1, read on the forward strand.
GAAAAATGCGCGTCGCGGCGATGCTGTTTGCGGCCTGCCTCACGGCCACCGCACAGACGTTGCTTGAGTCGGGCAGACTGGAGGCCGCGCGAAAGGCATTTGACTCTGCCAGCCGGGCCTCGCACTTGCGCTGCCAGGTACATCCCGTCCGGCCCGCACTTACTTACCATCTTCAACTCCAGGCGGGATATGTGGTTGACGTTCCGCTTAACCAGTTCGACGGCCCCGGACACAGCCTGAACCTGCTCCTGCGGATTACTCCACTGGAGCACCAGCCCGTCTATATGCAAATGGCGGGTCCAGTTTCATACACACCGCTTAACAACGTGGATGCCGAGGTGCGCGGGAGTTTTGTGGTGGGGGAAGGCAGTTATGCCGCCGAAACGCTGGTAAAAGACGATTCCGGACGCGCCTGTTACAGCCAGTGGCGCTTTCAGGCGAAACTCGCCGGCAGCGAGCGGGAACCTCAAAGTGACTACTCCTGCCGGAGCGGTTCGCGAAGTGGATTCCCCCGCGCTGGCCGCGGAACCAGCCGTGAACGGCCCGCGCATTTCGCGACTCACTATCCTGGTAGACGCAGCGGCCCAGAGCCCGCGCGCCGCCATGCTCAATCCCGAGACCATCCGCACGCTCACGGATTCGGTGTCCTCGCTGCTTACCGAACTCCCGGCCAATCCTGTGAAGCTCGTCGTCTTCAACCTCGATAAGCAGGTGGTGCTGCTGAGACGGGAGCCCTTCGCGGCGCGCGATCTGCCGGAGATGGACCCGCGTCTTCGAGCAGTTGCAATTGGCCGTGGTGGACTACAAAACCTTGCAGAGCCGCCAGCGCGCGGATGTGCTCAGCGATCTGGTGGTCAAGGAACTGCATAGCCCCGCCCCGGCCAGCGCCGTCATTGTTCTGGGCCCGTCGACGCCCGGTGGCCGATGGACCCCGCGCTGGAGGCTGCGCTGCCCCACTCCGGCGTGGCCCCGTGGTTCTATCTGCGGTACCAGATGGGATGGCATGCGGCCAGGGTGATGGGGCGCGGTTCTTCCGGACCGCCCCAGCCAATGGGACGTGGTTTGCCGTCCGTCGCCGACCCTAGCATGGGTACCATTCCGATGGGTCCCATGCAGCCCGCGGACAATATCGAAGCACTGGTCCACCGCCTGAACGGCGTCACCCTCGAAGTCCGCACGCCCCATGAGTTTGCCGGCGCCATCCATCGCATGTCCGCCGAAATCCACACCGTGAACGCGCCAGGGACCGCGGCGCCGCCGGTGCCCGCGCCTCCCGCGCCGCCGGATAAACCGCCCACCCCGGCGCCTGTCATAGAACCAACCGGCCAGGAAGATCCGGTAGAGGTGCTGGCGCGGTTGCGCGACCACGTCATACAGCAGGCCAGGGGCGTGCCCAACCACACCTGCGTGGAGACCGTCCTCCGCGACCGTTACGAGCCTACTGCCGGCCGCGCCACCAGGTCCTGCGACACACTTCTGGCCGCGCGGAAACAGCCCGGGACGCCTCCGGCTGGATGTGACCGACTGGCTGGCTGGATGTCGGCGTGGCCGGCGGACGTGAGATCTTCTCCTGGGCCGGCGCACCCAAATTCGAAGACGCGGAAATCGACGAGTTGTTCCCCACAGGCTCCTTCGGCACCGGACCGTTCGCCGCCATGCTGCTCACCCTTTTTTCCGATGGCGACCCCCATTTCATCCTGGATGGCGAAACCGAGCTGGAAGGACGGCGGGTCCTGGAGTATTCCTTTCGTGTGGCTCGCGACGATAGCCATCATCGGGTGAAGACTCACGAGGGTTGGTTCGTCACCGGCTACACCGGCGCCCTGTATGTCGATCCCCGGACGTCCGACCTGGTTCGCTTCGTGGTGCGTACCGAAGAGCTTCCGCCCGAAACCGAGGCCTGCGAAGTGGACACTACGCTCGATTACAGTCGCGTGCCGATCCGCGGCCTGGAGTATCTCCTGCCGGCGGCGACGCGCCAGAGATTCATCGGCAGGGACGGCACCGAAAGCGAAAACAGCGTGAGTTTCGCATCCTGCCGCGAATTCCAGGGCGAGTCCACCTTGACTTTCGGGCGGCCCGCGGGAACCGCGTTGTTTTTCGATCCGCCGCCCGTCCCCACGCTGCCCCCGGGATTGCCGCTGACCGTCGAGCTGATGTCATCTTTCGCCTTCGGACAGGCCGCCGCCGGAGATCGCATCGAGGGCCGCCTGGTGGAAGTTCTGCGCGACCCCAAAACCCAAAAGGTGCTGGCGCCCGCCGGAGCGAAAGTCGCCGGGCGGCTCACCCGCGTGGAGTTGAAACACTCCGGCTCCGGCGAATACACCGTGGCGCTGCGGTGGGAAATGTTGCAGGCCGGCGGCCAGAACGTGCCGCTCCATCTGAAGCCGGACCGGCGAATGCCGAATCTGAAAGCGGTCGCGCGCGGCGTGCTGCGGCAGCGCGGCATGGAGATCGAACTGCCGCCGCCCAACGAAGAGCGCGACGCCATCCACCACTTTCCCGGACAACTGGCCGGAGTGAGGCCCGGCCTGCGATCGGCATGGACCACCGCCGGCGAGCGCTGGACGGGTCAATTCCCGGCCGGCGTTTTGTCGACGGCGTCCACCACCACGTCGCGGGGGACTTTCGTTTCCGCCAGCCGCAGCCCTAACTGCGTTTGCCCGAAAGGCTGGTGTGGTCGGCCACCGGAGCCGATGCGACCCGGTTGCCCACCAGTCCGCCGAGCGGCAAGCCCAACACACCGGCAAGGTTCGCAGTCGAAAAGGCATGGAAGGTCAGCCGCGTGGCGCCCGTTTCGGTGCGGACCGCCGTGTAGCGGCCGGGCGGCGGTGGCGGTGGAGCGTTCGGGTCCGCCGGCGTCAACTTCGCGCCGCGCCGCGAAACGGTCAGTTCGTAGCCCGTCGTGACTCTTGTCTCGCGATGGCATCTGCCTGAGCTGCTCGCGGGTAGTCCGGCGGCAGTTTCGCATGCACCGCGTACCGTTCGGAGCCGAGCCAGCCCGGCCCCGTGATCTGGTCCACCTCCACGCCGTATGCCGCCATGAGGAGTCGCTTCAGAGTCGCACTGTCGAAGAGAATCCGGACGGGTCCTGTGCCGCACTGAGGCTGCACAGCACCCACAGAAGCGCGCCGCCCATCGTCATGCGGATTTTCATAGCCGCAACCATTATCACGAAACTGGCACCCAAAGTGTCTGGTTTCACCTTTGGAAGCCGCGATACAGTATCGACAGGATTTTTAAGAAGTGCCGTCTGCGGTGTATTGGAATTAGGAGGAGAGACAGATGGGTAAAACAAAATCACTGGTCCTGGCAATGGCGGCAAGTTTCTTAATGACCGTCATTCCATTGAGCGCGGCAAGCTCCGCTGCCAACAAAACCAATAAGGAATGGGTACAAGCGGGCGCTATTTCGGGGAAAATCGCAATGGTGATTCCCGATAAGAAGCTGGTCGTAGTGAAGACTTCCGACGGCGCGATGTACGACATGGACGTCAACTCGGGTACCAAAATCGAGTCCGGCGGCCAGACCGTCGCCCTACAGGACCTTGGTCAGGACATGAACGACAATGTCTCGGTGAAATTCAGTGCGGAGCACCGGGGCGATATTGCGCGGACAATCCAAATCAACGGATGAAGGAGTTGAACTTACTATGCAGATTACGAGCATCCTCTATCTCACCCTATTGGCGGCGGTCGGGATCGCGAGTGCGGCATCGTTGAGCCCGACCGACAAACAGTTTATGGTCTCGGCCGCGAAAACGGATATGACCGAGGCGCACGAAGGCCAGATGGCCGAGAACCAGGGGCGCAGCGATGACGTGAAAAACCTCGCCAAAACCCTGGTTCGGGCCATTACCCAATTCCTATACCCAACTGAGCGAACTGGCAGCCAAGGAAGGCGTCTCCATTCCCAAGGGTATTAACGCTTCCCGGGATCCGTCGATCCGTTACCTGGTGCACCTGACCGGCCAGCGGTTTGACCAGGCGTTCGCCAAAAACGAAATCACCGCAGAGCGGCAGACTATCGCAGTTTTCAAGCGCGAAGCCGCGCATGGCAAGGATGCCGAAGTGAAGGCCTACGCCACCAAAATGATTCCCGTTCTCGAAAAACACGTGCAGCTTGCCGAGGCCTGCGCCGAACAAAGCGTAGTTAACCGCGGAAGGCTGTCGGACGATGCTCCGGTCACCGGCTTGTACCGTGATGACTTCCGCGGTCGCGTCTCTGATTGGAGCCTCGCGCTTCAGCAAGCGGTCTTCTTGATACGTCGGTGAACTTTTGAAACGATGTACTTAGCGGAGGGCAGATGAGGCTTCTGCGGGCTTAAAGTAGGCCTTTCTCATCATTTGTGAGAAGTCGGGCTAAAGCCCTCCGCAGACTAAAGTCCGCCCCACAGGACAATTGTAAGCGGGGTGCGCCGGGCTTACAGCACATGATGGAACAGGTAAGAGCTCTGTACCGGAATGCCCTGCTTGAAGGAGACCGTCAGGACCACCTGGAAGTAGCGGGGCATCTCCCCTTCGGCGAACGTAGACGCCGGACCAGTTCGCGTGCGCGCCCGGGATCGGTAAGCCATTCCGCGGCCGCAAAAGTGTCGGGTGAGGCATTGCCGGCGATCACCAGCATTTCACCCTTCCCCGAGGGGCCCGGAGTGCGGCTGATCAGGGCGTGGGTTTCCCCTTCCGACAAGGCTTGCCCGCCACAATGTGATCGGGCAGAAACGCCGGTTCTCCCGGTCGCGGTTTCAGGTTCCGCAATCCGTCCGGTTCGATAATAATGTCGCGCGTGAGCGCTGCGGTCTGTAACTGGCGGTTGAATTTCGGAGGCCCCAGGAAAACCACGTCGTCGTCTTTGATCTGCTGCCAGGAGAGAATGTTTCCGGGCGTCAACAGCAACTCGTGCTTGCGGGTGGAAAGCAGTTGCGCGATCAGGAAAGCCGCCCCTGCTTCGCCCGACCCGGTGAAATGGTAATTGGGGACAATGTCTTTATCTCCCAGCGCCCGGCGCACGCCGGCCACCCGTTCCGATTTTTCTAGTTCCTCCCAATCGTTCACCTTGGGATCGCGGAAGAAGCCGAAATTCGGAAACCGGATGAACAGCGGCGTCCCCAGGCTGACCATCATCGGCCGGTTGCTCTGCAGAAACGGGTTCCACAAGGTCTCCAGTTCGGCATTCCATCGCTCGGCGATCACCGCTTCCCGGGCGTGCACGCGGATCAGCCACACGGTCGCGCCCAGCGCCCAGAGTGAAGCGGCGATCAGGGCGAGGGTCAGAACCAGGTTCTTGCGCTGAGGATCGGCCGGTATCTGGCGCGCCGCGCCCGTTTGGTTGGGCTCGAAAGTCAGTTTGAAAGCGCCTTTGGGCACACTTACCAGAACCGGGTCGTCTGAGGCTTCCGACTGATAGTAAGCCGCCAGCTTCTGGCGGAGCCGTCCCACCTGCAGCCGCACGATCGAGTCGCGTTTGGGATCGTAGGTAGACGGCTTGCTGAAAGCTTCCAGGCCGATCACGTACTCCTTCAGGCGATCCGCCTCTCCGCACAAAGTCTTTTCGGCCAGGTACTGAAGCAGTCGCCGATGTACCTCCGACGTTTCGAACGTTTTGCTCCTCACGAGTCGTTCGACCTGCTCCCGCGCCCCGGTATCCTGGATACTCACCGCGTTACCTACCATACCGAACTGCTGAGTTATCCACTAGTATATATCAGAATTTCAGACCCTGGTGTATCATTTAGTGGGTTTGACTTCTGGTGCCCAAAACCGGAAGTATTGCGCCGGGTGCAACCGTAATGGGGTTGGTTGGACCAAGGCAAAGGTTAGTCTTTTCCTGGTACCGCCGTTGCGCGCTTCTACTGGGCCAAGTTGCGGATTTGGGTGGTGAACCTGCCCCCTTCCGCAGGTGAAGGAGTAAACAATAATGTCACGTCGCATTTTATCGCTTATTGCGCTGCTGGCCTTGTTCGCCGGCGGGGTGATTTGGGCGCAGGACTCTCGCGGCACCATCATGGGGAGAATTACGGATCCGTCGGGAGCGGTCATTCCCGCCGCCACGGTAGTCGTCACCAACGATGCCATGGGTACCAAGGTCCAACAACAGACCGGGCCGGATGGCTACTACCACGCGCCGTTTCTGACGCCCGGCCAGTACAAGATCGAAGTCTCTGCACCGGGATTCAAGAAAATCGTTCGCGAGGGCATCGAAGTTCGCGTGGCCGACCGCCTCGAGATCAATCTGGCGCTCGAGCTCGGTGCGTCTGAGCAGAGCGTCACCGTCACGGCCGAGGCGCCGCATGATGAATACCGAGTCGGCCTCCATGGGCACGGTAGTGGATTCCCACCGCGTGGCCAGCCTGCCGGTGTCCTACGGCAATCCCTTTCTGCTGATCGGACTCTCCGCGGGTGTTACCTATAACGGCAGCATCCGGCTGCGACCGGCCCTTCGAGCCGACCCACATCGTCAACTTCTCCATGGGCGGCATCAGTGGCCTGTTGAACGATATCACCATCGATGGCGCGCCTACCACGTCGCGCGCCAATCCCCTGCAGGTGACTGCATCCTACGTGCCGCCCACCGACATCGTTCAGGAGTTCAAGGTTCAGACGGCCACTTTCGACGCGCAGTTCGGGCAGACCCAGGGTGGCGTCACCAACATCAGCATCAAGAGCGGCACCAATCAGTTTCACGGCGATGCCAGCTATTCGTTCCAGCGGCCCAGTTTCTGGGCCAACGATTTCTTCAATAACAAGGCTATCCCGTACGTTCCGCGCCCCAACTTCCTGTTCAACACGTGGGGCGGCTCTTTCAGCGGTCCGGTTGTAGATCCCGCACGTTTATAACGGGAAGAACAAGACCTTCTTCCTGTTCGGCTACGAGGGAATCCACGATTCCCGGCCGCGTCACGACGACACGACGAACACCGTCCCGACCCCGGCCGAGCGCACCGGAGACTTTTCGGGCCTGCTGGCCGCCGGCTCCAGCTACACCATTTACGACCCGGCCACGCGCACCGGTCCGGTCAGCGGGCGTTATACGGAGACGCCGTTTCCCGGCAACAAGATTCCTTCGAACCGGTTCGACCCCGTTGGCATGAAGATCCTGAGTTATTATCCGGCCACCGAAAAGAGCCAGGGCGACGTTACCGGTTTGGGCAACTACCGCGACGCCAGCACCACCGAGAAAGCCAAGTATTACAACCTCACCGCGCGCGCCGATCAGAACATCGGCGAAAAGCAGCGGTTCTTCGTCCGCTACAGCACCTACACGCGCAACAGCCTCTACAACCAGTACTTCGACAACGCCTTCGTGGGCACCCACTTCTGGTTCTACTCCAAGACCGCGATGATCGATCACGTCTTTACTCTGGCGCCGACGGTCGTCTTGGACACCCGGTACAGCTACAACCGGTTCATTCGCGGTACCGACGCGCCCGATGACGCCATCGGCTTCGATCTCTCCTCGCTCGGCTTCTCGCAGCAGTTCGTCAATCAGGTGGGAACGGCCCAGGCGCGCTTTCCGCGCATCAACCTCACCGGCTACATCAGCAACGGCCAGACCAATGAGAACCGGCCTACGGTGAACCACACGGTTTCCTCTACCCTGTCGAAAGCCGCCGGGGCGCACTCCATCCGCACGGGCGTGGAGTATCGCATGTACCAGCAGGCCGACCGGTTCTTCAGCAATCAACAATCCGGCCAGTTCACGTTTGGCTCCACCTGGGTCCGCGGACCGCTGGATAACTCGGCCACTTCGCCCGGAAGCGTCGGGCAGTCGGTGGCGGAGTTGCTGTTGGGCCTCCCCGATTCGGCCAGCATCACCCGCCAGTCGGATTATATCGAACAGTCCGGGAATGTAGGCATGTTCGTGCAGGACGACTGGAAGGTTACGCCCAAGCTCACCGTGAACCTGGGTGTGCGCTATGAGTTCGAGACTCCCCTGCACGAGCGCTTCAACCGCAGCACCCTGGGGTTCGATACCACCTACGTGCAGCCTATCTCCGCGGCCGCCCAATCGGCCCTGTCAACCATCTATCCCAAGATCTCGGGCGGGTTCCCTGAAATGAATCCGAGCGCCTTCTCGCTACACGGAGCCATGACCTTCGAGGGCCTTAATGGCAACGATGGCAGCCTGTACCACACGCCTAAGAATGTCCTCATGCCGCGTTTTGGCGTGGCCTATCAGCTCGACAGCCAGACCGTTTTCCGCACCGGCTTTGGCATGTTCGCCGGCTTCCTGGGTCAGCGGCGCGGAGACGTTCAGCAGAACGGCTTTACACAAAACACAAACATGGTGTTGACCACCGATAGCGGTCTCCATTTCCTCACCACCCTCGCCAACCCGTTCCCCAACGGCGTGGCTGACGCCGTGGGCGCCGCCGCCGGCCCCCAAACCTATCTTGGACAAGGCTTCACGTTCTTCAATCAGTACCCCAAGGTCCCCGAAACCATGCGCTGGGAAGCCAGCGTGCAGCGTGCAGTACAAAGGCTACGTCTTCGAGGGTGCTTACGTGGGCAGCAAGACCAATCACATTGAATTCACCCGCAATATCAACACCCTGCCGCGACAGTTCCTGAGCACCCTGCCCACGCGCGACGATACCTGGAACAACTACCTCGGCGCCAGCATTTCCAATCCGATGTACAACCTCGTGCCGGGTAACACGCAAAGCATTTACACCAGCGCCAATACCTCCCGGCAGACGCTGCTTTCGCCCTATGTGGCGTTCGGATCCAACGCCCTGAATACCACCGAAAATGGCGGCTTCTCCTGGTATAACAGCTTGCAATTTACGGCGACCAAGCGCTTCGCGCAGGGTTACACCCTGATCGGCAGCTACACTTTTGCCAAGTCGCAGCAGGCCGTCAACCTGCTCAACGCCTCCGACCCGGCGCCCCTCCGGGAAATCTCCGATCTCGATGCGCCGCACCGCATCAACATCAGCGGCATCTGGGACCTGCCGTTCGGCAAAGGAAGGGCGCTGCTGCACGATAAGAACGGAATCGTGGACCGTCTGGTGGGCGGCTGGGAGCTTTCCGGCATCTGGGGTCTCCAGAGCGGCTTCGCCCTGCCGTGGGGCAATGTCATTTACTACGGCAATCCGGCGAATATCGAACTGCCTCTCAGCCAGCGGAGTCCCGAGCACTGGTTCAACGTGAGCGGCTTCGAAACAGCTTCCGCCAGGCAGTTGTTGAGTAACCAGGTCCGTACCTGGCCTTTGCGATTCTCTCAGATCCGCGGGCCGCGAATGAACAACTTCGACCTGGCTCTGATTAAGAGCACCCGCATCACCGAAGGCAGGAACATCGAATTCCGCGCCGAGGCGCTCAACGCAGCCAATCACCCCTTTTTCCCCAATCCGAATATGTCGGTCACCACGGCACAAACCCCCCTGGATACCGGCTTCGGACAGATCAGCGCTTCCACCGTCAGCAATTACGCCAGGCGCTTGCAGCTCACTTTGAAGTACACCTTTTAGGATTGACTCTCCGGCTTCGCGGCGCCGCCCCCAAGGCGGCGCCGCGAACGACTAAACTTATTAACGCGGTAAAGTATCCGGACTACCTGCAGTTGGGTTTGAAGGGTTTTTTTCGACTGGACGGGGCCGCGCCGCGGCACCACAGGAATTGGACATTCAGGTGGGCATGCCAAGGCGTGGCAACACCCATTTCATCAGCACCACATAGGCTGCCAGGACCAGCAAAATCGGTAACCATTCGGGCATTCTACTGTCACAGATGCAGAATCGCGCGCCTTGGTGACACGTCCGGCCCACCTCGCTGGACTCGCACAAATGTGCGAATTCGCACAATTCAAAAATATCCGCCCTTAGTTTATATCGGACCAGTTGAGTAAGGTTAGTACCTTGGGGCCGATTCGGAGGGGTAAATTGTTCCGTCACAGTGAAAGCAGGCTGCCTGCTTATACTCACAGCGGCCATAGGTATGGCCGGAGTTTTGTTTCAGGGAACCTTCGGGGCGGACGATCAGGTGCAGTATTTTCATCTAACCGTCAACAGCGCCACTAACATTACATTCCAGTCGTTTGGATACGCCGGCGGTACCGACAATGCGACCGTCATTCTGTCCGGTGGATTTGCGCCGGAACTTTCGCTTTTCGCGCTGGTCGGCGGGGATTATGTTCTGGCGAACTCGGACAACGGGGGCCATTGCGGCATCACCGGGGCGGATCTGGTCACGAGCAATTGCGACGACCCGTATCTCCAGACCGTCCTCGCGCCGGGAAGCTATTATGTAGCCCTTTCGGGCGAAGCCGGCATTCAGGAACTGGAGCACAACCCCGAGCTTTGGTCCGGCAAAGTCACCACGCAGGGCGGAGCGCTGGTGGAAGTATCTACCATTCAGTTTCCGGGCTGACGAGTCGAGATCGATGACCGGGATGCGCCGGTCTACCGGTCGCCCAATACCGGACTGATTCGCTTTCGCGTGGAGCCGGGGGAGCACCAGGTGGAAGTCGCTTTTCATCGCACCGCAGATCGCTGGATCGGCGATTTGCTCAGCCTGCTCGCCGGACTCGCCTTGCTGTTAGGATTCGTGTGGCCGCGAATCAAAACTCGATCACAATAACGCAGTCTTCTTTGGCCTTGGCGTGGACCCGCACCTGCAAATTCTTCTGAACGGGGTCGTAGAACCAGGTGCGGTCGGACATCTGATTCAAAGCGGCGGCCACGGGATACTTCTGATCTTCGAACCCTACCGAGGCAGGTCTGTCGATGTGATGCACCACCCACTGGTAGTCGCGATCTTTCTTGGATTCGATCTCGAGCCGCATGGCGTCCAGCGACGGCGCCGCGTGGATCGCCGAATAATCGGAGAGATCGTCTTCCAGAATGAAGAACTCCGCGCCCAGTCGCGGGAAGTAGTGCAGCGCCACCCCGCCGCCGGAATCCAGCGGCACGATGGTGCCGTTGTGCGCGAAGACCGGCAGCGCGCTGGTGCTCACCTCGATAGTGCGGCGGCCCGTGATGGCCTCGTTGCTCTCCAGGTTTGTCCAGACTCCCTGCGGGAGATAGAGCGATCGCTTGCCCGTGCCGTCGTAAATCGGGGCCACCAGCATCTCGTCGCCCAGCATGAATTCGTCCACGTGTTTGGCACATTCCGAATCGTCGGGAAACTGGAAGGGCAGGGGATGCCACACCGGATAGCCGTCGTATTCCAACTCCGGCAGGTACGGGCCGTAGAAGGTGTCAAGCTGCCTGCGGAAATTGCTCAGCGGAACAGCGCCCGGCGTCACCTTGGCGGGCAGGGAACCGAGTTGCCGCGCGCGCTGCAGCAGCGCGGGGTCGGCCCCGAAGTAAGTCGAGAGGTCGAACGACGGGTACAACATTCCGGACATGGCCGCCTGCACCATGCGCAGCAGGGAATCGCGCAAGGTGGTCCAACTGACTGGCTTTTCCGCCGGCACCTGCCACGTGATGTTGCTCGCGTTCGCGGCGTGGTGCTCCTTGAAAATCTCCTTGGGCCGCGGACCGTAGTAAATGGAGTAGTCCACGCGGGGCGCCGTAATGCGGTATCGGTCCGCGCCGGTGAAATCGAAGCGGAAAGGGCCTGCGCCCGCGTGATATTCGCCGTAGCCCGTGGTGGAGAGCAGGAACGGGACATCCGTCTCCGCCTTCCTGCCGCGCAGGTCGAACGTGTTATCGACGCGCGGACCCAGGCCGTAGAAGCGCGCGCCCACGGGCATTTCGCGATCCCAGACGATGGCGTCTCCCTCCTGCCGCGGCTCGGAAAGATCGGCCATCACCGGGTGGCCGTCGGCCGAGCGCACGCGTACCAGCAGGCCGTGCTTTTGCAAAGTGACTTCCAGCGCATCCGAGCGGATCCGCACGGCGCCCGGCGTCTCGTCCACTTGCAGCGAGACCTTGTCATGCGGTCCCATCTGCACCACCGGCAAGAGGATCCGCCAGCGAGCGCCGGAATCGGAAGGCGCTGGGGCTGTTCCAGACAATCTCCGCCGCGCCGTGATCCAGTTTGAAATCGACCTGGTTGCCCTGCGGCGCGAAAGAAAGCACCGTCGCGACAGCGGCCAGAGCTTGCAACGGCATTAGAGCAGCGCCATTTCCCGCTGAATCTCGCCGGTGACGCGCGCCTCTTTGTCGCCCACGAACATGTTGACTTCCGAGCGCACGCCGAATTCCGGCAGGTAGATTCCGGGCTCGATCGAGAAGCAGCGTCCACGGCGATCACGCGGCGCTCGTCGTGGGTCTCCAGGTTGTCCATGTTGGCGCCGTTGCCGTGCACCGTCTTCGCCGATCGAGTGGCCCGTGCGGTGGGTGAAGTATTCGCCGAATCCGGCCTTTCTGAATGACCGCGCGGCAGGCGTCGTCCACTTCAAAACCGCGCAGCGGCTAGCCCGACGCCGAAGCGTCGATGCACTCGCTTGATGGCCGCGTCGCGCGCGCCGGTCACGATGGTGAACACGTTGCGCATCTCTCTCCGGCGCAGTGTCGCCGCAGAAGGCGGTCCAGGTGATGTCGTAGTAGACCGCGCCGGGCTGATCCAGCTTGGCCCACATGTCCAGCAGCACCCAATCGCCGCGGCTGGATGGCGAGCGCTGAGTTCCGCCGTAGGCTCGTAGTGCGGATTGGAGGCGTTAGCGTTGCAGCCCACGATCGGCCCGTGGTCGGTGACCAGGCCGGCGGCGGCGAAGTTGCGTGCGCACCAGGTCCTTCACCTCGACTTCCTGAAAGCGGCGCGCCGTTGCGCGTACGCTCGCGGATCAGCGCGAATGCTTCGGCGCGAACTTTGTCCACGCGGCGGCCGGCCTCCAGGTGCGATTCCAGGGCCTCCGGCGTCCATCGCGCTTCGAAGGCCTGAATCAGTTCGGCGGAACTGACCACTTCCACGCCCAGTGCTGCGCACCAGTTCCACCGTGCCGCCGTCCACCATCGAGACGTACGGGATGGCGCACATCGGCGAGTACTGCATGGCCACGCGCTTCATGCCGTGCAGGATCCGGGCCAGCGCGGCGGTCTGTTCGGTCCAACTGGAGTAGGGGATCTTCTCCCCGGGAAGATTCCCCGTCATGCCGCGCTCGATGCGATGTTCCAGCCCGCGCGGTTCGCCGGTGGCAGGGATCAAATAATACCAGCGCCGGGTAGGCGCGTGCCGGAGGTGTAAGTCCCAACACGCGGTACGCCAGCGGATCGCGAAGGTGGTGATCGAAGAAGAGCCATCCATCCAGATTCTGATTGCGAATCTCCTGCTGAATCTTTTCCAGTTCCATAGATGAACCTACAGTCTACCTCGTAGGCCAGGCCTCCAGGCCTGTCCCCGCAGAGCGCGGCCCTCCCCAGGGGATTTCCCCTCGGGCATTGCCCGCATAAAATGCGCATCTTCCTCGCGATGCGTGGCGTAATAGAAGACGTATGACCTTGCCGCGGTCGTGGTTCTCGCTCTGCCTGCTCGCCGGCCCTCTGGCGGCGCAGCCTGCCATTCGCGTGGACGTCCACCTGGTGAATGTAGGCTTCTCCGTCCGCGATTCCCAAGGCAACCTGGTAACTAATTTGACCCGCGACGATTTCGACGTGTTCGAAGACGGCGCTCCCCAAAAAATTTCCTTTTTTGCCCGTAGTTCGGATGTCCCTTTAAAACTCGGACTGCTGATGGATGTCAGCGGAAGCCAGGAATCCTTCGTCAAGCCGCACAGTAAAGATCTGCACACCTTTCTTACCAGCGTGTTAGGGACGAAGGACCAGGCTTTCATGCTCTGCTTCGGCAATCACCTACGCCTGGTCAGCGACTTTACCAATTCACCGAAATATTTGACCGATTCGTTGGAACTATTTCACAAAGGTAAGGCCGAGTTCCCCGAAATTGGTCCGGCGGAACATCGCATTCTGGGTACGGCCTTCTATGACGCCATTTACTATTCCGCCACCCAGTTACTTGCCAATAGCCAAGGCGGCAGGAAAGCTCTTATTATCTTCAGCGATGGTGAGGATAACTCCAGCGCCCACCACATGCTGGATGCGATTGAAGCATCTCAGGTAAACGATGTTCTGTTATTCGCGGTTCGCTACACCGAAATGAGAAACGGACGGCTGAACGCACGCAACAAGTACGGCATCGGCGTCATGGAGCGCATCGCACGGGAAACCGGGGGATGCGACTACGATGCCCGTGAAAAGGGCCTGAAAGCCGACTTCGAACAGATTGGCGAGCAGTTGCGATCCAGCTACGAGCTGGCCTATCACTCCACCGACCCGTCCGACGACGGCACGTTCCACAAGATCAGGATCCGCCCCAGGCAACCGGGCCTCGTGGTGCGCGCCAAGGGCGGATACTACACCCGCTGACCTTTCCATCCACCTACCTCCGAGACTAACCAGTATAGTACCCCGTGTGAGTGATGATACTTTGGGACACTGGTCAAGACCGCGCGATTCGGGTAAGATAGCGTCAACACATACCGGTCATGGCACCACGTCGGTAGATAGTGTACGATCCGCACCGCAAGCTAGCGTATGTACCGTAGACGGTGTCGTACAACAAGGAGGCTACCGTGACGCGACGGATGGCAAAGAGTGGCGAGCAGCCTGCACGCACGTATAAGTTAGCTCTCCAGTTGCAGTACAAATTGCATTCCGGCGAGAAAGGTACCGGGGAATCGATCAGCATCGACCTCGAAAGGCTGGCCATGCGCTGCTCTTCTCCGATTCCCATCGGCGAGGTTGCCGAGGTCGATATCGCCTGGCCGCTGCTGGCCGGCGGCCGCGATCCGCTGGTGCTTCGCATACAGGGAGTGGTGGCCTGGAGCGACCAGGAGAGCGCCATCATTTCGATCGGTAAGAGCGAGCTCGTCGCTACCAAATCGCAAACCAACGCTCCGCCTTCCGTCTATTGATCGGGGAAGATCGTCTTGGTCAGGTCTTCTGCCTTTTGCGGGCGCGAAGACTCCCACACAGCCACACCGAAAGCCACGGCCGAAAGCGACCAGACCACCATATCTGCCGCATCCACGGAATGACGGAACGCCACCGCCCCCAGGCACAACAGCACACGGATTGCCCAGCCCACCAGTTTGGATTGCTTCTGCAAACCCCTTTGCACCGCCACCACCGACCGGCCCAGCATGAAGGCGCAGCCGATCCCGATGAATCCCAGAATCCCGCGCATGAATTCCAACGATACCGGCATGATTGTTAACATGACGCAGCCGCACGGCGGATTGCAAGCCCGGTATACTCGCTGAAGAGGAAAAAATCGATAATGACTCGTGTCTGGAAATCTGTTCTCCTGCTTACCGCCGCGTTGGGGATGGCACACGCCCGCTGCACGGCGGCCAACCAGCCCGGCAAAGCCACCGTCGACATCAACGGCAAGACCATCACCATCGACTATTGCGCGCCTTCCATGCGAGGCCGGCACATCTTCACCGGCGCCGGGGCCTTGCAGCCGGACAATTCCATCTGGCGCGCGGGCGCCGATTCGGCCACCTCCATGCATACCGATGCCGACCTCACCTTTCCCGGCGGCGTCCATGTTCCCAAGGGCGATTACACGCTCTACATTGCGCTGAATACCGGAAAGTGGGACCTGGTCATCAGCAAACAGACCGGGCAGTGGGGCATCAATCGCGACGGCAGCACCACCCTTGAAAAGGCACAGGAAGTGGGGCGCGTCCATTTGACCATGGGCAAGCCTTCCGCTCCGGTGGAACTCTATAAGATCACCCTGAGTCCGGGCAAGTTGGAATTCGCATGGGAAAACGTCACCGCATCCACCACGTTTACGGCCAAGTGATACGACGACTCGTTCTCCTCGCATCGATAGCAGTCGCGGCGCTTTGGGCCACCGACCGCAAGGACGTCGAATTCGCCCGCCCGGGCGGCACGCCCCTGCTGCTCGACCTGCATGTGCCCGACGGCCCGGGACCCTTTCCCGCCGCCATCCTGATTCACGGCGGCGGCTTCGACCAGGGTAGCCGCAGCACCAATGTCCGGCCCCTGTTCGACATCCTCGCCAACGCCGGGTACGCGTGGTTCAGCATCGATTACCGCATGGCGCCGCAGTTTCGTTTTCCGCAGGCGAGTGAGGACGTCGCCACCGCCATTCGCTGGCTCCGAAGTCACGCCGGCGAGTATCATGTGGATGCGTCCCGGATCGTCCTGATCGGCGAATCGGCCGGCGGCTTCCTGGTGAACTATGCCGGCACACACGAAACCGCGGACACGAGAGTCGCCGCGGTCGTGGACTTCTACGGACCCGTCGATTACGGCAAACTGGCCGAATTGCGCCGCGATCATCCGGAGCGCTTCAATATGACCAGCATCAATCGCCACGCGGCCAACGGCGGAGGCATCCACTTCTTCGGCGCGGAGAGCCTGGACGCTGCCGGCCTCGCCAAACTGCACCAGGTCTCGCCGATCTTCGCCGTGCACAAAGGCATGCCGCCCTTCTTGGCGATCCACGGCAACAAAGACGACCAGGTGGTCTACGAACAATCGCCCGCCATGTGCGATGCCATGCACAAAGTGGGTGCGGCATGCGACCTGATCACTATCGAAGGCGGCGGCCACGGCATGAGCGGCTGGCGCGCGCCGGAGATGCAGCACTGGAAGCCGGAGATGATCGCCTGGCTGAACAAGACCCTCAGGCGGTGAAGCCGTGTTGTACGATGGTTTCGCCATGCCATCGCAAGAAATGCTTTCCAGACGTTCGTTCCTGGCCCTGTCCGCCGCGGCTCCGCTGGCGTTTGCCTCGCCTGCCGTAAAGCCTGTGCCCATCGGCCTGGAACTGTTTTCGGTCCGCGACCAACTCGCCAAGGACCTGCCCGGCACTCTGCAGGCGGTCGCCAAAATGGGCTACCAGGTGGTCGAGTTCTTCGCCCCGTATTTCAGTTGGACGCCCGATTACGCGAAGCAAGTCCGCAAAATCCTGGACGACGCGGGCATCCGCTGCAATTCCACGCACAACGGTCCGCCATCTTTCACCTCCGATGGCTTGAAGAAGGCCGCCGAGCTGAATCAGATTATCGGCGCGAAGTTCATCGTAATGGCCAGCGCCGGCCGGATCACCTCGCTCGACGGCTGGAAACAACTGGCCGGCACCCTGACGCACGCCTCCGAGACGCTGCGGCCCATGGGGCTCCGCTCGGGTTATCACAATCACCAACTGGAGTTCACCCCGCTCGAAGGCAAGCGGCCCATGGAAGTGATCGCCGCCAATACGCCCAAGGATTTTATGCTCCAGCTCGACGTGGGCACCTGCGTCGAGGTCGGCTCCGACCCGGTGGCGTGGATCGAAGCCAATCCCGGACGCATCAACAGCCTGCACCTCAAGGACTGGGCGCCCGGCGCAGGCAAGGGCTACAGCGTCCTGTTCGGCGAGGGCGTCGTGCCATGGAAGGGCGTGATGGAGGCCGCGGAAAGCGTGGGCGGCGTCGAGTACTACCTGATCGAACAGGAGGGCAGCCGGTTCCCGCCCCTGGAAACGGCGCAGCGCTGCCTGGAAGCCTGGAAGAAGATGCACGCGTAAGGGCCGTGAAGTCTCAGTTCCCCGAGGGCTTTTCCACCCGGTCGATCACCAGCACGTCCACTGGACCTTTCGTGGATTCCATCTTGAGTCCCAGTTGCTGCTGCAATGCGCTCGATAACGAAGGCCCGCCCGGTTCGCTGGAAGGCGTCGCGGCATCGGCTCCGGCTTCCAGAACGGGAACGCCCGATATGTTGTCCGGAGTCCACTCCATGGTGAAGTTGAACTTCGCCGTGTAGCCCGTCCGGTCGATCATCGTGCGGCCCGTTTGAAAGCCGAGCCAGCGAACTAAATCCCCCATCGTGATCCCGGTTCCGGTAATCGTCAGGCCGTTATCGCTCTTGTGCTGTCCCATGTTGCCGCAGAACGCCGGGCGCGGCTCACCGGGCTTGAGCTGCGGCGGGTTTTGCGGGTCTACCACGACGCAATTGGAAGGCTGCAGCTTCGGGCCACCCTTGGACGCCACCACCGCCACCACCGGCAGTTCTTTGGTCTCGTGATGCACCCGCAATTGGCAGCGATCTTCCAGAAGCGTCTGCACCCGCAGCTTCATGTCAGCACTCATGGACTCGATGGACTCTCTCCTCGGCGGTCCCTCCGGTTTGTTGACCTCCCGTTTCGCCACGATGTCGTAGCGCGCCGAGCTCACCCATGCCGGCGCCCCGTAAACCTGGAAGGATTGCACACCATAGGCGTACGCAATCAGGCTCAGCAGCGGCGCGTTGTTGCTGTGGAACTCTCCGGAGCGGTCCATGCCGATGGAAACTCCCGGTCCGCCAGCACCGGGTTTGATCGACGCCACTTCAAAGGCCGGACGTTCGCCCGCCGCGGCGGCTTGCGCCCGCATCGCCGGCGCGTTCATCATCCCTACCATCAGCGGGCCTGCCAGTGCCGCCGCTCCCGCCGACGCCAGCGCCAGTTTCCGGGCGAAGTTCAGGCGGCGGCCCATGCGATTGGTCATGATCGCCGCGATGCGCTTCTTCAGATCCGCCCCCGTCACGCCGGAGGCGCAGGCCAGCGGCGATTCCATATACAGCTTGCAGACATTCAGAATCCCTTCGGCGTAGACTTTGGGTGCGCTGCCCAGGCGCAGCACTTCCTCGTCGCACGCATGCTCGCGCTCGCTCACCATCTGCCGCCCGATGAACCACACCAGCGGATGGAACCAGAACGCCGTCTCCACCACCATATGGACAGCGGCCACCAGGTTGTCGCGGTGCCGCACGTGAGACATTTCGTGCGCAATCACCGCTTCCAGTTGCTCCGGTGTCAGGCGGTCGAAGATCCCTTCCGGCAATACCAGCACCGGCTGGAACACACCGAAAATGCCAGGCTCCAGCGCCGTCGGAGACGACCTCGCCGGAATCGGAATGTCCAGGTACAGCCGCTCTCCGGCCCACACCGCGGCACGCAGCCGCCGCCACCGTATCCACCACGAACCGGCGATACCCAGGAAGCCGCACGCCCAGATGCCCCACAGAATTTCAGGCAAGACGCTCGCGGCCGCTATGCGTGCCGCCGCAGACCCATCGTGCGAAATCGCGGGTTCCGCAAACGGCCGGCTCACCTGGTCCATCGCCACCGCTACATTCGACCGCGCCCTCACCGCTGCGGGGCGCCACTGGATTTGCCCGCCCAGGGCCGTTAGCACTGCAAGCGGAATCAGAAATTTGCAAGAAGCCGTCATCCACACCCAGTGCCGCACGCGAGCATCATTGGTGCGCAGCGCCAAAGTCAGCAGTCCCGCCGCCCCGGCAAACAGGGTCGACTGCCACAAGTGATTGGCCAGTGGCCACAACAGGGAGTTCATTCCGCCTTCTCCTCTTCGCTGAGTTTCAGGAGAGTCTTCTCCGCTTCGCGCACGTCTTCGAGTGAGAGCGTTCCCGAGTCGATCAGATGCGCCATGATGGGCCGGCTCCGCCCTCCGAACAGACTCAGCAAATCGTCGACCAGCCGCCGTTCGGCTGCTTCGCGCGTGACCGCCGCTTCGAAAATCAGCGCCGTGGCGATCTTCTTCGTGCGGCGCAGCACTTTCTTCGCCTCCATCCGGTAAACCGTGGTTTGTACGGTGGTGTACGCCGGCCTGTTTCTGGCATTAAACGATTCCTGAATTTCGCGGACCGAGCAGGGCCCCTTGGTCCACAGGGCTTCCATAATCTGAAGCTCCAGCCGGGTTAGTTTCGGGAGCGCCATAGGAGAGAACTACTCACGTTTGTCAATCTACTATATCAGTTGGTAATTAGGCAAGCGCCCGCATCCGGCCGGGCGCTCCACGGGCGGCCTGCCATAATAAAAGCAGCGGGACTATGAGTCCATCTTCGGAACGTTTGAACCAGCCGCTCCCCGGTACTCCGCGCTGGATAATCTCTGGCGCGTTTCTTGGATTGTTGGGCATCATGCTGATTGCCAGCATGACCGCCCTGCACGACCTCAATGAGATGCACCAGGGAGAGCAGGAGGCGCGACGCGATTTTCTGGTGCGCACCCAGGCCCTCAGTAGTCTTTGCCTGTCCATCCAGGTCTACGGCGAGACCGTGCAGCATTACGTGGCTGCCAGCGATCCCGGTAACGATGATGGTGTCCGCGCCGTCCTCGCCCGCCTCACCCGCGATATCGACGCGGAGTTCAGCGGGTATCCCGCCGGCACCCAGGAACTTACCGACCTGCGCACCATCGCCCAGCTCTTCGCCCGCCAGCGCGAGCTGGTGGACAACATGCTCGGTTGGTCCACCGACGAGCGGCGGCGCCGCGCGCCCTTGCTACTCGATCGCGAAGTGGAACCCATCCAGATGGAGATTCTGCAGCGCTCCGATCAGCTCCGCATCGCCAACGACCAAACCTTGCACGATGCCGACCAGACCCTGCTGGGCCAGTTCGCCGTGCAGCAGGGCAATCTCACCCGCTCCATCGTTCTCGCCCTGGGCACCGCACTGGTGCTGATTCTGGCCAGCCTGGTATACATCCTGCGCCTCGAAAGCCAGACCCGCAACCGCTACAACGAACTGGTGCGCAGCCGCGGCGAACTGGAGAGGTTGAGCGCTCGCCTGGTGGAAGCGCAGGAGACCGAGCGCCGCAACATCTCCCGCGAGCTCCACGACGAAGTGGGCCAGACTTTGGGCGCGCTGCTCGTGGACTTCGGACGCCTTGCCACCTCGGCTCCCACCGAAATGCGCGAACAGGTGGAGCACATGAAATCAGTCTGCGAGCGCACTGTGAAATCCGTGCGCAACCTGGCCCTGTTGCTGCGCCCTTCCATGCTGGACGATCTCGGCCTGGTGGCCGCGCTCGAATGGCAGGGCCGTGAAGTCTCCCGCACCAGTGAAATGGAGGTCGACGTCCAGAGCGAAAATGTCTCCGACGATCTGCCCGATGAATCCAAAGTCACCGTCTATCGCCTGGTGCAGGAGGCGCTCAACAATGCCGTCCGCCATTCCGGCGCGCGCAACGCTCGCGTTCGCGTGGACCAGGACGGGCACCGCATTCGCGTCACCGTCGCCGACGATGGCCGCGGCTTCAACCCAGACCGCGTCCGCGGCATGGGCATTCTGGGAATGGAAGAGCGCGTCAAGCGATTGGGCGGCAGCCTCACCATCGAGTCCAAACCGGGGCAGGGCACTACCCTCACCGCCGAACTGCCGGCGCCCTTGCCCCAGGTAATATCGGCATGAGGACCATTCGCGTTTTGCTGGCTGACGATCACAACCTGATTCGCGCCGGCCTGCGGCTGGTAGTCTCCCAGCAGCCCGATTTTCAGGTGGCCGGAGAGGCCGAAAACGGTCGCCAGGCGGTCGCTCTGGCGGAACAACTGAAGCCGGATGTTGTGGTCATGGATATCAAGATGCCCGACCTCAATGGCATTGAAGCGTGCCACCAGATTCGCGAGGCCCTCCCCGATACGCAAGTGGTGATGCTCAGCATGCACTCCGACGAGACCTATGTGCTGCGCGCCCTCAAGGCCGGAGCCCGCGCGTACCTGTTGAAGGATTCCGCCGAAGCCGATCTGGCCCGCGCCATTCGCGCCGCTGTAGACGGCAAAAGCTTTTTCAGCCCAGCAGTTGGCAAGGTATTGTTAGAGGATTACATGAGGAAACTTCAGCGCACCGGTGCGGAAGATTCCTACGAGCTCCTGTCTCCCCGCGAACGCGAAATCCTCCAGGTGGTGGCTGAAGGAAAATCCAGCAAGGAAATCGCCAATTCGCTCAACCTGAGCATCTACACGGTCGAGACCCATCGCGCTAAGATTATGCAAAAATTGAACTTACGCAGCATGCCGGAACTCATCCTGTATGCCGTCCGCAAGGGCATTATCAGCTAACCCGCCCCCGGCATACCGACTCTCCGGTGCCACATTTACCGACTTTCCATTACAAACCGGAAACCCCCTTCCCCCATCTCTATAGGTGGAGCCACTGGAAATGGTTTCCGTGGTGATCCGAAGAGATTTCTGGAGGATACATGAACATTCAATCGATTTTGAGGCGCCCCAAGACCATGGCCGCGGCCATGGTGCTCTCGCTAGGTCTGGGCGGCCTCGCGGTCGCGGCTGCGGATCACCTGATGAATCCGCCCGCTACATTTAAGTTCGCCAGTGCGGACGAACCGGCCCCCCGCGACGGCTTCGCCCCGGTGGTGAAGAAGGTATTGCCCTCGGTCGTGACCATTACCTCGTCCCGCATGGTGAAGACCAGTTTCCAGGGATTCGGCGGAGATGACCGGATGCTTCCTCCTATGTTCCGCCAGTTTTTTGGCGACGACGGCGGGAACGGCAACGGCGGCAACGGCGGCGGCCAGTTCCGCATGCCCCGGCAGCAGAAGGAAGAGGGCTTGGGCTCCGGCGTGATCGTCAGCCCGAATGGCTATATCCTGACCAACAACCACGTGGTGGATCACGCCACTACCGTGACCGTGATCATGCCCGATAAGCACGAATACAAAGCTCGTGTCGTGGGCACCGATGCCGAAGACCGATATCGCTGTTGTGAAGATCGACGCCAGCAACCTTGACCCCATCACCATCGGCGATTCCAACAAGGTGCAGGTCGGCGACTATGTGCTCGCCGTCGGCAACCCCTTCGGCGTCGGCAAGACCGTCACCATGGGCATCGTCAGCGCCAAGGGCCGCGCCAACCTCGGCATTGAAGACTACGAAGATTTCATCCAGACCGATGCGTCCATCAACCCCGGCAATTCGGGCGGCGCCCTGGTCAATGAGCGCGGCGAACTGATCGGTATCAACACCGCCATTCTGGCGAATGGTTCGGAAGGGAACCAAGGGATCGGTTTTGCCGTTCCTGTTAGTGTGGCGCGCAATGTGATGGATCAGATCATCAAGAACGGAAAAGTAACCCGTGCCTATCTTGGCGTGATGGCGCAGGAAGTCACGCCCGCGATCGCTCAGGCGTTCCACGCGCCGCAGGTAACCGGCGCCCTGGTTGGCGACGTGACCCCGAACAGCCCGGCGCAGAGAGCCGGTGTTGAGAAGGGCGACATCATTCTGGCCATCAACGGCAAGCCGGTCGACAGCAGTGCGGAATTGCGTATGCATATTTCGCTGATGAGCCCCGGCACCACCGTGGAAGTCAAGGTCTTCCGCGATGGCGCGGACAAAACGCTTCCCGTGACGCTGGCGGAACTGCCCACGGAAACCGCCAACAACGCTCAGCCGGATAACGGCAAGAGCGAAGACGCTCTGCAGGGTATTACGGTAGAAAATGTTACCGCCAGCACGGCGCGGCAGCTTGGCTTGCCGCCTACCGCCACCGGAGTGGTCGTGACGGGTGTGGATCCCAACAGCAAGGCTGCGGATTCCGGCTTGAAGCGCGGTGACGTGATTCAGGAAGTGAATCATAAGCCCGTCCGCAACACCTCGGACTTTCGAGGCTGCCATGCGCACTGCCAAGGACTCGAATCTCCTGCTGGTGAACCGGCAGGGCAGCACTATGTACCTGGCCGTCTAACCTGGTTTCACCTTTACAGGAAAGGCCGGACCTGCTCCCCCCGGGCGGGTCCGGCCTATTTTTTTGCTCAGTCCGACCGCAGCGTCTCCGCCGGATCCATCCTCAGAATCCGCGCCCCCGCCGCCACGCTGCTCGCTGCCGTCACCACCAGAAGCAGCGCCGCCATTGCCAGGAACGTCAACGGATCTCCCGGCCCCACGCCGAACAGCAGGTGCTCCAGGAAACGCATGGCGAAGCGAGCCAGCACCAGCCCCACGCCGATTCCCAAACGCCGCCAATCGCAAACCCGGCATCGCCAGTTGTGCCAGCGTCTGTCTTGCGGGCGCGCCCAGCGCCATCCGCACCCCCAGTTCGTGCTGGCGCCTGGTGATTGCCTGCGAAATCGTACCGTACACCCCGATCGCTGCCAGCAGCACCGCCAGCCCAGCCAGCACCGCTAAAAGGCTCGCCAGGTAACGCTGCCCGCCTGTGTACTGCTCCGCGAACTGCGCAATCGTCTTTAGATGGGAGAGCGGCAGTCCGCCATCCACGGACATCACCGCGGCCTGCACCCGCGCTTCCAGCGTGCCTGGCGCGCCATTCAGCCGTATCGCCCATTTCGGCGAGAACCACCGGTGCGCCCCCGTCAGAAAAATGTCCGACAACTGCGCCACCGGAAGGTACACCGTGGGATCCATCGAGACCGGCAGGCCCGCCTCGTTCAGCGAGCTATGCTGTTCCACATCCCCCACCACGCCCACAATCTCGCGCGCCCGTTCGTCGATCTGCAAGTGGTGTCCCAGCGCCGTCCCCGCTCCGTGAAAATATCTGTGCGCGAAGGATTCACTCACTACCGCCACCGCGCCGCCTTCCGCATTGTCACTTGCCGAAATCGTGCGCCCGGCGAGCAGCGGAATCCGCATCGTCTCGAAGTAGCCCGGCGTCAGATACACCATTTCGGCCATGGCGTGCCGGCCGGTTTCGCTATCCAGCTCGCGAAAGCTGTCATTCATCGGCCGCTCGTACGGCAGCGTCAGCGCCACCGCGGCCGATTCCACCCCCGGCAGCCGCCGGATTCGCTCCAGGCTTTCGGTGAACAGATGGTTGATCGTGTCCCGGTTCTGGTACCGCCGGTCTTGCAGCGAGGCCTCCGCCGCCATCACGTGGCGCGGATCGAACCCCGGAGCCAGGTCCGTCGTATAGCTCAGGCTGCGCACCAGCAGTCCCGCCATCACCAGCAGCACCAGGCTCAGCGCCACTTCTCCCGCCACCAGCGCGTTTTCCGGCCATCGCCGCCGGCTCCCCGCGATGCCGCGGCCGCATTCCATCAACACCGCCCGCACATCCAGCCGGCTGATCCGGATCGCCGGGAACAATCCGAACAGCACGCTGGTCAGTACCGCGATTCCCAGCATCGCCAGCATCACCCGCCCGTCCAGTTCGATAGCCCGCCACCGCTCGAAGTCCTGCGCGCCCAGGCTGCGCAGCCAGTCGATGGAAAACGCCCCCACCGCGATCCCCACCGCGCAGCCGCCCAGCGCCAGCACCAGGCTTTCGGCCAGCATCTGCCGGACGATCCGCCAGCGGCTCCCGCCCAGCGCCAGGCGGGTCGCAATCTCCCTTCGCCGCGCTCCGCTCCGCGCCAGCAGCAGACCCGCAATATTCGCGCAGCCAATCGCCAGCACCGCCAGCACCGCCGCCCACGTGATCATCAATTCCCCGCGCATGCCACCGGTGATGGCTTCCTGGTACGGCGTCAGGCGCGCCTCCGTCGCCGGAGAGGTCCTCGGAAACCCCGGCATCTGCGTCAGGAAATGGCTCACCGCGGTTAGCTGCCCGTCCGCCTCCGCCCAGGAGACGCCCGCACGCAGACGCGAGATTACAGTGTAGTTCTGACCCGCGCCTTCATCCTGCCGGGAGGGCTCGAGCGGTGTCCACACATCCACTGGAGTTTCCGTCCGGAACCCGCGCGGCATGATGCCGGTCACGCGATACGGCTCGCCCCGCAGCAAAATGGTCTTCCCCACCGCGACAGGATTGCCGCCCAGTTCGCGCCGCCAGAACTCGTGACTCACCACCGCCAGCGCCGGCCCGTTCGGCACGTCTTCGGCGCGCGTGAATTCTCTCCCTCGCTCCGGCTTGACGCCTAACACGCGGAAGAATCCGGCCGATACACGCTGCTGGCGAACTACCGCCACCCGGCCGCCCCCCGCGAAATTCGCCGCCGTAATAGTGTCCGAATAAGCCGCGGCGTCCAGTCCCGGGGCGCCATCGCGCACCATCTCGAACAGAGCGCCCGTTTGCGCCCCCTGCGTGCCCTGGCCCGACGACGTCACGATCAATCCCAGCCGGTCCGCTTCCGGATAAGGCAGCGGCCGCAACAAGACCGCGTCCAGAACGCTATAAATTGCCGTGTTCGCCCCAATACACAGTCCCAGAGTAGCCAGCACAATAGCCGTGAATCCCGGACTCTTCCGCAGTTGCCGCAACCCGAATCGAATGTCTTTCCACACGGCCATCGACCTAAAGCAGCATCCAACATACCAGATCGGCCCTTAGGAAACGGAAGCACTTATACGCCCTTCGCCTCTCCCTCGCTGTTCGCTTACGGGAACTCGCGGACGGCAAGCGAAGCAAGCCCACCAATCCCCGGCCCCCGCCTCACGGTGCATAACTGCACTTATGCGTCCTCAGACACCTTGTATGCGCCCCACCCCGCTGATATAGTCAAATTCTAAGACGCATGATTTGACGCGGCATGCGCCGGCGCCTCGTGAAGCACGGCACTCACTCTGTCAGCCTGTCCTCGCTCCTCACTGCCGCGGTCTAAAAAATAATTAGAGAGTTGAGCCTCGTTCGGAGGACTAGTAGCTTGGTTCCTCAATTGCTCTTCGAGCAGAGAAAAGAGAGTAATCTATGACTGAAGTCGCACATGAACTGAACATTTCCGCCCTCCTCGTGGGCGACTATTCCGCCGAACGCATCCTCGTTCAGGACATCTTTCGGAAGTGCGGCTGGCGCCTTCTCGAAGCCCCTGACAGGCGCCGCGCGCTCCACTCCCTCGACCGTAACGAAGTCCAGGTGGTGATTGCCGAAAGCGACCTGCCCAAATGGAACTGGCGAAAAGTACTCACCGACCTCCGCCGCCTCACCGTTCCGCCGCAATTGGTGGTCACCTCGCGCACCGCCGATGAGCACCTCTGGGCCGAGGTGTTGAACTTCGGTGCGTACGATGTTCTGGCACAACCCCTGGACCGTGAAGAGGTGGAACGCGTGGTTGCCGCCGCCTCCCGGCAGTTCGAACGTCATCGGCTCCAGCACAGAAATTCCGTTCCGCCGGCTGTTTTCCACGCCTGATTTGACGGCAGGCCGCCCCCGGCCTGCCACCTCACTTTTTTCTTCCTCCCTCTTGACACGAATTCGTACCTTTTCGTCCCTGGAATTGTGTGCGCTGCCACCGACTTCTGTAACTGCTACACGCAGCATATAGATAAACTTCTTGACCTCACACCATATATTGGGGCACCATTACGGAGGCGTTGCTTTCCAGCAGGAAACTCCGGAGGATCTACATGGGCCAGCTTTCGGTCGATTTGAGTGCGAAAATAGAATCATTGAGGACCAAAAATCTTACAAAAACCAAGACGGGAATCCCTTTTCCCCGCTACTTCACCGCTCGCCTGGAGTCTGGTAAGACTCCTTACGACGAGATTCACTGGGAGACCCGAACCGCCTCGATCGGTAACGACAAGGGCTCGGTAATTTTCGAACAGCGCGATGTCGAAGTCCCCATGGAGTGGTCGCAGACCGCCACCAACATCGTTGCCAGCAAATATTTCTACGGCAAGCTCGGCTCTCCCGAGCGCGAAACCAGCGTCGCCCAGCTCGTGCAGCGTGTGGTGGACAGCATCACCGATTGGGGCCACCAGGACGGCTATTTCAAGAGCCACGAAGACGGTGAGAACTTCCGCCTGGAACTGGCCCACCTCATGCTCACCCAGAAGGCCTGCTTCAATTCGCCCGTCTGGTTCAACGTGGGCGTCAAGGAGACTCGCGGCTACGGCTGGATCTACGACGACCAGAGCGACCGCGTCACTAAGCTCGAATCGGGCGTGCTGCGCCCGCAATGCTCCGCCTGCTTCATCGTCTCGGTGAAGGATTCCCTGGAATCCATCCTCGACCTGGCCAAAACCGAAGGCATGCTGTTCAAATGGGGCTCCGGCACCGGGTCCAATCTCTCCGCCCTGCGCGAGGAAAATGCCGTGCTCTCCGGCGGAGGCCGCGCCTCCGGCCCGCTCTCTTTCATGAAGGGCTTCGACGCTTTCGCCGGCGTCATCAAAAGCGGCGGCAAAACGCGCCGCGCCGCCAAAATGGTGATCCTCAATGTGGATCACTCCGATATCGAAAAGTTCATCTGGTGCAAGGCCAAGGAAGAGAAGAAAGCCTATACCCTGGTGGAAGCGGGCTATGATGGCTCGCTCGATGGCGAAGCCTACAGCTCCATCTTCTTCCAGAACGCCAACAACTCCGTCCGCGCCACCGAAGATTTTATGCAGGCCGTAGTGTCAGATGGCGAATGGTGGACAAAAGCTGTCGCCACTGGTCAGCCCGTCAAGCGTTACAAGGCCCGCGACCTCATGCGCCAGATCGCCGAAGCCACCTACCAGTGCGGCGACCCCGGCATGCAGTTCGATACCACCGTCAACCGCTGGCATCCCTGCCGCAATACCGCCCGCATCAACGCGTCGAATCCCTGCTCGGAATACATGTTCCTCGACGATTCGGCCTGCAACCTCTCTTCCCTCAACCTCATGAAATTCGTGGGCCCCGACGGCCAGTTCGATGTGGAAGCCTTCCGCCACGCCGTCGACACCATGATCCTGGCGCAGGAAATCATCGTCGATAACGCCAGCTACCCCACCCAGAGAATCGGCGAAAACTCGCATGCCTTCCGGCCGCTCGGTCTGGGCTTCGCCAACCTCGGCGCCCTGCTGATGTCCATGGGCGTCCCCTATGACAGCGACCAGGGCCGTGATTTCGCCGCCGCCATCACCGCCGTGATGTGCGGACAGGCCTACCTCACCAGCTCCCGCGTGGCCGAAAGCGTCGGCACCTTCGCCGGCTACACCGCCAACGAGCAGCCCTTTCTGGAAGTCATTCGTATGCACCGCGACGCGGTCTCGCGGATCAATAAACATCACGTCCCCGCCGCTATGTATCAGGGCGCTCAACAGTGCTGGGACGATGCCTACGAATCCGGACGCCGCCACGGATACCGCAACGCCCAGGTCACCGTCATCGCCCCCACCGGCACTATCGGCTTCATGATGGATTGCGATACCACCGGCATTGAACCGGACCTCGCCCTCATCAAGTACAAGAAGCTCGTGGGCGGCGGCGTCATCAAGATCGTCAACAACACCGTGCCGGCCGCGCTCATCAAGCTTGGCTACACCTCCCAGCAGGCCGAGCGCATTGTCAGTCACATCGATTCCACCGGCACCATCGAAGGCGCGCCGGATCTCAAGCCCGAGCATCTGGCGGTATTCGATTGCAGCTTCCGCCCGCAGAACGGCGCTCGCTCCATCCATTACATGGGTCACGTCCGCATGATGGCGGCGGTGCAGCCCTTTATTTCGGGGGCCATTTCCAAGACCATCAATATGCCCGAGGAGTCCACCGTCGAACAGATCATGGACGCCTATATCGAAAGCTGGAAACTCGGGCTGAAAGCCGTGGCCATCTATCGCGACAACTCCAAAAAGGTGCAGCCCCTCAGTTCCGGCTCCGGCAAAAATGAGAAGCGAGCATCCGGCGCCGCCCCCTCTGGGATTGCGGCCGAAATCGCCCCGGTGGTCGAAAAGGTGGTCTACCGTCCGGTGCGGCGCAAGCTGCCCGATGAGCGCAAGTCCATCACTCACAAGTTCTCCATCGGCGGCCACGAGGGCTACATCACCGTCGGCATGTATGACGATGGCGCCCCCGGCGAAGTCTTTATCACCATGGCCAAGGAAGGCTCCACCATTTCCGGCCTGATGGATTCCATCGCCACCGCCGTGAGCTTCAACCTGCAATACGGCGTTCCCTTGAAATTCCTCGTGGACAAGTTCGCCCACGTTCGCTTTGAGCCCAGCGGTTGGACCGGCAATCCCCAGATTCCTTATGCCAAATCCATCATGGATTATATGTTCCGCTGGATGGGCGCCAAGTTCCTCGGACCGGAATACGCCGTCACCGAAGCCGGAGAGACCACCAATCTGCGGCCCACTGAACCAGATCCGCAACAGGAGTTGCCCTTCGCTCCGGTAGCCGCCGACGCCCCCCTGTGTGCCGAGTGCGGGTCCATCATGACGCGCAACGGCAGTTGCTACAAATGCGGCAACTGCGGAGGTACAAGTGGGTGCTCCTGAGTAGCGTGACCAGGATGAAGCGTCGCTAAGAATTCTGTTCTACGGGTTGTGACTTGCTCGCTATAACGATGGGAGAGCCTTCGCCGCTCTCCGGCTCAATCCCGCCGGAGAGCGGGTTTTTTTTGTCAAGGTGCAGCGCGTCCTATTCGTAGCGCAGGGCGATCATCGGATCCACACGGATGGCGCGGCGCGAGGGCACGGCGCTGGCAACAGCGGCCACGGCAATCAGGAAAATCGTAAGGCCGAGGAAGGTAGCCGGATCGTAGAACGGGACGCCGTAAAGCAAGTCGACGGCTCCAGGGAAGACCAGGGTCGCGTGCAGCAGGCTGGAGAGCGCGGCAGCGCCGGCGAATCCGGCGGCAATCCCCAGGCTGACGGGGCGCAGGCTATGCAGCACTACGCTGCGCAGCACGCCGCCCGCGGTTGCGCCCAGGGCCATGCGGACGCCGATCTCCTTCACGCGCCGGCTTACCAGGTAGGACATGACGCCATAGATTCCCACTGCCGCCAGCACCAGCGCCAGCGACGCCAGGATTGCGGCGAAGGTAGCGAGGACGCGGGCCTGAGATTTTTCGCGAAGCATGGGGCCGTCCTGCACGCTGGTGAGCCACAGGCCGGGCAGCAGGTCGCGATCCAGCGCTGCGATGCCGGCGCGGACGGCATCCAACGCGCTGCGCGGATCGCCCTGGGCGCGCAGCAGAATGCCGTCGTACCTGCCGGGCTGAGGTGTGAGGTAGACGTGCGCCGGATCGATGCGGGTCAGGTTGGCGAAGCGCACGTCCCCGGCGATGCCGATGACTTCGAATTCAGAAAGCTTGCCGGTGAAGTTCATATCGAGTTGGAAGGTCCGGCCCACGGGATCTTCCGTAGGCCAGAAGAGGCGCGCGGCGGATTCGCTGATGACGGCCACGGGCGCGGCGGTGCGAACCTCCTGCGCCGTGAAGTTGCGCCCGTGCAGCATTGGGATTCCGAGCGTCTCCAGATAAGTTTCGGTTCCGCAACTGGCCAGCGTACGCCCGCGCAGAGGCACCTGCGAGGCAGATGGTCTGACGACGATGGGCAGAGTCCAGGTGCCCATCATGGGATACCCGCCGACGGCGACGCTTTTGATTTCCGGAAGGGATTGCAGTTGACGCACCATGCGCGCCTGCAACTCCTTAGGCTGAGCCGGCCCGAAGCCGGTAGACAGCAGGATCAGCCGCTGCGTGTCAAATCCGGGATCGGCCTGGTGACTCCTGACCAGTCCGCGCAGGAAGAGGCCGGCGGTGATGAGCAGGAGTGTGGAGACGGCGACTTGAGAGCCGAGGAGCAGGCCGCGCAGCCTGGAGTTCGCGATTTGCCGGTCGAAGGCCAGGTTGGGGCGCGAGAATTGTAGGGACGGCGCCAGGCCGAATAACACGCCTGCCCCCAGGGACACAGCCATGGCGTACGCAAAGACGCGGACGTCGAGACTCAGGTCCAAAGTGAAGCCGGCATTAGCCGCCGGTGTGCCCGCCAGCATTTGGGTCACGAAGAGTTCGAGCAGGCGCGTGCTCCAGACGGCGAGCAACAATCCGGCGAGCCCCCCGCAGAACGAAAGCAGCAGGCTTTCGGTGAGCAGGTGACGGATCATGCGGCCGCGGCTGGCGCCCAAGGCCAGGCGGACGGAGATTTCCCTCTGCCGCACGGCGGCACGCGCCAGCAGCATGTTGGCGATGTTGGCGCAGGCCACCAGCAGGATCAGACCCACCAGCATCATGATTCCGGCAACCACGGCGCGGAAGCGGATGTCTTCGGTGTTGCCCATCAGCGTGGGGTGCTGCAAGGTGACGGCGCGGGTGCGATCCTGCTCCTGGTACGTGCGGCCGAACTGGCGGAACAATACCGTGGTTTCGGCTTCGGCGCGGCCGAGGGAAACGCCCGGCTTCAGGCGCGCCAGAATCTGTAACTGCCGGACGGTGGGATCGTCCGCCCAATGCCGCGGCGGGGCCACCTGGGCCTGCATCGAAAGCGGTATCCAGAATTGCGAAAATGGATCGTTCACGGCGGTGCTGGTGAACTCACGGGCGGCGACGCCAATTACCGTGAACGCCGTCCCGTTGATCTGCATGGTGCGCCCGAGCACGGCGGGATCGCCATGGAATCTGTGCTGCCAAAACGCGTAACTGAGCACGATCACCGGGCTTCCACCAGGGGTCCGGTCCTCTTCGGGGAAGAACGTGCGCCCCAACTGCGCGCGAATCCCCAGGCCATCGAAATAGTTGGCGGAAACCAACTGGCCTGAGAGCGCTTCCGGCGCTCCCTCGATCCGTGCGGCTACGTTGAGAGTGTAGCTGCCCGCGACCATGCCGAGGAAGACCCCGTTATGGTCGCGGCAATACACGTATTCGGGATAGGAAAAGGCGTATTGAATATCGCCGATGGCGGGATGTTCGAACCATCGTTCCAGGCGGACCACGCGGCTGGGGTCGTACACCGGCAAGGGGCGAAGCGCCAGCGCGTTATAGGCGCTGAAGAGGGTGGTGTTGACGCCCACTCCCAGGGCCATGGTCAGGATGGCCAGCAGGGCGAATCCGGGAGCGCGGCTCAGGCTGCGGGCGGCATGGCGCAGGTCCTGGAGGGTCTGCTCCAGCCAGAGAAAGGAGCGCGCTTCGCGGTGCAGTTCCTTGGCAAGATCCACGCCGCCATAGGCACGGCGCGCCGCCAGTCTGGCCTCTTGCGCCGGCAAGCCGCGGCGTTGGAAGTCCTCCTCCAGGAGGGCCAGGTGCGAGGCCACTTCGCGCTCCAGTTCCTGTTCGGCGCGCGCGGGCCGCAAAAACGCGTAACATCTTGCCAGGAATCGTCTCATTGTTTTAACTCCCCTCGGCCAGCAACTTTTCCACCAGCCCGGAAAGCTGGCGCCAGCGTTCGGTCTCTTCGCCCAGCGCCTTATGCCCGGCGCGCGTGATGGAGTAGAACTTGGCCTCGCGCCTGCTCTCCGTGGTTCCCCAGGCGCCTTTGATCCAGCCCTGCTGCTCCAGCCGGACCAGTGCCGGATAGAGGGTGCCCTGGTTGAGAGTCAGCAGGTCTTCGGAAACCTGTTGCAGGCGGCCGGCGATGGCATAAGCGTGTTGCGGACCCATGGTGGCGAGGGTCCGGAGGACAATCAGGTCCAGGGTTCCCTGCAGGACCTGGATTTTGGATTTGCGTTCACTAGACATCCAAGTACAGTCTTCCCGATTTCCACTGGCTTGTCAAGTGGAAAGTCTCGCCGGGAGGGTGTTGTTAAGCTGAAAGCTGTATGTACATCCAGGTCAACCCGCGCGACAACGTGGCGATCATCGTGAACCCGGAGGGGTACAAGGCTCGCGAGCATATTCCGCAGTCGCACAAGATGGCCTTGAGCGACCTGGCGGCCGGGGAACCGGTGCTGCGGTATGGCTCGGTGATCGGATATGCCAACCGGCCCATTGCGGCGGGATCGTGGGTGCGGGAAGAGATGCTCGATATGCCGGCGGCACCCTCGCTGGACGACTTGCCGCTAGCCACCGCCGTGCCCGCGCCCCTTCCGCCGCTGGAGGGATACAGCTTCGAAGGCTACCGGAACGCCGATGGCAGCGTGGGGACGCGCAACGTTTTCGGCATCGCGACCACGGTGCAATGCGTGGCGCCCACCGTGGAGTTTGCGGTGCGGCGCATCAAGGCGGAGCTTCTGCCGCGCTTCCCGAATGTGGACGACGTGGTGGCGGTGACGCACTCCTACGGCTGCGGCGTGGCGATCGATGCACCGGGCGCGGCGGTGCCGATTCGCACGCTGCGGCACATCGGGACCCACGCCAATTTCGCCGGCGAGCCGCTGGTAGTGAGCCTGGGATGCGAGAAGCTGCAGCCGGCAAAGCTGTTCCCCAGCGAGTTACCGATTCTGGAAAGCGGCAATGTGATTCGTTTGCAGGACGAGCGCGGTTTCGGCGAGATGGTCGCGGCGATTCTGCGGGCGGCGGAAAAACGGCTGGCGCTGCTGAACCGGCGGCAGCGGCAAACATGTCCGGCCGCCGACCTGGTGGTGGGGCTGCAGTGCGGGGGAAGCGACGCGTTCAGCGGGGTGACATGCAATCCGGCGGTAGGTTATGCGGCCGACCTGCTGGTGCGCGCGGGAGCCACTGTGATGTTTTCCGAAATCACCGAGGTTCGCGACGCCGTCCACCTGTTGACGCCGCGGGCGGAGACGCCGCAAGTGGCGCGCGATCTGATTCGCGAGATGCGCTGGTATGACGAATACCTGGCGCGCGGCATGGCCGACCGCAGCGCCAACACCACGCCGGGCAACAAGCGGGGCGGACTGGCGAACATTGTGGAGAAGGCTCTGGGCAGCGTGGCCAAAGCCGGCAGCACCGCATTACGCGCGGTGGCCGGACATGGCGAAAAGGTGACCGGCAAAGGACTGGTATTCGCAGCCACGCCCGCGAGCGACTTCATCTGCGGGACGCAGCAGCTCGCCTCCATGAATCTGCACGTGTTTACCACGGGGGAAGGCAGCCCTTACGGCCTGGCGCTGGTTCCGGTGGTGAAGGTGTCATCGCGCACGGCACTGGCGGAGAAGTGGCACGACCTGATCGATATCGATGCCGGCAGAATCGCTACACGGCAGGCGACGATCGAGGACGTGGGCTGGGAGTTGTTCCGCTTCATTCTGGATGTGGCCGGCGGGCGAAAAACCTGGGCCGAACACTGGGGCTTGGGCAATGCGCTCTCGCCATTCAATCCGGGTCCTGTGACGTAGTTACTCCGCCCGCAGGGCATCCACGGGTTCGATGGCGGTGGCGCGGTGGGCAGGGATGTAGCCGGCCAGAAGGGCCGCCGCGACTAGCACCGCGGAGACGGCTCCGTAGGTGAGCGGATCGAGGGCGTTGACTCCGAACAGCAAGGTCGCGACCAGACGCGTCAGTGCGGCGGCCGCGACCAGCCCGCAGGCCACTCCGATTCCAGTGAGCGACAGAGCATAGCGCACGAACATGGCGCGCACTTCGCGCCGCGGTGCGCCGAGGGCCACGCGGATGCCGATTTCGCGGGTGCGCTGCGAGACGGCGTAAGAGATGACGCCATAGATGCCGACCACTCCGAGGAGCAGCGCCATACCCGCTGCGATGGTGAGCAGAATAAATGTGAACGAGGTTCGCGCCATGGAGCGGTCATAGATCTCCTGCAAAGTGCGGACGCTGGAGATGGTCAGATTCGGATTGGTGGACCAGACAGCCTGCTGGACTTCCTTGAGGAATCCCGCGGAACCGGCGCGAGGGCTGCGGATCACCAGGGCGGGATAGCGCTGCACATTCACTGTCTCGTCCCAGAACTTATTCACCACGATCGGCCAATAAATGGTCTTATTGGCCGGCTGGTCCGCGCCGTCGTCGCGTTCATTGCCCACTACACCGACCACTTCGCGCCATACGCCTTTACTGTTTTCGCGGACGCGCTTGCCGAGAGCGGCGCTGGGCGAGCCCCAGAATTCGCGAGCCAGGTTCTCCGACACCAAAACCACGGGACGGCGCTCGATGTTGTCGGTCCAGTTGAAATCGCGGCCGGCCAGCAGGGGATTGCCCATGGTGTGAAACATCCCGGGCGAGAAGAATTTGTATCGCCGCAGCGTGGGAATCTGGCTCTCCGAATAGACCCTGCCTTCGGCGTAAACCGGATCGTTGTCGTGGAATCCGTCCATGGTGACGGAGTTGCCGAGGGCGGCGGACTCCACGCCGGGAAGCGCCTCAACCTTGCGGAGGATTTCGCGATCGGCCTGGATGACCTGCTCGGGTTCGCGTATCTGCGCCGTAGGCATGGAGACGCGCAGGGTAAGCACCGCGGCGGGATCGATGAAGCCCGGGGCCACATGCTTTAAGGCCACCAGCGTGCGGATCATCAGGCCGGAGCCGACGAGTAGCACCAAGGCAAGGGCTACCTGCACGACGACCAGCACACTGCGTGCGCGATGCCGCTCGCGGCCCTGGCTGGAGTTGCGGCCACCCTGGCGCAGGGTGCCGGCCAGGTGCGGGCCCGCATATTTGAAGACCGGTAGAATGCCGAACAGGACACCGGCGGCAAGGGAGATTGCGAGTGTGAAGAGCAGGGCGGGCAAGTCGATGGCGATTTCATCGAGCCGCGGCAGGCTGGATGGGCCCAGCCGCACCAGCAGGCGCAGGGCGGCATAGGCGAGGCCCAGACCGGCCGCGCCGCCGGCGAGTCCCAGGGTCAGGCTTTCCACAAGCAGTTCGCGGGCGATCTGCACCCAGCCCGCTCCCAAGGCGGCGCGGATGGCCAATTCCTGCTGGCGGCCTTCAGCACGCACCAGCAGCAGATTGGCCACATTGGCACAGGCGATGAACAGGACAATGCCCACGGTTCCCATCAGCAGCCAGAGCACCGTGCCGACGTCTCCCACAACGTCCTCTTTCAGTGGATGCACGTTAGGGCCGAGGCGCGCGTCGTCGAGCATCTTGGCGCTCATGCCGGGAGCCGGCGGGAACTTTTCCATCAGCATGGGGATCATGCGGGCCACATCCGCATTGGCCGCGGCCAGCGTCACGCCGGGCCGCAGGCGCGCCACCGCCTGGAAACTGAAATTGCCTACGAACAGCTTGGAGCGGTCGAATTGAAACGGCAGCACGAACGACGGTTGGAAATTCATGAAGCGAAAATCGCGGGGGAGCACGCCGATGATCTGCCGGAGTTCGCCATCCAGAGTCAGGGTGCGGCCTAATGCCGACGGGTCGCCGCCGAAACGTTTTTGCCAGTAGCCGTAGGAGAGGACCACGGTTTTCGGCGCACCCGGCGAATCGTCCTGCTGGGTGAATCCGCGGCCCAGCATGGGCGCGATTCCCAGCACGGGCAGCACCCCATCGGTCACTTCGAGGGCGGGGACTTCCTCGGGTTCAGCGATGCCGGTGACACTCACGCTGTCCCGGCGCCAGATGCCGATATCCTGAAATGCGCGGCTCTCTTCGCGATAGGTGAAGTAAGTGGCGGGCGCGGCTTCCAGTTGCTTGATGCCCAGGCCGGGCGCGGTCTGCCACACGCCCACTAACCGGCTGGGATCGGCGAAGGGAAGAGGCTTTAACAATACCCCGTTCAGTACGCTGAAAATCGCGGCGTTGGCTCCGATGCCGATGGCCAGAGTGAGGATGACGATACCGGTGAACGCCGGCGACCGCCGCAGGCGCCGGGCCACCTGTTGCAACTGGTTCATACCGACTAATACGACGGGCGGCGGAAAAAGTTCGCAAAGATGTGCCGCGGGGAAGGCTGGATTCACCACGGAGGCACGAAGGACACGGAGGAGGCACGGAGAAAACGAAACTCATCGCGGAGCCGCGGAGGCGCGGAGGAAGACGCGGAGAGGGATGTGCCGCGGAAAGTTGGATTCACCACGGAGCATCGTGCGACGATGGTCGTCGTTCATTGGTGGTGGAAACTTCGGGGCCGGGGGCCAGGGGCCGGGGTTGAGTGGCTCGCTTCGCTCGCGGCGGTTAGGAGTAGCGCGCCTAGTTTCTTGCGCGGCCGTCGCCTCGACGGCGAATCAACAACCTGTCGGGAGTTTCCAGAGAGGCACGAAACTCATCGCGGAGCCGCGGAGGCGCGGAGGAAAACGCGGAGAGGGAAGAGAGAGGTCCTTCACTTCCACTGCGTGGCGGCGAACTTCAGGTATTGGTCCCAGTCGTAGGCGGTCACGTCGTGCTTGCCGGCCCGGATGTGGTAGGCGACATCGTGCATGATGGGCTGGTGTACGGCGGGCATCTGGTCTGTGCCCAGTCCTTTTTTGCCCAGCAGTTCGTAGACCGGTCCGGCGTTTGCCGCGCCCAGGAATTCGCCGCGGGGGTCGCTCCACTGGTCGCCTTCGGCGCTGGCCACGTACAGGCCGCGCGGAGCGATCAGCGAGAGGAGCATGTGGGAATCGAAGGGCATGGCGTTTTCGCGATCGTTGTACTTCGAGAAGTTGGCATCGAACCAGTGGGGGAAGTGCGTGTTGAGGTCTTTGGTGCGCTCGCCGAAATCGCGCCGGCTGATGGCGGCGCCGCCTTCGCCGGATTCGTTGGAGATCACGATGGAAAAGCGGGTATCCTGCGCGCCGGCCCACAGCGCTGTCTTGCCCAGGCGGGAATGGCCGATGAGGGCGACTCGTTTGGCGTCCACATCGTGATCCTTTTCGAGGTAATCCATGACGCGGCTGAGGCCCCAAGCCCAGGCGCCGATGGCGCCCCACTCGTCCGCCAGCGGCATTGTCTGCCCGGGCTTGAAGAAGAGCGGGCGTATGCCGTAAGATATTGCGCCCGGAATATCGGGTTCGATTTCGTCGTAGTACACAGTGGCCAGGCCGTAGCCGTGCGCGAGGATTTTGTCCAACTGCCACTGCTGCGCGCTCTTACCGCGTGAATCTTCGAGGGCAGGCTTGTGGATCACTTTGTGGGTGGTGCGATCAGTGCTCCATTCTTCAGACAGAGGCACGCCGGGATCAAGGGCCACGGTCTGGTTGCCGGCGAACCATAGGCCCGCGAAGACGGGCACGGGTTTGGCGGCGCCGGCGGGCAGGTAGAGCAGCAGATTCACTTTCTTGCCGGCGAGCGACAGGGTGACGAGTTTGCGGACAGCTTTGCCGCCCAGGGCCTGCTTGTCCACGGAGACCACTTCGTAATCCAGTTTTGCGGGAGCCGCGGGGCTACGGCCGAAAACGTCCTCCTGGTACATGGCGAGAATTTCCGGACGGCGCTTACTGAACCAGGTGCGCGCGTCCTTCACCTTCTCGCCGTTTTGCAGCGTCAGCGGATCGGGCAGGGTGTACCTGGGAACTTTGGCCTCGTCGAAGTTCGCCTCCGGATGGCCTTGGGACGCGGCGGGAATCGAGGCCGATAACAGGGCCACGAGAGTAATCAGGTTATTGCGCATAAGCAGGCTCGTCGGAACGGAAGGGGCCGGCGGGAAGGCCGGCCTGGTTGATCAGATTGCAGACGGGGTCGTCGGCCCAGGCATAGCGCACAGCCGCGGGGCTGGCGATTTCCGGGCTGGAGACCACAATGGTGGCACCTTCGATTCTGGCATCGGCGGCCACGAATTTCCCATCGGCGCCGGCGATGGTGAAGCCTGTGAGCGCGGCGCCGCCTTTGGTTTGCAGGCCATCGGCATGGCTGAACCACACGCGGAGAGCGCTGTTTTCCGGAGTGGCCTGGCGGTAAACCGGGCCGGAGTATTCGACGGCGCTATCGTGGTAAGCCACATGTCGCGCGGCCAGGGCAAGGCGCATACCGACGTCCTGTTTATCTTTGGGATGGATATTGCCGCTGTCGCCGATATCGATGGTGACGGCCATACCGGTATTGCGCAGCGACAGCGTCTCGGTTTGCGATTCGCGCAGAATGGGCCACCAGCCATTACTCCGGTAATTGGCCAACTGCACGAAGAGGAACGGAAAATCGCCCTCGCCCCACTGCTTGCGCCAATCCCGAATCATATCGCTGAAGAGGCGGCGGTAGCGCCAGGCGTGGGCTTCGCTGGCATTGCTCTCGCCCTGATACCAGATGACGCCGCGAATGGTGTATGGCTTGAGCGGCGCAATCATGCCGTTATACAGGCCGGCGGGCGTGTTGGGATGGCCCGGTCCGGGCGGCGCGCCGGGACGGTTGGACGGTGTTTTGCCGGCGGCGCGCGCCTCGGCGGCGGTCTTCTCCCACGCCGCAAGCCGCTGGTCGTAGGCAGCCTTGGCGGCAGGATAGTTGGCCAGGACCCTGTCCCACTCTTCGCCGATATAATGCAGCGCGGCATCGGATTGGATGGCCGGCATGCTGGTCCACGACTGCGCCGGTGTGCCACCCCAATAGGATTCGATCAGGCCCATGGGCACGTGCAGATAGTTTTGCAGGGCGCGTCCGAAAAAGTATTCGACAGCCGAAAAGCGCGGGGCATTTTCGGGTGTGCAGACCTGCCAGGTGCCCACTACGTCATCGGCCGGCTGATCGGCGACTACGCGTTTGACCAGGAAGACATGAATCAACGGATAATCGGCGCGGGCGATCTCCTCTTCGTGGTTGTTCGCCTGGTTGAGGGCGAACTCCATGTTGGATTGCCCGGAGCCGAGCCAGACTTCACCCACCAGCACGTCTTTGATGGCGACGCCGTTGACGTTCATTTCCAGCGGACCAGCGGCGGACAGAGGCTTGAGCCAGAGCGACCATTTGCCGTTTTCGGCGGTCTTGGTGGTGACCGCCTGGCCCTGAAATTCCACGCGGACGCTTTCGCCCGGGTCGGCGGACCCCCAGATGCGAACGGGCACTCCCTCTTGCAGCACCATGTGGTCGGAGAGCAAAGCGGGCAGCTTGACAGCCGCCTGGAGCGAACCGGCCAGGACGAATGCAAGCACCCAGTTTGGCGATTTCGGCATGTGCACCTCGAAGAGACGATTCTATCCGAATCGCAAGGGCACGACGAGGCGGCCGCGGCGGAGGGTCAGTTTTCGGCGGGCACGCGTTCCACGTGATCCACCACGATGATATCGACCGGGACTTTTTGCGACTGAAGCCGGAGGCCCAGCGTTTCCTGAACTGCTGTGAACAGGGACGGAGCCGGGTCGCCATTGCTGGTACTGCTGGTGGAGCCGTCCATATCGTCGGCGGTCCATTTGAACTCGAAGTCGTAGACGCCCTCAATGCCCGTCTTGTCGACCACGGTTTCACCCAGGAGACGGGCCAGCAGGTCCGCGATCGAAGGTATTGAGGTGTGCTTGACCGTGAGGGTTCGCACGCGCCCGCCGTAGTCTTTCGCGCTGGATCCGCCGGCGGCCTCTACCGGCTTGAGTTTGAATCCGCCCTTGGCCTCGACCAGCGCAAAACCCGGCAGTTCCTTCGAATCGTGATGGACGGCCAGCTTAAAGCGGTCTTCCAGCAGGGTGCGCAGCATCAGGGCGCGGTCTTCATTTTTCGTGTCCGGTGGGTATTTGGCGGCGATATCGAAGTGCACATTTTCGGTCCAATCGGGGCTGGTCACCTGAAACGGCTTGACGTTGTAGGCCCGCTCGATGAGTCGCTTCAGCGAGACGTTGGTGAAGACAATCTGGCCTTTGGATCCGTTGCTCGAACTGCTGCCGCTCTCTGAATTGTTGGCTTTGACGGAAGCCGCTTCGTACGCCGGACGGGCATCCTGCGGACCGGCGATACCGGCGCCGGCGGCGAGAAGTGCGATCATGCACACACGAATTGCGCGGGCCATGGTTGCTTTGACGGATCTGCCCGATTCAGGTTAGGGTGTCCCGCCCCGTTTTGTCAACAGACCCTGCGCGCTTATAATTTCCGGATATGGTTCGGCGTCCTCAGCCGCGGCGGCTGGGCTGTTTGGCTGCCATTGCCCTGTGCGTGGGGTTGTTGATAGCCATGGCCCCGTGGAGTGTGCGGATTGGCGGGCGGTTCACACCGGCCATGACGTGGTCGGGAGTGGGAGAATTTCACGCGGGGAATGGCGAGCGATTCGGGTTGTACGTCGACTTATATCCCTACTTTCGCGGACGGATGGCCTCGCCTTTTCGTACGCGCCTGCCCAGATACAACCTGCGAGGGACGGCTTCGCTGTGCACGTTGCAAGGGTCCATTTACAACTACAAGATGAGCGGCGGCATCTATGGCGTCTACACCAGCACCGACGGCGGCGACGTCAGTTTGTACATCACTGACCCGAAGCGGCAGTTGAAGCGCTCGTTGGAATTCTACGGCACCTGGCACGGCCCGGAGCTGATGATGGAGGACAACGGCAGCTTCGACCGGAGTTTCCGCACAGACGGTGCCCTAAAGCCGAGGTTGGGCCCATGGCCCGTACCGGGGCATGAACAGCGAGCCGGCGGCACGCTCACCTGGGGAAGCTATGCCACTTTCGAGAACATGTGCCGGAACCAAATTATGCGGCAATAGTCATTGGTGCTACGGGACGGCTTCACCGCGGCGCGCGTCGAACGGCAGGCTGCGGGCGATCTCGTAAATGATGGACTGGAAGTGGTAGCCGGAGGCCGCGAGCTTGCGGCCGATGTCGTCGATCGTCCGGCGGTCGTAGGGCTGAAGGCCGCGGCCCAGGGCGAAGGTCAACATCTTCTCCACCAGGCAGCGCGAGAACTCGGGAAGCTGGCTCATCAGTTCGGCGCGCATGGCGGCCGGGGTAGCGAAGACTTTGCCGTTGGGAAGCGTGCCGCTGGCGTCCACGGGGAATTTGCCGTCCATGGTGCGCCAGTGGCCGATGCCGTCGTAATTCTCCAGGCCGAAGCCCAGCGGGTCCATTTTGTTGTGGCACGAGGCGCAGACCGGGCTGGCGCGGTGCGTTTCCATCTGCTGCCGAAGGGATGCGGTGGTGCCCACGGCGCCTTCATCGAGTGGAGGAACGTCGGCGGGCGGAGGCGGGGGCGGGTCGCCCAGAATATTTTGCAGAATGTATTTGCCGCGGATGACGACGCTGGTGCGCGTGGGATAACTGGAAACGGTGAGAACGCCGGCCTGACCGAGCAGGCCGCCGCGCTGGTCCGTGGTGAGATCCACGCGCCGGAAATCGGGACCGGTGACGCCTTCGATGCCGTAGAACTTCGCCAGCTTCTCATTAAGGAAGGTATAGCGGGCATCCAGAAAGTCGGAGATGGGACGGTTCTCGCGGAGGACGTAATCGAAGAAGAGGCGCGTTTCGGACTTCATGGCATCGCGCAATTCGGGACCCCAGGCGGGGAACTTCTGCGGGTCTGGCTTGACCACATCCAGGTTGCGGAGTTCCAGCCACTGGCCGGCGAAGTTGTCGGCGAGTGCGGCGGAGCGCTCATCGGCCAGCATGCGCTTCACCTGGGCATCCACCGTGGCGGGGTCGTGCAATTTGCCGGCCTCGGCCAGTGAAAGCAGTTCCTCGTCGGGCATGGAACTCCACAGGAAATAGCTCAGGCGCGAGGCCAGTTCGACATCGCTCACCGGGTGAACGCGCGTGGGATCGGTGGGGTTGGAGTCGTGCTCGATGCGGAAGAGGAAGTTGGGCGAGACCAGCATGGCCTGGATCGCCAGTTGAATGCCCTGTTCGGACGACTCGCCCTCGGATTTCGCCAGGGTGGTGAACCGCATGAGCGAAGCCACTTCCTTTCGTGTAACCGGGCGGCGGTAGGCGCGGCGGGCCAGCGTGGAAACGATTCTTTCCACGCACGCCGGACCGGAGTTCGGATCGCAGATGAGAATTTTCTTGCGGCTGGCCTTTTCCGTCTTCGATGGGTAGGGTCCGAGGAAGGTCATCGAATCGGGGTACTTGTTCTTCTTGCGGTCGAAGAGATCCTTGCCGGTGAGCGTCTTGACAAAGTCATCCTCCAGGAACGCGGCGCGAAACACGTGGTCGCCTTCGGTCAGGGGAAGCCGCATGGTCTCTTCGGAGTACGGGTCGAAGTAAACCAGCTTGGAGGGCTTGGTTTCGGCATTGATGGTCTGGAGCAGCTTGCCATCCATGTAGAAAGCCAGTTTGACCGGCTTGGCATCGGGGCCGCGTTCGCCCTGCAGTCCGAAATGGATTTCGTAGTCGCCGTCGAAGTCGATGCGGACCGGGGCTTCGATGGTATCGACGTCGAGGCGCTGCACGTTCTTGAACTTGAGGGCGTAGGTCTTTTCGAGCGGCTTGGGCAGAGGACCGGAGGCAATGGCCCGGTCGGCAATCTGTTGGGCTGCCGACAAGTACTTTTCCATGAGGACGGGCGAGACGGTGAGGACGTCGCCGACGTTATCGAAGCCGCTGCCAAGGTCGTCTGTGGGGAAGCTTTTCTCGGCGCGGAAGTCCACGGCCAGCAGGTCGCGGATGGTATTGGTGTACTCCGCGCGGTTCAGGCGGCGGGCGGTCACGCGCCCGGGGTCGGGCTTGACGTTGCGGTCGGCCTTATCGAACTCGGCCTGCAGGAACTGGATGGCGGCGTCGAGTTGGGCGGGACGCGGAATGCCCTTGGGCGGCATCTGGCCGGAGCGGAGCTTACGGAGGATGATCTCCCAGCCGTCGCGATTCTCCGTGAGCGATGCGGGCTTGGTGAATGCCGCGATCATGAGCCCGCCCGCCGCGGATTGGTCGTTGTGGCAGGGAGAGCAGGTGGTGGTCAGAACGGGCGCGACGGTTTTTTCGAAGGTGGCGTCGGCCGCCAGGGCGGGCGTGGCGAGGGCGAGGGCAAGGCCCAGAACAGCGGTGCGAAGTGACAGCATTTGCTTGCTGCAATTGTACTAAGAAAGGGCGGAAGACGCGCGGACTATCCAAAGGCAATCTGGCTGCCGGTTTTTCCGTGCCAGCGTCGGCTCTCGCGAATCACAAGCTGCGAGTCGGACGTGGCCAGAGTGCGATGGTTCAGCGTCAGCGTCCAATCCGTCAGGCTATGCACGTTGATCAGTTCCCACTCGCCGCGAGAATGACCGGGCTTACCGCTCGGGAGCTGGTCTGGCAGGGTTTTTGGGCGCGAATCTTCCTATCGTTCGGGAAGCTCTCGCCTCACCCGGGCGCACTGTGATTGACGGTTCCAAATTAGTTGTATATACTACCAATCAAGAAAGGATGCCGTCGATGACTCGGGTATTGTTGACTTCCACTCTCACGCTGGCTCTGGCGCCATTTCTGAACGCGCAACCGCCGTCCGGGCCGCCCACTTCCGCGGTTCTTACGACCCTTACCGTGAGGCC
This sequence comes from uncultured Solibacteraceae bacterium, assembly GCA_963748795.1. Taxonomy (GTDB): domain Bacteria; phylum Acidobacteriota; class Terriglobia; order Bryobacterales; family Bryobacteraceae; genus Sulfopaludibacter. Next base: position 44,626 of record CAVVLD010000078.1, read on the forward strand.
GGATGTGGAACGCTCCCGGATAATGAACGTGCTACCCGAGGAAGTGCGCGCCACCGTCAAGATGTATCTGGACGGGAAGATTCAACAGTGGTACGCGCGGAGCGACGGCAAAGGCGTGGTGTTCATCCTGAACTGCGGCTCGGTGGAGGAGGCGAAAGAGCCTGATGGAATCGCTGCCGCTGGGTAAGGCCAGGCTCGCGACTTTCGAGTTCACCGCCCTCGGCCCGCTGACTCCGCTGCGCCTGCTCCTCACCGAGACTCCACCGCGATGAAACCGGCTCCCCCCGCGCTGACGGACCTGCAATGCGCCTGCGCCACGGCGCGCCAGGTCGCCCGCCTATTGACGCAACTGTATGACAGCCGGATGCGTCCGAGCGGCCTGGAAGCTCCGCAGTTTGCCCTGATGATGACCCTGGAAAAGCAGGGGCCCTCCAGCCAGGCGGATCTGGGCCGCCGCTACGCCCTGGACAAGACCACCGTGTCGCGCAACCTGAAAGTGCTGGAACGTAGCGGCTGGGTCGAATGCTCCACGGGCAGCGACCGTCGGAAGCGCGCATTTGTGCTTTCCACCGCGGGCCGCAAGAGGCTCGCGCAGGCCAAGGGGCAGTGGAAGGAGGCGCAGAATCAACTGCGAGCCGGCATGACCGGAGCCCAGTGGGACAACATGTTCCAGACCTTTCGCGACGTGGCGCACACCGCGCAAACTCTGCTTTACACCGATTTGGAGGGGAAGAAATGAACGCACGGATCGCCGCCTGCCTGCTAGTTGCCGCTTGGGCGCCCGCGCAGACTCCGGCCTCCGGCCGCGTGGTGGCCCTGCCTCGCGATCTGGAAATGCGTCTCGCGGTAAACGCGCTTCCCAAAGAACTTCGCGACGGCGCGGCCATCCTGGTGATGGAGCCTGCCGGATACCGGGAAGCGCGGCGCGGCAGCAATGCCTTCACCTGCATCGTAAGCCGGCGGGGAGGCAATCTCTATCCCGTCTGCTTCGATGAAGAGGGGGCGCGTACCATACTGCCGGCGTACGAGGATGACGCGATTCTCCGCTTGCGGGGAGCATCGAGTGAAGAGGTCGAACGCCGCATGGCTCAGGGGTTCGAGGAGGGCCGCTATCGACCGCCCACGCGCCCGGGAATCGCCTACATGCTGTCCCCCGCGACCTACATGCTGGAGGACGGAAAAACTGCAGCGTACGCCCCCGCACACTATGTTCTACGCACCTTTCCTGACCAACAGGGACATAGGCGGCGTCATGGGCAAAACGGCTTTCGTGGATCGGCCCGGGCCGCACGGGATGATCATCGTGCTTGCCGGCAAAGCCGAGCGCGAAGCGCTTCAACGGGAGTCCGCGGACCTGGTCGAACAGGTGGAGCGCCAGATAGGGCTGGCGACTTCGCCCGGCCAATTCTGAATCACGAAACTCGCGCGGCTGTTCCGCAGTCCAAAGGATCGGGAGGGTACGGTGGCCCCGCGGCTGGTCGTCATTCTGTTTTTGGCATCTGCGGCGGCATTGGCAGGCAGTTGGACGGGAGTCCTGGTCGATTCCAGATGCTACGCCAACGAACAGCGCAACGTGAACCCGACGGACACCTCGATGGCGGATCGCGACATGGACTGGGACGTCCGCTCCTGCTCCCCCAGCGCCAAAACCAAGGCGTTCGCGGTGGTGCTGCAGGATTGGAGCAGTTTGAACTTCGATTCTGCCGGCGATGTCATGAGCGCCGCACTACTCCGGAAGGCCGGGCGGAAGCCTTATTTCAGCGTGGTCGTAACCGGCGAGCGGACCAGGGACACCATCGACGTGAAGTCCATTGCCGCGGCCAGGTGAGCCATCTCACCTTTGTCGCGGGCGGTCCGGCGTATTGATGGATTTCCAGGCGTCCAGGGCCTCCTCTTTTACCGGTGTGGCCACTCCCGCCATGCTGTTGTTCATCAGCGTAACCGCCGATTTCATCTCCGGCGCCACCGAAAGGAACACTCCCGTGCCCGGCCAGGCAACGCTGTTGCGCAGCGTGACGCCTTTACTGGTGTCCAGACGCACCACCGGTACGCCGGCCTTCGGGGTGCGCGTCTGCAACCCGTCCAGATCCAGTTCCGCGGAATCGCGGATGAGGTACGGGATGCCGTTATCGGCGTCGATCCGCACGTTGTGCAGTTCCAGACCTTTGGTGTTGAAGGCGCGCAGTCCTTCCTTGGCATTGCCCACGATATCGGTCAGTCGCAGATCCTGTACCGGCATCTCCGGCAGCCCTTCGATGCTCACGGCCGTCCGGCAGCGATTGATAGTGACATTCGCAATGGTGATGTTGCGGAATACCGGCGTGCGCACGGAGACCGGCTCCTCGGGCGCGCGGGTGTAATAGTTGGTCACTTCGATGGCGGGGTTCGGGGTGTCTTCAATGATCCAGTTATCGAAGCGGATATTCTCGAGCAGGCCGCCGCGGCCGCGCGTGCTCTTGATGCGGATGCCGCGGTCGGTGCCCTGCGCCACAATGTTACTGGCCACCACGTTGCGAATGCCGCCAGAGGTTTCGCTTCCCAGCACCACGGCGCCATGCCCGCGATGAATGGTGCAGTTC
>CAVVLD010000079.1:0-79710 GCA_963748795.1 uncultured Solibacteraceae bacterium
AAGTCCTCCGTTCCGTAAATGCCCTCCTTGTGAGAATGCCCAAAGCCATTTGTTCGGAGTTGCGCTTTTTGGCTACGTCACTGCGCACGATCGGGTCCTTCCAAACCCTCATCATCAGTGGCGGCGGGCAGCTCACTGAATCCTGGGGCGGTCCCTGGAAGTTTCCTTATACGATTTTCAAATGGGTTCTGATTGCCAAGCTCAACCACGTCGAGCCTATCGTCCTCAACGTAGGAGCCGGGCCACTGACAATGCCCCTGAGCAAATACTTTGTACGAACGGCCCTTTCCCTCGCCGACTATGTGTCGTTTCGTGATGCGAAGTCGGCCAGGTTGGCAGAAGAGATCGGGTTCCATGGAGAGAAGGCGGTATTTCCAGACTTGGTCTACAGTCTCACTCCTCCTCTCCCAGCCGCGAATCGCCCAGAGGTGGTTTCGCGCCGGTCAATTGTCGGCTTCGCGCCGATGCCGTGGGGTAAGAGTGACCTCTATCCCGACGAAAATCCGATGGTCTATCGCTCACTCCTTACTGCGATGGTGGGCTTGGGGTCATGGCTGATCGCAAATCAGTATCAGGTCGATCTGTTCTCTACGGATCTCGGAGTAGATCCCCTGGCCATTGCTGACCTGGAACGGACCATGAGGGACGCGAGCCAGGATAATGCGGAGCACGTCAGAATCGCTGAAATAAAGGGTACTGCGGACCTCCTCGGGGCGATGTCTACCATGGAATACGTCGTTACCTGCCGTTTTCATGGCGTGATCTTTGCACACATCCTCAATATCCCTGTTATAGCCTTATCGCACCATACGAAGGTCTCGACGCTGATGGCTGATATTGGCCTGCAGGACTACTGTCTCGACTCAGAACGGTGGATGCAAACAAGCTGATCGATACGTTCAGGTTCGCTCGTAGCCAATACGCCTGAGATCAAGAAACGGATGGAGGCGACCCGTTCGGTCTACCGGGCCCGACTTGCGAGTCAGTTTGATAAGCTATTCGCCAAAGACAGCGCGTCTGTCGGCAATCTCACGGGGCGTCGCGTACCAAAGACCCGCGTGACACGGCCGGATGGTGCTTCGGCTCGTTAGACGTATTCCGCACGCGCCACCGGAATCTCAGAACCAGGAGCAGCAGTTTATGACCAGCCCTCAGCAACCCCTCGTGACGATTCTGACGCCTGTTTATAACGGCGAGGACTTTCTGGCCGAATGTATTGAAAGCGTCCTGGCGCAAACTTATCAGAACTACGAATACATTATCGTTAACAACTGCAGTACCGATCGGTCGCTGGAAATCGCGCGGTCCTACGCTGATAAGGACGTCCGTATTCGGGTGTGCACCAATCAGAAGTTTGTGGGCGTCATTGAAAACCACAACATCGCGTTTCGCCTGACCTCGCCGGCGGCTAAGTATTGTAAAGTTGTTTCCGCCGACGATTTTTTGTTTCCCGATTACCTGCGTAGCGTGGTCGAAGTTGCTGAGACCAGTCCTTCTGTGGGAATCATCGGGTGCTACCAGCTCAGCGGATCCGAGGTTAGATGGCAGGGTTTTGAATATCCGGCTACAGTGATAGCGGGGCGCGATGTCTGCCGGCGAATCTTTCTGAATGGCGATCCGACCTTCGGGTTTGGTTCGCCCACCTCACTGATGTATCGCGCAGACCTGGTCAGAAATAATGATCCGTTCTACCCCAACCCGTCGCCCCACTCCGACACCAGTGCCTGTTTCAATTGTTTGCGGGAGTCGGCATTTGGGTTTGTCTACCAGGTCTTGTCCTATGAAAGGAAGCACCAGGCCACGCAAAGTTCAACGTCGGCAAAGATGGACCGGTATTCGTCTGCTTATTTGAATGACCTTTTACAGTACGGGCCGTTTTACCTCGGACAAATCCGAACTGAACGGCTGGTGGACACCACCCGTCAGCCGGTATTATCAGTCACTGGCGGTCCAGTGGCTTACTGGCCGGCAGGGGGCCGAGTTTTGGAGCTACCATCGCGAGCGGTTGGCGGAATTAGGGTTTCCTCTGACTCGTGCCGTGCTGTTGAAGGCTGCGGTGGCGGATGTGATTCGCAACGGTGCCAATCCGGGGCTCGCCTTAGGGAAGTTGCGGCGACGTCTGGCGGTCCGAGCGCTGTAGCGTCATTTTCCTATGGAAACAGTCAAAAATCTGAAGGACAGTACCATCCGCGGCGGGGCAGCGCGCACTGGCGCGCAGGCGGTGGGTTTTGTGGTGCGCGTGGGCTCTGTAATGGTGTTGGCGAGACTACTGGCGCCAACGGAATTTGGTCTGGTCGGAATGGTAACCGCTTTTACCGGGGTGTTGAGCTTGTTCCGCGATTTCGGGTTGTCGGCGGCTACCGTGCAGCATGCAACTGTTACGGAAGAGCAGAAGGCTACGTTGTTTTGGATCAACCTGGCGGTGGGTTCACTCCTCGCCGTTGTGACCGCAGCTCTGGCGCCGGTGGTTAGCGGGTTCTACCACGAGCCCCGGCTTTTGGGGATTACTACGGTTGTAGCATTAGGCTTTGTATTCAACGGGGCCGGTGTACAGCATTCGGCGCTGCTTCAGCGCCAGATGCGCTTCACTGCTTTGGCCTTGATAGACACGGTTTCATTGATTGTAAGTACGGTTATTGCGATTGGTGTAGCGGTACTCGGTTACGGATATTGGGCACTGGTGGCGATGGCTGTCAGTCTTCCATTGTGGACTACTGTAGGCCTCTGGCTGGTAGCGCGTTGGATTCCGGGGAGGCCGCGCCGGAGGGTCGGTCTTAGATCGATGATGCATTTTGGCGGCACGGTGACATTGAATGGTCTGGTGGTCTATGTGGCGTCGAATTTTGAGAAGGTGCTTCTGGGTCGGTTTTGGGGCGCGGAGGCAATTGGGCTTTATGGGAGGGCATATCAATTGATTCGCATGCCCACCGATAATCTGAACAGTGCAGTCGGCGAAGTGGCGTTTGCCGCGCTGTCGCGGGTTCAAGGTGATCCGGATCGGCTGAGGCGTTACTTTCTGAAGGGGTATTCGCTGGTTTTGGCGGTGACACTGCCAATCACGTTCGCCTGCGCCCTGTTTGCCGATGAGATGGTTGTCGTGCTGTTGGGCCCAAAATGGCGAGAGGTGTCCGGGATTTTTCGGTTTCTTTCTCCGACGATTCTGGTGTTTGCGATTGCTAATCCGCTGGGATGGCTGCTCAATTCGACTGCGCGGGTCGGGCGTGGCCTGAAAATCGCCCTGGTCTTTATGCCGGTTGTGATTACGGGCTATCTTATAGGGTTGCCTCACGGGCCTACTAGGTGTCGCATCGCGTACTCGGTGGTGATGGTGCTCTGGGTTGTTCCGGTGATTGCCTGGTCTGTCCACGGTACGGTGATTTCGTTTTGGGATGTTGTGCAAGTCATTGGACGGCCATTGGGTTCGGTCATCGCGGCGGCTTTCCCTGCGTATGCGATTCGCTGGGTTTACGGCCTAACGCTGTCCCCATTCCCGCGGCTCCTGCTGGAATGTACAGTTCTTTTTCTCGTATACGCCGCCATCTTGTTGTTCGTCGCCGGCCAGAAGTCGCTCTACCTCGACCTCTTTCGCGGATTGAAACCACCCTCGCCGGTTGAAGAGAAGAGCCTGGCTTCAGCCTGACTGACCGGATTAAAGCCGTTCCCACCCGCAGTATCCATTAGGCCGACGAACTAGGCCGACGAACCCGTATGGCTCTCATTTTAAACGAAAAACTCGGGAATATCACACCAGCAACAGGGCCGCCAGATAGTTAGCCTTGGTGTCCTAACCATTCGCAACCTTGATCCAGGTCTGAATCTGTTGCGTTAATATAAGGGACAAGGTCTCTGAATGGTGTGTGTTCCTAAAGTTTTTGCTCAATTGCGCCGCTTGGCCGTCCGACTCGGGTTGTTGGCCCTTGTTCCCTTGTTTGCATGGTCCCAAGGTACCTATTCGACCAGCTTCCCCCTCACGGAGAACCCTATTTCCGAGAGCGGCAAATGGATCAACGGCGCTGCTACAGGGTTAGATTGGACGAACGTCCGGACTACTCCCGGGCTCGCTTTCGGGACTGAAACGGGGTCCATCAACTATAACGATGCCACTGCAGTGTTAGCTGGAACATGGGGATCCACTCAAACGGCCCAGGCTACGGTGGCCGTTTCATCGGCGTCAAGCGCATCCGGTGTTTTTGAAGAGGTTGAGTTGCGTCTGCGAACGACCATTACGGCGCATTCGATCACCGGGTACGAGATTAACTGTTCGGTAAGCACAGCTTCGGGCCAGAAACTATGTTCAGATCGTGAGGTGGAACGGGCCGTTTGGCAGTTTCACTTTGTTGGACTCCAGGGCCAACGGACCTTGCGTGAATGGTGACGTTCTCAAGGCCACAAGCAGCGGTTCAACAATTACGGTGTATCGAAATGGCACTTCACTATTCTCGGTGACCGATAGCACCTACCCTACGGGTAGCCCGGGAATTGGCTTTTATGTGCAGGGGGCCAGTGGCCTACGACAGCAATTATGGATTTTCAAATTATACGGCTACCGATGTTTCATCGAGTTTCACTGTCTCGGCGACCCCCGCCAGCCAGACGGTTACAGCCGGCGTCAATGCAGCCTACACGGTGAAGTGGCGTCTTCGGGTTGATTCACCGGAACAGTGAATCTCAGCGCCAGCGGCCTGCCGTCGGGTGCCACCGCCAGCTTTAATCCCACTTCCATCACCACCTCGGGATCGTCCACGCTGACGGTCAGCGACCACTAGTTCGACGCCGGCTGGTAGCTATCCGATTACGATCAAGGGCACGAGCGGTAGCTCTACGCAAACCGCGTCGGCGACGCTGGTGGTCAACTCCGCTGGGGGTGGAAGCGGTCCGGCACGTTGCTGTGACCTTAATAGCGACGGCTCGACCAACGTCGTTGATGTGCAGTTGGCAGTCAACAAGTATCTGAGCTGCACTGCCGGGCCCAACGTCTCCAGCCAATCATTTGTTGGCCAGGTGATTAACGGGGCTTTGGGTGCGATCCTGCTCTGTGACGGCGGGTGCTCATACCGTTTCGTTGAGTTGGACGGCCAGCACCACACCCAGCGTCAATTACAACATCTATCGGGCAACAACATCGGGCGGATACACGACCCCCTTGAATTCGTCCCCGGTACCGGGCACAACCTTTTCAGACTGCAGCGTCACGCCGGGTCTGACGTATTATTACGTAATCCGGTCCGTGGACAGCACCGGCATGGAAAGTGGCAATTCCACCGAAGTCGTCGCACGCTGTACCTTCCACCTAAGGCTGTACGCTTCCAGCAGTCTTCTGCGTAATGGGTGGGCTTGGCTGCGCTTTTGCCGTTTCCACCCTCTCGAACCCGCCGGGTTGGAGCGCCTTCGCCCGTTTCTTGTGCCGCCCCTGGCAAGCGCCACGAATCGGGAGTCAGTCCCAATGGTTTTCATCTGCAGGAACCCGGCCGTTACCCTCTGCCATTCCCCAAGACCTCAACGATATTGAAAATAAAGACCTTATTTCATCAAAGAGGAATGGCATCCCGACTGCGTTCTAACGGTCCGCGGACTCCATCGCGTCAGGTGGTTTCCGGATTCCAGTCTGAGGTGACAAGGATGAAAGTCGTTCTCTTTTGCGGCGGAGCCGGCATGCGGCTCAGAGGATATGTCGATGATGTCCCCAAACCCATGGTGCAGATCGGGACGCGGCCTATCCTCTGGCACCTGATGAAATACTATGCCCATTTCGGGCACAAGGACTTCATCCTCTGTCTTGGCTACAAGGGCAACGTAATCAAAGACTATTTCCTGCACTACGACGAGGCGGTTTCGAACGATTTCGTCTGGTCGCAGGGCGGCAAGAAGGTTCAGTTCCTCAACCGGGACATCGACGACTGGACGCATCACCTTCGTCGAAACCGGCGCCAACGCCACCATCGGCGAACGGCTGAAAGCTGTGGAGCCGTACCTCGAAGGCGAAGAGATGTTCCTGGCCAACTATGGCGACGGCTTGAGCGACCTGGAACTGCCGGTGATGATCGACGACCTTCCAGCAGAGCAACGCCGTCGCTTCGCTGCTTCTGGTGCAGCCGACGGCCAGTTTCGACATCGTGCAGATGGGGCCAGGCGGAACCGTCGCGCAGGTATCTCGCGCCTCTGACCCAGTCGGACATTTGGATCAATGGCGGGTTCTTCGTGCTGCCGCAATGAGATCTTCCGCTACATCTATCCCGGAGAAGAACTGGTCCGGCAGCCGTTCCAGCGCCTGATTGAAAAGAGGGGCCTTGCTGGCACACAAGTGCACCGGCTTCTGGCAGTGCATGGACACTTTCAAGGACAAACAGACGCCTCGAGGAACTGAATCAGGGCGCCGCCCCCTGGAAAGTCTGGCGCCGAGCCCAAGCCGCCTGCGCCAACGGTCCGGAGACCGTGATAGCCAACGTATGATCCCTCTCCATCTCGACAGCAGGGCTGCGGCAGGGCTGCAGATCCTCTGTTTGGGCTGCCACTCGGACGATATCGAAATCGGCTGCGGCGGCACCATTCTCCGTCTGGCGGAGCAGTACCCCGGTTGTGCGTTTCACTGGGTGGTGTTCAGCGCCATCGGTGTGCGGCGAGGCGGAGGCGCGCCGCGCCGCGGAACTGTTCGCCGGCCCGGCACTCCAGGGACCTGTGCTGCAAGACTTTCCCCGATGGCTTCATGCCGTTCGTGGGGGCCGAGGTCAAGGGGGTCTTCGAAGAGCTTAAAGCGCTCGTTTCGCCCGACCTGATCTTCACACACAACCGCAAGGATGCCCACCAGGATCACCGCCTGGTCGCGCGAATTGACCTGGAATACCTTTCGAAACCACCTGATCCTGGAGTACGAAATTCCAAAATACGACGGCGACATGGGCAGGCCTGGCGTCTTCGTCCCACTCGAGGAGAAGCACTACCGCAAGAAGGTTGACTACCTCATGGAGACCTTCCAATCGCAGCAGTCAAAGCGCTGGTTTGACCCGGAGACCTTCCTTTCACTCATGCGGCTGCGGGGCATGGAATGCAATGCTCCCAGCGGTTATGCCGAGGCTTTCTACTGCCGGAAAATGATGCTCTGAAGACGGACCGGCAATCCCACGACTTGGGTGTGAAGTCCCAATCGCCTTCACATTGTGAATCCGGTCCTTTTCTCAGGCCTGTTGAACTAACTATAACCGATTGATAAAGCGGCTATTTCTTTGATTCGTAGCAAATGGTCTCGAAACTGCCTTAGCACCAGCGGGAAGACCTGCGCGGAACGAGGCCGAATTTTTGGGAATCTCATCTTGCCCAACCGCCCTGGTCTGTGATTTCCAGTAGCCGCCAAACACGGAGTGTTTTTCTTTGCCTGAACTTGAAGAAGAAGCTAGTCTAAACCTCAACGAGACAATCGCTGGGGCTTTGGGGTTCCTCACCAGGCGCCGGTGGTGGATCCTTCTGCCTTTCTGTTGTGTCACCCTGGCCACGATTGCGGTTCTGTTGGTGCTGCCCAATCGCTATACCTCGACCGCCACCCTTCTGGTCGTGCAACAGCAGGTTCCCCAGCGCTATGTGGTTCCCAACAGCGAGACGGACGTCACCTCCGCACTCCAGGCAATGAAGCAGGAAGTCCTGTCCCGCACTCAGATGCTCCGGATGATCAACGATTTCGGGCTTTATCCGAAGCAAAGAAAGCGCTTGGCCCCCGAACAACTGGTCTCGTTGATGCTGAGCAACATCGATATCGTGCCCATCAACGAAAATCCGCAACGCCCAACAATAAGGACTTCGACTCCTTCCGGATCTCTTTCACCACGGAAAATGCGCTTCTTGCCCAGCAGGTCACCAATAACCTTAACGTCGCTTTTCATCAACGAGTACCTGCGAACCGGAACCGAGCAGTCCACCAATACCACCAATTTTCTGCACCAGCAGGTGGAGGAGAAGGGAAAGATGCTGGAAGCGCAGGAAGAGCGGCTGCGCGATTTCAAACTGCAGCACGTCGGGGAACTCCCGGAGCAGCAGCCAGGGAATCTGGGAATCCTGACCGGTCTGCAAGGATCAACTGCAGAACACCATGGCCAGCCTGAATCGCGCACAACAGCAACGCGCACTCTTGACAGGCGCAGTTGGAGGCGACACCCAGACGCGGCCTGTAGCTCGATTCGGCGTCTCTGTTCCCTCCCGGGAGCCCCAACACCGACCAAGGTCTCACCCCTTAGAGGTGGCGCAGAATGATCTCACCTGCTTGCAAACCACCAGATCGACACTGCTGAGCAAGGGCTACACCTCCCAACACCCTGACGTGCAGCGAAACCGGCGGGAGATCGCGCGAGCCGAAGAAACGGTGAAACGCCTGAGGGCTGCGGCGCCTCCACCCGGAAAAGGCCCCACCTCCCGGACAGGCCACTACGAGCAAAGCCGCACGTCGCCTGACCCCGGCGATGACCCCGCCGTTGCCCAACTCAAAAGCAGCACTCGAAGCCAACCGCCTGGAGATAGAGAACCTCACCAACGACGAAAAGCGGTTAAAGGCGCAGATTGCCCAATACGAGAGCCGCATCAATCAAACACCGGTTCGGGAACAGCAGCAGGCGGGCATTCTCCGTGATACCGAAGTACTGCGGCAGCAGTATGCCGAGTTGCAGAAGAAAGAGCAGGAATCCCAGTTGGCAACCAATCTGGAAAAACAACAAGGTGGGCAGCAGTTCCGGCTCATCGACCCGGCCAGTCTTCCGTCGTTGCCTTCCAGTCCGAAGCGCGTCAAAATGAGCCTTGGCGGTATGCCGCCGGCTTGGCCCTGGGGCTTGTGCTGGCATTATTGATGGAAATGCGGGACACCTCCTTTCATACCGAAAAAGACCTCACGAAACACCTTGCCCCGCCTTTCGTTATGGGAATTCCGCTGCTTCCCACCCGCGTGGAAGAACGCCGGCGAAAATGGTGGAATACATTCCAGTGGGCAGCCGCATTTGCGATGTTGTTGGTCGTTGCGGCTGCCGAGTTTTACGTCTATAAACGGGGTTAACACGGTCCGAGCGAACCAGATGAGCCATCTCCGCAATCTCTTCCATAAGCCTTCGGGATCACGAACATATTCCGCCAGCGACCCCGCGTAGCCGCGGTTTCGGAGAACGCAGTTGCGCTACGTCTGCGCAGTACCGCTCACCGCAACGCCGGCTCTCCCCGAGTTTCCAGTGGAAGAGGCTCAGCTTCGCCCCGAAAACCGCCTGGTCTATTACGACGAGCCCCGCAGCGCGGCGGCCGACCGATTCCGCCTCCTCCGGATGAGACTGAAAAATCACTGGACTGCGGGAAAACTGAAGAAGCTTTTGATCACCGGTCCCTTGGCTCACGACGGAAAGTCAACCGTGCTGTTGAATCTCGCCACGGCATTGGCGGAGCGGGGGAAGCGCTCCGTTCTGGTGGTCGAAGCCGATCTGCACCACTCGTCGCTCGCCGAGACCCTCAGGCTCAAGCCATGGGCCGGATTGTCAGATTGCCTCGTTGACAGCACAGCATCGCCACTCGCGTCCATTCGCCGCATCGAGCCCCTCGGATGGTACCTGCTGCCGGCTGGCGAGCCTCGGAAGAATCCCACGGAATTATTGCAGACTCCGGCATTCGGTCACATTATGGAGCAGCTCTCGCCTTGTTTCGATTGGATTCTGATCGATTCCCCGCCTGTCATCCCGCTCACCGATTCAATATCGCTGCAACAGCATGTCGACGCCAGCCTGTTGGTGGTGAGAGCCGGACAAACTCCCCGTGAGGCAGTGGAGCAAAGCATTGAGCTGCTTGGGAAAAAGAATATTCTCGGGATCGTTCTCAATGGCGTGGAAGCCGCGATCATCTCTATTATCAATACTATGATGGCACCATGCGCCAGCATGAAGACTGACCAGCGGTTTCCACAGTGGTGGCGAAGGCGGTCGCCGCATTCTTATGCCATAATCTTCTGGCTTCTGTCACTGCTGCTCTTTTGGCAGCCGTTGACCAGCCTGGCGCGCCTCTCCTTCCACGATGAACTTGCCTCCCATGTCTTGCTGATCCCCCTCATCAGCGCTTTCCTCATTTACCTGGAGCGAAAGCAAATCTTCCGCACGCTGCGCTACTGCCCTCGCGCCAGCGTGCCGCTACTTGCTCTGGCAGCCGGACTCTGGTTTCCTGTGTCCCGCCTGAATGGGGCGGATCGTCTATCCGCGGTCGCTGCGCTGATCGTTCTGGTGTGGATTGCGGGATTTGTCCTCTTCTATGGGATCGCTTCTTTTCGGGCGGCGGCATTCCCGCTACTGTTCCTGTTCCTCATGAGCCCGCTCCCGGTTGCCTTCACGGCACACGCCGTATCGATTCTGCAGAGGGGGTCCGCAGCAACGTGTCAAGCCTTGTTCCGGATCGTGGGAGTACCTGTCGTCCGACACGGTTTCCAATTTTCTTTGCCCGGAGTCGAGATTGAGGTCGCGGAACAATGCAGCGGCATCCATGCGGGACTGGCCCTGTTCATTGCCGGCCTGCTGGCGCAGCACTTTCTCCTACGGGGCATCTGGAAGAAGGCATGCTTTACCCTGTGTATCATTCCCATCGCCATCTTCAAGAATGCGGTGCGGATCGTGACCATCTCGTGGCTCGGCATTCACGTGAATCCCGATTTCTTTCATGGTGCTCTTCACCGCCGCGGTGGGTTGCCGTTTTCCCTTGTGGCTCTCGGCATAATGGCAATCCTGCTCTGGTTGCTGCGGCCGGATACCGCTTCCAGGGCACACGACCTCGCAGAGCGGCCTGTCTAAAAAAATGCTGAGAGTGCTTGCTGTTGGGCGAGCCGGTGAGAACCGGCCCTAAAGCTTGATCACGCCAGTCAGCGCGAGGATTGCGCCCCACAGACCAGCGCCCAACAGGACACCGGTAATCGCGCCCCGCGCCCCGCGGTTTCGGCAGGCAGGCGGTTCCACAAACTCCGCTCGATCATCTTGGAAAGCTCGAGGGGCGATTTCCTCTGTATATGCGGGCGTGCGTGACACAGACATAGTAGGACTGTCCACCTAGAAATACTAGTACAACAGGTCCGAAAACGTCAATGCTGCCATTGGTTAATATCATGTCGGCTCCGTGGCGGGGGAGGGCGCCGCTCGGAGGTTTGGGTTTGCGAGAAAAAGCTCGGGAAAAGTTAGTGTTTTCATTTCCACGGAAAGTACTATATAGCCTTATTTTTCAGCCAGTTACATTCTGGCTATCGGCGTGCTCAACCTGAGGTGATCTCATGCCCGGGATTCTGGGGCGGAAGAGGGAGTACTACGCAGTGGCAGTGCAAATTTGAAGTGAAGGATGCAAATGAGCCACACAATGAAAAAATCTTGGCGCCTCGCCGGGGCTGCAATGTTTCTGGCTGCCTGCCCTCTTTTTGCGGCGCCACAGACCGTAACATTTAATTTGACCAGCATCGGCTCGGGGGCAAATTTAGGGGGCGTTTATACAAGCCCTTATGCCGGCAATATCAACGGCGTTGGCGGTACGATTCCCGTGATATGCGATGACTTCGCCGACGACAGTTACGTCCCTGAAACCTGGACGGCCTACGTGAATTCCTTGTCCAGCATTCTCTCTGGTTCGGGGACGGACTTAAGATGGGGAGCGGGGTGGAACGGCACTGGAAACGCCGCGACACCGACGTTATCGCTGAGCCAGGCTGATGCGTACGCCACCGCGGCGATTCTCGCCATCGACATCCTGACCAACACGGGTCTTACCCAGGAAGAGTATAGTTACGCGATGTGGGAGCTGTTTGATCCGACTCAGGCCTCTGCTGCACTACCGTCCACCTATCAGTCCACAGTGGCAGGTTTCATCAAGACTGCGGCCAGCGAGGCCACCGGCGGTAATCTGAGCGCTTATTTAGATGGTGCTACCGTCACATTCTACTCCTACGACCAAGCAGCCGGCGCCCCTTCGTGCAACGGTGGGCCTTGTCCTTCGGCGCCTCCGCAAGAGTTCGTCACCGTCAGCATGGCGGAACCACCTTCCCCCGCTATGCTGGGTTTTGATCTCCTGGCCGTCGGAGGTCTGATCTTTATCTCCCGGCGACGGTCGAGCCGTTCCCTGGCGTAAATCAAGCTCGACTTAAAAGTCGCTTTCAGCTTTCTATAAGAGGCCCGCCCTGTACGTTACGAGAGGGCGGGCTTTTTATTTTGGCCCGAATCCGACGGATGAAACGTTGGGGAAAGAGAAAGTGAAATGTTGCGATGCCTGCTCTTCGCATTTGCCATTGGGCTGTCGGTCTGTGCCTACGCTGGTGAGGTGTTGTCATCCAACCTCATCAGGCTCGTTACCTACATGAAAACGACTGACGTGCCATTGTTCCTTTCGCTCACTCCGGCAAACGCCTTTAGCCCCACCACGGTGCAATGCCCACCTCCAGGCCAGTGTGTACTTGGCATCCAGTTCGCTGCGCAGTTCAACGCACTCAATCCGCCGGATCCGAATGTAGCTGCCGTTATAGTCAGCATTGACGGCTCGACGAGCGGAGTGCTGCCGAATGGTGTTCTTGGTCTTGATTCCAACAGTACGGGAGGTGGCTCGAATGCACGGTCGTTTCTTTGGATGACAAAGGGTCTCAACCCGGGACCCCATACCGTCCAGGTGCAGCTCTATGTTACATCCCCGACTGGAAGCGCAGCCTCAGCCGATCGAACGCTCCAGGTAGATGTGTACAAACCACTGCCCTAGAATTCAAATGTCCTGACGAGCGGCCCCGATGGTTTACAGAGAAAACCGGCGATTACCAGTTTGTTCCGGATACCCGGCGGCGCATGAGGAATATCAGAGCCCCGACGACCAACAGGTCAATCACCAGCAAGACCGGACTCGAGGGTTCGGGCATCTGAACAACCAGAGCTGCGGGGGCCATCCGGATCGGCGCGATGGCCTGGGCATATGCTCCAGGCACGAAACTCAAGAGTGCAAGAGCGGTAGGGTAGAACAGTTTCCGCATCGGGTCTTTCCTTTCGTCTGCTGAAGCAACACGGATTCCCAAGTCGGCGTAAGCATTCGGAGCACACCAATAGCCAACTGCAAGTGGCTGAAAACTCAACGGGGCTTTTGCGGACGCGGGAAAAGAGTCAGGCTCTTGTCCTAGTTTTTGGGGCACGCGCTGCGTGTGACCGCATTCTCTGCCACCATAGCTCAAGTCCATCAATAGCATACGGAGTACCTGAACGACCCGATCCCCTGCGGCCCATCACATGCTCTTCCGGATCGTTCGGATCTCTTCGACAGCCATGAAATTGGCAACACATAAGGCAAATCTATTGATCGCGGGGTTGGTACTGCTGGCGTCCTGCTCCACAGACCCAAACAAGCAGAAGCTCAAGTACCTAGTCAGCGGCGAAAGCTATTTTGAAAAAGGCAAATACCAGGAAGCCGTCATCGAATTTCGTAATGCTCTGGAGATCGATTCAAGACTAGCCGCGGCGCACTACCAGCTCGGGCGCACTTACCTGGCGTTGAAGAACCCCGATTCGGCCTACCGGGAATTGAACGAGTGCGTGACGCTGGATCCCGGAAATGCCGACGCGCAACTGCAACTGGCCTCGCTCATGGTGGCCCGCGGGCAGTTCGGACAGGCCCAGTCGGTCGCCCAGAAAGTTCTCGAAACCCAACCTTCCAACGTTTGGGCGCACGCCATTCTGGGCGAAACGCACACCCTGACCCACAACTTTCCCAAGGCCATCGAAGAGTTTCAAAAGGCCGTGGAAATTCAGCCTCAGCGCGTCGAGAATTACGGTGCGCTGGGCGCTGCCTACGCCGCCGCGGGACGGTTCTCTGAAGCCGAAGCAGGCCTACAGGAAGGCTACCGAGGCGAATCCGAAGTCGTCTCGAGCCCACATATCACTGAGCCAGTTCTATTTTTCGCGGCGCAATATGGCGCAGGCCGAAACTGAGATGCGTGCTGCATGCGATCTGGATCCGCCACGCTCTCGCCCCCCGCTTCTTGCTGGCGCGGATTTATCTGGCCGAGGACAAATCCGCGGACGCTGAAAAGCTCTATGCGGATCTGAAGACCATCGCCCCTAACGACCCGGAAGCCTATCGGGCTTTAGGGAACTACTACGTGTCCTCGGGCCAGCGAGACAAGGCCATCGCGGAATTTCGCTCAGTGCTCGCGACCCATCCCAAGGACAATTCGGTCAGGGCGCAATTGGTGGAAGATATTGCTGGATCTCAACCGGCCGGCGGAAGCCGCACCGCTCAATCAGGAGGTTCTGCGCGCGAATCCCGCCGATGCCGGAGGCCTGCTGGCGCAGGGCCGAATCCTGTTTTCCGAGGGTCAATACGAAAACGCCAAGGCCGCGCTGGAAGGAGCTGTCAAAGCCGATCCGAATTCCGCCATCGCCCACTACTTTCTGGGCCTTACCCAACAATCCGCCGGTTTTCCGGATCTGGCCGAAGCTTCCTTTTCGCGGGCTCTGGAGTTGCAGCCCCAAATGGCTCTAGCCTCCGCCGCCCTGGCTAATCTGACCGCCGAAGAACGGCAACCACGAAGAGGCATTGCACCTGGCCGAAAATGCGCGCCGGGCGGCCCCGGATCTGCGCGTCGAGCTATCTCGCCACCGCCCAAGCCTTGCTGGCCAAAGGGGACCTGAAACAGGCCGAAGCGGCGCTCCAGGACGCTCTCCGGCGCGATCCGGTGTCTCTTACCGCTTTGGCCATGCTCTTGAAACTCTACAGCCAGGAGGGCCGGGCGCAGGAAGGGTTGCAGCGGATTACCGGTTTGCTGCAGCAATATCCGCAGAACGCCGGCCTTCACTTCCTGCAAGGCGTGGCCTATTTCAGCCTGAAGGACCTGAGAAAATCCGAAGCTGCCGTCCGGCAGGCGCTCAGCCCTGGATCCCAAAACACCCGATGCGTACACGCTGCTGGCCAACATTCATCTCGCCAGGGGAGCAGTGGAAGAAGCCAAAGCAGACTTTCGCACTGCCATTGCGCGCCCATCCGCGCAGCCTGTTAAACTACATGGCCCTGGTGACCCTGTACGAGAAGGAAGGCAACTGGCAGGAAGCCCGGAAGCTCTGCGAGAAGGCCCACGACGTGGACCCCAACGCTCCCATGGTTGCCGACGAACTCGCGTTTCTATACCTGGAGCATGGCGGTGATGTCAACGCCGCAGTCTCGCTGGCGCAAGTGGCCAGGCAGAAGATGCCCGACTCGCCCGTCACCGCGGACACGCTCGGCTGGGCCTACTACAAAATAGGATCGGTTGGTTCCGCCCTTGTACAACTGAAAGAATCTTCCCAAAAAGTTCCCAATAACCCGATCTATCACTATCACTTAGGAATGGCTTATATGGCCGCTCGCCAGTTTGATCTGGCGCGGCAGTCTTTGCGGGCGGCGCTCCAGACCGATCCGCATTTCCCCTACGCCGCCAATGCCACAGCAGCTCTGGATCAGATCTCCAGGGGAGTACGTTGAAATGCCTGCACTGCACCTTTGCCGTCCCGGGCAGTCCGCCGCTGGCTGCCGGCCATTTTGTGGACCAGCGGCTTATACGCCCAAACATGCCTGGTGCTTTCCCCGGCTACCGTTAATGCCGATGGCACCGCTGCAGTTCGATCTCACGCTGTATTCGCCGCGCGGAACTGCGCCGGCGGCCGTCCAATGGACCTTTCAATATGCGGCTTCGAGTATCAGCAGTCTCACTGTAGACGGATGGGCCTGCGCTCAATGCGTCCATGAAAACCGCGATTTGTGACGGTGAGGCAAGGCCCCATAACTGTTTGGCAGCAGGCTTAAATAAGAAGATCATCGTCGACGGCGTCATCGCCACAGTGACTGCAGTGCTTGCGCCCGGTGCCGCTACGGCCGCCATTCAGATCACGGTCTCCACGCTGCATCCGCCGAAGGCGTTCCGATCCCGGCGGTTGAGTGCATACCGGTTTCGCAAGCGAGAAGCCTGGCGGAGAAGAAATGAGCTTCCAGGGTGATAGCTCGAGTTGCTTTGCTCCTCGGCTTCGGGGTGGTAACGAGTTTCACTTCTGGCCCAGGAAACCAATGTTCCGGCTCAAGCCGCGACTCCCGCGGCAACACCCGGCGGGTTGCAAGTCCGCTCCGTCTCGGCTTACGCAAATTACGAGTCAAACTTTTTGCCCAATGGCGGCTCGGGCTTCCAGCCTGGCTCGATCACCCTCCCGGCCGACGTCGGTTTAGGTGGAAGCATCGCGATGGAGTGGAGCAAGTTCACCGAGCGCTCCTCCGTCTCTTTGGATTACACGCCGTCTTACACCGGCTACATTCGAAATTCCAACCTGAACGCCCTGAATCATGCGCTCTCTCTGACTGCGAGCCGGAAACTCGCTCCGCGGTGGACCTTGGGCTTTTCGTTGGGCGGCAATCTCAGCAGCATGGAGCAGTCTATATTCGCTCCCTCCACCCTCAGCAACGTGGCCTCCGCGCCGGCGACTTTCTCAGACCTGGCCTCCGGCCTGCTGTCGTCCAAGTTCACCAACAACCCCCAATTGGGAACGCTTCTCACCAGCTCTCCCCTGGTTCAGTCGCCCGTCGCCAATCTGATTTACGGACAGCGAATGTTCACGGCTTCGACGCAGGTCTCCCTTTCCTATTCCTACTCGCCCCGACTTTCGTGGACATTCAGTGGGGGGGCGGCTCGCACACAGTACATGTCGGGCAGCCAGACTACACTCACAGCCAGCAACAGCTATCTGCTCGCCAATACCACGTCCGGCAACGCGAGCATGGGATTTTCCTATTCGCTTTCGCCACTCACGCAAATCGGCGGTAGCGTGGCCGTAAGCCGGGTCTCCTCCGTGATATTCGACGCCTACACCACGACTTCCCAGGCCACGTTAGGGCGAACGTTTGGGACGCGATGGGTGATCCAAGCCCACGGCGGAGTCGCCGTCACCAATCCCGTTCGCCAGATTTAGCTCCGTTCCACCAACGAAACCGGGACCAGCGACCGGCGGCAGCCTGGCATACAAGACCCTATCTCATACGTTTTTAGGTCGCTTACGACCGTACCGTCAGCGACTCGTACGGCTTGGGAGCCACCACAAGCTCTTCCGCCTCGGCGAGTTGGCATTGGCGCCATCCCGGCAGTTCCTGGTGGCTGGATAGCAGCTTCGGTTGGCAGCAGCTGCAGGGCGGAGTATTGGAGAACACTTCCGGTTGGCGTACCAATGTAGGTTTAAGTCGTGCAATCGGAGCCAATATTGTTCTTGTTGTGCAGTATGTCCATCTAGATTATTCCGGAGGTTTCCTGGCGACCCCGTACCACACCTCGCAAGATGCAGTGCGCGCCTCCATGGAATGGACCCCTCACCCCGCCGCACTGCGGTGACCCTTTACGCCACACCCGCAGACGTTTGTGGGTCACTGCGCCGCGCGGAATGCCACCACCTGCATCCCCCACATTTTACCGCTCTGAGTTGCGGTTGATGAATAAGAGCCGATTGAGCCAGCGGCCATGTCTTGGGTGATGTTGCCGTAGGCCATATCGCGCGCAGTGAAACCCGAACCTGCCGCAGTCGCCATGTTGTCAGAGACTCCCGCGCCAAAGATCAAATCGTTGGCGCTGGTTGTGGTAACTGTGCCGCTATTCAGTGATCCGGAAGATCCACTTGCCGAGACCGTCACATCCACGGGACTGGTTGTGCTGATTCCTGTGTACTCGTGCACATAAAGGACACCAAATGATGTCACCGGAGTGCGAAAAGTGGCAGTCACTGTGTCCATGCCGCCTAGAATACCCGCCGCGTAAAACACCTGAGCGCTGTATCCGTTGCCCCAACTCAGAGGACTGCCAACGCCGATGAAGGTATCGCCACGAGAATCCGACACAGCGGCGCTGCCCGTATTGTTCCAGATCAAGTACGCGACTATGGTATTCCCAGCAACCGTAGGCGCATTTAGTGTGACAGAAGTGGTGCTGCCGCTCGAAATCTGGTTATTGTTTACCTGAACGAAGGATGGTGGTGTCACAGCGCCGGACGTTGTGGTGACGGCGAGTTGCTGGGAAAGTGCGGAAACGTTATTAGAGGCATCGTATGCCGCAACGGTATATACGTAGCCAGTGGACGGAATCAATCCGGCATCGGCATAGCTTGTGGCCGTGGCGGTTCCCACCCGAGCACCATTACGGAAGATCTGATAGCCTGCAACAGCCACGTTGTCGGTAGAGGCAGCCCAGGAAAGTGTTAGTGACGTCGCGGTGACGTTCAGGGCCTGCAAGCCTTGAGGAACCGACGGGGGGGTTGTATCGGGGACAGAGCTAATTGTGACGGTCGCTGGCGAGGACAACGGCGAGACGTTACCGGCCGAATCGAAGGCAGCGACAGTATAGGTGTACTGAGTGCCTGGAACTACTGTTGTATCGGTATAGGCGCTAGCCGTAGTGTTGGCGATTTGAGCACCATTTCGAAAGATTTGGTAACCCGTCACTGCTACATTGTCGGTCGAGGCGGTCCAAGTCAAGTTGATTTGCGAGGGAGAAACGACAGCCGTAGCCAGGTTGGTGGGAGTCGACGGAGGCGTGTTATCGAGCGTCGATCCGTCCGAAGCGGAAAACTGGCTGAATCCATACCTGGCGTTTACTCCGGTCGTCCCCTCCAGAAAGAAACCGATTCCTGGATTGCCGGCCGGGAACGGATTGGAGTCCGTCGCAGTCATCACCTGCGCGCCGTTTAAATACACCGTGATCAGTGCGCTAGTCGTTCCGCTGACCGTAGCCTTGATGACGTCACCATTTATGCAGCCGCCGGAATTACCGTTGAGTTCCGTCCAACTTGCAAGCGGGCCGTTCCATCTGACGACTTGCATGTAATTTCCCGAGGAGGACTTCACCACGCTGCAATTGACTTCGTATCCAGTGATCGAGTGCGCCGTAATGGTCGTACGCAAGCGGAGTTCGACCTCCTCAAAGACCGAACTGGAGGTGGAAGCGCCGTTTACCGAGACAGTCGCTTGGACAGTTTGGTTCGGACCCCAGGTACCGTTCACTGTAGCGGTTGAGTCGGCGTATTCAGCACCGCCGGAAGCTTGTCCGGGCATGGTTCCAAAGGCAAAGTGTGGAGTAGTCTGCACGTTGGTCCAGTCCAATCCGGCCGCTCCACCGTTGGTCCAATTCCCGCCCTCGGAAATAGGGTTTTCCGTGAGCGGGAAGGTAGTGCTGTAGGACCCGGATGAGGCGGTAGCGGTTGTAGCGTTTACCGGCGATGTTTGTGTGGAATTGTTTCCAGCGGCGTCATAGGCGGACACCGTATAGGCGTAGGTCGTCGAGGTGGCCAGGCCGGTGTCGGTATAGGAGGTGACATTGGATGTGCCGACCTGTGTCCCCGCTCGATAGATCTTGTAGCCGGCTACACCCACGTTGTCCGTGCTGGCCGTCCATGACAGGGACGCTGTACTCACGGTCGTTCCGGTTACCGTTAGTCCAGTGGGAACCGTTGGCGGCGTGGTATCGGCTTGGGCGGAAGTGGTGGCCTGCAGCGCCGTGGACTGCGCGGAAGTGTTGCCCGCGGCGTCATAGGCTGACACAGTGTAGGCGTAGGTCGTCGAGGTGGCCAGGCCGGTGTCGGTATAGGAAGTGATATTGGAGGTGCCGACCTGTGCGCCGGCCCGGTAGATCTTGTAGCCGGCTACTCCGAAGTTGTCCGTGCTGGGGTTCCACGACAACGACACAGTGGAAGCGGTAGTGCCTGTGACCGACAGGCCTGTTGGAACGGTTGGCGGCGTCGTGTCGCCTTTGGTAGTTGCCTGGATGACTGAGGACTGACCGGAATTATTTCCCGCGGCGTCATAGGCGGACACCGTGTAGGAGTAGGTCGTCGAAGGCGCAAGACCAGTATCGGTGTAGGCGTTTGTGGCAGACGTACCCACCTGTACTCCAGCCCGGAAAATCTTATAGCCTGCCACCCCCACATTGTCCGTGCTGGCCGTCCAGGACAAGGATACCGTGGACGTGGTTGTTCCGGTCACCGATAAACCCGTCGGCGTCGTTGGCGGTGTGTTGTCGACTGTCCCACTGGCCGCCTTGAAGGCGACCATCTGCATGGCCCATGCGCCCTTCTGGTTGGAGGCGGTCGCGTTATAGGAGTTTACGGCTGAAACGGTTCTGTCCTCCGTGATGTTCCCCTGTGCGGTCGATCGCGCCACATAGCCAGGTCCCGGGCTAGTGACAACGGTTGCCGAAACGCCGCCCGCGAAGAGCAGGTCAACAGCATTGGTAGTGGTGGCAGAACCGCTATTCAAGGACCCGGATGTGCCGCTTGCCGCGGCCGTCACGTCGACAGGTGCTGTTTGCAGCACGCCCGAGTATTCGTGCGCGTACACAATGCCGAATGAAGTGACGGGACTTGCGAAGGTAGCAGTCACCGTGTCGGGTCCTGCCTTCGCGTTGATGGCATAAAAAGTCTGAACACTGGACGACTTATTACCCCAACGTGTCAGCGAGTGTGCACTTAGATAAGTATTGCCAAGGGAGTCTGAAACCGAGACGCTTCCATTGTTATCCCAAATGAGGAAAACGACAATGAGATGGCCAGTACCTACAGAAGAAGAAAATGCTACGTGGTTGGTCTGCCCTGAGGTAATTTGATTTTCTTTCTCCTGGACAAACGCGGGCGTGGCAGCACGCAGCAAAATCCCCGTCTGAAGGTAAAGGACAATACCAAGAAGAATCAAGGTATTTCTGACGATTGTCGCTAATAGATGTTGACGCATTTGTGCACTTGCGGTGGCTGCCCCGGCAGTTTTCAAGATTCTGGTTGTAACCGAGCCCAATCTCCTTATAACAGGATTTTCTCTCTTTAACCAGATTTTTAGCACAATATACAAAAGTGTGGGACTTAATTACGGGATTGATTATCACTATTTGGTCTCCTGAAAGAGTGTGCAGTATACAGTTCCGGGCGAATTCTGAGTTCAAGCCCAACTTTCCAGGTCGGAACAGGAGGCGGCGTTCGAGTGGAGTCAGAAAAGTTACCCGATTTCGGGCGGAGCATTGCGCATCCGCTTGCGGGCGGGCTTGCCGGTGACGGGCTCAGAACCTTCTCTGTCGGCTTCCGGGATACTGGGTTTGACGAGAGAGTTACTACGAGGAAGCCGCCGGTTTGCTGGGAACCCGGCATCGGCGGCCGCTTAGTGCATCACGCGTAATTCCGGAAGCAGAGACAAGGCCGGAGAGCACAACTCCGCCTGCTAGGGGCTGGAAGGTGAGGGTAGTCGCCGCCCCGGCATTCACGGTCACTCCGGCGGCGGTCGCCAACCCCCAGACATCTGCCGCTACGGTTCCTGTTTGCCCGGTAGAAGCTGTCCAACTCACCAACTGTCCGGGTGCCGGGTGGAACGCCTGGGTATTGCGCGGGGTGATGTCCACGGTGAGGGTGGCGCCCGCGTTGCCGATCGCGGCGGACCACGAAGTGGCGCTTTCGACCGGGGTAGTCCACGAAAAGCCTGCGTTAATCTGGCACGTCGGTCCCGGAGTTCCGCTGGTACAGCCCGCGGTGATATCGTCGTCGAGGCTGCTGTTGACGAAGGCCGGGTAGCTCACGTTCCTGGCAATCGCCGTTTGATACGTCGCTTTCAGCGCGTTCAGCGCTGTCGGGGCGTCGCTGTGAGTCCCGTTATTCCAGGCGAAGGCGAAGCCCGCATGGCACGCCTTCAGCGCATTCAGCATGTTCACGTTCGCGGCCCACTGATTCGGGCGCGACGTGTCGTTGCGTCCCACTGCGAACGCAATAAAGGGCAACGGCCCCGCGCAATGGGAGCTGATGTAAGCGGGCATATCGAACCGGGTCAGATACTGCTGTCCTGTACCAGCCATCAATAGTGAACTGGTGACCGGACTAAGCAGGATGTCGGTCACCAGGCTTTCCGCCACCTGCCGCTGCCACTCCGAGGCACTATCGAACACCGCCGCGAATATCTCCGGATGTCGAATGGCCCAATCTCCCGCGTAACCGCCCGCGCTCTGGCCGGTCTGGTAGATCTTGTTCGGGTTCGCGCTGTAATGCGAGATGGCCCAATTCACAGACTGGTAAAGCTCCGCTTCCGTATAGGGTTGGAAGGTGTTGACGTTGGGCCACGCATAGCCACTGTAGGTAGTCTCAAGGCTCGCCAATCCTGTGTTCAGCCAGATCATGTCGCAGTAATTCATGTACAGCGCGGGCACTCCGTAGGTAGAGCCGCTGTGCGTCTCCGCAACGGTGAACATCTGCTGCACACCCTCCTGGTAACCCATGGTCGAATCGCCCCAGAACTGGTACAAGATCGCCGCTGCGCTATCGTGGCGTCCTTGTAGTCGGTGCATCCTCCGGAGCCTGCCAGATTGAGCCAAAAGGGTAGTCCTGTCGTGCCGCTGATCGTGACGGTGTTGCCGCCGGCATTGCGATTCACCGTGTCGTGACTATCGAATACTTTCAGTGGCAGCGGCGTTCCCACACTCTCGGCGACCGGAGACGTCGTGGCATTGTTTCCCACGCTCACCGGAGAATCGCTCAAAGCGCCGGTGCGGTCATGCGTGATCACGGCGTAGTACGCTGAGGCCGTGGTCGTAGCAGTGTGTACTGCCAAGCCCAGTGAAAGCCGCCAGCGGCGTGCCGCACTCCACATAAGGAGAGCCTCCGCACGATCCCTGCGACGGTGATCGACATAGGCAGCGCTCCATTCTGCCGAGTCGTCTGGTTCCACGTCGCTCCGGCCGCTGCCATCTGGCCCGAATTGTTGAACGCCTCCTGCAAGAACGTGGCAGCGGCCAGTGAGGGCGTATCCACAATGGGAGACGCGCTCCAGTAAACCTCGTAGCGGTAGTTAGCGCCGGCGCTGCCTGTTGCCGGATCGACCCAGGTAAGGAACGTTTGTCCATCGTGGAACGTGGCCGTAATTCCCGTTACGTTTGGCGCGTTAGCCGCATAGGCGTACGACGCAGCCATCAGAATCAAGGCAAGTCGTGTCATCGGACCACCACCGATCCGCCGAAGGTCGCATAACCGAAAACCCGGGAGGGGACTGTGCTAAGCGATTCCACATTCCGTGGAATGAGCGCGTAATAAGGAGCGTCATTGAGATTCGGGGAATAACGATAAGCCAGTGCCTGTTCTTGTCCCCAAGCCCAACTCCACGCCGCGGCGCCGCCTGTGTGGTCTACCACCATGGAAAGCGCGTCGATGGTGAGCAGGTCGTAGGAGGGTATGTAGTTCATCGCGTTGACCGACGACCACGAGGTCATCTGTCCCCAAATCTCCTCCGACGCCCCGCCGCAATTGGCGTCCGCCAGCGCCTTCGTCTGCCAAAACCCGAGCTTTGCGTCCGCCCAGGTGGATATGGGCGTCACGCGGTCATTGTGAATCCCCGGAAATCTGCCGCTCGCCATCAGGAATGGGTTGTACCCGGGATCGGTCGTCATGCCGATATAGAACGGCGCCACCCAATCGACCAGCTTCTTGATTGAGATCGGAAAGACGCCCAGGTCTTTCATGTGCCCCATCACGAGCATCAGGTAATTGTGCTCAAACAGTGAGAAGGCCTGATCCGTGTAGGTATTGTCGATGCAATAATTGGGCTGCGCGAACTCTCCAGGATGTACGGTACCGCTCCCCTCGAACACGCGGAACGAATGGAGCGGATGATTCCCGCCGGCAAACTTGAAACCCGGCTTGTTCGCGATGTAATTCAGGCCGTAGTTGTACATCGCGGTCCAGACCGAATCGGCGGGATACGAATTCCCTAACCCCAAATACCCTTCCACTGGAGCGAGCATGTCACGGAGATAGTTGGAGTAAAAACTCTTCTCTGTGCTCATGGAATCGGGAATCCAGGTCGTGAGCTGCGCCGCCGCGCGGTTGTACCACGCCTCGTTGCGCAGGCTTCCCCCCGCGAAACATTCCGCTCCGGTTGGCCCGGAACCGTTAGGGGAGGGGGGAATGGATGCCCCGTTGAGAGATGTGCAGGCTACAGACATATAGAACATCGCTTCTTCGAGGTAAAAGTAGTCTCCCGTGGTGAGATACAGAGGCATGTGCAGCGAGTACAAGTGCTCGTTGTCATAGTTCCATGGCCCTTGCGATTCCGGCCCCACCGGCGCTACGCGATCCGCCGTCGGAGGTATACGCGTAAGCAAACCCACTCGATAGCGCGATAGTCTTATGGCTTGTCCGCGAGATCGGCCTTCCGATGCCGCCGGTTGTCAATGCCCGGTCGTAATACCTGGTCGCATCGCCCTCGCGGAGATGCAGGGGGTAGCCGCATGACGCCAGGTCGGCATTGCCGAAGGTTACGGTGCGGGCAGCGTCGTATCCGGTATACATCCAGATGATGAACCAGCCATCCTCCGGCGCGATCTCCGGCCGGCCACCCGTCGAGCCCATGCCGAAATAGGACAGGCTCCCCTTATCTCCGCAGTCGGTGTGCGGTGCGGCGTTGTAGGCGGTAAGCAGGCCGTTTACGTATGTCGATGAGGGGCTGTGATTCGGGTCGTAGTTCCAAAATGAGCCCGTCGAAGCCCAATAGCCAATGTTGTGAACGATCTCGATCACTGGAGGCGCTCCTCCGATCCACCCGGTTTTCGTGAATCGATCCTGCATCCGTTGCAGCATCCCAGTCTTGCTATAGAGGGTCGCCGGGCTGGAGGAGCCGAGAGTCATCGTAAGATCGAACACCTGGTCCTGGAGGCGCGTCGTGTCCGCAATCTCGGTGATCTCGCGCACCCAAACCTGATGGGTCGCGGGCCAGAACGTGGCTTCGAATATCGGTTTGATACTTTTGTAAACATCGGAAGCCGGGTCCTGCCAGTTATTCCATGCGTGGAAATGGCCCGTGGCGGTGGTGAAAGTTCGGGCAATAGTGTTATGTAGACCGCGCCCCGCGGTGCTAGGGACCGTTGTGCATCCCACGTTCCCGACGGTTACCTTGTTCGCCACAGTGTCAACCGCGCAGATATACACGTCTTCATCGGCCAACCCTGAGCCGTAACCCGTGGAATTCGGGATGTACAGCGTGGCATAACCAGGAGCAGTGATGCCGGCGGTACTGCTCAGGTAGATCGTGGTATCGGTGGCTGCCACGGCCTGCGCAAAGATCATGTCGCTCGTGGCCTGCCAGCCGAAGTCATAGGCATGCGCGGCCGTGAAGTCTCCGAGTATTACGGTGCTCGAGACCGTTCCAGGCAGCCAGTACTTGACCGGGGATGTACTGACGCCATCCCAATCGGTAAGCATCTGGCGGGCGCTGGCGATCCGCGTCGTCCTTTGTACTGCGGTGATTGTGGCGTCGAAATTGTAGGACGGATCCAGCATTTGTGCCCGAGTGAGTCCGGTTCCGCAATTGCACGTACTCTGACTGCGGAACGTGTAGTAAGTGCTTCCGGCCGGCACGGACGGAATTACCACGCTCAGGATGGCGTGCCTTGCGCTCCCGTCATCCCATGCAACCTGCACATTGGCTTGCGTGGTGAGCCACGAAGACACCGAGGCGCACGTGGAGTCCGTGCAGAGCCCCATCTGCGGGTACTGCGAAATCTCGGCCCGCGCGAAGATCCTGCCGAACTGTAGCGGGTAATTGGTGACGGCGGCCCCATTATTATTCCGCAGGGTGATGGAGTCGGTAACTCCAAAACAGGGGATGGCGAGCAGAAGAAGATTGAGAAGTTTTGTCATTGAAGTATGCCGGGTAATGTCTCTGTCTGGTCCAGCTTTACGGGACTGGGAAGAAGCGCGCCCACAAAAGTGAATGCCTTCTGCCCTCCGGTTCCCGCCGGGGGGGTCAGGTCATCCAGAATCAGCTCCAATAGCGGCCTGGACGTAGCGGTATCGGCCGCCCAGGCGGTGCTCGTTGCGTCGCACGGGCCACCACAACCGGATCGCGAGCCGAAGGCGAACATCGTTCCACCGGGAAATGCCGTTCGATCTCCGGGTGCCGCTACATCGAGAGTTGCCAGCGCAAACAGATTGCTGGAGTCCTGTGGGGCGAAGCCGATCCGATATGTAGATCCGCACGTGACCGGGGTCAGGGAAGCATCCGAAAAATAGAACTCAGAGGTAGTCCAGATGCTGGCGTTGTTCCTGTTTACATTGCTGTTCAGGGCGGCCGATTGCAAAACGGTGGTCCCGGAGTATAGGTGCATGTTGACGATCCTGGCGGCGTTGGGCGTCTCAATCTCCGCGCGCACTCCGATTACTTTCGCCGTGGAGCACATAGTGGACGGCAAAGTGAAACTCACCGCGCTTTCCGTGCCGGAGGAAATCGAGGCGCTTGTGTTGCTTTGAATCGGCGTGCCGCGCGTCAGTGTTGCGGTGCGGTACCCCCAAACCGGCATGTCCGTCACTTTGGTCCAAGTCCCCGACGTTGAGGTTGCGGCATAGGGCGGGGACGCGTGGACCATGTAATTTGTCAGAACCGTAGTGAAGCTGCTGCTGTTGGCGCCGCCAGGAGTCGCCGCGCCGGAACATGGAGCCGTGGCATCCGGGCAGGGCTCGATCACAATACTGTAATAACTTCCCCTGGTTAGGGTGTAAGACGATATCGATCCTCCCGCCCCGTCGTTCGTGATGGGTACAGCCTGGACCAGGCCATTCCAGGAAGTGTCAGCCGGAGGAGTAAAGGCCCCGGCCGCCAGAACCGTTCCATTAGGCGTTCCCGTTCCGGAAGTCAGTGACACTCCCTGAAGAGAGATCTTGTGCTGTACCGGAGTCCCCGTGGTAAGTCCGTACCGGAATAGTAGAGTCGTCGCCACGTCCGAATCGGACGCTTGAAAGACCACCGTGGTTTTCTTCGCTCCGTCAATCGTAAACAGCGTGAAGGCGGGAGTGGCGCCGGGAAAGCCGGTAGGGGCTCCGATACGAAGCCGCTGCACATCTCCGCCGTGAGCGCACAGGAAAGTTAAGAGTAGAAGGGAAAGTTGTTTTTTCATGGCAGTCCTCATCAAATCTGGCATTGAACCTGGATGGTGACCCGTGTGAGGATACTGGCGGCTGTGACATTCCAGCCGACCGTGTCCCAGGTGGAAATCGCTGTTGCCCAACTCGAAACTCCGGCGGCGCTGGCCGCGGCCGTCTGGGCGGAGGTAAGGGTCACCGGCGCGGAGGCGGACATTTTGTCGGTAGTGGTATTGGGTACAGAGGGAGCAGTGGGCGGCGCGGAAGACGCGCGACGGTCCAGTTCTACCGTAATAGAGCCGGCCTGATCGGCTATTGCAGACCAGCCGATAACGGTGCAGGCGTACGGGATCTGGGTATACCCCTTTTGTCCCGGCGTGATGGCGGAACCTCCGCCATCGATGGTGATCCCGAACGAACGTGTGCGGGAGGCATCGCTGAGGCGGGCAGAAGGTAATGTTCCGCTGCTGATGTTGGCGGCGTTGGTGGTATCGATAGTGGCGCTGGCGGCAGCGGCGCCGCCGTTGATCTGGTTGGCATTCACAATACCTCCTCCGGTAGGAACCAGGGAACAGCCGGTCCCGCAGGTCATGGCGGCGGCGGTGTTGGAGCCGCCCGTAATTCCGTTGAAGGCGACGCTGCCCACGGTTCCGCCGGTGTTGCCGCAAGCGAAGGTATGAGTGGCGGCGTTGTAGTTCAAATGACTGCCGCCGGAATCGCCGCAATCGGGGAGGGGTGTGTAAGTGGCGGTGTTGGCACCGGTAACCAGCGGAAAAGTATTGATCGCCGGAGCCGGACCGAATGCCACGCCGTTGACCTTGCCGACAGCGGTGGTTGTGCTGCCGGCGGAAGTGGTAACGTCGCCGGAGAGCGCGGGCATTTGGGAAGGCAGCAGGCTTGTGCCGGATCGCATCAGGCCGGCTCCGTCGCTGAGGTCGGCGGCGGAAGGCTGCGTACAGCTTCCTATTCCGGTTGCGTCGGTGGTCCACCATTGGTGGCTACCGCAGGGGCCGGTTGGCGGCGTAAAGCGCCAGCTTGTGAAATTCGCCGGAGGCGTGATGTCCCACTCACCGGCGGAGGAACCTTGCAGCCCCAGCATGGCGGTACCGGCGCCGCGCCGGGCAATCAGCGAGCCGGCGGCGGCGGCGCTGCCGAGACCGGTGCTGAGAGACCCCGGTGTGGCGATGTTCCCGGTTATGGGGTCCACGGTGGCCGCCGTGTTCTGGATGGTCTTGCCGCCGGAACCGCTAAAGACGGCGACGGCGGTATCCAAAGAAGAGGCGGCGCCAATCACATTTCCCGAACCGCCGGTACCAGCGCCACAGGGCGCGCCGGAATCGGTGAGGTCGCCCGAGACGGACCAGGTGACACAGTTTCCACCGGTTCCTGCCGCGGCGGCCGTTGCGAGTTTATTTCCGCTGCCGGTCTTATTGGCGCTTTTGAGCGCCTGGCTGTCCAGTTGGCCGCCCTGGGTGTCGTCGGCATGAGTGTGTGTGGGAAGGTTTCCGGTCACCGAAGAGAACGGGATGGAAATCGGCAGGCTGCTGCCGGCGGTGGCCCGGCCATCGGCGCCAAAGGTGAGCAGTGGAACATGCGAGGCATCGCCGTATTGCTGCGGCGCGATGCCGGAGTTGGCCAAGCCCGGATTTGGATACGTGCCGGAGAGCGAACCCCCGGCCGGTCCGGAAGGGAGACTGAACGAAGTCTTGAGGCCGGCGGCATTGACGGTGTACAGAACTCCGGATTCAGCGCAGATCACAAGATTGAAGCCCGGATCCGGGAGGCTGGGGCAGGTGCCCTGGGTAATGTCGATGCGAGTCGCCTGGCCGATGGTGCCGGTATTCAGGGACGCCGCTGTGATTTGATGCGTTCCCAGGTTGACGTCCTGCGAGGCGCCCTGGTAGGGGACGCCGCTGCCGGTACCACCACCACAGGGAGCGCCGCTGGTAACCAGGTTGCCGCTGGCATCGAACTGGGCACAATCCGCCGGCTGGGGCTCATTCCCCGTAAAGGTCTGCAGGCGGGTGCCGGCGCCGTGCAGGCCGGTGACACCTTGCAGGGCGGTCACGTTGTGGGTATGGTCGTTGTCGAGTTTGAGTTGCCATTGTCTGGAAGCGGCGATCCACTTGAGGACATTCCGGTCGCCGGGAACTCCCGGGACGACGGCATTGCCCTGAATTCCGTTGACAGAGACCGAACCCGGCGAACCGGAGAGGTCTCCACCGGTCCAGTCGGGTGAAACCGCGGTCCAGACGTTGGTGGCGGTACAGGCGTAGAGGTTTCTTCCGGGAGTGGCATCCTGTTTATAAAACAGTTCGCCGGGGGAACAGGTCTGAGGGAAGCTTGTTCCGACGCGAACCGGCCGGGTGGATGTGGCATTGGCAAAATCGACGCTTTTGGCCTGCGTGCGCAGGTCGATGGCAGTCTGGCCGTGCACCGGAACGACAGCTACTAACAGGAATGCAAGGAGGATGGGGAATGGCTTCTTTGCGAGCCGCGGGTCTGTGTCCCGCCGGCATGATTTCAACATAGGATTCTGTACTCCTTGAAGACACACTGGGTATGACAGCCAGCCTGCCCCCAAAAAACTCGGCGGCCATTGCTGGCGGCCGGCGCAGAAAATGAAAAAGGCCCGCCGGGTAACCAGCGGGCCTTCATGCACTCTCTAACCAATTTGAAAGTAACATGCCCCTACGTTCCGCCAGGGGCACTCAGTTCGTGATGTTACTGATAAATAAAGAGAAAAGAACCTGTAACTACTTGTGAATGAAAAAGGTTTGCTCGAATGCCCCTGGAATCTCCGAACGGCGTCCCTGATATGGACAAATATATCGGACACTATTCATTTCATGGACGCTGCTTACGCCGGAATCTGTGTTGGCCGGGCCTAAGTAGGCCCGCCCCACCCACTTACATCACCGGTCCGTTCAGGAACAGGGGCATCTGCGCCGGGATTCGCCGCCCTGAAACCGGCTGCGGACACGGGTTCGCTACCGACGCTGTAGCGGGCGGTACCGGGGCGGCGGTATTGAGCGTCCCTTCAATCTTGCTCTCGAGTGTCTTTTCGTCGCCGGGCTTGTAGCCGTCGGCGTGGAAGACGACGCGGCCGTTCTCGTCCAGCAGGAAGGTGGCCGGCGTCGCCTCTATGTGGTAGTCGTGCTGCAGCACGGCCTGGGAGCCTCCAATCAGCACTGGAACGGTGAAGTTCTTCGCCACCTGCCAGCCGGGAATCAGGTTGTTCTCCTCCGGCAGCACGTTGATCCACACCGCCGAAAGGCCCTTGTCCTTGTACCGGTCATAGATCTTCTGGATCTCGGGCAGCTCCTGATTGCAATAGGGGCAACGCGGATAGAAAAAGTTCACCAGCGTCAGCTTGTTGGAGAAGTCCTGCAAGCTCTTCTTCTTGCCGTCCAGCGTCTTGAGCGCGAAGGGTTTGAAGGTGTCGGAAGCACCGGAGGCAGCGGGCAGAACGGCGCTGGCCATGGTGTGCGTGGGCGCAGCAGCAGCATTCTTTGATTCGAGGCTGTTGCGCCGGCCGGGCACGCGCATCGTATAGCTCACCATCCAAACGTAGTTGGCGAAGGCGGCGTCTCCTTCGTGCGCGCCGTTCACTTCCTCGGCGACGCTCTTGGTGCGGTCGCGGATCATGACTTTTCCCATGCTGAACTGCAGGGTATGAGGTCCGCGGTTGTAAGTGAATCCGGGGGTCAGGGCGATACCGAAGCCGGGCCGCTTGAATCCCAGGTCGTTGCCGATCAGGTTGCGTGCCGGTACGCCTTCATCGCGGACCGCGAGGCTCAGGCTCAGCCCCCGAATCTTCGGAGCCGGATGAGTAACGCCGATCTCGACCATGTACTGGTCCTGAATCGCGTCGAACTGGGTCATCCCGGCGGTGGGTGCGGGCGCGCTGTTCGAGGTTCCGCCGTGGGAGGTCCAGAAGTTGTGGTAGCCTCCCTGGGTCATGACATAATTGCCACTAATGAACGCTGCGACGCCGTTGCCGAGGCTCTGGAAGCCCTGACCGGACATGACCATTCCCCAGGTGCCGCCACCCGGCTGCACCGAGTAGTCAGGATACTGCGTGGTTGACGTGGCACCGTAGGAAGTGGCCACGACATTGTTTTGACGATCATTGCCGGAGGGAATCAGCAGGCTGATGCCGATCTGAGCGTTATTGAGACCGGAGCGCTCGCTACGGGGGTTGCGGACCCAGCCGGTCGCGCCGATGGTAATGTCACTTAAGCCTGAGGTGTGCAGCGTCGCGTATTGCGACTGCTGGCGGCGGCTGGCGTACAGGAACGGCAGCGTGGCGGTTAGACCGAACCGGGATGTGAGCTGATAGCCGAAGACCATGTCGTCCAGGTTGGTTTTGGACTGGACCTCGGTGCCGAGCTGTGCACGGGAGAAGTTCTCGGTTGGCCCGCTGAAGTGAACGTGCGAATAGACGTGCCGGAAGCCGGCAGTCATAGTCCAATCCCCCGCCACCAGGTAGCCGCCGGAATCGAGACCGGTCGACTCCAAACCGGAGCGTGAAATGATGCATCCCTGCGCATCTGCCGCCTTGGGAATTAACGTTCCGAGCGTCAGTACTGGCAGAAACACGAGTTTACAAGGAATTCGATGGCGTGGCACAGTAACCCCTTTTTTGGAAATCCCTCTGAGAGTTCCCACAGATTATGGTTCGCTCCGAGGATATTTACAATAATCGGAAAATATTAGTTCACCGGATTCGGCCGAAGGCGCCGGGACGCGGTCAGAGGCGTTCTTCGATCAGTTCGGCAAGTTCGGCGGCAAGGCGCGGACGCTCATAGCGTCGCACCTTGTCCCATCGGATATGCGACGCGGCCTGCTCCCGGTATTGAACAGCCTTTTGAAGCATGGATTGAATGGCCGCCGGATCGAACGGATCGGCGCACCAGCCGGAGCCGGTTTCCGCCAGGATTTGATGGACTTCGCTGCCGGCGGCGGCCAGCGCCAGAATCGGCTTGCCGGTTGCCATATACTCGAAAAGCTTGCCCGGCAAACTGATCTCATTGGTCATGGTGAGCAGGAGAAAATCGGTTTCTTCGATTTGCCGCAAAGCCTCGGTCTGCGGCATGAAACCCATAATCCGAACATCCGATTTCCGGCCTGTCAGCACGGCCTTTTCACTTTCGGCGATGCGCCCGATGAAGCGGGTTTCAAAACGGCTGCGAAGGTCTTCGGGGAGGGCATCGAGCGCATCCAGGTAATAGCGCGGCGAGGCAGTCTTATACACCGTTCCCACATGGGTGACCACCACCTGGCTGCCTGCATGATTGCGGGCGTGAAAATTCGCAAAGGACTCGGGATCGTAGCCATTGGGAAGACAGGCGAACTTGCGGTCCGGCTGTTCCGGATAGCGGCTTCGGATGGTCTGCAAAGACATAGGGGTTACCGCGATCACCAGGTCGGAGGCCTGAATGCTGGCGCGCTCAATGGCTTCGGCCCGGCGGCGTGTCGCGGGGCCGTTCTGAAAATCGAAATCCTGCAAATAGAAACTCAGCCATTCGTCCCGGAAGTCGCTGATGAGCCGGATGTCAGGGAAGCGGCGCTTGATCTGGTAGCCCGCCACCAGGGCAGAGAAGGGAGGGACGGTGATGAGGACCGTGCCGATCTTCTCGCGCACGATGAGTTTCTCCAGCTTCCGGACGGCAAACGGAACCCAGAGGATTTCCGGTTCGGGGCAAAGGATGCGGCGGATCATGCGGGCAGGCAGCGAGGGCCGGCTCAGGCCAGCGGGAGCCGCAGTTGCCGCCGGCGTGTCGGCGGAGCGGCGATTTCGGGCCAGCAGGCTCCAGATCTTCTGGCGGAAATGAAAGGGAATTTCGGGCGTGAAGGCTTGATGGATCCGCACTTCCGTGGGAATGTGCCGCAACAGCCCGGGGTCCTGCACGGGGCCCGAGGCGTTGCGGCCCTTCAGCACGTGGATTTCATAACCTAAGGGCGGAAGATATTTGGCAAAACTCAGGGCCCGCTGGACGGCAATTCCGCCATTGGGAGGAAACAGATAAGAAACCAGCAGGATTTTCCGGCTGTTAGGGCGTGGGTTCGTCAATGTGGTTTCGATCGCGGACGTCCGCCCGCATTTCTCCGGTTCCCCCTTATCATACTGCACGTCCGGACGGAATCCTGTTATGTTAAGAGCTTGAAAATCGGGACCTTGAGCACGTTGTATCCCCATACAGGCGAGCCGTGCAAAGGGCTGTTCGTCCGGGCGCGCTTGCAGGAAATGGCGAAGCTCTCCGACGTGCGGGTAGTGGCGCCGCTGGCGCTTCTGAACTACTCCCGGATCGATAAAACCCGCTTACCGGCAACAGGCAAGGCGCGGGGTTGGGCGCCGGATGGCGGCCTCCAGGTTCTCTATCCGCGCTGGCTGTATCCTCCATTGGGAGGGGTGATTAATGCCTATTTCCTTTATTTCCAGATCCTTTCCGTATTCCAGGGGATGGCCCGGGAAGGCGGTCTGGATATTATTGACGCGCAGATAGGCTATCCCGACGGGATCGCCGCGGCCATGATAGCGGGCAAGCTGAAGAGGCCGTTTACGGTGACATTGCGCGGATCCGAAGTGGATCATGCCCAGATCGCGGGGAAGCGCAAGGCGATGGCCTGGGCGTTGGGGAAGGCGGACCGGGTAATCGCCGTCTCCGAACGTCTGCGGGGGTTCGCGATTTCCCTGGGCGCGGAGGCGCGAAAGGCGGTCACCATTCCGAATGGCGTGGCGGCGGAAATCTACCATCCGGGGGACCGTCAGGCGGAGCGGCTGAAAAAACAAATTCCAGCGGATGCCCAGGTGGTCCTAACCGCAGGCCATCTCATTGAATTAAAAGGCCATCACAGGGCAATTGCGGCGGTGGCGAGGATGCGCCGGAAGGGTTTGCCGGTACGTTTGTATATCGCCGGCGGCACGGGACATGCGGTTCCGTTTGAAGCCGAATTGAGACGGCAGGCGGAGAGCGCTGGAGGGGCCGTCACGTTCCTGGGGCAACTGCCACAGGAGGAGTTGGCGGGCTGGATGCGGGCGGCGGATGTTTTTTGCATGGCCAGCCGGCGGGAAGGTTGGCCCAATGTCGTCAATGAGGCGCTGGCGTGTGGAACCCCCGTAGTGGCCACGGATGTGGGCGCGGTGCCGGAGATGATCCCTTCCGAATTGTACGGAACGATCGTGCCGCCGTCGGATGAGGAGGCGCTCGAGCAGGCCCTGGAGGAGGCACTCGCCAGGGATTGGGACCGGGCCGGAATCGCGCGGTGGGGTCAATCGCGCGGTTGGCCGGAGGTGGCGCGGGAGGCGGTCGGAGAAATGAGATCGGCGATGGCGGAGAAGCGGCCGTGACAAGGCGGACAGCACACCTCGCGGCTCTTGGACTGGTGCTGGCGATGCGGCTGCAGGCGCAGGCGGGCGCGCAGACTCCGTGGCGCGGCTGGGATCAATACCAGGTGATTCTGTGGAGCACCGGAGAAGTGCAAACCAGGGCCTGGCTCGACCGTATCAGGGATGCGGGTTACACGGCGGATCAGTGTTCCAATGCGGATTGCAGCCGGTTCGCCCCGGCCCGGCTCGGCTTTTATGTCGAGAATATGATTCCGGAACTGGCCTTCCTTCACAGTAGGAACGCGCTATACGAGGAAGATTGGAAAGGGTACACGAGCACCGGCGACAAGCGTTTCCTGACGCGGAAGCCTTGTCCGGATAACCCGGCTTTTTGGGAAACGGTGGCCCCGCGAATCGTTGCCCAGGTTCGCAGCCATGCGCCCAACCGGCCGCTGCTTTACGATTTGCGGGATGAGGCCTCGATCGGTTCGTATGTATCGCCCATGGACTATTGCTTCTGCCCGTACACCCTACGGGCATTCCGCGAGTGGCTGCAAACGCAATATGGTTCTCTGGCCGATCTGAACCGCGAGTGGGAAAGCCACTTTGCCACCTGGAACGACGTGGTTCCTTCGACGACGTTCGAAATCAAGCAGCGGGAAAAAGGCGAGTTGGCGGCCGGCCGCCCTGAAAACTATGCCCCGTGGGCAGATCACCGCGCCTTTATGGACGTTTCCTGGGCTCGGACGATCGACCGTTTGCGGAGCCTGATCCGGCAACAGGACCCCCAAACTCCGGTGGGGATCGAGGGGGCCCAGATGCCAAGTGCGTGGGGCGGATACGATCTTTGGCGTCTGGCCGGGGTGGTGGAT
This sequence comes from uncultured Solibacteraceae bacterium, assembly GCA_963748795.1. Lineage (GTDB taxonomy): Bacteria > Acidobacteriota > Terriglobia > Bryobacterales > Bryobacteraceae > Sulfopaludibacter. Next base: position 35,082 of record CAVVLD010000079.1, read on the forward strand.
TGGATCGAGCCTTACGATATCGGCAACAGCCGGGCCATCCTGGGGTCGTTTCTTCCGGCACGGGCGCCGGTGCTGGCCACTTATTTCGGCAGCGATATCGCGGCTTTGCGGCAGACTGCGTGGCTCCGGCTGCTGGACGGCGATCGGGGCGCCGTGATCTGGGACGACGAAAAGGCCCGGGTCATCCTTCGAGATGCGCCCGGGATGCCGATCACCAGGCGGGGTACGGATATAAAAGGGCTGTTTCAGGACATCCGGTCCGCCGCGCCGCGGCTGGCCGGGTTGCGGCGGGTGGACGATCGCATAGCGATTCATTATTCCCAGGCCAGCATCAGGGCCCACTGGATGTTCGACAGCAGGGAGGATGGAAATACCTGGTTTCGCCGCCTGGCCTCCTACGAGCGGTACCATTCGCGGCTGATGAAGGTGCGCGACAGCTTCGTGAAGGTTGTGGAAGACGTGGGGCGGACCGCCAATTTTGTCTCCTACGAACAGATCGAAAAAGGGGAGCTGATCCGACAGGGCTATAAAGTGCTGCTGCTGCCGCAGTCTGTGGCGATGTCGGCGCAGGAATGCCGGCAAATCGGGGCTTTTGTGCAAGCCGGCGGCACGGTGATAGCGGACAACATGGTGGCGACCATGGACGAGCATTGCCGCCGGCTGCGGCCGGGCCAGCTTGACGATCTTTTCGGTGTCCGGCAGAAACCGGTTTGGAAACCCGCGGGAGACCGGCCGTTTTTCAGCCGGGCATCCTCCCTGGTTCCGTTCGATGCCACGCTGGTTGTGCCGGCCGGCGGAAGACGCGGTACCATCCCCGGCGCTCCCATGGTGGTTGAGAAACGAACCGGCAAGGGGCTGGCTTTTTATTTGAATCTGGACATGCACGATTACAGCGCGACGCGCGGTACCTGGGCGGAGGGAGAGGCCTACCGGTCGTTGTTTGAGCGCTTATTCCAGATGGCCGGGATCGAAGCTCCGGTAAAGGTTCAGGGAGTCCCAGGGGTGCTTGTGAGACGCTTCCAGGGCGCGGATTTCGAGTGTCTGGCGCTGATGTTGCCCACTGCCACGGCAAAGCCTGCGCGCGCACACGTGACGCTGGCCGTGCCGGCGCACGTGAGGCAGGGTGTACGTGACTTAGGGTTGGTGCGGGAGTTTGACGTCCAGTTGAAGCAGGGGGAGCCGGCCCTGTTGGAACTGCGGTGAGGATGGCGCAGCTCTACGAAAAGCACCAAAACGCATGACATGAATTGACAAATACTGCCATTAAGAGGTAGGATCGGCACCATCAGGAGTTCCGAGCCATGCAGACTATGAACATTTCTCTGCCCGAGCCGCTCAAAGAGTTCGTTGACCATCAGATCGCAGAAGGACGGTACAGCAGCGTGAGCGAGTATATCCGCGAACTGATCCGCGACGATGAAAAAAGGAAAGCTGAAGGGCGGTTGGAGGCGCTGCTGCTCGAAGGGTTAGAAAGCGAGGAGAGCGAACTGACCCGGCAGGACTTCGACGCCATTCGCAAGGAAGCGGTGTCGCGGCTCAAACTCCGCAAAAAGAAGAGCTGATTGGCGGCATCCATCCACAAAGCGAACGCTTTCTACTGAGTTCCGCAAAGAGTTTCCACGATCTCTCTCAGTATCCGGAAATGGGCGCGCCGATATCCTTGCGCTCCACGAAATTGGCTGGCCTGCGTAAATGGCCGGTGAGCGGGTTCGAGAACATTCGTCCTTATCACACTGCTATGTTGACCCGGCCGGCCCACCGCGCTAAGGTGGGGGGCGGAAGGCGTTTGAACCCTGAGGCGGCCATGATCATCACTATTAACATCCCCGATAACGCAGCGGCCGATCTTGCCGTGGCGGGTAAGGACCCATCCCGCGCTTTGCTGGAAGCTTTCGCCCTCGAAGGCTACCGCGGCGGGCGGCTTTCCGAAGCCGCTGTCCGAAGATTGCTTGGGTTCGAAACGCGCTATGAAGTGGACGGATTCCTGAAGGAGCACGGCGCCTTTCCGCCTTATACGATGGAGGACGTGGAGCGGGATACCGCTGTGGCGCTGGAAGTAGCGCTTCGCGCTCGCGCCGAGCGGAACACAAATCCATCCCACTAATTTGCGTGCGAGGATGTCGAGATTCTCAAAGCTGACATCGAAAACAGCGAACGTATGCGATTCTTCTGGCGCAAGAGCTGGCGCAACCACGAATTTTCACATAGCGAAAGAGTTTCTCGATCGCCTGATCCGGGGCGAGGAGGTGTGACGCCATGGGGCTTTATGACGAAATCCGTTGGGATGCAGCGCTTCCCGAAGGCCACCCGCCCGAGGACCGGATTTTTCAGACGAAGTCCCTCGACCGTTCGCTGGATCATTTCCAGGTCACGCCGGAAGGGTGCCTCTTACTGGTGGGTAACGGCTGGCAGGACGAGGATCTGGAACACGCGCCGGATTTGAGTGGCGTGGAAGTGGACTTTCATGGCGACATCCGGCTCGTGTCGCTCAAAGGCCATCGGGAATATCTGGCCCGTTTTACACATGGCACGCTGGAGTGGATCAAATCCCTCGACGCGGGCGAACCCTATTGCGCGGTCGCGCTGGCGCGCCTGAAACTTGCAAAGTCGCGCTCCACGGCATCCAGCGAAGTCCCGCAACCTGATCTCCCCGGATGCTGTAACATTCTGCTAGACCTCACTAACCTTCTGAAAACATTGTCTGCTGGCCATCTACGATATGAGCTCGCGGGCGTGTTTTTCGACCGTTGATATTGCCGATCGCGCTTCGCACTGATTCGGACTCCAGCCCCTTGACGGGGATCTCCCATGGTGCACACTCTATAACCTGGCTGGCGGGAAGTATCTTCTCTGCAATCAGGCGCCGTATGCTTGCCGCACTTACCTGCAGGCGCTTCGCGGCTTCCTCCAGAGTTAGCGTTGACCGCGGCTGAGCGGGATCGAAGGCGGGCAGTTGCTGATAACTGCGTAACGAGCAGACGCGTAGCTTATTCCATGTGTTGCCCACCCCTGTGCACAACCCCAGCCGGTTCAAGGTGGCCGCGATGAGTTCGTCCGGAAACCGGCCAGCCATGTGCCTTACCACCTCAAGCGCTTCCAGACTCGTGCACTTACTATGTCGACCTGTCTTCCGCTTTTTCACGCGCAGTTCGGAATGACGGCCGCCAGCCCAGTGAATCAACAGGACGATCTCTCGCCTGCTCTCATCCACATCCACCACGATCTCCTCAATCAGGATGTGTACGATTCGCTGCTTCAACCGCATGTCCGTTGAGGGTGCGTTCCAGATAGCCGGCAGGTCCTGAGCCAAACTCAAGAGCAGTTCCTTATTTGGTACTGGCGCTTGGTTGCTCCCGCGGTCGAAGCCATCGAGTCTATCTTCCAGGTCCCGCGTTTTCTGTAAGGCGGTGTTCCAGCGAGCCTCCAACTCCGCGGCCACCAATCGCTGCTCGGGGTCAACCGCTTCGTAGCGTCGTGCGGCCAATCGCGCTTCGTAGCGAGCCTGTTCCACTTCCAGCTCGAGTGACTTTCGCAGTTCCTGCCTTTGCTGCTCCATCTGCTCTGCCGCCACGACCGCCGCTTCCACGGCATTCCCCTCGATCGCACGGAGCACCTCGTTGGCTACCGCTTCGTCAACCCACAAGCCGCCAAAGGAAAGACAGCGGGGCTCGCCGTGGTGTAGATGCGCATCATTGCAGTCGTAGCGTGGTACGACACGGTCCTTCCCGCTGTAAGAGACGTGAAGCATCCGCCCGCACCGCCCACAGCGAAGAATGCCAGAGAGCAACGCGCGGCCGCCACGACCGGCTTTGGCGTTTCCGTCCGGCTTCATGTGCGTGTTGGCAGCCAGCATGGCTTGATTGCGTTCATACTGCTCCCAGTTAACGTACCCGGTATGGTGGCTCGGAATCAAGACGGTCCACGCAGGTCGCGGTTTTAAATGACCCTTGCTCTTCCTGGCCCGACCATCCACGATCTGGATGCGTACTTCTCTTCTGCCAAAAGCATAGGCGCCTGCGTAGATAGGATTGGTGAGAATCGCCCAGACGTTGCGATAAACGGGCAACTTCCAAACGATTGGGGGTTCACTGGGGTTGCGAGGCAACACGGGTATGCAAACGTTCTGCTGGCGAAACCAGAGCAGAGTTTGGCGAACGCTTCCCAACTCGACCGCTTTGCTAAAGACCAATTCAATCGCTTGCTGCACGCGCTGATCGGGATCCTTTTCGATCTTGCCGCTCGCGTTCCAACAGAAACCGACGGGCAGGAGAAATTTCAGTTCACCGCGCTGGGCCTTCTGCAGGATTGCTTCCCGCGACCGTTGTCGGAGGAGATTCAGTTCGAACTCTGACATGGTGCCCTTCATGCCAAGGAGCAAACGATCATTCACGAGATTCGGATCGTAGACTCCGTCGAAGTCCACCAGCACAGCACCCACCATGCCACACAGCTCGATGAGATGATGCCAGTCGCGACCATTGCGCGCCAATCGCGACGCTTCGATACAGAACACGGCCCCCACTTCTCCCGTGCAGACTGCACCCACCAGACGTTGAAATCCGGGGCGCTCTACCAAACCAGATGCGGAGCGGCCCAGATCGTCATCGATGGCGGCGACATCCTGGAAGCCCAGTTCGCGAGCGCGATCCAGCAGCCCATACTGGCGTCGCTGGCTCTCCTGGTGATGGAGGACTTGGCCAGGGGAAGATTGCCGAACATACACAAGGGCGCGGCGACGGAGACGATCAGGCGTCAGTTTCGGATTCATCATCGCCTCCGTTGGCTTGCGGCTGAATGACCTCGGCCGCCGCGCTGCTCAGAAGTTCCACCAGGGCGAGCATCAGTTCCTTTTGTTTGTCGTCGGGAATCACGGATGCTGTTGCGGTCGGTAACGATAGATTCAACTGCAGGGACGGTTCTACCGGTTGCCTCATCGGCTGCTGCCTCCTCCCGAAATGATGGCAGGGGGCAACCGGAGGCGAATGGTAAAGCAGAAAGCAGATCCCGAAGTTCCAGTAGCGCCGCGACAGCAATCTGAGGAGGGCCGAGCGCAAACTGCGCACATTCCGGATTCAGCATCCACGCGGGAATCGAGAGGCTCGTGCCGTTAGCGAGCTGACATACTACGCACTCGCCATCTATCCCTTTCTTGCGCTGACGAACTTCCAAGGATTGGCCGAACAACGGGTGCCAACGATAGTAAACTCTGACGTTCTCGAAACGATGGGCATTATGTGATGAATTCTCCGTGGGTCCGGGACAAGTATGACCGGCGAGCTGATCCACGGCCCTGGCCCACACATGGTTCAGCTTGTGGCTCATTATGGGGTAGCCTATCATTTCCCCGTGAGGTTCCTGAATACGCGACCCTGCTTTTCATTTCGTGATTTCATAGGATTTTGAGACCGCTGCACGCTCCAGGGTGGCGCGCTGCTTTACGCGGTTTTCAGCCGTTTGAGCTTGATCCGGTCGGCGCGGACGTGCGCCAGATCGTATTGCGCCTGTTGTACAAGCCAGCTTTGGGCACTGCCGCCGAATACCTTCGCTAGCCGCACAGCCATTTTCGCAGAAATCCCGCGTTTCACATTCATGAGCTCGGAAAGCGTCGTGCGAGTCACGCCGAGAGCGTCCGCGGCCTGCGTGATCGTCAACCCCATAGGCTCAATACATTGGCGCAGCACAAAACCGCCCGGATGCGGTGGGTTCTTCATCGGCATCGTTTGGTCCCTCCTTCAATGGTAGTCAATATAATCTACGTCCCACGCGTCGGCGTCTTGAAATTGAAAGCGAAGAATGACGCCAATTTGCGCGCTGAGGCGCGCGGTGTATCGCCCGGGGGCCCGCAATCGCCACGACCCCGCCGGCTGGGTACGGCCGGCTTCATTCTCTGGTGCCACTTCCCGCATCAAAGGCACGCTGGTATTCCGTCCTAGTGACCCGTGCCGGGAGTACATCAAACGTCCATACCCTCTCTGGTGCTTTGCGCGTGTCATGCAACTCGATCGACACAGTGCCGTGTCGTCGCTCCATTTGCCGGAATATTGTGAACAGACAACCCGACCTCATCGCCAATCGTAACCGTGAACTCATAATCATGTTGCTCAATGCCGAACTCACGTCTGGACCACCCGTCCCTGTCTTTTCCCATGTCGCCTACGGTCAGGCGATTGATGCCATCGAGCCTTCGCGTTTCTTCCTGCGTTGCGTATTCGAAGTGATCGCCGGACCACCAGCAGAGACCCGGAGAGCCCGGGCATGACGCGTAAATGCGTCCTTCGATCGGAGTGTACTTGGCAGGATCGGCGCCTGGGCCCCCGTTCCTGCGGTCCTCTAACTTCAGGACATGGCGCTCGACTCCAGAGGTTGTGGCTTCGATCACGACCAAATGCGCACGATTTTCATCAGCTTCTTCTATTGCGCCAAAGTATTCCTTTATTACGAACCACGGATAGCGCAAGTAGCTGACCTCGTGGCCCTCCAGAATGACCTCCACGAAGACCTGTGCTTTGCCGGCATGCCACAGAACAGTTCCACTGGCATAGGAACGGCAGAAATGAACTCCACAGTTGCCCGCTGTCAGGACGGCGGCACCGACAGCGGCCCAAACGATTATTAGTTTCATTTTACCGGGCACTAAGTGCCTAATTGCACGTCGACGATTGGCAAACATCGTTCAAGAGCCGGCCGGAGTTTCAGTTCCGCGCCGCCCGGGCGGGCATGACGGCCATGCTGTAGTGCAATCCAAGCAGACTCGACCTCCTGGCGCTACGGATTTGTCACTCGTAAGGAACAGTCTGAAATGGCCTCATTCGGCGCTGCCGGGTAGCGGCTATCGCGAGCCTTACTCTCCCCCGCCTTCACTAACTCCATTAGGCGCCCCGCGGGGATCCGGCTTCACGGTGGCCGGCTGGGTATAAGTCTGCCCATCCACGGTGAGGCGCACAGTGTACGGCCCGGGCTGGAGCGTGGCGCTCCGCCGCGTCCCCCACCTCCGCCGCCACCCCGTCCGCCGCGGCCTCCGCGACCGGCTGTCTGTGGGGCGGGAGCCTGCGTACCGGCGGGCGTGCAGGCGTCGTGCACCGGTGCCGCGGCGGCGCCGCGTCCAAATCCTCCGCGCGCCGCGTCCCCCGCCGCCGCCCAGGGCGAAGCGATGCATGCCGGCGGCGGCCGACGGCGGTTGCGCCGGCTGCTGCCAGATGGCCTGCACGTTCAGCGTTTCGGTATCCGGTTCGCGCACCGGCGCATCGCTGGCGGCGCAGGCCCGCACCGCGCCGGAGCGGTCCAGCAGTTCCAGTTTCAGCGGCTGCTTCGCGGGCGTCTTCAGCCAGTAGTAAGCCACCACCCCGGCCGGCGGATTCTGCAGTTGCGGCTCCTCGTGCGGCAGCGGCGTGCCGTTCATCCCGCCGGCGCGAATGGCGTAAGCATCGCCGGGTTTGAACAGGTACCCACTCGCAGAAACAATTTCCGCCCCGCGCTCGGCGATCTGCCGCAGCGCCGGCATCTGGTCCATCACCCAGAATCCGCGGCCGTACGTGGCGATCGCCAGATCGTCGCCGTGCACCACGATGTCGCGCACGCTGGTCACCGGCATATTATTTTGCATGGCCTGCCACTGCGCGCCATCGTTGAACGAAACGTACACGCGCAGTTCGGTGGCGGCATACAGCAGCCCCTTGGCCTGCGGATCTTCCTTCACCGAGTTGACATAGGCGCCCTCGGGGATGCCGGCGACCATGTTCTGCCAGGTCTTGCCGCCATCGTGCGTGCGATAAATGTACGGCTTGTTGTCGGCGATGCGATGGCGGTCCACCGACGCGTACGCGGTCTCCACGTCGAAGTGGCCGGCTTCAATCTGCGAGACCTTGCTCCACGAGGTCATATCCGGCGGCGTGACGTTGTTCCAGGTCTTGCCGTCGTCGCGCGTCACGTGAATCAAACCGTCGTCGGTGCCCACCCAAACTGTGTTGGCGGCGAGCGGCGAAGGGCCGATGGAATAGACTACGCCGAAGCGATCGGTCATCGCCTCGTCGATATCCTTGGCGGTGACCGGGTCCAGCGTTTCGGGTACGGCGGGATGCAGCCGGGCGAGGTCGGGACTGATTTTCTGCCAGGAGCGGCCGCGGTCGCGCGTGCGCATCACGAACTGATTGGCATAGTACAAGGCCTCGTCGGCCTGCGAGAAGACCTGCGGCAGGGTCCACGTCTTGCGGTTGGGATCGTCGGGATCGGGCGGAGGCAACTGCCCGCCGAGCGGCGCGGCTACATTGAAGCTGCTGATCGCAGCGGCCCGCTCCGCTGCCGTATAGGACGTTGCCGTCCTTGGGGTCGGGCACGACGGTGTTGCTCTCGCCCGGCCTCGCAGGTGGGCTCCCAATCGCGGAAGCTGAGGACTCCCTCGCGCGACCAGGTGGCCACGCCCACGCCGCCGCTATCCTGCTGCGCGCCGTAGAGCCAGTAGGGAAAGCGATTGTCGGCGGCCACATGGTAGATCTGCGCGGTCGGCTGGTTGTACCAGGTGCTCCAGCTATTGCCGCCATCCACGCTGACCACGGTTCCCTGATCGCTGCTCAACACCAGGCGGTTGCCGTCCTTGGGATCGATCCACATCTGGTGGTAATCGTCGCCGCCGGGCGCTGCCTTCACCGGCGCGAAGGTCTTGCCGCCGTCGGTGGTCATGAAGGTGCCGGTGTTCATGACGTAAGCGCGGTCCGGGTTTGTGGGGTCTACCGACACGGCTTCGAAATACCAGCCGCGGCCCCACAGGCGGGTCTCGGAATTGACCAGCTTCCAGGTGGCGCCGGCATCGTTGGAGACGTAGATTCCGCCGCCGGTGCTGGGCGCCGCCGGCGCCTCGTCCGCGACCGCCGCCACCACCGGCGGCAATCGCGGCGCCGGTATCGTCCACCACGGCCCAGAGGCGATTCGGATTACTGGGCGCCACGGCGATCCCGATCTTGCCGACAAACTGGTCGGTAGGCAGTCCGCTGGTCAACTGCTTCCAGGTGTCGCCGCCGTCGGTGGATTTGTAGAGTCCGCTGCCGGGCAGGTTACTGGGCGCGTAGACGGACCATGGCGGACGGCGCGTGGCCCACAGCGAAGCATACAGCACGCGCGGATTTTTAGGGTCGATGGCCAGGTCGATGGCGCCGACGTTGTTCGGATCCTTGGTATTGAACAGGATTTTCTTCCAGGTGGCGCCGCCATCGGTCGAGCGGTAAACGCCGCGCTCGGGGTTGGCATCGTAAACATGGCCGAGCGCCGCGACATACACGCGATTGGCGTTGGCCGGATCCACTACCACGCGGCCGATCTGACGCGTGCCTGCCAGGCCGATATGGGTCCACGTCTTGCCGGCATCGGTGGATTTATACATGCCGGTGCCGTAGGAGTGCTGGCTGCGAATATCCGGCTCGCCGGTGCCCACGTAGACGACCCTGGCATTGGAGGGCGCCACCGCGATGGCGCCGATCGAACCGATGGGAATGCCTTCATCGGAAATGGGATACCAGGTGCGGCCGGCGTTCTCGGTTTTCCATACGCCGCCGCCGACCGAGCCGAAGTAAAAGGTGTCCGGCTGGCTGGCGTGGCCCGCCACGCCAAAGGTGCGCCCGGCGCGCATGGGGCCGACATCGCGCCACTGCAAGCCGGACAGCAGGCTGGCGGGGTACTGGCCGCCGGAATTCATCTGCTGTGCGAAGATGGCGAATCCCAGCAAGGCGAAAAAACAAAATGGAGTAAGAAAGACTATCCAGCGACGTCGGGCTACCATGACCAATGCTCCTCATCCGGCCGGGCTTCCGGGACCGTAGGAAACACTTTACCAAAAGCAGGGGCGGAAAACCCTACAGCGGAGACGCCCTATTGACTTTCGGTGTCATCCCAAAGTACCGTATGGTTTCAAACGCTGAAATCGTTCTCGTTCGTACACTGACTCCCTCCTGGTTTTTACTGGTCCTCCTTATCCTGCTCCGGCGCCATGCAGCGTTTACAGGCGTATAAGTCATGCTTATACGCCTGATTTTCATTCTGTTTTGTCTTGGCCATATGGCGTAAAATAAATAGCCAGGAGGCCACAATGGAGGCGCAGGCGATTGCCGAGGTTCTGGGCGGGCAGACAGGTGCTGGGGGAAGTGGTCTCGAACCCTGACGATCTGGCGCGGATCGTCCGCAAGGGGCTTCCGGCGCTTTCGGTGACGGCGCTTGCCGGGAAACTTCACATGGCGAATCGCGCCCTGTCCCGAAAGCTGGGGATTCCGCAGCGCACGCTGACGCGCCGTCTGGGCCAGACATCCCTGTTGACGCCGGCCGAATCCGACCGCACGGTGCGCATGGCGCGGGTCTATGCCCATGCCGTCGAGATGATCGGCGACCAGGAGAAGGCCATCGCCTGGCTGGGCACGCCGAATCGCGCGCTGGGTGGCGAAAGTCCTCTGGATCAACTGGATAGCGACATAGGTGCACGTATGGTGGAAGACGTCCTCGGCCGGATTGCGTACGGCGTCTACAGTTGATGCAGTGTTGGAGGATCTGCCGCAAGCGGTACGCCGCCGAGGCTGCAAGCGGGGAAGGCGCACGCCTTTACGGCGGCCGGTGGAACAGCCGGGGCGTCCGCGTGGTGTATGCCTCGACTTCGCTGGCCCTGGCGGCAGTGGAGACCTTCGTGAACCTGGAGCCCATGCTGCGGCCCGCGGACCTGGTTTCGATCCAAGGCGATATTCCCGATGCGTTTCAAATCAGGACGTTAGACGTTAAGATGCTGCCGGCCCGCTGGCACGCAACCAGAAACGAAGCCTTGCACAGGTTCGGCGACGAGTGGGTTCGCCAGGGAGCAGACGGTGGCGCTGCTGGTGCCCTCGGCGGCGATCCGGGGCGGATGGAACGTGCTGTTGAAACCGGCTCACGCGGATTTCTCCGGAATCCGGTTTCAGGATCCGGAGCCTTTCGAATTCGACGTGCGCATGTTCCGCTAGATGCAACTCAGTTGCTCCGACAATCAGCTTCACCGCGGGTACGAGCCCGTACTGGTCGAGCGTCCACCGCGTGGCTTACCAGATGCGAAGCGGAAGGTCGCCGGGAGTCCCAACCCAGGAACCGATCGGATCGGTATACACCCTGGTTGTACGCAGCACCGTTGGGGCGTGCTTATATTTCCGCCGCAAGCTGCCACCATGTCTTCCACGAATGGAATGGATAAGCTGACGCGACATTCCCACGTATGCCCGTGGTTGATCGGCGCCATAATGCCAATCACATTACCGATGGACTTACCCGCGATACGCAATGTTAGCATCGAAACTCGAGCGCGGTAAGCCGTGCCCAAGTCTCGATATCCGGCAGCCGGTGACCTAGGTGAGAAACATTCCGCAAATCGCGGCCGGCGCTTATCGCGGCCGCCGCCCATGTCCCAAAAGGCCCGTAGACGTTGTGGAAGCGGGCGACTCGTGTATAGAGGCCGTAATCCTCGCGGAATTGCGGAACATAGCGCACGCTATAGAGTTTCCCATCGTAGCTGTCTTCCGTAAGGCCAGGATAGGCATCGACCCGCAAGGCGGGATCATCCGGGTTCTGCTGCTTCTCCGCGTTGTACACACAGGCCGAGGAAGAATAGAACTAACGCCGCACTCGGCTTGATGAGCGGCCTGCAGCAGGTGCGTATTGATCAGAACCGAGAGCATACACAGGGCTCTGTTGTTCTCAATGAAGCCCATGCCGCCCATGTGGCAGGCCAGGTTATAGACGTCGGCAGCGTCGCGGCAGCCGTTTCGCAATCCGGTTCAGGTGAGTACAAGCCGTAGTGCGAGTAGCAATAAGTGATCCGCTCTCGAAGGTGTTCTTCTGCCATACGGTACTGCACGTCGCCGGTCGCGGTTTCACCTACCAGCCCATACAGACCGATGGCCGCGCGGTTGGTTCGGTCGAAGAACCCTCCGCCAAAACTCATTGGCAATCGTGTGCTTCGCTGGATCACCAGACCTAGCGGGAGGAGCCGGAAATCGTGCGGTTATTGAAAAAATCTGTTGTAGGAGCATAAGTCTGGTTAGGGTCGAAGGGAACGGCTGTGAAAGGGTCGAAAGAAGAGTGGCATCGCGATAAAATACGCGACGTGTTACTCCGGTTAAGGTACATGGGAGCGTGCCGCCATAAGCAGTCGACACATCCGTGCTGTCAAACTTGCCGTATCCCGCATAGTGACTGTAGCCGCCGATAAAGCTAAGCCCGAGCGTAGTATGGCGCCAGTTATGCGAGCCACTAATGCCGGCGCTGACGTTTACCCCGGCTCCGGACCTGTTAGGGACCGTACCTTGGGGATCTACGGACACTCCGGAAAGACCGGTACTATAAATGCCGCTAACTTCCACGAACGGCCGGAAGCTGATTTGCGGGCCAGCCATCGCCGCTGGAGCCTCGCCACGACTCAGAATCGCCGGACCGCCGTACTGCGCGAACAGCGGGGTTGCCATTCCGAGTGACTGCCAAAAGCCTTCTCAATGCGTTTACTCCTCCGGGAGCTTTCCCTTTGTGGTCAAACCAAAGTCTGACGTGATTATCCGGAAACTGTCAAGTTGCCCGCGGCGCGCCAAATACTGCAAATATAGTGTTGCACCATGGCCACCCCGTTATTGCGAGCCGCGGGAGAGGAGCATGGCCTTAACAGTGTGGAAAATGATGTAAGTATCCAGACTTAAACTTTTGTTCTTGATGTAGAAAAGATCGTACTCCAATTTGCAGAGAGTATCTTCCAGTGTGTCGCCGTACTTGTAGTTGATTTGGGCCCATCCGGTGATTCCGGGTCTGACGCAATGACGCTGCCTGTAGTAGGGGATGTGCTCCGAGAACTCTTTGACGAATTCGGGACGCTCGGGACGGGGTCCCACCAGGGACATTTCGCCCACAAACACATTAAAAAACTGCGGCAGTTCGTCGAAGCGGATTTTGCGAATGATCCGGCCCACCCTGGTCACGCGGGGATCGTCTTTGGAGGCCCATACGGCTCCGGTAGCAGCCTCCGCGTCCACCCGCATGGAGCGGAACTTGTAGACCGTAAACGGCTCTCCGTTTAACCCCACGCGAACCTGCCGGTAGAGAACCGGACCGGGAGAGGACAAGCGAACCGCCAGCGCAGTCAGCAGCATGAACGGAAAAGAAATCAGGATTCCGAGACCCGCGATCACCCGGCTCAGCGCGCCCTGGTAGATGAAGGTACTGCGGCGCGGCCCTAATTCGCCCGAGTAGATTAATTGGGAGGGGCGCAATTCCTTGAGACACACCCGGCCGCAGACCCGCTCGTATACCGAAGCGGCTTCTTCGATGATGTGGCCGGCAAAGCGCAACTGCAACAGCGTATTGACCGGTACCCGGTTGCGCCTTTCGGACATGCCGACCACAATCCGGTTGGGACTCACAGCGGTAGGCTATCTCTTCCAGTGCGGATAGCGGCCCCAGGAATTTTCCGCTGGAGAGATCGGCGCCCGCTCTGTGGCCGTCGTCCACATAGCCGGCTACCATCTGCCCGCTCTCCGGATGGCGCCGGATGTAATCTCCGATATCCTCAAGCAGCGGGCTGCCTCCCACCAGAAGGAGCACGTCGCGATTGACCACCCGAAGGGCATACTTGGTGAAAAATATCCGCCAGACAGAAAATCCCTATGACACATAGGAAATTTCCTGCGACCATCACCCGGATGGGCACCCTCAAATCGACGTCCAGGTAACTGATGAAGCCCTGCAGCAGGAATGCCCCGCCAATGATCAGACAGAGCTGTTGCAGGAGCTCGAGCTTTGATTTTACGAAGAGGTCGGTATAGAGGTCGTGAAAGTAGAGGCCTGTCAGAATGCTGAGGATTACAATAGCGATCCGAATCCAGCCGCCCTCATAAAACAGAAAACTATCCGGGTCGCCCACCAGCGCTGTGTACGTTGCCACACCAAAAGCGGCTGCCAGCAGGACGATCTCGGAGATCAACAGGGCGAGCGTCCCGACGGGGACATAGACTCGAAATAAACGAATCATTCCAGGGAACCGGGTTTAAGCTCCCAATTATATCCGATGCCCGGCATCCCTCTGAGTAGACAGTGGTATGGAACCACCCGCCGCTTCCGGATTTACGCTCTAAATTCACCAAAAGCAACCTTCGGCCGCGCTTTTTCGTACGCATGGAGCCATGGAATACAAATCAAAAAACCTCCTGCCGGGCGCCTGCGGTGAGCGATAAGCACCTTGCATTGTGACACTTACCTAAATCCAAAAACTTTGATAAGCCCGGCCCACTTCTTTTTCGCAGACTACCGCATGTCACTCTAAAATGCCGCTACCACGACGTCGTGGGTTGCGCCTGCCGGCTGGCCCCACGTCCTCTATTCTTTTTACTTTCTTCAGGTTAGGGGGAGTACTGTGCCGCCAGCGATTCATAACCAAAGTTTACAGCGGGCAGTTACCAAATTCGGCGTAGAGACAATGCGCAGATCTCCCGAATAATGAGGCTTCTGGGCGCCGAAACCGGAAACCCAGCTTTAACTTGAGGAGGTTTACCAGCGTGAAGGTAGTGATCTTGTGCGGAGGTTTGGGCACCCGTCTCCGCGAGGAAACGGAGTTCCGGCCGAAGCCCATGGTGGAAGTGGGCGGCCGGCCGATTCTGTGGCACATCATGAAAACCTACGCCCATCACGGCTTCCGCGAGTTCGTGCTCTGCCTGGGCTATCGGGGAGTTGTGATTAAAGACTACTTCCTGAATTACGAAGCCATGAACAACGATTTCTCCATCTGTCTGGGGCAGAAATCGCAGATCCGCTATCACGGGTTGCACACCGAGCAGGGTTTCAGCGTAACGCTGGCCGATACCGGAAACGAAACCATGACCGGCGGCCGCATCGCTCGCATCGCCAAATACATCGACGCCGACACGTTCCTGCTCACCTACGGCGACGGGGTGGCTGACATCGATATTTGCCGGCTAGTGGAGTATCACAAGAGCCACGGCAAACTCGCCACCGTCACCACCGTACGGCCCATCGCGCGCTACGGCATGCTCGACCTGGGCGCCGAAGACCGGGTCTATCGATTTGCCGAAAAACCCAAATCCGACGGCTGGATGAGCGCCGGCTACTTCGTGCTCAATCGCGAAGTGTTCAATTACCTGGGCGGCGACGACTGCATTTTCGAACGCGAAACCGTGGCGCGCCTGGCGGAGGAAGGCCAATTGATGGCCTACCGGCACGATGGCTTCTTCTATGCCATGGACACCTTCCGCGAATATCAGATTTTGAATCAGCTCTGGAATTCCGGCGACGCACCCTGGAGAGTTGCGGACACACCATGCCAAGTACAACCCTAGCCGCGGTCAATCCCGTGATTGAGGCCGATGTCCGGGCCATTGCGGAGGAGCACAGCGAGGTACTCGCCCCCCTGGCCGGCACCACACTTCTGGTGACCGGCGGCAGCGGATTTCTCTGCAGCTATGTACTCGATACCATCGCCTGGCTGAACGACAATGCCTGGGACCATCCGTGCCGCCTGATCAGCGTGGACAATCTGCGCAGCGGCGTCGCCCGCCGCGTGGAACATCTGGCCGGCCGCCGCGACTTCCGGTTCCTCAACCACGATGTCTCCGAGCCTCTCCGCCTGGAAGAGCCGGTGCACTGGATCCTGCACGGCGCCGGCATCGCCTCACCGACTTTCTACCGCAAGTACCCGCTGGAAACCGTGGATGTCAACGTCTCCGGCACGCGCCAGATGCTGGAACTGGCGCGCCATCGCGACGTTCGCAGCCTGCTCTATATCAGCACCAGCGAAATCTACGGCGATCCCGACCCGCGCTTCATCCCGACATCCGAGGATTACCGCGGCTTTGTGTCGTGCACCGGCCCGCGAGCCTGCTACGACGAATCCAAGCGCCTGGCCGAGGCCCTCTGCGGCATTTACCGCAATCTTTATGAGTCGCCCGTCAAGGTGATCCGCCCGTTCAACGTATACGGCCCGGGGCAACGCCTCGACGACCGCCGCATTGTGCCTGACCTGGTCTCCGCGGCTCTCGACCGGCGCCCCCTGGTGCTCTACAGCGACGGCCGCGCCACCCGCTCTTTCTGTTATGTGAGCGATGCCATCCGCGCCATGTTTCTCATCCTGCTTTCCGGCCGCGACGGAGAGGCCTTCAACGTCGGCAATGACGAGCGCGAGATTTCGATGGTCGATTTTGCGCGGGAACTGGCCCGCATCGCCGGCCCGCCGGAACTCGAAGTGGTCTACAAAACCAGCAGCGACCCGCAGTACCTGACCGACAATCCGCAGCGCCGCTGCCCCGATCTCAGCAAGCTCCGCACGCGCTTCCAATGGCAGCCGAAGGTGAGTCTTACCGAAGGCCTGGGGCGCACGCTGCTGTCGTACCGGGGTGTCCGATGATCCGCATCGCGCGCACCGAGTACGAACCCTTCACCGCCCTCAAGCACCTGTTTCTGGTGGGCGATCTGCAGCGCGAGAACCCGCACCCCTTCGTGCGCGACTCGCGGCTCGAACTGATCGTCTGCTTTTACCAGCCCGGCGACAATGGCCTGCCCCACTGGCACGCGGAAGTTACCGAATATGAGCTGGTACTGGAAGGCGAGATCGGCCACCGGGACTCGGCGACCGGCGAACTCACTGGTTCGGCCCGGGCGACCTGCGGGCGCTGCCGCCGGGAGACTGCGTGCAACGCCTGGTTCGCACGGCAACCCGCACGGTGGCGATCAAAGTCCCTTCCAGCGCGGAAAAAGTACACTGCGCGGCATGCCCGCGCCAATGCGCCGTCCGTCTGGCGCCCTATCTCACGGAGGCTCCATGCGAATCACAGTAGTAGGCACCGGCTACGTCGGACTGGTCACCGGGACGTGCCTGGCTCACCTGGGCAACGACGTCACCTGCATCGACACCCAACCCGCGGCGGGTAGCCGCCGTGAATCAGGGCCAGCCGCCATTTTATGAGCCCGGTCTCGCCGAGATGCTTTCCGCCGCGCTTCGCGACGGCCGTCTGCGAGCCTCAGGCGTTACCGCCGAAGCCGTGGCCGCCAGCGATATCACCATTCTGGCAGTGGGCACGCCGTCGCGCGAAGGCGAGATCGATCTCTCGTATCTCTCCGCCGCCGCCGCCGAGGTAGGCAAGGGCCTGCGCGCCACTTCCGGCTACCACACGGTGGTGGTCAAGAGCACGGTGGTTCCCGGCACCACCGATACCCTGGTACGCGGCATTCTGGAACGCGCCTGCGGATGCCCGGCCGGCTCCTTCGGCCTCGCCATGAATCCGGAATTCCTGCGCGAGGGTTCGGCGGTCGCCGATTTCATGGAGGCCGACCGCATCGTGATCGGCCAGTGGGACGAGCGCAGCGGCGAGGCGCTGGCCCGGCTTTACAGCACTTTCGATTGTCCGAAGCTGTTCACCACCCTGCGCAACGCCGAGATGACCAAGTACGCTTCCAACGCGCTGCTGGCCACCCTGGTTTCGTTCAGCAACGAATTTGCCGCCCTCTGCGAAGCCACTCCCGGCACCGACGTGGAAGAGGTGCTGAACGCGCTCCACCTGGACCGCCGCCTGTCGCCGGTGCGCAATGGCGTGCGCACCACGCCGGACATTGTCAGTTATATCCGGGCCGGCTGCGGATTCGGCGGAAGCTGCCTGCCGAAGGATGTTTCCGCGCTGCGCGATTTTGCCCGCAAGCAGGGCACCACCCCGCGCCTGCTGGATGCCGTCTCCGCCGTCAACGCCGCGCGTCCGGCGCGCCTGGCCGATATGGCCGAGGACGCCCTCGGTTCGCTGCACGGCGCCACCATCGCGGTGCTGGGCCTGGCCTTTAAGCCCGGCACGGACGATCTCCGCGATTCCCCCGCCCTGGCTGTGATCGAGCAACTCACGCGCAAGGGCGCCATAATCCGCGCCTACGATCCTTTGATCTTCGCGATGCCCGGCATCCGCGTATGCGGTTCCGCCCGGGACGCCCTCACCGGCGCGGACGCCGCCATCATTGTCACCGCCTGGCCCGAATTCGCCGCCTTCGATTGGGCCGCGCTCACTCAGGGGATGCGCCGCGCGCTCCTGATCGACGGCCGCAACGCCCTCCGCGACATCGCGCTTCCCGAAGGCGTCACCTGCCTTCCCATCGGCCGGTATTCCCAGCCGGAAAGAGTAACCCTTGCCTACTGAACACGCCCAGCAACTGCACTCCGCCATTCTCGATCTGGTGCGCGAGTACCACGCCGCCGCGCACCGGCCCAAGCCGTTCATTCCCGGCAAGAGCCGCGTCCAGTATTCCGGCCGCGTCTATGACGAGCAGGAAATGCTGAACCTGGTCTCCGCCTCGCTGGATTTCTGGCTCACCCTGGGCCCCTACGGCGAGAAGTTCGAAACGCGCCATGCAGAACTTCTTCGGCTCCCGCGATTTCGTGCTGGTGAACTCCGGATCCTCCGCCAATCTTCTTATGGTGGCGACGCTCTGCTCGCCGGAACTGGATCAATTGCTGGGCGACGCCGGCAAACCGCGCCTGCGGCCGGGCGATGAAGTCATTACGCCTGCCGTCACGTTTCCCACCACGCTGACTCCCATCGTGCAAAACCGCCTGGTTCCGGTTTTTGTGGATTGCGAAGTGGGAACATACAACCTCAATCCGCACCTGATTGAAGACGCCATCGGCCCGCGCACGCGAGCCATCCTGATTCCGCACACGCTCGGCAATCCCGGCGCCATGGATATCGTCACCGATATTGCCCGCCGCCACAATCTCTGGCTGCTGGAAGATAACTGCGACGCCCTCGGCGCGACCTTCGACGGCAAACTCACCGGCACCTTCGGCGATATGGCCTCGCTCAGTTTCTATCCCGCCCACCACATGACCATGGGCGAAGGGGGCGGCGTTGTCATCAATCATCCGCGGCTCAAGAAAACCGCCCGCTCCATTCGCGACTGGGGCCGCGACTGCTGGTGCGACCCCGGCAAGAACGACACCTGCGGCAAGCGCTTCTGTTGGGAGTTGGGCGATCTGCCGTCCGGCTACGACCACAAATACATCTACTCGAACCTGGGATACAACCTGAAGCCTACGGATCTGCAAGCCGCCATCGGCCTGGCACAGATCGCCAAGCTGCCCGGCTTCGTCGAAGCCCGCCGCCGCAATTTCCGCCGGCTGCTGGAAGGATTGCAGCCGCTGGCCGAGCATATCATCCTGCCCACCATCGACCCGCGTGCCAATCCCTCGCCGTTCGGCTTCCCCATCACCGTGCGCGAAGGCATCGACCGCAAAGCCGGTAACCGGAAAACTGGAAGCGGCCCAGATCGAAACCCGCATGGTCTTTTGCGGCAATATTCTCCGCCAGCCGGGCTTCACCGACATCCAGCATCGCATCCACGGCACGCTGACCGAATCCGACCGCATCATGCACAACACCTTTTTTGTCGGCGTCTACCCCGGTATCACCGGCGAAATGATCGACTACATGATCGAAACCATCACGGCCGCGATCGCCCGCCAGTCCGTCTTCGCCATCCGGTGACCTATGCCGAATCCCCTGGAGCGCGACCTCAACCACATTCTGGCTCACACCGCGGACGTCTGGACGCAATTGCGCGGGGCGCGCCTGTTCGTCACCGGCGGTACCGGCTTTTTCGGCTGCTGGCTGCTGGAAAGCTTCGTATGGGCATGCGATGCGCTGCACCTGGATACGACTATGACGGTGCTCACGCGGTCGCCGGAAGCGTTCCACGTCAAGGCGCCGCACCTGGCCGGACACCCCGCGGTCCGCCTGTGGCGCGGCGACGTGCGGAGCTTTGAATTTCCCGGGGAACGTTTCACGCACGTCATTCACGGCGCCACCGAAGCCAGTGCCGCGCTCAACCGCGAGCAGCCGCTGCTCATGCTGGACACGATTGTGGACGGCACCCGGCGGACGCTCGATTTCGCCGTGACTGCCGGCGTGAAGCGCTTCCTCCTGATCAGTTCCGGGGTTGGTTTACGGCACGCAGCCGGCGGGCCTCTCGCACATTCCCGAAAGCTATTCCGGCGGCCCCGATACAACCGATCCGCGGCTGGTTTACGCCGAGGGCAAGCGCCTGTCGGAACTCCTCGGCACGGTGTATTCGCGGCAGAGCGGCCTGGAGTGTCCGATCGCCCGGCTGTTCGCGTTTACGGGTCCTTACCTGCCGCTCGAAATCCACTTTGCGATCGGCAATTTCATTGCGGATTGCATGAAGAGGCGGCCGATCCAGATTCGCGGCGACGGCACGCCGCTGCGCTCCTATCTGTACGCCGCCGACCTGGCGATCTGGCTCTGGACGATTCTGGTTCGCGGGCAATCGGGCCGGGTCTACAATGTCGGCTCCGAAGAAGCCGTCAGTATCGCGCAACTGGCCAGACGGGTGGTACAGGCACTCGGCGCCCGGCAGCCGGTGGAGATCGCCAAAGAGCCGCTGAAAGGCGTACCGGCCGAACGCTATGTGCCGGATACCGCGAGGGCCCGCCAGGAACTCGGGCTGGAGCAGTGGATTTCGCTGGACGAAGCGATCCGGCAGGACGGCGCACTGGCACCGCTCTCCGGCCGCGGCCCGCGACGAGGCCCACGCATGATCAAAGTTTCCCACTACATCGCCGGCAAACTGGCGGACTGGGGTGTGCGCCACGTGTTCCTGATTCCCGGCGGCGGCGCCATGCATCTGAACGACTCCTTCGGCAGGGAGCCGCGCCTCCGCTATCTCTCCAATCATCACGAACAGGCTTCGGCGATGGCCGCCGAGTGTTATGCCCGCGTGACCGGGAAGACCGGAGTGGTGAATGTGACGACGGGTCCCGGCGGGATCAACGCGCTCAACGGGGTGTTCGGCGCGTGGACCGATTCGGTGCCGATGCTGGTCGATTTCCGGGCAGGTGAAGCGCGAAACCTGCATGGCCACCACGGGAATGCGGCACATCCGGCAACTGGGCGATCAGGAAGCCGATATCGTGCGCATGGCCGGCGGAATCACCAAGTACGCGGTTCTGGTGGACGACCCGGAGAGCATCCGGTACCACCTGGAGCGCGCCTGGTTTCTGGCCGCCTCGGGCCGCCCGGGGCCCTGCTGGCTGGATATTCCGGTGGATGTGCAGGCGGCCCGCGTCGACGGAGGAGAGTCTCCGCGGCTATGACCCGGCGGAAGACGCCCTTTCCTGGGATGGCGAAACGGTGGCCCGGCAATGCCGCGAAGCGATCTCCCGCCTGGCCTCCGCGGAGCGTCCGGTTCTGATGGCCGGCACGGGCGTCCGCGCCGCCGGCGCGCTGGAGGAATTCCGCGAAGTGGCGCGGCGCCTGGCGATCCCGGTGACCACAGCGTGGACCCATGACCTGATCGCCACCGGACGATCCGTTATTCTGCGGCCGTCCCGGCACCATCGGCGAACGCGCCGGCAATTTCACCGTGCAGAATGCGGATGCCCTGCTGGTGCTGGGATCGCGCCTGAACATCCGGCAGGTGAGTTATAACTGGGCGTCGTTTGCGCGGAATGCCTTCCTGATGCAGGTGGATGTGGATGCCGCGGAACTGGAAAAGCCCACGGTGCGGCCCGATCTGGGGATCCACTGCGACCTCAAGGTATTTCTGCGGGAGATGCTGCGCCAGCTTCCCGGATCTTCCTACCGGGCGGAGCGGCACCGAGGCTGGCTGTCGTGGTGCCGGGAGCGGGTGAGCCGGTATCCGGTGGTGCAGGAGAAGCACCGCGGCGCGGTCTCGCCGGTCAATCCGTATTATTTCGTCGAACGGCTGTTTGCCGGGCTTTCCGAAGACGAAGTGGTTGTCTGCGGGAATGCCTCGGCGTGCATTGTGCCTTATCAGGTGGCGCGCTTGCAGGCCGGCCAGCGATTGATTTCCAACTCCGGCTCGGCTTCCATGGGTTACGAACTTCCTGCCGCGATAGGGGCGGCGGTAGCGCGCGAAGGCAAGCGCGTCATCTGTCTCGCCGGCGACGGCAGCATCCAACTGAATATCCAGGAACTGCAGACCATCGTTCATTACCAGTTGCCGGTAAAGATCTTCGTCCTGGACAACAACGGGTATCTTTCCATCCGGCAGACGCAATCCAACTTCTTCGGAAAGCTGGTGGGCGAGAGCCCGGCGAGCGGCGTTTCCTTCCCCGATATGACCAAAGTGGCGGCGGCGTATGGGCTGCCGGCCATGCGGCTGGAAAGTGCCAACGACTTTTCCGCGATCGATGAGCTGCTGGAGACGCCCGGTCCGGCGCTCTGCCACGTACGGCTCGACCCCGCGCAGGAATTCGAACCGCGGTTGAAATCCCGCCAGTTGCCGGACGGCAAAATGGTTTCTCCCAACCTGGAAGACATGTATCCGTTTCTGCCGCCGGAGGAGCTGGAAGAAAATCTCCTGACCGGCCAGGAGGCGGCGATATGAGGCAGATCATTTTCGATCTGGACGGCACGCTGGTGGATTCCCTGCCCGGTATCGCGTGGTCGGTTGACGCGGCTTTGCGGTCTTGCGGCATGGCGCCCGCGAACCGGGATCTGGCGCCGCTGATCGGGCCGCCGGTGCGCGACATTCTGGCGGCGGTTTCCGGAGCGACAGACGCAGCCCTGCTGGACCGGCTCGAACACGGCTTTCGAGCCAGCTACGATTCCGGCGGATGGCGCCGGACGGTCTGCCATGCGGGCGTCCCTGAAATGCTGAGGCGGCTTACGGCCAGTGGCGCCAGGCTGTGGCTGGTGACCAATAAGCCGCGGCTGGCGACTGCCAGGATTCTGCAGGAACTGAAACTTTCGGGCTTCTTTCGGGAGACGGTCTGCCGCGATTCCCGTATGCCCGTTTTCGGCTCCAAGGCGGAAATGCTGCGGGAGCTTGTGGAACGCCGCGGGATGGACCGCGAAGAATGCCTGATGGTAGGCGACACCGCGGAAGACGCGCACGCGGCGGAGGCGGCTGGAATTGCGTGTGTCATCGTGCCGCACGGTTACGGCGCACCGGCTCTTCCCGGCTGCCGCCGCATCGGCGGATGGCAGGAACTGCAGGAAATGCGCAGCGAGGTAACCGTATGATTGACCGGGATATTTTCGAAGAGCTTTTCGTTCTGGAGATGGCCAACAACCACTGGGGACGCGCCGACAGGGGGTTGAAGATTATCGACACGTTCGCCCAAGTGGTGCGTTTCAACAATGTGCGCGCCGCGATCAAACTCCAGTTCCGCGACGTGGACAGCTTCGTGCACAAAGATTACCTGGGGCGCACGGACATCCGTTACATCAAGAAGACGCTGGATACGCGGATGTCGAAAGACGACTTCGCCACACTGGTCAAGGCCATCCGGAAGGCCGGGTGCATGCCGATGGCGACGCCCTTTGACGAGAAATCGGTGGACCTGTGCTGCGAGCTGGGGATTCCCATTCTGAAGATCGCCAGCTCGGACCTGAATGACTGGCTGCTGCTGGAGAAAATCGCCCAGACCAAGAAGCCCGTGATTGTCTCGACCGGCGGCAGTTCGGTGAAGGACCTGGACGACCTGGTGACCTTCTTCCACAACCGCGGAATTCCCATGGCGGTCAACCATTGCGTTTCCATCTATCCTTCGGAAGACCGCGAACTGGAGCTGAACCAGATCGATTACCTGCGGGCGCGGTACCCCTCGCATACCATCGGCTTCTCGACGCACGAGCACGCCGATTGGAGCTCTTCGATGCTGATCGCCTATGCCAAGGGGGCGCGCACGTTCGAGCGGCACATCGATATCGAAGCCGACGGAATCCCGGTGGCCCCGTACTGCTCCAGGCCCGAACAGGCGGACGCATGGTTCAAGGCCTATCACAAGGCCAAGGAGATGTGCGGCGCGCCGGGCACGCAGAAGCGCATGCCTCCCGTAAAGGAGATTCAGTATCTGGATTCGCTGGTGCGCGGAGTGTATGCGCGCCGCGATTTGCCGGAGGGCCACATTCTGCAGGACGAGGACGTGTATCTGGCGATTCCGCTGCTGCAGGGGCAGATCTCCTGCCGCGAGTTAATGCGGGGCGAAGTGCTGCTGCACGGATTAAGCAAGGACGAACCGATCCGGATCGACGACATAGACAGTCCCTACGCCAATATTCCATCGCTGCGGGAATTGATCTACAGGCGGGGATTGCCGGAGACGGCGCCCCCCGGAGGATTGGCCGTAGTCGGCAAGGAGGGAACCACTCTTGTCGAGGATCTGCCCAAACTCCGCATGCAGGGCCGGCTCTCCACCGACAATGCCGACCGTGTCCTGAAGCCGGTTCAGTGACTCGCAGTGACTGAGGAGTGACTCATGAAAACCATCAGTGTGATTACGGCCTGCTTTAACGAAGTGGATAACGTGGAAGAACTGTACCAGAGGGTGCGGCAAAGCATCGCCTCGCTCGGCAGGTATCGATACGAGCACATCTTCATCGATAACTCCTCCACCGATGGCACGGTGGCCGTTCTCAAACGCATCGCCGCGGAGGATTGCAATGTCCGGATCATCGTCAATGCGCGCAACGTAGGCCATATCCGCTCCCCCATGCATGCTTTCCACCAGGCTACCGGCGACTGCGTCATCAGCCTGGTGGCGGACCTTCAGGACCCGCCCGAGATGATCGTGGACATGATTCGGGAATGGGAAAACGGCTATTCGATGGTATTGGGAATCAAGCGCGCCAGCGAAGAAAATCCGCTGATGTTCTGGGTCCGCAAAAAGTATTACCGCCTGGTGAACCGCCTCTCTTCGATTGAGACCTTCGAGAACTTCACCGGCTTCGGCCTGTACGACCGGCGTGTGGTGGACGAAGTGAAGGCGATGGACGATCCCTACCCGTACTTCCGGGGCATGATCGCCGAGGTCGGATTGCCGCACAAGGAACTCCCGTACGATCAGCCGCTCCGCAAGCACGGTATCACCAAAAACAATTTCTATTCGCTCTTCGATCTGGGAATGCTGGGCATCATCAATCATTCCAAAGTGCCTCTCCGGCTGGCGACATTCGCGGGCTTTGCGGGCGCGGCGCTCAGCTTTCTGGTGGGCCTGGGATACTTCATCTACAAGCTGCTGTTCTGGAACCGGTTTGAAGTAGGAATGGCGCCGCTGGTGATCGGCATTTTCCTGCTGGGCTCCATTCAACTGGTGTTCATGGGCGTGCTGGGCGAGTATGTGGGCGCGATTCTCACGCAGGTGCAGCATCGTCCTCTGACGGTGGAACTGGAGCGCGTCAATTTCCAATTCGAGCCCGGACTGCCGAAGGTGATCCACGGCACGCCGGACGGCAGCATGTCGGTTTCCGGGGCGCCATTGGGGATCCCGGATAAGGTATTGATCTCTTGATCTGTGACAGCCGGTTTGAGGTAATCCAGCGTGGATAAATCTCTTCTTTCTAATGCTCAACTCGCAACGCAGGCGGTACTTGCCCATGCGTACTACGGGATCACGAACTTTCGTCATCCTTTGCGGAAACAGAAGTTTGAAACAGTTCGCACCATCCAGCAGCGGACCAAAAGTCTGCTCACTCCCCTCGAGGCTTACACGGTATTCTCTACCGCCTGCTCGACCAGACACCTGGCCGGGGACGCCGCCGAACTGGGTGTGTATAACGGATCTTCAGCCCGGATTATTCTCGAAGCGGTCGGCGGCGAAAAGACCCTTCATTTGTTCGATACTTTTGACGGACTGCCGGCAGTGGGTAAGGACGACAGGCTCTTCCGTACGGGCCAGTTCAAGGCGGATCTGGGGCGGGTCAAAGCGAACCTCACGGGCTTCGACAAAGTCCAGTTTCACGTGGGGTATTTTCCAGCCACCGCCGGGCCTGTGGCGGCCCGGTCGTTCAGTTTCGTGCATCTGGACGCGGATCTCTACCAGAGCACCCTCGATGGCCTTCGCTTCTTTTACCCGCGGATGCTGCGGGGAGGAATTATTCTGACTCACGATTATTGCGCGGATGGCCCGAGAAGAGCCTTCGGAGAGTTTTTCGCGGACAAGTGCGAAACGGCCATTGAGCTTTCGGGCAATCAGGCGATGATCGTCAAGCTCCAGGATTTGAACGAAACGGCCGCATAGGTTTTGCCGGATCGGAGCCGCGACCGTAAGGGAGCGAATGCGCAACTACTTATGGCGCTCTGTAGGGGCATCCGCGCCGCGCGAGACCAGCAGCGAAGCAACGCCCGGCTTGCGGCAATTCTTCGCGCGCTGGAGCGGCGTATCGCCGGCTTTGTCCCGCGCATGGATGTCCGCGCCGCAGTCCATCAGAGCCTCGGCGACCTCCGTGTTGCCCCGCCGGGCGGCCATGTGGAGCGCGGTGCACTGTTTGGCGGGGCTTCGTGCATCCACCTGCGCTCCCGCGCGAATCAGGGCGCGGACAATCTTGCCGCCGCCGGTCACCTGGCATTCGTTCGCCACGCAGTACAGCGGAGCGTGTCCGCCCGAAGTCTTCACGGTGGGGTCGGCGCCAAGGCCAAGCAGCAACTCGACCATGCGCAGGTTCCCCTGTGCCGACGCTTCGTGAAGAAGGGTGCGGCCGTGCCTGTGAGGGACATGCGCCAATGGGGGATCGGCCCGTAGTTCGCGTTCGGCGTATTCCAGGAGGGCCTCGTGGCCACGCTCCATCATCAGCGCCAGCACGTGTGCCAACACCGCGCGATCGCGTGCGAATCGGAGTGCCAGCGCCGGACTCTGTGCCAACTCGAGAGCCCGGTCAGTATCGCCGGCGCGAATGGCGGACACCAGATCGTCCAGCACACGCTGTCCGGCCCATCGATGCGCGATTTCGCGGTGGATGCCATCGCCTGGCGGATCTTCTGGCGCGGCCGGCCCATCCGGGGCTTGGCCGGTATTTACGATGTAAGCGGAGGACTGCTCAAACAGGTCGCGCAGTGCAAGGCGGACGGGCTCGTCAAGAGGCACATCCTCGAGGGCTTCGACCATGTTGCGCATCCAGGCCTTCCGTTCTCGCGGTCCGATTTTGAAACGCAGATGCGATTCGCGCAGGCTCAGCCACCATCGCTCCTGAGCATCCGCGGCGGGCCCACCCAGAAACTGGGCGAGAAATGCCGTAAAAGCTTCCACCGCGCAGCGCATGCTCTTTCCCGGAAACAACGGCCGCAGCACAGGGTCCCGGCCTACACGGGCGTAGAACGCCTCCGATAGCTGCCGGCACACACCCTGGCCGCCGACCGCCCGGTAGAGATCAACAGAGGCCATGTAGGTCTACGCCGCCCTCCGCGCGCATTCGCGTTATTTTATCGCGACTCCAGACACGATAAGCCCGCTACCTGTTCTTGCATTCCGGCAACACCGGTCCGGCGGCCCAATCGCGCCCGCAGCCTGTCGAACCACTCCGGGTCCATGCAGGGCCGTTCCAAAGTGACAAAAATCAATACAGTGATGCCGAGGATCGCGGGAATGGCAACGATGGCGTCGACTGCGAACCGCGAAAGGAATGAGATACCCCATGCCATTCGGCTGGACAGCCGTTCCGTCGCTGACATAATCGGCAGGTGTACGAGATACATCGTGTAACACATGCCTCCGATTGACGTAATCAGCGGACGGCTGAGAAGCCAGCTCGACACTTTGCCTTTGAAAGCGCCAACGTATGCGAGAAGAATCACCGGCGCCAGTAAAATCGGGAGTCGCTGATACAGCAGCAACGTTACGAAAGCCGGCCACGCCAGCAGGGAAAAGCCGTCCCAGGCCAGGGAACGAACCGGCAGACCCTTCCATTCCACCAGAAACAGGTCGGCCAGGAAGAAGCCGGCGATGAAGAACTCCAGGTGCCAGGGAAGAGAATTGAAGCGTACGCCAATCGCCGACGGAACGAAGCTCCGAAAGAACGGGAGTGCCACGATGATCGCTCCGAAGGTAGCGCGTCTCGCGAGGGTGTTGCGAATCGAGAACAGCACCGCCAGGAAAGGCGCCAGGCAGTAAAACTGCACTTCCACTTCCAGAGTCCATGCGACCAGATTGATGGCATTGAAACTGTGATAGATGAGGTTGTGCTGGTATACCAGGCCGGCCAGCAGCCGGGGCAATAACAAAAGCCCGTTCGACATTCCGGACACAAACAAATGGCCAATGAAGACCAGGAGCATCAAAACAATGTAGGGCGGCTCCAATCGCGTGAGACGGCGGAGGTAGTAGCCTCGTAAGGAAGGCTCTGTCCCCATCCCCAGTCTCCATCTCGCAAATGGAAGAGCGAGCAGGAAACCGCTAAGAACAAAGAACAACTGAACACCGCAATGTCCAATAGAAAGCAGGTTGAAAAGCCACTGCTCGGAAGGCTGGATGGCGGCGCCGGCCATGTGTTTTACGATCGTGAGCCCGCGCAGATGTAAAAGCACAACGGCAGAGACGGCAATGAAGCGAAGCCCGTCCACTTCGGGAATGAACCGTTTTCCGTGCGACACGATGCGGCTCAGTCGTCGAGGAACATTCAATATAGAAACTCCTTAAAGCCATCTTGAAATTCGATCGGCTGATGTTCCTATCGACGGCTGTTCGAAGAAGCTTTACAGTGGCTGGCTAAGACTTCCGCAGCAAGCCGCCTTGCAGGCCCAGGTCCCCGGGCCGCACATCGGACAGGTGATGATAAAGATCTGCCGGATATACTGAACTGGTCGGAGTGCGTGGTCCTGCCGCGGAAGCTGGATGCGGAGGGCGCGGCACTCATTTCTGGCAAGCGGGAAGCCGGCGGTTGACCCGGAGCGGACTGGGATCGCCGCCGGCTCATGTACGGGTAACCCGTAGTATCATGAGAGTGGACTTTGAATGGCACGAAGCCAAAGCCGAGGCCAACGTGGAAGCTCATGGCGTGAGCTTCGATTTGGCGAAGACGGTGTTCGAGGACCCGCTGGCCGTCGAGCGTCTCGACGACCGCGAAGATTATGGCGAAGACCGGTATGTCATCATCGGCATGGCGGAAGGTAACGTGGTGTTGTTTGTAGCCTTCACTGAACGCGAAGACCGGATTCGAATCATATCTGCCAGGAGAGCCACACAAGATGAACAGGACGACTACTACCGGCAGAACAGCTAGTTCACCCCGGCCAATGACCGCCGAAGCGATCGATCGGGCGGCCCGCGCGGATCCCGATGCCCAGCCTCTTACGGGAAGCGATCTCCAGCGGATGCGGCGGACACCGCAGGCGAAAGTCATACGGCGTGCATTGGAACTGACGCAAGAGGAATTTGCCGCCCGCTATCATATTCCAGTCGGCACGCTGCGTGACTGGGAACAGGGCCGCGCCGAACCGGACCAGCCTGCCCGGGCTTATTTGACACTCATTGCGCGCGATCCCGACCATGTGAACCGGGTCCTGAATCCCAAGACAGGCTAAGACTTCCGCAGCAGGCCAGGGCGGCAGTAGTACCTCCTTCCAGGCCTGCTGCGTTACCGGCTCGCGAAGAATGCGGCGGTATCGGGTCCGAGAGCTGCGCGACGGGCCTCGCACAAACGAATCGATTCGAGCGCCTGGGCATAGTTGCGTGGTCCGCCGCTGTAACCCTTCACACGTTCCTGGAAGAAATCGACGAACTCGTTGCGGGAGGCCTCGTCGCAGAATGCCCCGCCGACGAAGGGGAGAAACGCGCGGTAATCCATGCCCGCGCCAGAAGGCAGCTTCTGGATTACGGCATCGTAGTGGGACTTCAGAAATTCGAACGGCGCGTGGTCCGTCTGCCGTTCGCTGAGGGGGGCGAAGAACAGGCCGACGGCCTCGCGGATATCGATATCGGGCGAGAGCAGGAGGCCGAGCGATTGGTCGAGCACTTTGCGGTCGTGGAAGGATCCCAGCGCGCCGAGGAGGATTGCGCGCTCGCGCGGGTCCCGGTTGCGCTGGAAGGCGTCGCGCATCTGCTCGAAGAGGTCCTGGCCGCCGGACTGGGCAGCGGTTTGGAGCACGGCGCCGAGCATGTCGGGGTCGATGCCCTTGCCGTCCTTGAGCCAGCCTTCGGTAAGACGGCGGGCTTCGGCCCGCAGTTCGGGATCGGCGCCGCCGCGGGCGACGAAGGGGACCACGGAGGCGCGCAGGAGGCGGGTATCGTCGCTGTCGCCGGGTTTGGCCGACCAGCCCAGGGACCTGGCCCGTTCACCGAAGAGTTTGCGGACGTAGCGCTGGTAGTTGGGGGTTAATTCCGGCGGGAGGTAGCGTCGTGCGCTGCTCACCATGTCCAGCACCTGCCCGACGATCTGGCGCTCGGGGACGGAGGCGAAGTTCTCCGCGGCACCGAGGGCGAGACCGGCCTTGAGGTGGCCGGCGGCGGAGGCGGAAGCGACGTCGTGGAGCAGCGACAGCCGCTCGGCGGCGCTCAGGGCGGAGGCGTGCTCCGTCACCCGCGCAAGGCTGTCGCCGGGGAAAGCGGAGATGTAGTAGCCGGCTCCATCGGCGTTGGCGAAGAGATAGGCGGGGCAGGACTGCGTCTTGGCCAGCGGGAATTCCGCCGAGGCGGTTTCGAGCAGGAAGCATTCACTCTGGGGACCCGAGGCGCCGGGATAGCGGACGCACACAGGGGTCCGCCAAAGCTGATTGCCCGAGCCGGCGGAGCCGATGGGGAGATAGCGCGACTGGTTGAGGCGCACACGGGGCCGGCCTGCGCCGCAATCGAGGCTGGCGGAGATTTCCGGGATGCCGGGCTGATCGAGGAAGGTGGCGAAGGCCTTGGTGAGGCCGGGCCTGGCGGCGCCGCCGACGGCGTCGAGGAAATCGTTGGCGCGTGCATTCCTGTAGGAGTAGCGAGTGAGATACGCGTGGATGCCCTTCTGGAATTCCGTTTCCCCCATCCAGCTTTCGAACATGCGAATGACGGCCGCGCCTTTCTGGTAGGTGATTCCGTCGAAGGCGTTCTCAATATCGTCCTTCGACTCGATGGGCTGGCGGATCTGACGGGCGGACACCAGGCTGTCTTTGCCCATGGCGCCGAACTTGTCGTCGAGGTCGGTAAGGCGGGTTTTCCACTCGGGTTTCCAGGAGGCGAGGATCTTGGAGGAGGTCCAGGTGGCGAAGGCCTCGTTGAGCCAGGTATCGTCCCACCAGGCCATGGTGACCAGGTCGCCGAACCACTGGTGGGCCAGCTCATGGGCGGCGACACTGGCATAGCCGCGCTGGCGGCCGATGGTATCGGTGGCGGGATCGTTGAGGATGATGCTTTGGTCGTAGGTGACCAGCCCGGCGTTTTCCATGGCGAATCCGGCGCTGACGGCGATGGCCACGTTGTCCACTTTCTCATAGGGGTACGGCACGCCAAAGTAGTCCTCGAGACGCTGAACGATGCCGGCGGTGACGTCCCTGGCGTAGGCGGCCCAGGCGGTCTTGCCCTTGGGGACGATGATGCGGACGGGGATGTGGTTGCGTCCGGCGCGGCCGGCTTCGACCACCTCGAAGGGGCCGACAGCGGCGGCTACAAGGTAGCTCGGCAGGGGTTTGGTGGGAGCGAAGACGACACGCTTCATGGCGTTGGGCTCGGGCGTTTCGGAAAGCTGGGGAGAGTTGCTGAAGGCGCGGTCGGAGGCGCGGATGTGCAGGGTAAGCTGCCAGGGAGTCTTGAAGTCCGGCTGGTCGAAACAGGGGAAGGCAGCGCGGGCGTCCTGCGATTCGAACTGTGTATAGAGGTAGGTTTCGCCACCGTCCTTGCCTTGGAAGACTCCGGTGCTGTCCTTGGGGCTGATCTTGCCCTGATAGCGGATGTGGAGTACGGCGGGGCCGGCAGGGATTTCCGCGCGCGGGCGGAGGGCGATGAAGGAGTCGTCGCCGGGTTCGACGGCGGCGGGCGACGTGCGGCCCTGGCGGGTAATGGTGGCCTGCTCGATGGTGAGGGCGGAGGCGTTGAGCCAGATGAGGGAGGCGGGCCGGGCGAGAGAGATGTCGATATCGATGCTGCCGGCGAAGGTGGCGGCGCCGGGGACGAGCGTGAGATCGGCGGCGTATTTGACGGGGCGAACGTCGTCGCCCAGTTTCAGTTTTGGGGGATCGGCGCCAATCAGGGGGCAGGACAACGCGAGCAATAGAAGGTAGCGCATGGCTAATGTTAGCGCGGCGTGGCGGGAATGCGCCGTTTTACGAACCCGGGTGCGTGGTCCTGGCGCGGAAGCCCGATGCGGAGGCCGCGGCACTGATTGTGGGAAGCGGAAAACCTATGGTTGACCCGGTGCGGGCGCGGATTCAGACTTCCGCAGCAGGCCGCCCTGCAGCAGGTAGAGGCCGGGTAAACCGAACAGTATCACCACAACGTATCCCACCACTTGAACCACCAGGATGTAAGCCAGGGCGGCATCGCGCGAGATGCCGAAAGGCGTCAGCACGGTCACGGCAACGAACTGATAGACCCCTACATACCCCGGCGTCGAAGGCAGCGCGCTGCCGAGCCCCATGCCGGTCAACAACAGCAGCGCCACGCCGAACGAAAAGTGCAGGCCCAGGCCGCGGGCGGCCACGATCGCGCCCATGGAATCGGCCGTCCAGATGACCAGCGTCAGAAAAACGAAGCCGGCAAAGCGGGCCCAATCGTGGAACGCGCGCATCCCCAGCAGAATCTGCCCGGACAGTTGGATGAGCTTCTTGCGCAGGCCGGCCGGCATGGGAATGCGCGTCAGAATGGTTTCCAGGAGCATGCCGGTATGCGGCAGCACCATGATGACTACCGCGCCGGCGGCGGCGACAATAGCCATGGTGCGGGAAAGGGCCTCCATCCAACCGGGCTTGGGATCCACCGTCAGCAGAACCAGCGATGCGCCCAGCACCAGCGCGATCACGTCCATCAGGCGCTCGCTGAGCGCCGTGGTCAGCACGTAAGCGCTGCTTAACGCCGAGCGGGTGCTGATCAGGACACTGCGCAGCAATTCGCCCGCCCGGGCGGGCAGGAAATTGTTGCCCAGATAGCCGGCCATGTTGGCCCAGAAAACCGTGCCGACGCCGAAATTCCCTTCGGCGTTCAGCAGAATGCGCCAGCGCAGCGAGCGGAGAAAATAAGATCCCGCGGAGATCGCCGCGCCGCCCGCCAGGTACCACCATTGGGCCGCTGCCACCGTGCGCCACACCCCGGCCCAATCCACCCCGCGCAGCGCGTAGTAAAGAAGGACTCCCGAAACCAGGAAAGAGAGCACCCACCAGGCCGCCTGGCGCAGGCGCCCGCCAGAGCTCATAGGGCGCTCGGCGTATTGCGGGTATCGGCGTCCATAAAGTAGTAGCCGATCATATGCATCACGATGAAGTGGCCGTCTTCGATGCTCCCCATGTGCGGATGGGAGACCTGGATGTTGAGCTGCGCCAGGGGGCCGAGCCGGCCGCCGTCCCTGCCGGTCAGCGCAATGGTGTGGCAGCCGATGGAATTGGCGTATTCCACGGCGCGCAGCACGTTGGGCGAATTGCCCGACCCGCTGAACGCCATCACCACATCGCCCGCCTGCGCAAAGTTTTGCAGTTGCTGGGCGAAAACGCATTCGTACGCCACGTCGTTGGAGTACGCCGTGAGCGTGGGTATGGAGTCCGCCAGCGACAGGATCCGGAAGCGCTTTTCGCGCTGGTAGCTGGCGCCCTTGACCATGTCGGTAGCGAAGTGCGAAGCCGTGGAGGCGCTGCCGCCGTTGCCGCAGGTAAAGATGCAGCGGCCCTGTTCGCGGGCCTCCGCGAGAATTTCGATGGCCCGGCTGACTTTCGAGAGATCGATGGTGTCAAGGGCCTTCAACACCTCGGCCCGGTACAGTTCAGGAAATTGCATGTGCGCGATTACCTATTGTAGTGCGGCGAAGTAATTCACTGTTTGGCGGAGCCCTTCTTCCAGGTCCACGCGAGGTTCCCAGCCCAGCAGGGTGCGCGCTTTGGCGATGTCGGGGCAGCGCTGTTTGGGGTCGTCTACCGGCAGGGGTTCGAAAACAATCTCCGAGCGGCTGCCGGTGAGCGCCAGGATGTGCCGGGCGAACTCCAGAATGGTCATCTCGCGCGGATTGCCCAGATTCACCGGGTAGCGCTCGGCGGATTGCATCAGGCGGTAGAGACCGTCCACCATGTCGGAGACGTAGCAGAAACTGCGGGTCTGCGAGCCGTCACCGAAAATCGTGAGCGGATCCCCGCGCAAGGCCTGGCCCAGGAACGCCGGCACCACGCGGCCGTCGTCCAGCTTCATGCGCGGGCCGTAAGTATTAAAGATGCGGGCGATGTTGGTGGGCAACCCGTGCTGGCGATGATACGCCATGGTGAGGGCTTCGGTGAATCGCTTGCTTTCGTCGTAGCAGGAGCGCGGGCCTACCGGATTCACGTGGCCCCAATAGGTTTCCACCTGCGGATGGACTTCGGGGTCGCCATAGCATTCGCTGGTGGAAGTGACCAGGTAGCGGGCGCCTTTGGCGCGGGCCAGTTCCAGCATGTTGCGGCTGCCTAGCGAGCCGGCATCCAGCGTGGCAATGGGATGTGCCAGGTAATCTTTGGGGCTGGCCGCGGATGCCATGTTGACCACACAATCCACGGCGCCGGAAATGGTGAACGGCTGGGTAATGTCCCGCTCGAAAAACTCAAAACGGCTGCAACTGGAAAGATGCGCCAGGTTCCGGGGCGCGCCCGTCAGATAATTATCCAGCGCCACAACGGAGTGGCCCTCCGCCAGCAGCCGGTCGCAAAAATGAGAACCAACAAACCCGGCAGCGCCGGAAACGACAATACGCAAAAATGCCTCCAGGCTTTAATTGTAGGTTGTTGTTTGCGCAGCCTCAGGTGTTTTCGCAATGACTAGGGTTGGCGAACGGTTTAAAACAGCCGCAGTTTCGCCGGTTTTAACGACGGCACCCACCACCGGTTGCGCCGTCGAGGCACACTATCGCGTCGGCCGCTGTGCCGACTTCGGCGACCGTGGAGAGCGGGTCTCGATGGGCAGGAAATGATTGATTACGCGGGGGATAGTTCTGGCTGAGACTGTTGTTACCGGGTACGTTTAGGCTTGGCAAGGACGAGTTTGCTCCATTGCAATTGAAGTATCATGACTATGATGTCACTATGTCTGCTTTAGATCTTGAGATGCTTCACGATGCAGTTGCTGGTGCGTTCGCCGGGATTAAGCGCACCACAATGCTGATGCCCGTCGGGGATCCGAAGGTCTTTCCCTCTACTTACGAGGGCGGCCGGTACGCCACGGAAGTCCGTAAAATAAGACAGGGGGATCACGTCGTTGAAGTGAAGACGGTACTCCTCGATTCTGTGCAATCGCAGGCAAACCGCATGGAACTCGCCCTGCTTAGGGCTTACCAGGCAGGAAAGGTCCAGTTTCCCCTGGTGGAGATTGATTTCGCAACGGGAGAATCTGAGGCCAACTTAGCCGAGATTGGGAAGCTGACGGTTCTTGAAGTTCCACATCGAATCGCCGATGCTCTCGTACGGAATTCTGAATATTGTGGGGTCGCCTTTCGTGAGTCAGATCCTGGAAAGAAGCTGGATTTTGCCAAATCCGCTAACGCCACGCCTCTGATGGAGCTCTGCCCAACCGCATTGATCTTTGGCTTCTGGGATTCGACGGGGCCACGTGGGGGAGCAGGAGCCAAGGTTCAGCGGGCTCTCGTATCAGAGATTGTCGGCTACGACATTGCGGTAGGGGTGCGCGCATCAAGCCGGATAGATCCGGTAGTGCCTGAAGGCGTTGATGTCTTCGTCAAGCCCGATGGCGGATGGACGGTTGATCGGGGCATCGCGCGAACGGACGCCAACGGGCCCGTGAAATATGGAAAGAAGGGCAAAGTCTCAGAGTTAAATCTCGGCAATGTGACGCCGTCCCTCGGCAAGGAGGAGACGCCGAACCACGGCGGCGTGACCATGGCTTACGCTGAGCAGACGACCGTACTTTCGCTTGCCGCTTTACGACGGCTTCGATTTCCAGTGGAAGGCGCTGATGAGTCCAGGCAGAATGACGTTAACGATGCAGCGCGCACCCTGTTAGCAGCGCTGGGCCTGGCCGCGACCTGTGCGCTCGACAAAGAGGGTTACGACCTACGGTCCCGGTGTCTGTTGGATGGTGAACCGGGGCAGTTCGCTTTCGTTGGACATGGCGCAGAGAGGACCTTTAAGCTCAGCGCAGATCAAGCTTTCGTACTGACGGATAGAGCTGCGAAGAGCGCCGTTCAGCTCGGACTGCCCTGGCCGGTCAAACCGCTGACCCTAAGACCGTCGGCGGATTTGAGGTTGCTGGTGCTCATGAGCCGTCGAAAGTCGATGGCAGTAGCCGCGGAGTAGAACCCATGCTGGCTCTTCGAGTGCGGTACCTTACCGGACGGGTGTATGCGGCCGAGTTTGATGATGGAGACGCCAAGCGCAAAGTGGAATGGCCGCCACACCCATCCAGGTTATACTCCGCTTTGGTTTCTGCCTGGGCCGTGGGCGGTGCCGAGCCGGAACTTATTCCTGTTTTGGAGTGGCTGGAGAAGAGTCCGCCTGTGCTGTACTTTGACTCTGACGAGCCCGTTCCCCGAGAACTCGTAGACGTCTTTGTGCCGGTGAACGACAGCCGCGGCGAGGAGGCATTACCAGACAACCGCCCGCGTAAGGGTCGCACGTTTCCGTCTGCTTACCTGCCTAATCCGGAGGTTTGGTTTGTTTGGGAGCGGTCGATGTCCATAGACCAAAGAGCCGGCCTGGAGGAACTACTCCGCCGGACTCCATCTCTCGGCCACTCAGCCAGCTTGGTAGGGATAGAAGTCGTCACCCAGCCACCGGATGGGCTGGTGAGGTGGGAACCAGGCAATGGCAACGAAGTTATCCGTTTGCGGGTGGCTACGCCCGGCCGGCTTAAGGTGCTGCAGGAGAGTTACGCGCGTTTTGAAAGAGCGGGCGCCAAAGTCCACCGGCCTTCCCGAGGAGCCACACTCCGGTATCAGCCCCCAACGCCAGTCGCGGTTCCCATAGCTAGGGGCACCTTCCACGAGCTCATTGTGGTGCGAAAAAACGCTGGCGAACGGGTGGGGCTGCGGGGAACCCTCTCGATTACGTCTGCCTTTCGGGCAGCCTTGCTGAAACTGGGGCCGCAACCAAGCCCAGAACTTCTCAGTGGACATGCACCGCACAGCACCCTGGAGAAGCCCGTTCGTAGCGACCGGGCGCATGTGGCTCTCGTGCCGCTGGCATTCGCAGGCAGTGCTCACGCGACCGGTGAGATTTTGGGCATCGGTGTACTCCTCCCCGGGGTTGACCAGCCCCAGTGAACGTGGGCAGGTGCTCGAGACGATCATAAAGTTGACTGAACTGAGCATGCCCTTCGGGAAATGGAATCTCGCCTTGGCGACAGCAGACGAGGCTCGGGCGAACCTGTTACCCGAAACTTGGACGCTTGAAAGCAAGACATGGGCCACCGTTACCCCGCATGTGTTCGACAGGTACCCGGAGGATCCATACGGAGCGGAGGCACAGGAGACCGTAAGACGATCATTTGCGCTCGTTGGGTTGCCGTTGCCGGAATCGGTCAGTCTGATGAAAGCATCTGGCTTCGCCGGGGTGCCGACTGCCGCTCAATTTCCTCCTGCCCTGTTCCGAGCAGGTAAGCCCCAACGGTTTCATCTTCACGCCCAAGTCACATTCGCCGATCCAATTTGCGGTCCGATAGTTGCGGGTGCGGGAAGATTCTACGGGTACGGTCTGTTCAGGCCGGTGCGCGGAGGAGGACGATGAGCGCCGCTGAATGGTTTGACGCTTTTTTCACGCAGGTACATGGGACGCCGCCTTTTCCGTGGCAGGCACGGCTGGCGAGACAGATCCTTAATGGGGAATGGCCGACGTGTATTGCCTTACCCACCGGCGCCGGCAAGACCGCACTGATCGATATTGCAGTCTTCGCGCTGGCGGCCGGCGCCCCTGGAGCCGCACGTCGCGTATTCCTCATTGTTGACCGGTGTCTGGTTGTTGACGAAGCTGTGGACCGTTCGCAAAAAATTGCCGATGCACTTTCCAGCGCGACGTCGGAGAGTCCTGCAGGTCGCGTAGCTCGATCGCTATGGGATCTTGCTGGCCCGGACGCGAATGAAGACCCACTTTACGTGGGTACTCTGCGGGAAGGCATCCCGAAAGACGATAGCTGGACCCGATCACCGCTTCAGCCGACAGTTTGTTGCTCCACCGTAGACCAAGTCGGTTCCAGTCTGCTGTTTCGAGCCTACGGATCACGATCCAATCTGAATTGGCCAATCTGGGCAGCGCTGGCAGCGAACGACGCTCTGATCATCGTTGATGAGACCCACACGGCGCAACCTTTTTTGCAGACGCTGGAATGGATCCGCAGGTATCGAAGCTGGACGACGGAGGAGCAGGGCGAGATACAGACTCCATTCCGCGTGATCGAGATGTCCGCAACGCCGCGATCCTCTACAATGCCTTTCTGCGAGAATCAGAACGACCGCGATGGACTCCTGGGCAGGAGATGGGAGGCGACGAAACCAACTCGCCTAGTAGTCGCTCCATTGAGTTCCGAGGATACCGCACAAGGTAGCTTCGATGGTTTGGCGCGTGAAATGGCAAAGTGTGCGCGCGATATGCGAGCAGCCGGAGCGCGAGTGATTGGAGTCGTTGCCAACCGCGTGGCAACAGCACGGCAAATTCATAATCTCCTTATTGGTGATGACGGATGCGCGGCGGAACTGTTGACGGGCCGCGCTCGTCCGTTTGATCGTGAACGAGTGTGGAACCGGTTGGCTCCCCATGCCCGGATGGGCCGAGCCGAGGATTCAGAACGGTCGCTGTATGTAGTGGCGACGCAATGTATCGAGGTAGGTGCGAATCTCGACTTCGACGCTCTCGTGACTGAGGTAGCCAGCATCGATGCCCTTGAACAACGCTTTGGACGCTTGAATCGCGATGGGCAGCCCATCAAGGTGGCCGCCGCAGTCATAGCACAGAAGGACCAAACAAGAGAGAGAGATTACGAAGACGCGGTGTATGGGGAGGCCTTAAATGCGACCTGGCGGTGGCTGAATGAACAAGCCAAGGCGGAAAGCAAGGGGAAGCAGATGCAGAAAGTCATCGATCTTGGAGTGGACTCTCTGCGCACGATGCTCTCCAACGCCAAGGACGCCGATTCACTCAACATGAAGCGGGCGGACGCCCCGGTACTTTTGCCGGGACACATCGATCGCTGGTCAGAAACCGCTCCTCAACCGGCCGTTGAAGCTGAGCCTGCGCTATTCTTGCATGGTCCGAAATCGGGGCCCGCGGATGTGTTAGTCGTATGGCGTGCGGATTTGACGGCAGGAAACGCCCCGACATGGAAGGATATTACCAGCCGCCTCCCGCCGCAATCGGAAGAGATGCTGCCAATCCCGGTGTGGGCGGTTCGGCATTGGTTGGCAAGGGATTCCGGTGTGGCTCCCGTGGCGGATGTTGAGGGAGTGGCAAGTGATGCCAAAGTCACCGGTATCCTGCGTCCGGTGTTGGAATGGCAGGGTGATGATACAGGAGAACCCCAATCCTCAGTACGGCCGGGCTCGATCATCGTAGTTCCGGCAGCGTATGGAGGGTGTGATCAATGGGGCTGGAACCCGGCATACGTTGGCGCGGTAGAGGACGTTGCCGATCAGGCGACGTTGGGCCGGGGTGTTCCCTCGTTGCGACTGGAAGCAGGCGTGATCGAACAGTGGTCGGAAGTACCAAAAGATGGAATTCGAAATCTACGCGGCGCCGAGACGGACGCCGAGATTGAATTGGCCCTCGACTCACTTGTGGCTGCGATGTCGGAGGGCTCATGGTACCGAGAATCGGCCCAACAGTTGCGCACGCTCAAGCCGAAGTACCGCCGCTGCTTTCGTGGTGAAGTGAACGACGACGGAGCGGAGGAGTTGACAGCCCTTTGCGGCGTTGGAAGGTTAGCCCAAGAGAGCCGGACATCCAGTTACACTAGCCAGGAGATCCCACTCAAGGATCATTTGGCGGCTTGCGCATCGCGGGCGAAGGCTTATGTCACGATTTTAGGGCTGCCACATCGTGTTGCCGCAACTGTGGAGGCTGCCGCCCGATGGCACGACATTGGCAAAGCCGATCCACGATTCCAGGCCTGGCTTCGCGGCGGCGTCTCTCTTCCAGGTGCGGCGGACCTGGCGAAGTCTGGGAGCAATGGCCGTGACCGAAATGCGAGAGAGCGGGCGAGGCGCACCGCTGGCTATCCGGCGAAAGGCCGCCACGAACTGCAAACGGTGGCGATGCTGGCGAACGCGGAGTTCGGTCCTGAGATCGATTGCGACCTGCTACTGCACCTCGCAGCGAGCCACCACGGCTGGTGCCGCCCGTTTGCCCCAGTGGTAATCGACGATGCGCCGGTGGCCGTTCGGTATGGGGAGTGGTTGTCAACAAGCGCTCACGGTCTTGCCGATTGCGGATCTGGCGTCACTGAGCGATTCTGGCGACTGACGCGCCGCTATGGGTGGTGGGGGCTTGCATATCTCGAGATGCTGGTCCGGCTCACCGACCACCGGATCAGCGAAGAAGAGCAGCGCGAGGAGGCCATTCATGCCTTTACATGCAATTGAGTTGAAGGGTCTGGATGCAGCCAACCTGCTCGGGTACCTGGCTGCCTTGGGCACGTTGCGCACTCTGACGTTAGCCCGGTCAGATTCGGTCGTTCGCATGAGTTGGTGCGAAGGCTCCGGCGTATGGATGCCGGTGTTGCACTCCGACATCGTGAATGAAGACGAGATGGCACAAGGCCTGGAATCCGGGTTGAGCGGAGATGTGAATCCAGCCTGGACACTCGGTAATGACCTCACGATCAAGCTGGTCGAGTTCCGAAGAAAGGCTGAAGAGTTCGCTGGATCCCGAAACAGCCGGGCGTGCGAGTTCGTAACAGCGTTCGGCTCCGACGGGTGCCTGGCTGGAGGTAAGAAAGAGTTGATAGCCGATACGATTTCCAGTACCATCAGTGGAACCGGACATCAGCATTTTGTTAGCTTTATGCGCGAGTTTGCATGAAAAGACTACGGGCGAACATCTTCGCGCCGCGCTCTTTCACGTTTGGGAGTACGAGGATGACAAGCCTTCGATGCGCTGGGATCCTAACGATTACCGGCCGCACATTACGCGCTACGAACCCTTCGACTGACCCAATCCGGACGGTCCGCGGGGCCAACCGGCTCGCCCTCGAAGCTTTACCGATGTTCCCGACAATGCCCCGTGGCGACGGCCTGCGGACTACTGGTTTTGACCAGTATGCACA
The DNA here is from genome assembly GCA_963748795.1 of uncultured Solibacteraceae bacterium. GTDB lineage: Bacteria > Acidobacteriota > Terriglobia > Bryobacterales > Bryobacteraceae > Sulfopaludibacter. The sequence continues at coordinate 76,210 of CAVVLD010000079.1, forward strand.
GCTAACTTATCCGGTTTGGGTACCGAAACTCGACCTGGCGACGGTCGCTTCGTTGATCGGTTTTTCAGGATACGCGGATGCAAGCAACAACCGTGAGGAACTCGAGGCACGCGGTATCGGGCAGGTCTACCGCGCGAGGCGCTTCACAGAGGGAAAGTATAGGAACTTCAGGCATCGGAGGCCCTGATGTAGCGAGCGACTGGGCGACGGTGAAAACTCATCGATCGCTCGTGTGTTGGTGTGTAAAGGGGGATTGTTGTGTTGATGCGATCCGCAAACAGGCCGCTGAAGGAATGCCACCGATCGCATTTCGTATGCTAGAAACTAAGCTAGGTCTTTGATAACTGAATAGTTGGAGCGCCAAGCCCTTTCCACGGTCTGCCGGTCGTGGCCTCATTGAAGCCGCCCTGACAGCCACCAACGCCGCCGGCTCATCGACTTTCCACGGCCTGTCGGTCGTGGCCTCATTGAAGCTGCCACACTCAGCAGGCTCAAATAGTCAGCTCTCTACCTTTCCACGGCCTCCCGGCCGTGGCCTCATTGAAGCGGCTCTGGCGTGTATATTCCTACTTTCCCTCTGGCTGTTCTTGGCACTGCGTTGTGACTCTGCAACTGTAGGACCATCTATGTGCCAAGGGAACGGCAGGGCGCTTCGGGACGCGTGAAACCTCGGGTTTTTTGCGAAAATTCGGGCCGTCGAACACGCGTCGAACAGACGCCGCGAAGTGTCGCTCGCCATAACGCACTCAGGGCAAATGACCTGAGTGCCAAACCCAACCACCAGTGTTCGACAATTCCTTTATGTTCCACTACCGGGTTTTGGGCTGCCTCTGAGCCCTCCAGCCGTTGCCTTTTGTTGCGATTGTTGCGCGCGTTGTCGCTAAGTGTCTCGCTGCCTGAAAACTGTCGCGGTCTGTCGCGATCCGTCGCTTTCCGTTGCAATCTGTCGCAAATCGCCGCGCGGCTATGAGGGGCGCTGTTGGCCGGCAACTGGATTCCGGAAACCGAAACCGCCTCGCGTAGAAGCGCGCGAAAAAGCCGGGCACCAAAGCGGCCAGATTTGGACGCTCTGGCCTGAGGTCAGAGAAGCCGCGCTCGACGCTGGGCAGAGCTTTAAGTCTATTTGTCGAAGGTGAGCCAAAGTCGCGTTGCCGGTGGCAGCATGCGTGGCAGGTACCCATGAGCCACAGCTTCGGCGCCAGTTGCGGGACCGCCACGTTCGCTTGGAACAGATTGTCGATCGAGGAGGATTCGGGGAAGACGGTGACGCGGACGTCCGCGAGAAAACCTGCATAGACGTGCCAAGCGGGCTCATTGCTCAACGGTGGCCGGTCATCGCCGCCGGGCGCAACAAACCGATCTCGGTGAAACGGCAGAAGCTTGATCGCCTGAGATTTAATCGCTGTTCCACCATGCCTGATGGAACTGGTGCCGCTCGACGGCAAGCGCCATCCAGACGTTGATGTCAAGAAAATACGATGTCGTAGATCTCTTCATTGGTCATCTGGATGGGCTCGCCCTGGCCGGGCACCAGGGGCACTTTGATCCGGGTCCTGGGGCCTTTCTGCTCGTCATGGATTTCGCGTTCGATGGAATGGAGGATCAGAGAGCGGGCCGGCAGCCCCGACGCCGGGCAGCTTCCTGGAGTTGGCGGTAGAGGAGCTCGGGGATATCGACCGAGGTGCGGACGTTTTTCGAGGACATGCATCGTCAGCCTATCCGATGAGGTAATAAGTCAAACGCCTGGAAAGCCGCCTGAGTTACCTGAATCGGTACCAGCCGCAGTTCTTTGAACTGCCGTTTGAAGCCCAGCGCGGTTCCGAACCCATGCTGGCCGCGCTGAATGTTGCCAGGCGCCTCTATCGCGGCGAACTGACATCGCTTCCCACCGATGCGCCCGTGAGTTTTGTGGATGCGGATCTTCGCGCACCGGTCAAGAACGCCGAGGGTCCGAGCGGCAACACACCTGGCAAATTGTCTTGGGCTCTCAGTGCGGGATCATCTGCAGTCGGGCGATTTGTACTTGGTCGGAGAGCCGCAACCACGGACACTTCAGGAACCTGATTTACGACCAGGCCCGTTGGGAGGAGGAACGCCAGCAAGGATTCGCGCTCCTGCCCTTGCCGGTGAGCGCCGATCCCGCCCTGCAACATCTCGAACTGGATCTCAACCGGGTAGCGGGCGAGGCGCAACAAGGGCTGATAGCCAATCGGTTCGCTGCAGTGCGCCAGGGGCGCCTCAAACTGAACTGAAGTAGCCAGATCGATTGGAGGCGCTCGAAAACACGGAGCAAGTACACCGACTCTTTAAGTCCTTGCTTGGGCGGATCCGTATCGAACATCTGCTTTGTGAGGTGGACTACCGGTGCCACTTCACCGAAGCGTTCGCTCCGTCGGCCGCAAAGTCTCGTCGCGAGCTGTGCTGCTGGCAACACTGATCGCTCATGGGACCAATCTCGGGATCTCGGCAATGGGTTACAGCCGAGGGCATCACGATCAAACATGCTCCGCCAGTCCTCACAGTGGTTCTTTAACGAGGAGACGCCTTAGCCAAACGCCTTAGCCTGCTCTGCAACGCCACAGTTGTGTCGAATACAATTCGCATGCAGAAGATCGAGTACAGCCGGAATCTGCTGTTCGAGCTGGGCGGTCAGATGGAACGAGTCTTCCAAGCGCTAATCGACCGCAGCCGGGCAGCGCTTGATCTGGACACGATCAAAACGATTTTCGGTTACCGGCGCCGGCCGAGGTATCGCACCACAGAAAAAGAAGGCCTGCCGAATGGGAGGTGACGGTCGAGAGACCTACGTATGATCTGACGATCTTCCGGCTGAATTGCGGCAAGCTGACGTTGAAGATCTATACCAAAGGCGAACGGGTACTTCGCATCGAGGCTGGACTGCGGACGGTCTGTGGAGAAATTTCCCCGCATCGTTGCTGAGTTGAAGAGCATCCTGGAGCAGATGCATGCAGGCCCTATTGTGTATCGACCAATGCTTCATCGCAGACGATACGCTGGAGCGTTTGCCGGGGCCGTCCGCGATTGGCAAGGCGAAAGTGGGTGGCCTCGACTTCGATAGACAGCGGATACGGCGTGTAACCGAAGCAGTCCTGGCGATCTCCTGGCGTCCCGGAGGATTCACCTCATCGGAGCTATCGGATCAAGTGGTGCGGTGCAACGGCCAGCCGGAAGGCTGCTACAGCCCCCGCCAAGCCGCCTATGATCTGAAGAAACTTCGCGGAAATCAGATGGTGGAACGGATCGGGAAAACGCGTCACTACCAAGCCACTCCGGCGGGTCTGAAGACCATCGCCGCCGTGGTGGTGCTGCGGGGAGAAAGCCATCCGTCCGAAGTTGGCCACTGCCCAGGAGATCCGCCCGTCCCGCGGCTCACAAAATCCGACGGCGCTCGACCGTCACTACGAAACCGTGCCGGAGAACAGCATGGTGGGCATCTTCCGGGAACTCGGAGTAGCCGCCAGATGATCGACCAAAAAGTTT
>CAVVLD010000080.1:0-31555 GCA_963748795.1 uncultured Solibacteraceae bacterium
GCTCGGCGAGATCGCTGCTGGTCTCGTGTAGAGAATGCCGGAAGGGCAGACTTACGACCCCGAAGAGGTGATCATGGCCATCGGAGAGTATGTCGACAAGCACAAAGTCTCCCGCCTGATCCCGTTCTTCCCAGTTTCGCTGGATGGTTCCGTCCGGGCTCACGAACTAAATGCAGTGCGATAGACTATTTCACAGTGCAGGAGGCTCATTGGTGAAGTCCTCAGGATTGAAGAATATGAAGTGGATGACAGCGGGAGCGGTAGGTATACTCGCACTCGCAAGCAGTGTTGCGAATGCACAGCCCCCGGCGGGCCGCGGTCCGGGTGGGCGCGGCGGCCGCGGCGGTATGGGCCCCGCGCTGTTCAACTCGCTCGATAAAGACAAAGACGGCTCGGTTTCGCGAGCCGAACTGAAGGATACGTTTAACGCCTGGTTCACCGCGGCCGATACCGCGAAGAGCGGCGCAGTGAACGAAGATCAGCTCGTGACCGCTCTGCTGACGGTGTTCCCTCTCCCGGCGCCGGGCGGCTTCCAGACCTGGGGTAACTCTACGCCGATGACAACGCCCCAGGCGAACATCGATGGGATGCTGGCAGCCCTGCCGACTACACCTGGCGCCAAGCCCGCGCGCGCCCGCAAGGTGCTCGTGTTCGCGCACACAGGTGAGTTTGGATTCGTGCACTCGTCGATTCCCATGGCTGCGAAGACCGTGGAAGCGCTCGGCAACAAGGGCGACCTTTGGTCGACGACAATCAGCTACAGTCTGGCTGACATCAACACCAACAACCTGAAGCAGTACGACGCGATTTTCCTCGACAGCACCACGGCCTGTTTCCTGGACGACGCCGACACGGCAGCCACGGCAGCGCGTCGCGCGGCGTTCCTCGATTTCGTGAGAAGCGGTAAGGGCGTTGCTGGCATTCACGCCGCGACCGACTCCTACCATTGGGATTGCGCCGAACAGAGCAAGATCGCCGCCGCCACTCCGCACAGCGATACCGCGCATGTGCTGGCTGCTCAGATGATTGCACAGGGCGATTCAAACGGCGACAAGAAGATCAGCCGCCAGGAGCTCGCCACGCTGGCCGATGCGTGGTACGACAAGCTGGATACCGACAAGACGGGCAGGCTGGTACAGGCTGACTTCACGGCACGCCTGAACACCGCGGTTCCCCCACCCCCTCGTGGCCAGCAGCCCAGTTCCAATGCCGATGTCCACGGATGGCCCGAGTTCAACACGTTGATCGGCGGGTTCTTTAAGTTCCATTGGAGCGATCCGCAGCTCATCACCACGAAGATTGACGACCCGGCGAGCCCGCTCACCGCGATGTTCCACGGTCAGGAATTCGAAATCCACGATGAGACCTATACGTTCGCCGAAGATTCCTTTTCCCGCAAGAATGTGCATGTGCTGACCAGCATCGATTACGCGAAGATGAGCGATACGGATAAGGCGAAGGAGCGGAATCCGCGTTCGGACGGCGACTATGCCCTCAGCTACATTCGCAAGGAAGGCAAAGGCCGCGTGTTCTATGAAGGCCATGGCCACAATGAAAAGGCGTTGTACACCATGACGCCGATGCTGGAACACCTGCGTGCAGGCATTCAGTATGCAATCGGCGATTTGAAGGCCGATGACAGCCCGTCGGTGAAGTAAGACTCACATTCGGCGCAGGAGCTGAAAGGCAGGAATTCGGACTTCGGTCCGGTTCCTGTCTTTTGGTTTTTGTGGGCATATTCCGATGGACACAGTATGGTCTTTCGCTGGAGTACACGCATCCTTGTCATCGATACCGACGCCAGTCGACGGATTCGCTTCACTCGCTCTTCCGCATTCCGAAGCCGCCGAGACGGAGTCTTTCGCGAGACCGGCCCTGCTTTCAAAAAGCGATGGGCCGCGAAGAAGGCTGCGACCGCGTAGGCTTCGTCCGCGCGGGTGATCAGGCCTCTCGCTCCACGTCCGTCGTCTGATGGCCCTCGCGCAGCCCCATAAAACGGGCGTGGCGTAGGTGACCGTCTGGCGTCCACTCGACGAACTCGAAGAATCCCACCAGCGTTGGCGTTAACCACCGGCATTGGGCCATTTTCTCCGCGGTCAGCCCTTCGCCCCAGCGACCGCCCTTTGCCTCGGGAAGGTTGGCAAAGGGGCATGATTCCGCCGTCAGGGCGCCAAAGCGCCGGAATAGCTGGTCGCATGAGGCCGGAGTGAATCCGCTACGGGTGCGCCCGGCGTACAGCAGCTTTCCGTCTTGGTAATAGCCGAACACGAGGGCGTCGAAGGCCCTGGAAGCCAGCGTGTACCCAGCAATCACGAACGGCTGCCCGCGGTTGAAGCGCATGTTCTGCCAGGCGCCCCAGCGCTGGCCGGGCTCGTAAGCGGCCGCTTTGCCACGAGCCCTTCCAGGCCGCTCGCTTTCACGGAGGCGATCAGGTCCGGTAGGCTTGCCTTAAGTTCGGGAGATTCGCGAATCGGCTTGTCCAAATTGGCCAGTACATTGTCACGCAGCAACTCTCGGCGCTTCGTCAGCGGCTCATTCATCACGCCTTAACGAGCATACACTTCGCCGATACCTTCTCCAGTTTCGCCGTCCGGAAAGCACCTATTCTGCAGCGGATTGCAAAGCGGCTAGCCAATCACGGTAAGGGGATGGAGAAGCGCGGCGCGACAGGAATTCTACGGTCGAATACCGTCTACCTGGAAGCGGACACCGCAGGCAGCAGCGTGGTCCAGTCGGTCAGCACTTGAATGTTGAGCAATTCGGGGGCGTCCGTCGTGATGATCAGGAATCGCTGAGCATCTTGCGTCACTGCGCCTACTCTAGCCGAACCGTGGATGACCGTGAAGTCGGGAAACAGAGACGCCTTCTCACCGAAACGGATATTGCCGGACGGCTCCTGGAAAATCGGCATCGCAGAAATGAATCGGGTGCTCGAACGGTTGTCAACACCATACAGCATCTTCCCGTCCGTGCCGAAAAACAGGGACGTGAGGAAATTCGGAATCGGCAAAGCCTTCTCGCCATCCAGTGGCGGATACCGGAGAGTGTACCCCGTGGTGCCCAGGGACGACGTGGACACGAGTAACTGGCGGCTGTCCAGCGTGATTCTTACCCCGATCCCGCCCGGGTTGGGCGCCAGCGCTCAAGCGCCGGCCGTGCCGAGGATCCGCTAACATCAAAGCGAAAAATGATGTTGCCGCGGTCTTTGCGGGTCCCTCCAGATCCGATGGTCCCACTTGCGTTTCCTAACAGATACTTTCCGTCCGGCGTCAAGTCATCAAGCTGAAGCCGAGCGCCCTCATACTCGTAAAGTACTTCCTGCGCTCCGCTGCCATTCGCCGCACGACGGACGATCGAAAGCTTCATCTCCGACCCCAAAACATAGTAGAGCCAATGCCCATCCCGCGACCAAATGGCGCTGCTCTTGAAGCCTGGCTCGGAAAAGAGGCGGGCCCCGCTCCCTCGTTGCAGGTTGTACAACCAGATCTCGCGATTCGGATACCCCTGCTCCACGGCGAGTCGGGTCTCGTCGGGCGAGAGCCCAATCGAGACATAATAACCGGGGTCCCCGAGGGTGGCGAGGGTATTTCCGTTCCGGTCTGTCCAACGCAGGCGCCACATCGGAATAGAAATCGGTTCCCGCCGCCAAAGAATCATACCTCCGGCCGCAGTGTCAAAGATGCCTCCCGTGCTGCCGAACGACGCTATATCGGAAAGGATTTTTACCGGCCCGGCCTTGGGCTCTCCGGTGCGAGGATCAATCGGCGCTGTCATCAGGGAAAATCCAGCCACATTGGGTCTTCCCACCAGGTAGAACATGTGCCATGCACCGGTGTGTGGATGGCGCGCGAAAGTGACGTGCAGATTGCCCAGATTCAGAAGCTTCATCGGGGCCCCGGATATTCCGCTCAGGGACCAGCGGTACAGTCCGACGGCCTCGTCACTTACCCTGGACGGCGCACCCGCAATCATGTGGAAAACGAACTTGTCGCCTCCCGGAAGGAAACAAGGAAGTGCCGCTCGCGCCCCAGTTGGCAGGGGCGCTGGTAGATCCCGATCCTGCCCGGTGGCGAAATCGAAACGGTGGAGGTGGCCGGGCGGTAGCAAACCAAAACGCCGTCTTTCACGCTACCGCGCCACGTTCCACCCCGAGGGTCGGGAGCCGGCGCCAGATTCCGGACATCGGCACCTTCCACCGATACGGACTTCAATAGTCCGTCCGAAAAAAACCCAACGTAGGAGGAATCCTCAGACCAAAACGGAAAGGCGGCGGACTCGGTCCCCGGCAGCAAGCGCCACTCCGTTTCATCGTGCCGCCGCAGCTTCAGGTATCATCTCGCGGAGTTACTATCCATCGGCCGTCCGGACTGAAAGTGTAGTTGGCGGGAGCGGGAAGTTCGAAACGACGGGCCAGGGGACGGGCCGGCGAGCCGCGTAACCAGATGGTCAACGGTGTCGCGGCCAAAACGACCAGTCCCGCTGCGAGCACCCATGACGGTATCGCGCGGCGGGCTACGGGAGCGACGATTTCCCGCTGTGGATTCGCCAGGTGCCGATCAATGACGATGCGCGCCTCCCCGATGTCGCGCAAGCGGTCGCGGACCTTGCGCTCCACGCAGCGTTCGATGAGTGCGCGGATTACAGCCGGCGTCTCCTTGGGCAGCCCCCCCAGGTCGAGGGGCGCGCGCATCACATCGGCCAGCGTATCGGCGACCGATTCTCCGGCCAACATCTCGTAGAAAATCACGCCGAATGCCCATATGTCCGCCCGCTTGTCGACGGCTTTGCCGGCCGCCTGCTCCGGCGACATATAGGCTGCGGTGCCCATCACTACGCCTGCCTGGGTGGCAGCCATAGTCAAGGTCGGCGAAGTATTGGGACCGGTTTCGCCTTCGCGGCTGGGGACAGAGGCTAAGCCGAAGTCGAGCACCTTCACCAAGCCTTCAGGCGTCGTCATTATGTTGGCGGGTTTCAGATCCCGATGGGTGATTCCCTTTTCGTGGGCGGCTTCCAGTGCGTCGGCAATCTGTCTGGCGTAATTCAGTGCCGTGTCGATGGGCTGCGGAATGGAAAGCGTGGAGCCCGGCACCAATTCCATCACCAACGCGCACGTGTCGCCGTCCGCTTCCGATCCATAGATTTGCGCGATGTTGGGATGATTCAGGGAGGCTAGCACCAATACTGTTCACTTAAGCACTTTGACGTAGTCGGCATAGCGGATTGGATGGGTGGCCGAAACGTTGCGCGGACGAAGCGGAAAGTTGCTCATCTTGCGCTTGACGCCGCGCGGGATTTGGCGACCACGGCTCGATACGACCCTTTCTTCCAGGATCTCGGCGAGCACCGCTTTATGAAACGCTTTTCTATCCTGAGGGGGGAATAGCGCCAAACTGGGTAAGTTTGCGTCGGATGACCCGAACGGCGTGCAGGAAAGAGAGCCGGTCGGGGTCTTCGCGATCTTGGAGTGCTGCTTCGTGCATGAGTCCCCGGACGGCGAAATGCGTCATCATCAGTCCGTAGAACTCTTGCCGTACCAGATCTGGCGTCTTGCTGCGCAGGACGATCTTGGAGCCACGCAAGTGCGTTTTCAGTTCGTCCAGGGCGGTCTCGATTTCCCAACGTTCGTGATACAGTGCTGCCAGTTCCTGAGCGGGTGCTGGGCCGGGATCCAAAATGCTCGTCACCAGCCGATACACCGGCTCAGCGCCAGCGACCCCCTCCAGGGTGTATTCGATTACGCGCACCCGGATTCCGTTGGCGCCGTGGCGGCGGTCCTTGTCCGAACGATAGATCGTGCTCAGGTAGGAGCCGTCGGACAACCGCTTTTCACACGGCAGACGCAGATTCTTTTTGACTCTCCAGAGTAGATCGGCACCCGTGGCGGAGGCCTTCTCCCAGAGGTCAAATCCAAAGAAATTACGGTCGGCAAGACACAACATTCCCGCTTGGAGCGAGGGCATTACCTTGTGGGCCAGTGTGATCTCCCCTTCTTCATAACCGCTCATCTGGGTGCCAAACAACACGTGCGTCCCGTTTTCCACCAAGGATACAAAGCGCACCTGCGGGTAGGCGCTGGTCCCACGACTCGACGACGGCCGCCCGAAGGCTTTCTCGTTTTCCTGGTTGTCGGCAACATCCAGAGTGCTTCCATCCACACTGACTGTACGCCACTGTCGATACCAAGCACCCTTGGTTCTCTTCACGGCGATGGGGGCGACCACCTCGTCATGAAGTTGCTTCAGGGGTTCCCAGCCCAGCCTGGTGCGCGCCTGTGAAATCCCCGACTTGCCGGACACCTTCACTTCCGACTCCGGTCCCAGCAACCACTTGACGCCTTCCAGCAAGCAGCGCAGCACCTCTCGATACGAGACCTGCATATACAGGGTCAGGGCGATGACGTAATACACGATCACGTGCGCGGGCAGATCCCGCTGTCGCTGGTTGGTCTTCCCAGCAGCGGCAACCACAGCCTGCACCTTATCCAACGGAAAAGTCTTCGTCAGGACGCCCAAGCTGATGTAGTCGGTAATCCGGCTGCCAGCCGGCAAAGTTGCCACAGTGCGAGCCATAGGGTTCTCCTAGCCACCGCACCCGGCCGGGACTTGAGCATCCAAATGATGAAGGATCAGGCGATACGGGAACCGTCCGCGAATGGCGTGATTGAAGTAGCTGCCCTTGGAAGGAGCACCGAGCAGTGCCCGATGCACTGCCGACGGGACGCCAAAATATTGATAGACCGCACGGCTACAGAAGCCTAATTGCAAGAGTTCCCGGGCTTCGTCGTACGCAACCGTTGTGAGAGTGGATGATTCCACGGTGGCAACGCGCATGGCACACCTCCTTGGGGAGGCATTCGCCCCGAAAACAGAATACCATGAAAATGTTCTCTAAGTGAACAGTATTGAGGCTAGCACCTTCGCTTCGCGTTGAAATCGCACCAGACGTTCTTGATCGTGCGCCACCGCCTCGGGCAGGACCTTGATGGCCACCTCGCGATCCAGTTTTATGTCGGTGGCGCGGTAGACGGCACCCATGCCGCCCTCGCCGAGTTTGCTGGTGATCCTGTAGTGCGCGATTTGCGACGGCTGCGGTTCCATGGTCGGACCTGAGGCATGTTATCACTTTCAGAGCGGATGACGCGCCTCTCGTACAAAGCTCGGACTCGGGCGGCCGCGGGCCGGTTAAGTCCCGATGGGGAACTTGGGGGCTGGGAGACTCCATTGGAACCGCTCATGTGGAATCTGTGGGCGAACTTTAGAACTTTGCCACGCCACACGTTTCGCTTGATGTCTTCGCGCCCCAGAGGTAATGTCCACATGACTACCGATAATGCCCATTATCAGGACTTAAATTACAAACTTGAGAGTACCGAATTCCCCAATCAGTCAGCCGTCGATTCGGCCATCTGCATGGTCAGCCGGGAGTGCTCGATACTCAGGTCGATCCACTGGTCAACCATGCGTTTGAACCGCTTGTGGGCTGCGATCCGGCGGCGAAGCTCCTTCACGCATTCCTGGCGAACGTACTCCGTGCGGCTCTTCATCTGACGGGTATAGCTGATCTGCCAGTAGGCTCCGGTTTGGTTTTTGGGGTCCTTGTACTGGCGGGTGAGCGAGCCCGGGCGCATCGGGCCGATCTCCAGTAGCGCCCTCTTGATCCGATCAATCCTCTGCTCGATCTGTTGAATCCGTTTCTGGCTCATGAGTCTTCCCTTTGTATGGTTGGTATAGCATAGATATGCTATACTATGCCTGATCAATTATCAATACCCACAACCCGAAGTTCGAGCCGACCGGCAAGGAGGCCGCTTCATGCTTTGGAACCATTGGTGGAATCTGGTGTGCGATTTGCAGCCCGCTTGCGCCCGCACCCGGACCTTCCTCTGGATGTCCCTCTGTCTGGCGGGAATGACCATTCGCAAGGATCTGCTGGGCGTCACCAGCATCGTCCGCGCCCTGGGCCTGGAGCCGGCCTGTTACGACCGCCTCCTGGACTTCTTCCACAGCCCGGCCCTGGATCTAGACAAGCTCACCCGCGCCTGGTGCGCTCTGCTCTTCCGGCTAGACCCCGGCATCCTGCGCATCGATGGCAGGCCGGTTCTGGTTGGCGACGGAATCAAGGTTGCCAAGGCCGGTCGCAAGATGCCTGGAGTCAAGAAACTCCATCAAGAATCCGAGTTGAATAACAAGGCCGAGTACATCTTCGGCCACTCCTGCCAGGCGGTCGCTGTGCTCACACTAGCCTCGATTTCCACGCGTAATAATTTAGTAACGTGAATGGCGTGTTGAGCGACGACGTCACGGGTCAGGCAAATTGGATAATCAGTTTCTTGTCGCCGAACCAGGGCATAGGGGTGGGCTGATCGGCCAGGCCGGAAGCGACCAGATAGGGATTGTGGGCGCGCTTGTCCAAGGTCACCACCACCGAGGTGGTCGTGACCTCCACTTTGCCGGATAGATCCAACAGATTGCGAAAGAGAGTTTTGGCCTGGGAATGGATGTATTCTCTACCAATACGCTGAGCCATTATGCGGTATAGCGAACTGGCCGCGAGCGTCAGTTGCATATCGAAATCCACTTTCATCCCGACCATGCTGGAGAGGGCGTTGATATGGAAGAACTGGACGGCCTCGGAGATTCCATTTTCGATGAGCATGCGCTGCGCGTAGCGCGTCACCAGTTCGACCGGACCGAGTTTGCGGTGGTTGGTCAACAGGACGGTCGGTTCCTCGTGTCCCAATTCCATCACCGTCAACTGGCGTAGTTCGCCTTCATAGCCGGGAAGGGTCACGCGATTCTCCAGCACTTTGGGGTTGCGATAAATGCGGGTCAGCGCCGGTAAACTGATCCGCTGCCAGGCAGAATCCGGTTGACTGTAGATCTCGCGCAACATCTTTGCCGAACGTCGGCGCAGGGTGATGAAGCAGATCCCTTGGCGGTTCACCTCCGAGAGCTTTTGGTAAGTGGTGAGTTGCGAGTCGAAAACCAATTCGGCGGGTGGTTGGCCGGTGTGTTTGCTCCAGAACCGGACAAACTGGAGAATCTGGTCGGCTTGTTCGGCTTTGGTCACACCGGCGTTGGCATAGCGCAAAACCCGCTGTTCGGCATCGCGAGCCAGGAACACCAGAATCCCCTTCTGGGAGCGGCTGCGGCTGGAAACATAGTGCTTTTCCAGGGGTTCCTGGTCGGTATTGGCGGGCACGCTATGAAAGTCCAGGTCGAAAGAGGAGCCATGGGGCAAGCCGCTCTGCTCGACCTGATCCAACCATGCCTCCATGAAGCGTAGACAGACCTTGTGATCGATGCGCGAGGAATAGGCCGCCAGGTAGGAGCGTTTGGGAACCACGTTGATGCCGGCAAACAGCGCGATGGCCCGATCCGTCACCAGGTCCATGACGTGACTTTTGCGCTCGGCGCCGATCAACTTCAGGGCCAGGAGACTGCGGACGGCCTGGGCGGCGGGGATCATCTGCGAACTGGGCAAGCGCGCTGCGGTGACCACCGCCTGGAGATCGATGCGATCCAGCAAAGGCAGAAACAGGAACAGACCGGCTAAAGGGGTACGGAAGGAACAGGGGGACAGATCCAAGCGGCGCACGTCGGCGACGTCGGCGATCTCGGGTTTCACGGTAGCCGGGCGTTCGTCGTCGGCACGGCGGGGAAGACGGGAGAAGCCCTCCTCGCGGAGCAAGACGGTGAGGGAGTTGACGCTGATGGAATGACCCGCGGCAGCCAGTTCGCGCTGCATGTCATAGACCGAGAGATTGCGTTTCCGCATGGCCACGGCCAAATCACGAACGCGATCGCGGGCGGGAGCAGACTGCGGTCCGCGATGCGGTTGGCGGAAGAAGGAGGCGCGTTTTAGAGGGTCGTGGCGGAACTGATGACACAGGACGCGGAAGGCGCCTGGGGAGTAGCCGAAGCGGCGGGCGACGTCGGCGGAGGGCTCCTCGTCGAGGAGGTAAGCGCGGAGGGCTTCATACTGGCGCTGCATGGGGAACTGGGGGGAAAGGAAGAAGTTCCGATCGCCAGGCGGAGTTAATTGATTTGCAGTGCTGGACTCCATATCACGATAGTGCTACTGAAACATGATGTAGTCAAGATGTTTTAAAGCGAAGAGGGGGAGGTAAGCGTCAAGTACCCATAGACAGGGATGGTAATGCATATAGCTGCGGCCCGGAGTCTGACCGGCGCCTCGTATCCCTGATTGGATAGCGCTCACATAATCTACTTACCAGTACTGTATATATCTAACACCAAATGACGAAATACGGCCATTCAGGAGGCTTTTTGACGAAATCAGGCCCTCAGCGGGGTAGCGTGGAAATCGAGGCTAGCCGAAACATACGACTTTCCCCCCGAATCCCTACCCCCCAACTTTGTTTATTCGAAGGTCCAAATCCAACGCCTGGCCGCCCACCACAAACGTCTCGAATCCGTCCGCAAACCCGCCCGGAGGGCCGCCTAAGACTAATCCCCAACCCCCAAACCCTACCCCCAACCCCCGCTTTTCCTACATCACCTGGAAGTCCACCGTCCGCGCGGCGGCGCCGCCCTTCTCATCGCGGCCCACCACTTCCAGCTTGTAATTGCCCGGCGTCAATTCATCCATCGGAATGCGCAAGCCGATCGGAACTACCGGATTTCCCGCCTGGGCATACCGCGTCATCTCCACCAGGCCCGAATCCAGCTTTCTGTTGGCCTTTGGCATCCAGGATGCGGAGTTGGACCCCCACTTTCACAGGGTTCCCCTCGAAGTTCAGCGGTTCGTACAGCTCCAGGTAGCAGACCGCCGTCTCCGCCTTTTTGAACGCGGAAGTGCCCGACGGCGTGATCTGCATGCCCGCCGGCAATCAGCGGCGTGCGGCCCTCCAGCAGCAGCTGGTCCAGCCCCTCCACCACCTGGTCCACTTTGTGAATTTCCGTGCTCAGCGCGATGCCGCTGATGCTGAATTTCTTGCCGTCGTAGGGGTCGATATCGAGCGGCTATTCCAGCTTTCCAAACTCTTCGCCGCCCGCCCGGAACACCACCTTGAAGGTGAATTTTCCGGTCCCGATATCGAACTGGTTGTCATAATGCAAAGGCTTCTTTTGAAACTCCTCGACCTCTTTCTTATCGTCGAAGTCCAGCTTCACCGTGTCGCTGAAGCGCGCGCCAATCGTGCGGTCCGGCTTGTAGGCGATCCCCAGAATGTTGACCTCGCCATGCTGCTTGCCTTTCAGCTTTTCGAACTTCACGCTGGCAGCCGGAATTTCCATCGCCAACTCCACCCGCGCCGTATTGGCGCCGGTATAGAAATAGGAGAGCTGCAGCGGAGTCGGAATCGTGCCGGCTTCGTCGGCCTGCGCCCGCGTCTCCAGGTCCTTCTCGGCCGGCTTGCCGCTCAGCAAGTCGGGTTTGTGGAGGTTGCAGTAACCCGTCCGCGCCCGCACCGTGAGCCCGCCCCGATTCACTTTGACCTTCAGGGTGTGGCAGCTTCCTTCCGGGGTTTCCGGCGGTGTGTAGCCGATCAGGTAAAACTCGTTCTGCTCCCTGCCGATCTTTTCCAGTCCGCTCAGCAGGTCGTTCGTGTTCAGAATGACGAAACCGCCGGTGCCGTCCGCCAGCGCATAAAGAATGTTCTGAGTTTGCTCCCGCGAATGGAGGAATCGGAGGAATAATGGAAGGCCCGCGATTCATGTTGTAGGGCTGTCCCGGAACGCATTCTGCCGCCACCGCCCCGATTGCCGGAGGTGGTGCCTCCGCGGTTCATACCGCCATTGGGATTACCCATGGTGCCGCGCCCGCCGTTCGCCGGCGTATTGCCGCCTCCCGCGCTGCGCCCTACCGTTCCGCCGCCGCCCGGAGCCCACCGCCCGAAGTGGCGCCGCCGCCGGTGCGCGCCCCACCGCCCGCCACGCCTCCACCGGAGCTGCCCGCACCGCCGCCGGCACTCCCGCCGGCCGCGCCCGCACCCGCGCCGCCGCGCTGCGGTTCGGGCAGAAACGAGGCCGTCTGAATCATTCCGCGCCCGCCCATCGGCGAAAGCATGTTCAGCAGCCGGAAACCGCCGCCGCGCCGTCCTCCCGGCATACCCATTCCCCCCGCCGGGTTGGAATTGAGGCCGGGCCCTACATCCAGCCCGCCCACGTCAATCGGATAAATCGCCACATTGGCTTTATTGCACGCCGCCAGCACCGGTTGCAGTTCCGACTGAATCTCCGGCGTCAACGGGAAACCCCGCGAAAAGAAGATCAGAATCTTGCGGCCCGAAATCTCCTCCAGGCCTTTGGCCATCGTGCCCAGCGCCAGCAGCACCGTGCGCGCTCCGTAAGCGCCTTCGATATTTCCCAGCCCGCGGACGCCTCCACCCATGCCCCGCCGCGCATTGGGATTCACGTACGAAGTCTTGACTCCCGACACTACTTCACGCAAACGGTTGGCATCGGATGTAAAATTTTGCGCCACCTGCAGACTGCCTGTGAAATTCACCACTGCCATGTAGTGATTCGGCCCGGCGTTCTTGTCGATGAACTTGGTCGCGGCATCGCGGGCGCGTGTCTGGTCGGCGAACGCCATGGTGGAATTGTCGAAGAACAAGCACCAGGTAGCGCTTCTGGTCGGCGTTGGATGCCGGGTCGGCTTCAAACGAGAAGCTGTTGATGCTTTGCGCCTTTTCGTCTTCCCAGACCTTGAAATCCTTCTGGTTCAAGTCGTGGACGTAGTTGTTCTTCTTGTCGGTCACCACCGCGTCCACCAGCACCACGCGCGTTTCGGTGCGAATCACGGTGGTCGGGCGTGGGCGACTGCTGATCCTGCGCCGGCGCCGCGGCGGCAAACCAGAGCAGAAGCCCGGCGAAACCCAATCCGGCATGAATTCTCATTGCATAACCTCCATTACGGCACGTCGGCGGCGAGAAAGCCTTATAGGTAACTATACTCCGGTTCCTGGTCCCGCTCTATGGGTCATATACTCGGAGAGAACCATGCCCGCTTCTCTCAAGCTCCTGGCAGTGCTGCTCGGCGCTTTCGCCGCCCAGGCCCTGGACCTTCGCCACGCCGCGATCGTCACCCCCGCCGGACTCACCGGCCCCGAACAGAAGGCCGCCGTTCTGCTCTCTGACGAGATTGCCAGACGCACCCGCATCCGCTTGCCCATCGCCACCGAATGGCCCTCCGGTCCCGCCATCTTCACGGGCCGCGACGTGCCCGCGCGCTTTGCCGGCCGCCTCATCGCGCCCGCGCGCCGGCGCCGAAGGCTACCGCGTGCAGACCGTGGACGGCAACATCCTGGTGGTGGGCAACGACGCCCGCGGCACGCTCTACGGCGCCGGCGCCCTGCTGCGCCATCTGCACATGGACCGCGACACCGTGGACGCGCCCGACGATCTGCGCCTCGCCTCCGCGCCCAGATACGCCCTGCGCGGCCATCAGTTCGGCTACCGCCCAAAGACCAACTCCTACGACGGCTGGACCGTCGCCATGTGGGAACAGTACATCCGCGACCTCATCGTCTTCGGCGCCAACGCCATCGAGCTGATCCCGCCGCGCTCCGACGATGCCGCCGACAGCCCGCACTTTCCGCTGCCGCCCATGCAGATGATGATCGAGATGTCGCGCCTCGCCGATTCCTACGGGCTCGATGTGTGGATCTGGTATCCGGCCATGGACCGCGACTACTCCGACCCCAAGACCGTCGACTTCGCCCTCAAGGAATGGGCCGAGGTGTTCCGCCAGCTGCCGCGCATCGATGCCGTCTTCGTGCCCGGCGGCGATCCCGGCCACACCGAGCCGAAATACCTGATGGCGCTGCTCGAAAAGCAGACCGCAATCGCTGCACCGCTACCATCCGCAAGGCGCAGATGTGGATGTCGCCGCAGAGCTTCGATAAAGCCTGGGATGACGAGTTCCTGGCCATTCTCCGGGACCAGCAGCCCGCCTGGCTCAGCGGCGTGGTGTTCGGACCGCAGGTGCGCATGAACCTGCCCGAGTTGCGCAAGGCCGTGCCCGCGCGCTACCCCATTCGCCATTACCCCGACATCACCCACAGCCGCGCGGCGCAGTATCCGGTGCCCGATTGGGACGTGGCCTATGCCGTCACCGAAGCGCGCGAGACCATCAATCCGCGCCCCCTCGATGAGGCAACCATCTTCCGCGCCGCCGCAGCCCTACACCATCGGCTTCCTCACCTATTCGGAAGGCTGCAACGACGACGTGAACAAGGCCGTCTGGAGCGCGCTCGGCTGGAACCCGGACGCCAACGTGGAGGAGATCGTCCGCGAATACGCGCGCTACTTCATCGGCGGGCGCTCGGCGGACACCTTCGCCGAAGGCCTGCTGGCGCTGGAGCGCGACTGGCGCGGCCCCCTGGCGGATAACGCCGGCGTGGATGCCACGCTGAGCCAGTTTCAATCGCTGGAACGCAACGCCACGCCCGCCGAGCGCCTGAACTGGCGCTTCCAACAGGCGCTCTACCGCGCTTATTACGATGCCTACACGCGCAAACGCCTGATCTACGAAACCGGCCTGGAGGAATCGGCCATGGCCGCCCTGCGCCAGTCGGACATGCCGCGCGCCGAAGCGATCCTGGACCGCGCCGTGACCGAACGCACCGCGCCGGAGTTGCGCGCCCGCATCTTCGAGCTGGCCGAAGCGCTCTTCCAGAGCATTCACATGCAGCTCAGCGTGCCGCGCTACCAGGCCATCAGCGTGGACCGCGGCGCCAATCTCGATACCGTCGATGCGCCCCTGAACAATCGCGTGTGGCTCAAGGCGCGCTTCGCGGCTCTCAAGGACGCGCCCGACGAAAAGGCGCGGCAGGCGGGCATCCAACAGATTCTGCATTGGACCGACCCCGGCCCCGGCGGCTTCTATGACGATCTGGGCAACCTCAAGGCGCAGCCCCACCTGGTGCGCGGCCTGCCGTATGCAGAAAGACCCGGCGTTCCGCGAGTCGCCGCTGGTAGGCTTCGCGCGGCAATGCAAGCTGGCGCAGTTCGTGGTGGACCCACGCCGAATCGCTCTACGATGCGCCGCTCAAGATGCACTACGAAGGCCTGGACCCGAATGCGCAGCTATCGCGTGCGCGTGGTCTACGGCGGCGATAGCCCGCGTGTGCGCATCCGCCTGGATGCCGGCGCGGGGCTCGATGGTGCATCCGCTGATGGCCAAGCCCACGCCCATCCGGCCGGTGGAGTTCGCGATTCCGCGCCAGGCCTATGAGAAAGGAACGCTCGATTTGACCTGGCACCGCGAAGAGGGGCTGGGCGGCAGCGGGCGCGGCTGCCAGGTCTCCGAAGTCTGGCTGCTCAAACAGTGACCGCCCGCTACAAATGGTGGGTGGTCGCCATGCTCTGGTGGATCGCCTTCTTCAATTACGCCGACCGGCAGGCCATCTTCTCGGTCTTCCCGCTGCTGGAAAAAGAGCTGCATCTGACTACCGTGCAACTCGGTCTGCTGGGGTCGGCCTTCGCGTGGGTGTACGGACTCTGCTCGCCCGCCGCGGGCATGATCGTCGATCGCGTGCGGCGCAAGTCCGCCATCCTGGCGGGACTGGAAGGCTGGAGCCTCATCTGTATGGCCACCGCGGTGGCGCGCAGTTTCCCGGTGCTGGTCTTCTTTCGCGGCGCCGAAGGGTTGGGCGAGACGTTCTACTTTCCGGCGTCGGTGTCGCTGGTCAGCGATTATCACGGCGCGGAAACGCGCTCGCGCGCGCTGGGGCTGCACCAGACCAGCGTATACATCGGTACCATCGCGGGCGGATTTTTCGCCGGCGCCATCGGCCAGCACTACGGGTGGCGCTGGTCGTTTCTGATCTTCGGCGGCCTCGGGGTGCTGCTCGGCGTGTTGTTGAATCGCTACCTGCACGAACCTCCGCGGCGCGCGGACGCCGTGCAGATGCCGCTGGCCGACTTTCCTGCGTCTGGTCTGGCGCACGCCCGCGGCCATGCTGCTGATGGCCGCGTTTGTGTGCGCCAACTTTGTGGCCGTCGTGCTGCTCTCGTGGATGCCCAAGTTCCTGTACGACAAGTTTCACCTGAGCCTGGCCGCCGCCGGACTCACCGCCACCATATTCGTCCAGCTCGCCTCCATGGCCGGATCGCCCATCGGCGGTTGGCTGGCCGATGCGCTGCGCCGGCGCCGCCCCGGCGGGCGCATGGCCGTGCAGGCCGTAGGCGTGCTGTGCGGCGCGCCCTTCGTGGTGTTGTGCGGGCTTACCGACTCCAGCGTGTGGCTGGTGGTGGCGCTGACGGCTTGGGGTTTTTTCAAGGGCCTCTACGATGCCAATATTTTCGCTTCGCTATTCGATGTGGTCCCGCCGGAAGCGCGCGGCACCGCTGCCGGCTTCATGAATATGGTGGGCTGGCTGGGCGGCGGAGGCACCGCCCCGCTGGCCATCGGCCTGGTGGCGCGCAATCATGGATTGGGACCCGCCATCGCCATGGCCGCCGCAGTCTACGTGCTCGCCGGAGCCCTGTTGCTCGCCGCGATCAGAGCCACGAGCGTCAGCGAGTGTCCCTGAAAATGTCTTTTTCCAAATTGATTCCTGACTGTCATACCCGTGTAATTGTGCTTTTGCGATCCTCTCTCGCAGAGGAGAAAGATGCGTCCATTCGTTGCCACTCTGATGGTACAGTTTCTGACATTCACCCTGATCGCTCCGGCCGCGCTCGCGCAATCCGCTGGTCCCGCGGCCATAACGCCGATCCGCCACCTGGTTGTGATCTTCCAGGAAAACGTTTCCTTCGACCACTACTTCGGCACCTATCCGAATGCCACGAACCCCGAAGGCGAGCCGTCCTTCACGCGCCAGCCGGGAACGCCCACCGTCAACGGGCTGACCGGCGCGCTGCTTGAACAAGAATCCCAATTCCTGAACACCAGCGAACGGCGCCGGCGCCGTGAATCCCTTCCGGCTGGATCGCTCCCAGGCCGCCACCGCCGACCAGGACCACAACTACGGACCCGAGCAGGCCGCCATTCACGGCGGCTTGATGGATCTCTTCCCCGCGTCGGTCGGCATCGCCGGACCGCCGCCCGCGGCCACCAGCCCTTCAGCAACGTGTTCGCCACCACCGGCCTCAACCATGGGCTACTACGACGGCAACACCGTCACCGCGCTCTGGAACTACGCCCAGCACTTCGCCATGAGCGACAACTCGTACGACACCACCTTCGGCCCCTCCACGCCCGGCGCGATCAACCTGATCTCCGGCCAGACCAACGGCGTCACCGGCAACATTAACGGCACCAGCGCGGTCGACCGATGGCGGCAACGGCACCGTCACCGATATCAGCGACGCCGATCCGCTGGGCGACGTCTGCTCCACCACCACCGGCGAACTGTTCAGCATGTCGCGGCAAGAACATCGGCGACCTGCTGAACGCCGCCAGCGTGACCTGGGGCTTCTTCACGCAGGGCTTCGACCTGACCGTCACCAATCCCAACGGCACCACCGGCTGCGCGCGCAGCACCACCTCGCACGGTCACCAACACCAAGAAGGCCGACTACATTCCGCACCACGAGCCGTTCCAGTACTACACGTCGCACCGCCAACCCGACGCACGCGCGGCCCAAGCTCGGTCAGCACCATCGGCCACTACGGCGACGCCGCCAATCACCAGTACGACATGCACGATTTCTACGACGCCGTCAACGCCGGCAACTTCCCGGCGGTCAGCTTCCTGAAGGCGCCGGGCTATCAGGACGGCCACGCCGGCTACTCCGATCCGCTCGACGAGCAGGCGTTCATCGTGCACGTGATCAACTTCCTGCAGAAGCCGCGGCCGACTGGGAGCACACCGCGGTCGTGATCGCCTATGACGATTCCGACGGCTGGTACGACCACCAGATGGGCCCGATCGTGAATCAATCCACCAGCGCCGCCGATGCCCTCACCGGCGCCGGCGCGTGCGGCAACGGCATCGACCGCGCTGGCCGGCGTCGAGCGGCACCATGCCACGCGCAGGGCCGCTGCGGCTACGGTCCGCGGCAGCCGCTGCTGGTGATCTCTCCCTGGGCCAAGACAGAACTTCGTCGACCACACGGTCACCGACCAGACCTCGATCATCCGCTTCGTCGAGGACAACTGGCTGGACGGCCAGCGCATCGGCAACGGTTCGTTCGACGCGCTCGCCAACTCCATCGCCGGCATGATGGATTTCAGCAAGGAAAACAAGAAGAAGCTGATCCTGGATCCGAACAGCGGCCAGGTGGCCGAAATAGGAGCGAGTGCACACTACCAGAAGGCTGTTCCTGCGAATCCGCCGCCGCGTTCGCCGCGTCGGCGGGTTCGCCATCTTTCGACCCCAATTCGCTGCCGCGTTTCGTGGACCCGCTGCCGCGTCCCGCCGGTGGCGAAACCGCGCGCGGGCAAGTACCGCCTGGCCATGCGCGAGGCCGAACTGCGACTGCATCGCGACCTGCCGCCGACGCGCTTGTGGACCTTCGACGGCTGCTTTCCCGGGCCGACGCTCGAAGTCCGCAGCGGGCAGAGCCGCCCAGGTCGAATGGGTCAATCAGCTTCCCGAGCGGCACTTCCTGCCCATCGATCACACGCTGCACGGCGCCGAAGCCGACAAGCCCGAGGTGCGCACGGTGGTGCACGTCCACGGCGCCAAAGCGCCGCCGGAGAGCGACGGCTACCCCGAGGATTGGTACGTGCCCGGCAAGAGCGCGACCTACCTTTATCCGAACCGGCAGGAACCGGCGATGCTCTGGTATCACGACCACGCCATGGGCATCAATCGCCTGAATATCTACGCGGGGTTGTTCGGCCTGTACATCGTGCGCGACGCAGTCGAAGACGGCCTGAATCTGCCGCGCGGCCGCTACGAGGTCCCGCTGGTGATCTGCGACCGCCTTCTGCGGAAGGATGGCAGCCTGGATTATCCGGTCTCCGGCCGGCCGGACGCGCCGTGGGTTCCCGAGGTCTTCGGCAACGCGATGCTGGTGAACGGCAAGCTGTTTCCGTATCTCGATGTCGAGCCGCGGCCGTATCGCTTCCGCGTGCTCAACGCCTCGAACGGGCGCTTCTATCACTTGTCGCTGGCGAACGGGCAGGAGTTCCACCAGATCGGCACGGACCAGGGACTGCTGCCCGCGCCGGTGCGCATCCCGAGCTTCGTGCTGGCGCCGGGGGAGCGCGCCGACGTCATCGTCGATTTCCAGGGGCGTTCCGGCGAGCGCCCGGTGCTGCGCAGCGATGCCTTCGAGCTGATGCAGTTTCGCGTGGGCCGCGCGCACGGGCGGGCACGTGCCGGCGCTGCCCGCGGTGCTGCGTCCGGTGCCGCGCATTCCGGAATCGGCGGCCGTGCGCACGCGCGTCCTGACCCTCAACGAGGACATGAACGGCGCGGGCGAATCGATGCTCATGCTGCTGAACGGCACGCATTGGCACATGCCGGTCACCGAAAATCCGCGTGCTCGACACGATCGAGATCTGGACCATCGTCAACCTCACGGACGACTCGCACCCGATCCATCTGCACCTGGTGCGGTTCCAGATCCTCGACCGGCGTCCGCTGAGCCTTATCGCGGTCCGGCAGTCGCTACACCGGCCCGCGAGCCCCCAGCCCGGAGAGCGGATGGAAAGACACGGTGCGCGCCCATGCGGGCATGGTGACGCGCATCATCGTGCGCTTCGAAGGCTACCCCGGCCGGTACGTCTGGCACTGCCACGTGCTGGAGCACGAAGACAACGAGATGATGCGGCCGTACGAGGTGGTCGCGGGTTAGGCGTACTACGCGGGCTTCCAGAGCCCCACGGTGTTGCCGTCGGGATCGCTCACCCAGGCGAAGCTGCCGTACCCCGGAATATCCTGGCGCGGCACCACGGTCTTGCCGCCCAGGGATTCGCACTTTGCCACGTAGGCGTCGATATCGTCTACGTTCACGTAGAACATGGTGTAGCGGAAGGGCTCGTGCCCCAGGGCGGTGAAGTGGCCCTGGATGCCCTCGGTGGCGCCGGTATTGATCATCGCGGCCGGGCCCATCTGGGTGGTGCTCCATCCGAACAGGGAGGAGTAGAATTGCGCTGCCTGAGCGGTGTCACGGCAGCCGATTTCGAAATGCATGACGGGTGTTGGCATGGTTGCAGAAGCATACCACGGCCGAGTTAGTTTCCGCTAACAAAAACAGAGCGGGAAAAAACTCTATTGACAGCGCGGGGCATTTTCTCTAGTATGTAGAAACTGTGCCCAAGGGTGAGTCACTCGGGGAGTTCGAACACCTGATTCTGCTGGCCGTGCTGAGGCTGGGCGCGGACGCCTATGGCATGCGCGTGCGCCGGGAAATTGCCGGACGCACGGGTCGCGATGTCACCATTGGCGCGGTGTACGCGACGCTCGACCGCCTGGAGGCGAAGGGGCTGATCGCGGGCACGCTGGCCGACCCCACGCCGGAACGCGGCGGGCGAGCCAAGAAATCGTTCCGCGTAACCGGGGCGGGGATCGAAGCCGTGAACCGTTCGCGGCAGGAACTGGCCAGCATGGTGGACGGCCTGGTGTTCCCGCTGCGGGGAGGCTCGCGATGAAGCCTCCGGCAGTGGCGCGCCTGCTGCTGCTGGCAGTGGCCGGGGATCGCGAGAGCGAGTTTGTGGCCGGCGACCTGCACGAGGAGTTTCTCTACCTGTGCGCCACGCGCGGGCGGCGCGCCGGACGGCGCTGGTATTGGAGCCAGGTGGTGCGCAGCACGCTATGGTTGTGCGATCTGCGCATGCGGCACGGCGAAGCGGCGCATGTGGCGGCGGCTGCGGGATTGGGCGTGGCGCTGCCGCTGCTGCTGCTGGATCGCCTGTGGAGCTTCGTGTATTCGGTGATCCCGCTGAAGGACGGGCTGGACCGCGCGCCCGGATTCCTGGCGGTAAACGTGGTCTGCGTCTACGTGCTGGCGGCGTTGTGCGGCGCCACCGCGGGAAGTTTGCGGCGCGCGCTGGCGATTGCCGCGGGCGCGGCGGGGGCGGCGGCATTCGGCGTTTGGGGATCGGTGGGCGCGGCTCCCGCGCTTTATGTGTGGGCTGCTGCTGGTGGGCGCGCCGGCTTGCGCGCTGCTCCCATTGGGGTGGAAGAGGAGGTTGCCATGAAGTGGCTGAAGTGGATTGGAATCGCCCTGGTGGCGCTGATCGTCCTGCCGGTCGGCACGCTGCTGGTGCTCGGACACCGTGCGAATGCCGGCAGAATCCACGCCTCGGTGGAGATTGCCGGATCTCCCGAACAGGTCTGGCCCTGGGTGGACGAAGGCGCGCGTCTGAAGCAATGGGTGAGCTGGCTGGTGGAAGTGCGCGAACCCGAGCCTGTACGGCACGCCGTGGGCGCCACCAGAACCTGGGTGATGAAAGACGAGAACAACGGAGGCAAGCTGGTCACCATGGAGGGCCGGTTCAAAGAGTACGCGCCGCCCTCTCTGCTGACCATCACGCTGGGCTCCGCGGAATACCGGTTCGAGGGCGATCAATCGTACCGGCTGACCGATCTGGGCAACGGCCGCACGCGCCTGGACGTGGATGGGACGTACCGTTTCGACCAGTGGCTGGCCACGCTGATGGAGCCGCTGATTACGCCGTCCGCGGAAAAGAAAATGGCGGGCGACCTGGCGCGACTGAAGAGCCTGGTGGAAAGCAAAGCGGAGGCGCGGTAGCGGTATGAGCGGCGATTTGCAGAAACTGCAGGGCACCTGGTTGATGCTCACACTGGAGATGGAAGGGCAGCAGTATCCCACCGGCGGATCGAGGATCGTGATCCGCGGCGATCGCTTCGTGAGCCTGAACATGGGCGCCGAGTACGAAGGCAGCGTGCGCATCGACGAGAGCCAGTCGCCCAAGACGTTCGATCTGCTGTTCGAGAAAGGCCCGGAGAAAGGAAACCAATCGCTGGGCATTTACGAACTGGAGGGCGACCGCTGGAGGATCTGCCTGGGACTCGCAGGCAAGCGCCGTCCCACGAAGTTCGCGGCGGAGAAGGGCACCGGGCACGCGCTGGAAATGCTGGAGCGGGAGACCGCCGCGGCGCCTCCTGAGCCGGTCGACGAAAAGGCGGCGCCGGTTCCGGAACTGGAAGGCGAATGGCAGATGGTTTCCTGTATGCAGGACGGCAAGCCGATGGACGCGCGGTTCCAGAAATCCGCGCGGCGCGTATTCCGGGGGAACGGGACCACGCTTTTCGCCGGCAAGGCGGTGTTCATGAAGAGCCGCTTTACGGTGGACGTTTCGCAATCGCCGCACGCGATCGATTATCACGACCAGCGGCAGCACGGCATCTACCGCGTGGAGAACGGGACGCTGCACACCGCCATGGCCGGCGTGGGCGCGCCGCGTCCGGCCGATTTCACGGCGGTTCCGGGCGATGGGCGAACGGTCTCACAGTGGAGCCGTAAGAGGTAAGCGAGCCGCCAGGCGCCGCGTGTTAACCTCAAATGTAAAACCCACTTTGAGGCCTGATATGTCCTATCTTTCCATACGCGATCTCGATCTGAACGGCAAGCGCGTTTTCATCCGCGTGGATTTCAATGTGCCGCTGCAGAAGAACGAAAAGGGCGACATGGAAATCACCAGCGACAAGCGCATCAAGGCGTCGCTGCCCACCATTCAATACGCGCTCGAGCATGGCGCCGGCGTCATTCTGGCTTCGCACCTGGGCCGTCCCAAGGGCAAGCCGAATCCGGAGATGAGCCTGAAGCCGGTGGCCGTGCGGCTGGCAGGAACTGCTGGGCACGCCCGGTGAAGATGGCGCCGGATTGCGTCGGGCCGGAAGTGGAAGCCATGAAGCCCGCGCCCGGCGAAGTGCTGCTGCTGGAGAACCTGCGCTTCCACCCCGAAGAAGAGAAGAACGATCCGGAATTCGCGCAGCAAGCTGGCCGCGCTGTGCGACGTCTATGTGAACGACGCGTTCGGCTCGGCGCATCGCGCGCACGCCTCCACCGAGGGCATGATCCAGTTCGTGCCGAAGGCCGCCGCCGGCCTGCTGATGGAAGCAGGAGCTGAAGTACCTCGGGATGGCGACGACCAATCCGCGCGCGGCCGTGCGTGGCGATTCTGGGCGGCGCCAAGGTGTCCGACAAGATCGAGGTGATCCAGAACCTGGGCAAGGTGGTGGACAGGCTGCTGATCGGCGGCGCCATGGCGTACACGTTCCTGAAGGCGCAGGGCAAGCCCACGGGCAAGTCGCTGGTGGAAGACGACAAGGTGGATCTGGCGAAGAACCTGCTGGCGGAATTGGGCGGCAAGCTGATGCTGCCGGTGGATCACGTGGTGGTCTCCGAGATCGCCGCGGGCGCGGCCAACGAAGTGGTGGAGACGATTCCCGACGGCAAGATCGGCGTGGATATCGGGCCCAAGACCATCGAGGCGTACGCGGCGGTGATCGCCGGCGCGAAGACGGTGATCTGGAACGGGCCGATGGGCATCTTCGAGAAGCCGCCGTTCGACAAGGGCACGGTGGCGCTGGCCAAGGCCGTGGCGGATTCGGGCGCGATCATCGGTGGTGGGCGGCGGCGATTCCGAGAAGGCCATCAAGGCCGCCGGCGTGACCAGCAAGATCACGCACGTCTCCACCGGCGGCGGCGCGTCGCTGGAGTTTCTGGCGGGGATCGAACTGCCGGGCGTCAAAGCGCTGGGGTAGGCTGCTACACTCACCTAATGACGCGCTCCACGTGGCAGGCAGTCTTAGGCGACATTCATTTTTGGGTGCCGGTGATCGTGCTGGTGTTGGGGGTCGGCCTGCTGGCCGCGGTCCGCTAACATGACGGCGGATCACCGGAGCACTCTTTCGCTGCACAGGCTGGGCGTGATCTGCGGCCTGGCGGCCGGCGCCTGGCTGGGCGCCGCCGAAGCGCCGACCAAGCTGGTGACCGTGGGCTTCTCGCCCTTCGTCATCTCGCTCGGCATGGTGGCCGGCGTGTTCGTGGCGCGCTGGACGGTGCCCGATGGCGCTGAAGGGCACCGGCTACGTTCTGGCGCGACCTGCGCGGAGAAGCCGCACCTGATCGTCTGGGCCATCCTGGCCGGCATGCTGTGGGCGGTGGCCAACACGCTCACGGTTTTCGCCATCCGCAACGTCGGGCTGTCGATCGCCTTTCCGCTGTGGAATACCAACAGCCTGGTGGGCCTGTTCTGGGGCTGGCTGCTGTTCAACGAATTGCGCGGCGCGGGCGCGCGGCAATGGGCGCAAGGTGCTGGCGGGGCCGTGGCGATTGTGGCGCGGCGCGTGCCTGCTGGCCTACGCCACCTCGCACCAGTCGTCGCCGGCAGGCGCCGCACGGCGCGCTGCTCGGCATTCTGGCGGCGCTGGGCGCGGGACTGCTGTGGGGCACCATGTACATTCCGTATCGCAAGGCCTACATCAGCGGCATGAATCCGCTCTCGTTCGTCACGGTCTTCACCTTCGGCGAACTGGGCACGGTGTTCGCGCTGGCGCTGGTATTCGACGGCGGCATGCACAACGTGATGGCGGAGCTTGACGCGCGCGCGCCCGGCGCTGTTCTGGCTGTTTCTGGGCGGATTCTGCTGGGTGCTCGGCGACCTGTTCCAGCAGTACGCCGCCAAGTATATCGGCATCGGCCGCGGCATTCCGCTCTCGAACACCAATCAGCTCTGGGGCCTGGCGTGGGGCGCGCTGGTCTTCGGCGAACTCGCCGGGCATGGCCTGACGGCGCAGGTGCTGGTGATCGCCGGGTCGCTGATCATGATCGTCGGAGCGCGCGCGATCAGCTTCGCGGAGGCGCCGGCCGGCGAGCAGGCTTCGTGGCGGAAGGCGATGGATCGCGAGTGCGACCGCTACGGCATTGAAGGCCGAGCGCGTGGCGGCGATTCTGCAAGGGGACGACGAAGATTCGCGGGGACGGTCGCCGCGGCGCTGGTGGGAATACCTGGTGATGGCTACCGCGATCGCCATCTTCGTGTGGCTGGGAGTGGGCGCCGAACGGCAGGCGATATCGGTGAATCTGGCGTGGATGGCGCTGCTGATTGTGGCGACGCTGGCGTTTCTGCTGATTTGCGGTTACGTGCTGTGGCGGCGTACGCGGTTTTCGTAGCCGGGAACATTACCCGCGCCCGTTGGCGTCATACCGGGGTGGAGGGTATATGCCCGGAGGATCCCGGTCAGAGCCACCCGTGGTTTGCCTCTGGCTGCTCCGCATGGCAAGCCTGATGGTCCCGCTGGAGGAGCGCACCGCCTGGCGTGACTCGCGGAATGCGAGTCTGTACAGCCTTTGGATTCTTGCCCGGCGCGGGGAATTACCCGGCAGCGATATCGCCTTCCTGGCGTGGTGGTGCGGAGACGCGGCGACGGACGCACTGGTGACGCGGTGCCGGGGATTCGATCTGCGGCAATGGGTCCGTGCTCCATCTTTCCTGATGGCCGCGGCCGCGACGGCGCTGGCGCTGATGGCGGCATCCACGCACGGATTCGCGGTAACGCGCTCGCTGCTGGATTCGCTGGGGCACGCCAGAAGTGTGGCGGAGCAGGACCGGCTGGTGGCGAATCTTTTCCCGATTGTGTTCGCGCTGGCGGTCAGCGTGATAGCGGCCGTAGGCCGTGTTTCGCTGGGCGGCCATAAGTGGCGGTATGGCTCCTTCCTTCTGCTGAAGACTCTGTTGCTGGTGACGATCGTGCCGCTGCTGTGGATCGAAGGTGGCGCGGCATTCCGCGGATCGATTCCGAACCAGACGGTGCGCATCCTGGCCGGCGGACTGGTGCTGGCGGTGGTGTTCATCGCGACTTTTGGTTGGGCCGTGCTATGGAGTCTGGCCGACCAGCGGCACCGCTGCCCGGTGTGTCTGCGGCGGCTGGTGATGCCGGTGAGGATCGGCACGTGGGCCAGCGTTTTCGAGCCTGTCACGACGGAGTGGATTTGCGAAGCAGGCCACGGGTCGCTGTGTGTGTGCGAAGTGGAGGCAGGCGAACCCGACCACTGGATCGAACTGGATTACGTGTACCCGGCGTTCCCACCGTAGAGGCGGCATACCAGCCGTGGGCGCGGCGCCCGGCACTGGCACCGTCGTACCGGAACCGCTCCCGATAGCCCGTGGTCAGTTCCCACACCACGCGACTACGAGCACGTTGTAACGCCACTCTCGGCGCCAGCAGGCGGATGGTCTTATCGAGAGGGTTCCTTTCAGCCCGGAGCAGTCCGCGCAGCCTTACCACCTGGTTCCGCCCAAACTATGGCGGTGACGCGATCACCACGGTTGCCCGTGTGCCGCCGATCAGCGTCGCGACAACCGAATGGTCCCGGCAAGCAACGCTTCAATCTCGTCATTCGGAGAGACCCGCGAGCGCAAGATCGAGGCCATCGGCTTTCAAATCGCGCAACTCGCCTTACACGCGCGAAGAGTTGGTTAGCCCCTTCCGTGGACGGCTGTTTCCCGGGATGAGCCGCAGGCAAAGAGGCGGCAAAGAGATCTGCTCCAAGCCTCCACTCTTTGATACCACCTACCTGGCAGACCCTGGAATCGCGCTCGGCGGGCGCGCGACTTTACCCTTATAGGCCTCGTCGATTGCGACATGATAGATGTCCAGGATAGCGCCCGTAGCCCGCTCGAGCGCGATCTGCGCCTTGATGTAGGCGCCCTTGGACGCCACCTCCGTCGAGCGGGCCTGCGCCAGGTAATTCTCATATTGGATCACCGTGAGATTCGTGGAAAGCCCGACGTTGAAGGTCTGCTGCTCCACATTGACGGACTGCTCCTGTAGCCGGCGCGCCTCTACCGCAGCATCGTACGAGGCTTGTGCCTGCCGCACAGACTCCTCCGCGTCCGCCACCTCCAGCCGCACCTGATCCAGCAACTGTTGCCGTCGTACCTGGGCCTGTCTGACCTGCAGTTCGTCACGCACGGCATCCGCTTGTGCCACACGGTTCCGTAGCGGCAACGTCAATTGCAGCCCGATTCCATACGACGGATAGTTGCGCTTAAAGAGCTGTCCCAACACCGTTCCATAGCCGCCGGGAGTGACGCCTCCGGTAGCTGCGCCGGCGAGTGGATTCAGATTGCCGGCCATCCCGCTATTCTGCGCGGTGCCCACCACGTCCAACTGCGGCTTGACGGCGTTGAGCGAACCCTGCAAACTGATTTCCGAGTTCTCCACTTGAAGACTGGCGCCGGCGAGATCCGGGCGATTCTTGAGCGCCTCGTCCACCAGGTCGGAGAGCGGCTGGACCGGCTGCTGGTCGGGAACAGTTTGTATGTCCGTCGGAATAATATGGGCCGCCAGCACCAGGGGGTTCGCCAGTCCCCCGCGGGTGATTGCCGTCTTCAGAATCAGTTCCTGCTGCCGCACCAGGCCTTCCGCGTAATCAGCGCCTGCCGGCTTGCGGCCACCGCCGCGTTGGCCCGCGTCACCTCGATCGGCGCCTGGGTGCCCTGGTCCACCTGATTCTTGTTGTCCTCGTACAGCCGCTCGGCCAGCCGCAGCGCTTCCTGCTTCACCTTCACGTCTTCATTCAAACTGACCAGATCGGTATACAGGCGCGCGACGCCGGACACGGTGTCGATCACCTGCTGCCGGAAAACCAGGTCCGCGACCTTCTGGCTGTTCCGTGCGATGCGAATATATCTCTTGTTTAAGCCCGCGCCAAAGCCCTGCAGCAGCGGCTGCGTAATGGTGAGACCCAAGGCTGGAGTTGAGACGGGATTGTACGTGTAGTTGGTCGCGTTCGTATGGGGATACCGGCTGTTATCGAAGTTGACCGCGAGTTGCGTTCCCGGCGAAAACCCTGCATTCACCCCGCAGGCTGGCATTTACCTGGTTTTGGGCCAACCAGTTGGAGCCGCTCACGATGCGTGCTGGTATTCGGGATGAACGATGCTGGCCGTTGACCAGGCCGGTCACAGTCGGATCGATCTTGGGGAATCGCCGGCCCGTTCGACATCGGGAGTCGCATCCGGTCACCGACAGACTCGTTCTGCTGCTGGCTGATCAGCGCGATGTCGGAGAAGTTGGTGTTGACCAGGGGCGAAGGCGTCGACCCGGCCGTGAGGTTTGTCAGTAGCGGACCGTTCGGGCCGCCGATGCCGGGAGGCGTTTCATTCACCAGCAGACTCAACCCGCGGAGCAGTCCGCCTCCACGGGCCCGCAGCAGATCGGTGTCGGCGATCTTCGGCAGAAAGCGTTCCAGTTCAATATCCAGGTTATTCTCAAGCGCCAGTGCGATCGCGTCGTCCAACGACAGATAGAGTTGCCCGGCGCGCATCAGGTCGAAGATCCGGTTCGAATTTTGAAAGACTCACCGGCGAGACGCTCGCGGCCCGATACGGGTTGATCCAGCGAGTCCACGATCAGGTTGGCTTTGTGCGGGATGCGATCCGGCGCCGCGGTCCGGCCTCTGTGATTCCGCGCGGTCGAAACCGCATAGCCGTGAGCCTTCGCCTGGCGCCGCGAAGGTCTGTTTTCGCGGCCGTGATTTGAACCATGGCGCCCTCCTTTACGGCATCGCCGGGGTTCACCACCACTTCTTCGCCCAGCCCTGCAAGACCATGCAGGATCTCAAGCGTCGTGCCATAATCCCGGCCCGGCTGCACCTTCTGGAAATGCACCATTCCGTGCGCTGCGCCAGCGCACGGATCCGCTCCGGCCGCGCGCTTCCGCAGTTCGCTGGTCTGAGGAACGCGCCGACAGCTCGTGCCGGACGCCTACCACCAGCGACGCGCCGGGGACCAGAAAGGCGGCGATCGCCCGCACGGCAACGAACTTCAAGAGGCGTACATGCCGGGCAGCAAGACACCGTTGGGATTGTCCACCTGCACTTCCGTCAGCAGGGTTCGCGATGCCGCATCCAGGGAGCTGGAGGTCCGGGTCACCTTGCCTGCGAAAACCCGATTCGGGCGCTCCTGCGACCGTGACGCTTCGCCGCCTGTCCCACCTGGATCTGGGCAAATACATTTGCGGCACGGACACCAGGATCCGCAGTCTGCTGATGTCGCGCCACGCGGAAGATCTCGCCGCTGCTCGGAACATCCGAAGGCGCGGTGCCCGATTGGGCCGGGTGGGTCCCTGGCTGGAACCGGCGGCCGAGATCAGCGCGCCCACATCCACATTGCGCGCGGTGACGATGCCCGGCGAATGGCGCGGTGATTCTCTCGTATCCCTGCAGCGTCACCAGTCGGCTCCAGTGTCGGCCTTGCTGGCGCGGACAAATTCCTCCGCCGCGTGCACCACGTTCTCTCGCCGGCCGTGACATTGGCTTCGGCTGTCTTCGCCGCCGTCGATTGCATATCGCCGTCCTGGCGCGATACCGCTCCCGGACGTCGTCAGCACCTTGTACCGCTGCCACGTGATCGCCGCAAGATCGCGAGTCGCGATCAGTTGTTGCAGGGTCGCTTCCGCCTGGCCGAGCTGGCTCTTCGCCTGCGCCAGCGCGGCCCGGCCTGCGACACCTGCTGATCCAGATCGGGTGCGTCGATTTCGGCCAGCAGCTGGTCCCGCTCGCAACCCGGTCGCCGATGTCCACGTACCGCCGCTTCAGGTAACCGGACGCGCGCGCGAAGATGTACGCTTCCGTGATCGGAGTGATGTTGCCGGGAAGCAGGAGTTCGCTCGTGACTTCGGCGCTCGTCTGACTTTTGCCGCATTGACGAGCGGAGGTGTGGCTCGCCGTTGCGGCGGCGGCATGTGAGCTGCTCCGTCGTCCGCCGCTTGGGAAGATAGCCGGCAACGAATGCACCCACCGCCACAGGCACAAGACGATCCCCGCAAGCCACACGAACTTATGGTTCATGGGTGGGGCAGGCACTCCTGGCCTGCCTAGGCGAGCGCAAGCTCGCCCTTTTTTTCGACAGCGCCCAACCGGACGACTATTCCTCGTAAGCCCCACACTAAGGCGCCACCGGCATCTCGCCTGCGTCTTCGCGATCTGCGCATCCAGGTTCACCGGCGCTTTCTTGCGAAGCCAGGCTGTACATGATGGGAACGAAGAAGCAATGTGGTCGGCGTGGCCAGCAGCAGATCGCCGATCACAGCGCGCGGCCCAAGGGAGCGTTCTGCTCGCCGCCCTCGCCCATCGCCAGCGCCATCGGAACCATGCCGATGATCATGGCCAGCGCGGTCATGATCACCGGCCGCATTCGCGTGAACCCCGCCGATAGCGCCGCTTCGTGGCGCTCTTGCCCTGCTCCCGCTCATCGTTGGCGAACGTGACCAGCAGGATGCTGTTGGCGGTCGCGACGCCGATCCCCATGATCGCGCCCATCAGAGCGGGAACGCTCAGCGTGGTGCGCGTCACGGTATAGCATCCACAGCATGCCGGCCATCGCGCCCGGCAGCGCCGTGAGAATGATGAACGGATCCAGCCAGGATTGAAAGTTCACCGCCATCAGCAGGTAGACCAGCACCACGGCGAAAATCATGCCGAAACCCAGGCGCGTGAACGAACTCTGCATGGTGTCTACCTGCCCGCGCAGGTCGATCGTGGTGCCACGCGGCAGCGTCGCGCGCGGACCTTGTCGATGATGCGGGTCACGTCCGCGGCGAAACCGCCCAGGTCGCGCCGGTCCGGGCTCGCGTACACGTCGATGACCGGCTGCACATTGTAGTGGCTCTCGATCTCCGGCGACGTGGTGCGTTGCAAGGCTCGCCAGATTGTCCAGCAGTTGGACGTGCTGGCCGCCGGCCGAGGGCCGTGATCGGCGTGCGCTGCATCGCGTCGAACGTCGGCACGTTGTATGTCGGCGTCTGTACGGCCACTTGGTAGTTCACTCCGTTCTGCGGATTGAGCCACTGATTGGGCGCCACCTGGCCGCTGGAGGAGAGCGAAATCAGCAGGCTGCTCGCCACGTCTCTCTGCGTCAGCCCCGCTCTCGTCGGCCTTGATCCGGTCGACGTTCACCTTCACCGTCGGATAGTCCACCTGCTGCCGGATGAATGTGTCCACCGCGCCCGGCAGCCCTGCGATCTCGGTCCCGCAGTCTCTCGGCGATCGCGATAGTTCGCGGCCGCATCGTTGCCGGTGACTTGCACATCGATCGGCGCGGGCAGACCGAAATTCAGAATCTGGCTGGTGATGTCCGCGGCCTGGAAGAAGAAGGTCTCGGCGGGAAATAGCGGCCAGGCGTGTGCGAAGCTCGCGGGTATACTCGATGCGTCGGGCGGTGTTTCGGTTTCAGCGAGATCAGAATTTCGCCGTCGCCCGATCCGATTGGTGGCGCTGTCGCTGAAGGCCAGGTTGATACCGGAGTTGGGAAGCCCGATATTGTCCAGAATGGTGTCCAGCTCCTGCCGCCGGAATCACGCGGCGGATCTCGGCCTCGACCGCGCGCGAAGATCTGTTCCGCCTCTTCGATTCGCGTCCCGGTGGGACACCGGACGTGCAGCCGCATCTGGCCCGAATCGACATAGGGAAAGAAATCCTGTCCCACGAGCAGCACCAGGCCCAGTGACGAAAATGCGAACAGCGGCGAAGGCGCCTCCCACCAGCAGCCGGTGTTCCAGCACCCGCTCCAGCAGCGCGGTGGTACGCCTCGCGCAGTTTCTCGAAGCGCCGGTCGAAGGCCTGGTGAATTCGCCAGATCGGTCCGGCTGCCTTGGCGGCCGCGGTCGCCCTCCTCGCCTTCCTGATACAGCGGAATCTCCACCGGCAGAAGGTAG
>CAVVLD010000081.1:0-35324 GCA_963748795.1 uncultured Solibacteraceae bacterium
CAGGTGATATAGCGTCACTTGCCGTTCTCCATGCGATCGTTGTACCAGCGCGTGTTAGCGACAATCTTCTCCTTTGCCTGGGCGGCCTCTTCGGCATGCACATTGGCGCTCGCCCGGTGCTGCGGCCCAGTAGGCGATCGACTTGTCCAGATCGAGCTGTCGCAGGCTCAGATCGCCGCCGCTGGTCGCGGTGTATAGCACCAGTTGATAGGACGCCGCCTTGCGGTCTTCGGGCATGGCCGCCATGACCTGCGCCGCCGGGCCGCTTCCGCTCGCTCGGGTTATCGAGCTGCAAATGACAGGCGAAATTGTCCTCCTGCGATTGAGGACGATGTCGCAGGGCAGCTTCAGGACGTTTGTCGTACCTTCCGAACGGTGAGCCAGTTGTAGGGGCCCATTGTCTTGGAGTTCCACTCGTGAGAATTGTTGCGAAGCAGCATCTCGACGTGAGAGCTACCGCTGACCATGGCGTGATCCCCGGCGAGTTCACAGTCGTAGGAAACGGTGGCGCCGCCGCGCCCGTGCGAAAGCGTGAGCGTCGCGGGCGCTTGGTGGTTCCGAACCGGCCCGACTTTCTGGTCTCACGCGCTAGCGGGTTAGTTAGCGCGGAGAGTATCCCATCTGCCGCAGCAAAGCCGCGGCCTGACTCTTCACCGCAAGGTCTTCGCTCGCAGCCGCCTGCAGCAGATGCTCTTTCGCGAGGGCGAGGTCGCCTTGTGCGGCCAGGATTTTGCCCGCATTCAGATGCGCCAAACCGAAGCCCGGCCGTAGCGCAATCGCCGCCAGAAACTGTGCCAGGGCCTCTTTGTGCATGCCCTGCCGGTCCAACAGCGTTCCCTTGAAGCAGCGGGCGTCGGCCGATTTCGGATCCGCCTGCAAGGCCCCGTCGATCGTACGTTGGGCCTCGTCGAGGCGGCCCGCGCCGGCGAGTACCACGGCATAGTTCGTCAGCACGTCCGCGTTTCCCGGCTTCAACCGCACCGATCGTGCGAAATAGTAGGACGCCCGCACATAGTCCCGCTGCGCGGCCAGAAGGTGGCCGTAATTTGCCAGCGCTTCGCTGGAATCGGGCTCGATGCGCAACGCCGCTTGGAACTCCTCCGCGGCACCATCGAAGTTGCCCGCGCCCGCCAGTTTCTCGCCGAGCAGATTATGGGCTTCCGCCAGATCGGAATCGAGCTGAAGGCACTTTTCGAGCGCGGCGACGGCCTCCGGATCATCGCCCGATTCGAGGCGCGAAATCGCCAATTGATACCAGAGCAGTGGATCGTCCGCGAAAAGCCGGAGCTTGCGCTGCAGCGTGGCTATGGCTTGCGGCGCCTGGCCCGATTCGGTGAGGGCATCGGCCAGATTCAGCGCGATTGACGGTGAATCTGGCTTGATCCTGGCGGCCTGTTCGAACTGGGCGACCGCCGCCTTGGCATTGCCGGCGCTCAACCACGCCTGGCCCAACTCGACGTAGAACTGACTCTCTGCCGGCTTCTGCCGTTCAATCTCGCCGGCCAGCATTGCCACTCCACGGGAGTTGCTTCGCTGCGTGACTTGCGCCACGGCTTGATACAAAGCGGCCTTTCCTTCGCGTGCGATCGCGGACGGGTAGTAGGGCGCCACTTCTCCGCGATATGGGTTGGCGAAAAACTCCGGGCGCTCGGGGATGGGCGCCAGCAGATCGCCCGGGAGTGGAAGTCGGCGGATGAGATGGTCGGTCATGACCACATGCACCACGTCCTGGGTGCGGCGCCTTGGCATGTGGCAGGTGATGCATCCCGTGTCCGCGGTATGTTTGCCGCCGGCTACGGCAGCGCGCAAACCGGCCTGGTGGCACTGGGTGCAAACGCTGTTGTAGTGCTGGGCAGCGGCCGTTCCGCGCGGGATGTCGTGCGGATTGTGGCACGTGGTGCAGGTGAACTTGCCGCTGCTTTTGAGGAAGCACTGCGATTTGCGGAAACGGTACGCCGAGTGGGCGATTTCGAAATCGTCGTCGTGGCCGCTTCCCGATGCGCGGTCGAAGAAGAGTTCGAAGTCGGTGAGCGGATCGCCCGGACGATACGAGAACGGTTCACGGCCATAGCGCAATATGGAATTCGGCAGAGGCTGGCTGGTGGTCTCCAGATGACATTGCAGGCACACCTCCATTTGCCGCTCCGCGCTCAAACGCGCGGGATTGACGATCGCCCGCCGCACCACGTCTGCGCTTGCTCCGTGTTGCGCGGCGCGCACATGATCGCTCGCCGGCCCATGACACCGCTGGCAATCCACGCCTTCGGGCAGTGCGCCGGTATAGAGCGGCTCGGCGCCCGGTTCCGCGTGGCCGGCCGGGATTCGCGGATAGGCGTTGTGGCAGAACATGCACTGGTAAGAGGTCTGCCGCGGCGGCGGGAGGGTCTCGCCATCGTAACCCGGTTCCATCGCCCAGACGCCGCCGTTCTCGGCATACCAAGCCAGGGGCAATTCGATCAGAGCGCCCCGTTGGGTGCGGTGCAGATAGGTCCTTACATGATTGCCGGACCCCATGACATAGTCGACGCTCGATTCATCCGCCATCACCTCGGCGCCCGAAGGATCCACGCGCCACCGGCGTTGCACCAGTTTTCCGTCCTTGCGCTCCATCGCGTACCAGGTGTCGGACGGTTTATGGTAAAAGCGGGTCACTGGAGCATCCGGCAGCCCATGAAAGGAGCGCGCCATTCCAGTCCGCGCGTAGGTTTGCGCGATCTGCGAATGACAACCGGCGCAGACCTTGGTATCGACGTAAGCACGTGCAGTGGTGGGAGCTGTTTGCGCGCTTGCAAGGCCGGCTAATAGTGCCGCTAGCACAAACCGAGCCAGACAGTATGACTGCCTGCCCTTCGAGGCCGCATGATGGAACACGCGGGTATTCTACTGGATTCTCGGTTAGACTCCAAGTCACACCACAATCTGTGTCAAGGCCTTGCCCGAAATCTCCGACTCCGCTGGAATACGATACCCTGAGCGTATCCCGGAGAAGCCAGCCGGCCGTTCGCGGAAGTTCCCCGGCCGAGTCCGTTCTAAGAACGAAGATAAACGCTATGCTTCGCTTCCTTATGAACCGTTGGGCGGGTGCACTTCTGCTGGCGGCATGGCTCGAACAAGGAGGACCCGAATTACGCCAACAATGATGAGTCCAAGGCTAACCCTTTATCCGAATCTTCCGGATCCGTTGACTTTGAAGAACGGCAAGAAGGTCACGAAGGCATCCGACTGGTGGTCCAGGCGGCGTCCGGAAATTGTCGAGGATTTCGATCGCGAGATCTATCGGCGAGTGCCGAAGAATGTACCCGCGGTGAAATGGATGGTGACGAAAACGGAGAACGGCAAGAACGGCGATATCGAGATCGTGACCAGGACTCTGTCGGGTGTGGTGGACAACTCGATCGATCCCGATATCGAAGTGAAAATCGGATTAGTTCTGGTGACGCCGGCGAATGCGAATGGCCCCGTGCCGGTAATGCTGTTGTTCAGTGGAATGGGCTTCGGATTCCCCGCCACACCTCAAACCCCGGGTGCGATCCTTCTCCCGCAGGTCCTCCATATGGCCCGAACGGGTTCGCCGCTGCTCGCGGACCTTTCGGCGGCCGCGGTCTGCCGGCCATGGCTGGTCGAGGTGCCGGTCGTGGGCCGCAGGGGCCTACCCCACAGCAACAGATTCTGGCGCGTGGCTGGAGATATGCACTACTGAACACCGGCAGTATCCAGGCGGACAACGGAGAAGGCTTGACCCTCGGCATTATCGGATTGGTCAACAAGTGCCAGCCTCGCAAGGTGGATGACTGGGGTGTCTTGCGCGCGATCGAAGGCCACTCGCGCTGGGGCAAGGCGACCATCGTCGCCATGGCGTACGACCAGCGATTTTGGGCGGCGTATGTGAGTTCGTCCGGTGAGGCTGGCGCCAAGCTGCACCGCCGTAACTGGGGCGAGACTGTCGAGAACATGGCCAACACGGCTGCCTACCATTGGATGGCCGGCAATTTCCTCAAGCACGCCAGTACCCTACACTCGTACGACCTGCCGGTGGATTCCCACGAACTGATTGCCATGTGTGCGCCTCGAGCGGTTTTCATAGGCTCCGGAAGAGGTAGCTATGACGCGAAGCCCGGGGGGTGACAGTTGGGTGGATGCCAAGGGTTCGTTTTTGACGGCAACGCGGATGTCGCATTCCGCCAGCATAGTGGCGGCCACACCGATGTACCCAACTGGCCTTTCTTCCTGGAATTCGCCGGCAAGTATTTAGACTGACAGGAGGACCATGAGAATCGGCCCCCGTTTGCGAAGTGCGCGATTGGTAAGGTGTGTCTCCCTGGCGGCCATTGCGATCATGGTCGCCGTCGATGCCGGCGATGTGGCGAAGCTTCGCGCTGCACAGGCGGAGACCACACCGCGAGAGCCGATTTTGCTCAACGCGGACTGGCGCTTTCATCTGGGCGATCCCGCTGGCGCGGACTCCGCAAGGCTCCTCTATGACGTGAGGCCTGAGTTACGGGCGCGGAGCGAAAGAGCCGCGGAATTCACCGAGGAAGCCGAACGGCTGGGTCCGGCATCGCACCCGGTGCTCAAGCCCTACATCCTGCCGACCGGAAATCGCTTCCTGGAGGATCCCGCAGGCCGCTCGATCCGGCCGGCGGGAGATCCGGGTAGTGATCTTGCTTATGTGAGGAGCGATTTCGACGACAGCCTGTGGAGACACGTGAATCTCCCGCATGACTGGGCGATCGACGGACCGTTCACATCCAGCGGTGGCGGTGGAATGGGACGTCTCCCAAGTGCCGGCATTGCCTGGTGCCGCCGCAAGCTCGATATTCCCGCCTTCGACGCGGGCAAGTCTATTTTCCTGGACGTGGACGGAGCGATGTCTTACGCTGCGGTGTGGCTGAATGGCAAACTGGTGGGCGGCTGGCCGTGTGGCTATGCCTCGTGGCGCGTCGACCTTACGCCGTACTTAGCACCGGGCGGCAAAAATCAACTGGCGATTCGTTTGGACAACCCACCGGATTCTTCACGCTGGTATTCCGGCGCCGGCATCTACCGCAATGTGTGGCTGGTCGATACGTCGCGCCTCCGAGGATGAGCGTGCGAACCGCAATCGAGGGGAGCAATCGCGGCGCAGCGCCGTTACGCCTTTTTGGAAGATCGGCACGCTCGGATTGCCCAGCCCGACAACCAAAAAACGGCTCCTTAAGTATGGCAGCCGCCGATTCCATTCGGCGCACAAAAAAGGAGGGTCTCCCGCGCGCGAAGTGCGCCACAAATCCCCGACCCCAGGCCCCTGGCCCCCGGCCCCTGCACGCGAAGCGTGCCAGCGCGCCAGTTAGCTGTTGACAAATCAATCACTCCTAACCCAAAATTATAAATTATAGATTTCTTATGATGGTCACTTGGCACGGTGTCTTCCCCGCCATTACCACCCAATTCCGGCACGATCAGTCCCTTGATCTCGCCGCCACTTCCAGACATTTGAACGCGATGATTGAAGCCGGCATTCACGGCGTGGTCGCCCTCGGTACCGTCGGCGAGAACACCGCCCTCGAATACCACGAAAAGCTGGAAGTCATCCGCGAACTGAAGCAGACCGCCCGAGGCCGCATCCCCGTCCTCACCGGCGTCGCCGAATACACCACCGCCCTCGCCAGCCGTTTTGCCCGCGACGCCGAAAAGGCAGGCGTCGAAGGCCTCATGGTTCTGCCGGCCATGGTCTATAAATCCGATGAGCGCGAGACCCTCACG
The DNA here is from genome assembly GCA_963748795.1 of uncultured Solibacteraceae bacterium. Taxonomy (GTDB): domain Bacteria; phylum Acidobacteriota; class Terriglobia; order Bryobacterales; family Bryobacteraceae; genus Sulfopaludibacter. The sequence goes on from CAVVLD010000081.1 coordinate 5,743, forward strand.
CATTTCCGCACCATCGCTCAATCCACTGGCTTGCCCATCATGATTTACAACAATCCGGTCTCCTACGGAGTCGATCTCGTGCCCAGGGCCTTTATCGACCTCGCCGGCCAGCCCAATATCGTCGCCATCAAGGAATCCTCCGAAGACGTCCGCCGTATCACCGACCTGCGCAACGCCGTCGGCAACCGCTTTGTCCTCTTCGGCGGCGTGGACGATCTGATCCTGGAAAGCGTCCTGCTCGGCGCCGAAGGCTGGGTTTCCGGCCTCGTCAACGCTTTCCCGCACGAGAACCGCGAATTGTGGGACTTAGCCACTTCCGGCAACTGGCGCAAGGCGCTCGAACTGTACCGCTGGTTCACGCCGTTGCTGCACCTCGATACAAAAGTGAAGCTGGTGCAGTATATTAAACTAGCGATGCAGGAAACCGGGTTGGGCTCGGAATTGACGCGCGCGCCGCGTCTGCCCATTGTGGGCGCCGAACGCGAGGCGGTCCTCGCCGTCATCCGCAACGCCATCGCCACCCGGCCTGCCATCGGCACGGCAGTCGTCCAGTGAATCCAGCCGCCGAGGGTCTCGGGCTCAAACTCGGAGCGCTCTCCCAGCAACTAGGCCGCCGTGCGCCCGTTGCCGAACAGATCGCCGAATGCATCCGGAACATGATCGTCGCGGGCGACCTGATGCCCGGCGAGCGCATCGTCGAATCGCGCATCGCCCGCGATATCGGAGTCGGCCAGCCTACCGTGCGCGAGGCGTTGGTGGCCCTGGAGCACCAGGGCCTGGTAGTTCGCAAAGTGAATCAGGGCTGCGTGGTCACCTCGCTGACCCGCACCGAAATCTGCCAGTTGATCCGTGTGCGCGCGGAACTCGAGACTCTCGCCGTGGAATTGGCGGTGGAGACGGCCAGCGACTCCGAAATCGCCGCCCTCCTCAAAGTCACCGAACGAATGAAGGATGCCGCCGCCGTGAGCGATCCGCAGCGCTTCTTCAAGCACGACCTGATGTTCCACCAGACCCTGTGGAACCTCTCCCACAACAGCTTTCTGCCGCGTCTGCTGGAACAGGCCCTCGCGCCGCTGCTGGCGTTTCTGTTTATCCGCAACCTGCGCCGCAATCCGGGTATCGATATGATGGAATCCGCGCTCGCTCACGTCGATATGGTGCAGGCCATCCTTACCCGCGACAAGGCCGCCGCGCGCCGGGTCACGCAGGAAAAGCTCCGCATGTTCGCCGATCAGCACCTCGCCCTGTACGAATGAATCGGCCGGCGGATCTATTTCACCGGCGCTGGCCCGCTGGATTGCCGGATCACCAGGTCGGTCCTGACCTCGTAATCGCCGCCCGGGGTTTCGTGGATAAGGCTCCATAGCGATTGGAACGCCAGGCGCCCGATTTCCGCGCGCGGCACCGATACCGTCGTCAGCGCCGGCTGCGTGAACTGCGCAAAATTGATGTTGTCGAAGCCCACCACCGAAAGCGCCGCGGGCACCGGAATCCGCCGGTCAAAGGCATAGTGCAAAGCGCCGATCGCCATCAGGTCGTTGGCCGTCATGATGGCCGTGGCCTCGAATCCGCCCAGCACCCGGGAGCATCCGAAATAGCCGCCCTGCACCGTGAAATCGGAGTCGAACACGCGCGTCTCCAAACCGGCCGCGCCCGCGCACTCCAGAAAGTTCGCCTTGCGGCGTTGCGCAAACACGCCGTCCGCAGGGCCGCCGATGAATCCCACCTTCCGGTGTCCCAGCGCCGCCAGGTGGTTTACCGCTTCTTCGATGCCGTGCCGTTGCTCGATGGCGATATTGGCGATGGTCGGACTGGGCGAACCGAAACCCAGGTACGCCGCGAAGATGCCCTTCTTGGCAATGTACTCCTTCAAAGGCGCATCTACCTGCGAAGTGAGAAATGCGATACCGGGCGCCTGCAGGCCAAGTAGTCGCTCCACCAGGCTGCGCGTCCGCTGCGGGTCGTTGTTCCCGTCCATGGCCACGGTTTCCATGCCGTACAGCGCGGCTTCCGTCTGGAAACTCTTGGTGATCTCCGGAAAAAACGGGTTCAGGATATCCGGCACGATCAGGCCGATAATCGAACTGTGTCCCACCGAAAGGCTGCGCGCCGCCGTGTTGGGTTGATACCCCAGTTCCTTGGCCGCCCACAGGACGCGCTGCTCGGTCTCCGGACGGACTTTACGCACGTCATTCAGAACGTACGATACGGTGGCGGCGGAGACTCCGGCTTTTTCGGCGACATCTCGAATCGTGGCCATTTACGCTTCTGCTCGCACAACTGCTGGGCAATCCTGGCGTTTTGCGGCTCCTACAGAGTGCCAGAAGTTACTGCGCCTGTCAAGCCTTACTGCAGAGTTGAGTGAATCGATTAACTTACATATTTCGGGTGCTTCGTTAACAAGCTAAGTACAATCATAAGCTATGAATGGCTCAACTTGACATCTCCGGCGCCAAAGCATATACTTCGTCTAAATTTAATGCTGATAACTGGTCTGCGTACCCTCCTTCTATGTGGCGCTTTAGCGCTCCTTTGCCCGGCTGCGCTGGCGCAACGCGGCGGCCGCGGCGGAGCGGCGCTGCCCCAGAATCTCACCTTCCGCTTCATGGGTCCCGCGGTCGGCAACCGCATTGCCGCGGCCGCCGGCGTTGTGGGCGATCCGGATACGTATTATGCTGGCGCGGCCTCCGGCGGCGTCTGGAAGTCCACCGATAAGGGCGCCACCTGGGCTCCCATCTTCGATGCCATGCCGGTGCAAGCCATCGGCGCGCTGGCCGTCTCCCGCTCCGACCCCAAACAGGTTTGGGCCGGCACCGGCGAAGCCTGGGCCATCCGCGATTCCGACATGATGGGCGATGGCATCTACAAATCTACTGACGCCGGCGCCACGTGGCAGCACATGGGGCTCGACCAGACCGGCCGCATCGGCCGCATCGTCGTGCACCCCACCGACCCGAATATCGTCTACGCGTGTGCCCTGGGCCGCACCACCGGCCCGCAGCAGGAGCGCGGCGTCTTCAAAACCACCGACGGCGGGCGCACCTGGAACCGCATTCTGTTTGTCGATCCCAATACCGGCTGCTCCGGCCTCAACATAGATTCCAGCGACCCCAACACCCTGTTCGCCGGCATGTGGCAGGTGGAGATGCACACCTACGCCATGTTCAGCGGCGGCCCGTCCAGCGGTATCTATGTCACCCACGATGGCGGCGCGCATTGGAGCCATGTCGAAGGTCACGGCCTGCCGCATTCGCCCGTGGGCAAGATCGATGTCGCGCCCGCTCCTTCCAATTCCCAGCGCGTCTATGCGCTGATTCAGACGGCGGACCAGGGCTCGCTCTGGCGCAGCGACGACGGCGGCCAGAACTGGACCCAGGGAAGCTGGCAGCGCGAGTTGATCGGACGCGCCGGCTATTACATCAAGCTGGCCGTCAACCCCAAAAATCCCGACGAAGTATTCGTGGCCAACAGCAGTTTCTGGGTCTCTACCGACGGCGGCAAGACGTTCCGCACCCTCCCCTGGGGCGGCGACACGCATGATATCTGGATCGATCCCACCGACCCCAACCGCATCGTCATGACCCACGACGGCGGCATGTACATGACCACCGATCATGGACAGACCTCCCGCCGCGTGACCCTGCCCATCGGGCAGATGTACCATGTGGCCGTCGATAACGACGTGCCGTATCGCATCTACGGCAACATGCAGGACGACGGCACCATGCGCGGTCTCAGTACCGTGCAGGAAGCCGGCCCGAACGTGCCCGGACAGGCGCCGGCAGGAGGACGCGGCGGGCGCGGCGGAGGGCGCGGCGGATTTGGCGGCGCCGGAGTCGGCACATGGGAGCATGGCCTGGGCGGCTGCGAATCGGGCTTCACGCTGCCGGACCTCACCAATACCGATATCGTCTGGGCCTCCTGCTACGGCAACGAAGTCACGCGCTACGACGCCAAAACGCACATCGCCCGCTCCATCAGCCCGTGGCTGCACATTCTGGATTCGGAACCCAACAAGGCCAAATACCGCTGCCACTGGACGCCGCCCCTGGCTGTCGATCCGTTCGACCACAACGCCGTCTACTACGGCTGCCAGGTTGTCTTCCGTACCACCAGCGGCGGCCAGAGCTGGTCGGTGATCAGCGAGGATCTTTCCACGCGCGATCCGAAATACGTGGTCTCTTCCGGCGGCATCGTAGGCGACAACCTGGGCCAGTTCTACGGCGAAGTGGTCTTCGCCATCGCGCCTTCGGAAATCCAGCGCGGTCTGGTCTGGGCCGGCACCAACGACGGCAAAGTGTGGTACACCCGCGATTCTCTTTCCGCTTCCCCGCATTGGACCGATGTCACCAAGAACATCACCGGACTGCCGCCCATGTCGGTCATTTCCAAGATCGAGCCCTCGCATTTCGACCCCGGCACGGCCTACATCTGCGCCGACCTGCACCTGGCGGATAATCGCGATCCCTGGATCTATAAGACGACCGATTTCGGCAAGACGTGGACCAAAATCACCGGCAATCTGCCCACCGGACATCCGCTCGATTACGCCCGCGTCGTCGCCGAAAACCCCAACCGCAAGGGCATGCTCTTCGCCGGCACCGGCAACAGCCTGTTCTATTCCATGGACGACGGCCAGAACTGGCAGCCGTTGCAGGAAGGGCTGCCCCACGCCCCGGTGAGCTGGGTTGTGGTGCAGAAGCAGGCGCACGACGTGGTGGTGGCCACCTACGGACGCGGCTTCTACATCATGCACGACATCACCCCGCTGGAGCAGGGCGTGATGGAGCCTTCCTTCACCGGCGCGGTCGCGCTGGTGGCGCCGCGCACCGGTATTCCGCGAAACGCGCGGCGCCGCCGCGGAGATCAGCTTCAAGCTGGCGGCGGCTCCCAAGGCCCCGGTGGAGTTCGAGGTGCTCGATGCCAAGGGCGCCCTGGTCGACAAACTCCCCCGGGTGACCGGTCACGCCGGGCTGAATCGCATTGCCGCCGAGATTCGCTATGGGCCTCCGCACCTGGTGGCACTGCGCACCACGCCCCCGGAGAATCCGCACATCTGGGAAGAGCCGCGATTCCAGGGGCAGGAAACGCGCCCCGTCACGCATTGGGGCATCGCGCAGGCGGAAGTCGGCCCCATCGCCGCGCCCGGCGAATACACTCTCCGGATGACCGTGGATGGCCAGACGCTCACCAAGCCGTTGCGCATCGCCGTGCCTCCGGGCTCGCATGGAACCGAAGCCGATCAACAGGCCGCCGTCAAGCTGCAGCTCAAGGTGCGCGACGATATCAGCACCGTCTCGGACATGACCAATCAACTGGAATGGATGCGGCGGCAACTGGAAGATGAGAAGAAGGCCGATCAGGGCAAGGAAGCGCTTGTGAAAGCCATGGCGGACATGGATAAGAAGCTCAAGGACGTCGAGCTGAAGCTGATTACCGAATCCGATATGATGAGCGACGATAAATATTACCCTGAACAGTATCAGCTTTATATGAATCTGATCTGGCTGAATGGAGAGATCGGCTCCGGCGCGGGCGATGTGGCCGGCACCGGCGATTACGGCCCGACGGAAACCGATACGGCACTGGTTCTGGACCTGGAGCGGCAACTCCAGGCCGTGAAGACGCAGTACAGCAGCGTGATGGAAAAGGATGTACCGGCTTACAACCGCTCCGTCGTCCCCGGTGGCGTGGCGCCGCTGAAGACGACCGGTGCGCCGCCCGCTCCAGTCAGGGCGGGACGCGGCGGAAATCAATAAGGCAGAAGCATCAGGCAGGAGATCGCATGAATTTCGGAACTCGCACACGACTCGCGTTTTTTATTTCGCTGGCCGTCGCTCCCGGGCTGTGGGCACAGGGAACGCTGGCGGACTACCAACGGGCGCAAGGTTTGCAACGGAAGGCTCGCGGGCTGGTGGTAGACTCGCCGGGCACCGCGGAGTGGATCGGCAAATCCGAGCATTTCTGGTATCCGCGGACGGTTAAGGGCGGAACCGAATTCCTGCTGGTGGATGCCGCGGCGGGCACGAAGAAACCGGCGTTCGACCATGACAAACTGGCCGCCGCGATCTCCTCCGCTAGCGGACACAAGTATACCGGACTCACTCTGCCCTTTGCGCCGCAAGCAGGCCGGGGCGGCGGAGGCCGGGCCGCGGCGGGCGCTCCGCAAAACGCGCCTCTGACCTTCGCCGATGACGAGCAGTCCATTTCCTTCGGCACGGGCGGCTCCATGTACAAGTGCAGCCTCACCAGCTACACCTGCAACAAGGGCGGCGCCATTCCGCAAAACGCCGGACGCGGCGCTCGGGGCGGCGCACCCGAAGAGGATCCGGCTCCCGCATACCTCTCCGAGGAAGGCGGCGATCCGACCGATGGACTCGAATACCAGCCCTTCCCGCAGCAGGGCGGCGGGGGCGGAGCGTTCAGCCGCGGGCAATCCGGCTGCGCCCAGCGCACCCCCGCGCAACCAGCGGCGCAGGGCGGTGGACGCGGTGGGCGCGGCGGACGTGGTGCTGCCGCGGCCGCGGAGACGCCCACCTGCCGCTCCTTCGACGGCAAGTGGGACGCCGTCATCGAGAACTACAACGTCTTCCTGCGCGCTGTGGGATCGAGCGAGCCCGCTACGCCGCTGAGCTACGACGGCTCCGAAGGCAACTACTACACGCTCCGCTCCGTGGCTTGGTCGCCCGATTCCAAAAAGCTGGCGGCCTATCATACACGTCCCGGTTTCGACCGGCAGGTGCACTACATCGAGTCGTCGCCGGAGGACCAGGTGCAGCCCAAGCACTTCACCACCGCGACCCTGCCCAGGGCCGCCATCGGAGGAATGTACCGCAAGCCCGGCGATGCGCTCGATATCGCCTACCCCGTGCTGTTCGACGTGGCCTCGAAGAAGGAAATCGAAATCGACCACGCGCTGTTTCCCAACCCGTACGACATCACCGCGCCGGTCTGGTGGAAAGACAGCCGCGCCTTCACCTTCGAATACAATCAGCGCGGCCACCAGGTCTATCGCGTGATCGAAGTCGATGCCCAAACCGGAAAGACCCGCACGGTGATCGACGAGCAGAGCAAGACCTTCATCTATTACAACCAGCTCGGGCCGGGACTCTCCGCCGGCCGCCGCTACCGCCACGATCTGGCCGATGGCAAGGAGATCATCTGGGCTTCCGAACGGGATGGATGGGAGCACCTGTACCTTTACGACGGCATCACCGGCAAGGTGAAGAACCAGATCACCAGGGGCGATTGGCTGGTGCGCAACGTCGATTACGTGGATGAAGACAAACGCCAGATCTGGTTCGAAGCCGGCGGCATGATTCCCGGACAGGACCCGTATTTCACGCAGTATTGCCGCATCAATTTCGACGGCACCGGCCTGACAAAGCTCACCGACGCCGATGGCACGCACACCGTGACCTTCTCGCCGGACCGCAAATATTACATCGATACCTGGCAGCGCGTGGACCTGCCGCCGCAGATGCAGCTTCGCCGCGCAGACGACCAGAAAGTGGTCATGGACCTGGATAAGGGCGACGCTTCGGCGCTGCTGGCCGCCGGGTTCCGTTTCCCCGAGGTGTTCGTCGCCAAGGGCCGCGATGGCAAGACGGATATCTGGGGCATCATCATTAAGCCGATGCACTTCGATCCCGTCGAAGAAGTATCCCGTCATCGAGAACATCTACGCCGGGCCGCAGGGCTCCTTCGTTCCCAAAACCTTCAGCGCGGTTTCCGCCGACCAGGCCCTGGCCGAGCTTGGCTTCGTCGTGGTCCATATCGATGGCATGGGCACCAGCAATCGCTCCAAGGCCTTCCACGATGTGGCCTGGAAGAACCTGGGCGATGCGGGCTTCCCCGACCGCATCCTGTGGCACAAGGCCGCAGCCGCCAAATATCCGTGGTACGACATCAGCCGCGTGGGCATTTTCGGAACCTCCGCGGGCGGCCAGAATTCCCTGGGCGGCGTGCTGTTCCACCCCGAGTTCTACAAGGTGGTCGTGACCAACAGCGGGTGCCACGACAATCGCATGGATAAGATCTGGTGGAACGAGCAGTGGATGGGCTGGCCCCTGGGCCCGCAGTACGCCGCCTCTTCGAATGTGGACAACGCCTTCCGCCTGCAAGGCCACGCGCTGATCATTGTGGGTGAGATGGATACCAATGTGGATCCGGCTTCGTCCCTGCAGGTGGTGAATGCGCTGGTCAAGGCCCACAAGCATTTCGACATGCTGTACATTCCCGGGCAGGATCACGGCGTCGGTATCCTGGCCAGCGAGCACTATCGCGACGACTACTTCGTGCACAATCTGCTGGGTGTCGAGCCGCCCGATTGGAATAAGGTGTCGCTCCCGGCGGAACCGCCAGCCACCACCAATGGCGGGGGAGAATGATCAAGACCGAAGAGGGATTCGTCCGCGCCCTGAATCTCTTCGACGCCACCATGGTGGTGGTCGGAGTGATGATCGGCTCCGGTATTTTCATCGTCACGGCGGACATGTCCCGCCTGATCAATAGTCCCGGATGGATGCTCATGGCGTGGGTGCTTACCGGCGCGCTCACCCTGACCGCCGCGATTTCTTATGGGGAACTCGCCTCCATGCTGCCGCACGCCGGCGGCATGTACGTGTTTCTTCGCGAGGCATTCTCGCCGCTGTGGGGATTCCTGTACGGCTGGACCTTCTTCACGGTCATTCAGACCGGCACCATCGCCGCCGTGGCGGTGGCCTTCGCGAGATTTCTCTCGATCATTTTTCCGCCGGTCTCCGAGAGCCGCTATCTGATCGCGCCGGTGCACATCTCCTCGGGCTATGCCGTCTCGCTTTCCACCGCGCAGCTTGTGGCCATCGGGGTAATCGCGCTGCTCACCTGGACCAACACGCGCGGCCTGGAATACGGCAAGATCGTGCAGAACCTGTTCAGCAGCGCCAAGACGCTGGCCCTGGCGGCGTTGATCGTCGCCGGAATTTTTATCGGCTGGAATTCCACGGCCATCCACGCCAACTTCCACAACATGTTTTCGCTGGGTTCTTTCGATCCCTCGCTGGGCGTGGCGGCGGGCAGCGGCTTCGGGCTCTTCGTGGCCATCTGCGTGGCGCAGACCGGGTCGCTGTTCTCGGCCGACTCCTGGCACGACGTGACCATCGTCGCCGGCGAAGTGCGCAATCCGCGGCGCAATCTGCCGCTGGCCATGACTCTTGGCGTGACCATTGTGATCGTGCTGTATCTTCTGGCGAACATCGCTTACCTGGTGGTGCTGCCGCTTCCGGCCATCCAACACGCGCCCGCCGACCGCGTGGCCACCGCGATGCTGCAGGCCATCTTTCCCGGCTACGGTCCGGTGCTGATGGCGGTGGCGATCATGATCTCGACTTTCGGCTGCGTGAACAGCCTGGTGCTCGCCGGCGCGCGCGCTTACTACGCCATGGCCAAGGATGGCCTGTTCTTTCGCGCAGGCGGGCATGTTAAATCGGGCGCACGTGCCCGGGTGGTCGCTGGTGGTTCAGGGAATCTGGGCCGCCGCCCTGGTTCTGCCTCGCACCTACGACACCGCCACCGGGCAGTATGGCAATCTTTATAGCAATCTGCTGGAATACGTGATTTCGGCGGCGCTGCTCTTCTACATTCTGACCATCGCGGGTGTGTTCCGGCTGCGCCGCACGCGCCCCGATGCGGAACGGCCCTATAAGGTGATTGGCTATCCCGTGGTTCCGGCGCTCTACATCGCCGGCGCATCGGCGGTGCTGGTCACACTGTTCGCGTATCGTCCTTCGACCACCTGGCCGGGCCTGGTGATTGTGCTCCTGGGAACAGTAGTCTACGCAGTGATCCGCAAGAAATGAAGCGACGCGAATCTCGCGATCCCGCTCAGCGATCCGGCCAAACCGAGGACTAATTATCGATGGTCGCTTCGATAATCTCCAGCCTGCGGACAGGCTTCTCGCCTTCTACTTCTTCTTTCTCAAACGCGTCCAGCACCTCCATGCCGCTGACCACGCGCCCGAAGGCGCTGTACTTGCCGTCGAGGTGGGGAGCGGGGCCGAGCATCAGAAAGAAGCTGGTAGTGGCGGAATTCGGATCGTCGGTGCGGGCCATGGAAACAATGCCGCGATCGTGTTTGACATCGTCGCGGAATTCGCCCTTGAGCGGGCGCACCCAGCGGTCGGCGGGATGAGTCGGCCCGCTGGCGCGGGTATCGGGCATGCCGCCCTGTACCATGAAGCCTTTGATCAGGCGATGGAAGGCGGTGCCGTTATACCATCCGGTGGAGACCAGTTTCAGAAAGTTGCGCACGTGATTGGGCGCCCAGTCGGGCTCCATTTTGATTTTGAGGGTGCCCAGCGTGGTCTTGAGCGTCACGGTCTTGCGCATCTCATCGACGGTGGCGTTGAGGAACGGCTCCACCTTCTTCTTTTCGATGGTCACCTTGAGAATGCGCACCGGCTTTTCGGTCATGCCGTCGCTGCCGGTAGGCACCTGCGAGATGCGCTCGACCACGTCGATTCCCTCGGTGACGCGCCCGAAGGCGGAGAACTGGCCGTCGAGCGCGGGCTGCGGAAACAGGCAGACGAAGAACTGCGCGCCATCGCTGTTGGGCTTGTCGGGAATGCGCACGGTGGAGACGACTCCGCGTTCGTGTTTGAGGTCGCTGGTTTCGCCGGCCAGCAGATTGAGACCGCCGGAGCCCCACAAATTGCGGGCGGTTTTGGGGTTCTTCAAGAGCGGATCGCCGCCCTGAATGATGCCGTTGGGCACCACGCGGAAGAAAGCGCTGCCATCGTAGTACCCCTGGCGTGCCAGGGTAAGGAATTGCTGGACGTGCTTGGGGGCCTTGTCCGGGGCAAACTCAAAGCGAAAAGTGCCGAGGTCGGTAGCGACGACCGCCTCCAGGTCCGCCGGCGGAGCCGAAGGCTGGCATCCGGCGACGAGAGGGAGCAGGAGCGGAGCAATCCAGAAAACACGCATTTCAGACTATGGTAACCCTTGATTCCGGTTGCGCGCTGTGATACGAACGGCACGGAGGCTATTCCATGTTCCTCACCTCGAAGCGGACCCTCGTGCTATGCGCCGCGCTATCGGCGTTTTTTCTCTTTATGTCCTGTTCTTCCGGGCCGGCGGCGCCGGAGAAGGGAACGCCAGCGTTCTACTGGCAAGCTGCCAGGGAAACCTACGCGGCGGGCGACTACGCCAAGACCCTGGAACACCTGGACAACCTGGTGGCCACCGACAACGAATTCACGACGCGCGCGCTGCCGTGGTCGCTGGTGCTGACGTCGGGATTAGCGTCGGGCTATATGGAACTGGCCGACAATTATGCGATCGGCGCGCGGGTCAACAAGAGCGATCCGTCGGCGTTCCGGCGGGTGGTCTCGAATTCGCGCGGGTCGGCGAATCGCCTGGCTTTGCAGTTCGCGGACAACTTCGGCAAGCTCGATAAGTTGAAGGATAGTAACATCACGCTGGCGTTTGCGTTTCCCAAAGGCAGCGGCGGGCAGGTGACGCAATTCGTAAAGGTGACCAGCGGGATGATTCTGCCGGCGGCAGAAGCCGATATGGCGCAGCAGCGGTCCCTGGAACGCGGAGTGGTGCTGGCGACGTGCCGCGCGGCGGGCGCGCCTGACGATGCCGCCAAGACCGCCGAGATTATGAAGACCGGCGTCACCCAGATTCCACGGGACACGTTCATGATGGCGATGACCCAGAGTCTGTACGAAGAATCGCAGCTCTACACGGCCACCAAACTGGACGAGCCGCAGAAGATGCAGATTCTGTGCCAGCGGGCGCAGGCGGCCATCAAGGGACTGCCGGAGTCGAAAGAAACCAAGGAACTGTCCGTCAAGATCGAAAAGGCAATGAAGAAAAAGACCTGATCGTTTTTCAGATAATCTGCTCCATCAGGGTGACCAGGTAATCCTGGTCGAAAGCGCCGGAGCGATATGTGCGGGCGTCGAAGAAGCGCCACATGTTGCCGGTTTTTTCGAGCGTGTAAAAGATCAGTTGCTCCTCGATGAGGTTCTTGTCGAGGAGTTTCTGGTTGAAGGCGCGGACAAAACCCTCCAGGGTGTACGGAACGCGGAAATCTTCGGTGGAGGAGAGGTCTTCGGTGACGTTGTACTCCACCTGCAAAATCCGGCCGCGGACGTTGATTTGGATCAGATTGGGGGCATGGTCGCGGAATATGGCCGTCGAAAACTCGGAGGGGTCCAGGCTGACGGTCCCCTGGGACAGCAAACTGTTGACCGCGCTGACAAAACCGGCACAGATGGAGTGCAGCTCGGCGGCGGCGGCCCGGCGCAACGCAGTCATATCCCGCGCGTAGCGCAGGAGGATTTCATCCTTCTCATTGAGGGCATCGATGCTTTGGGCCAGCCGTTTGAGACGATTTTGCGCAGATTGCCCCCGGTTATCGGCCAAATGTAAACTCCTTTACACCGAAGGATAGCGCGGAATTCAGCGGCGGCGGCGCCAGTCGAGCAACTCGTCGGGCCTGATCAGGTCCACGAGGTCCAGGTTCAACTGGCGCAGAATGACATCTGCCGTGGCGGTGGAAAGTGTCCGCTTCCCTTTCAAAACATTGTGGATATGGGGTTGGGAGACGAGTGTGGTGCGGGCCAGGCTGCGTTCGGTGACCTCGCCGCTCCGCACTTGCTCTCTGAGATGGTGCACCAACCGCCGGTGTAGCTCAGCAAAGTTCATTTATTCCTTTAGGGCTATTTCTAATGGAAATAGGGGGGTACTGAATTCGTACCAAGCACAAATTGAATCTCCGTCGAATTTAATTTTATTGCTGTATCAAATCGTACAGTCTAAGTATTTGTAAAAACAGCCTCTTGGAACCAACTACTACGTACCGGTACTAATAAACTACTTAGTACATGCACTTTGAATTGCTTGACGATTCTCATATCAGAGCTAAATTGAGATCAGCTTTGTAACCTAATAGGTGCAGCTTCTCTTTTAAATGGCTGTGCCAGAAGGACATTCTCTGATGCAGTGGAATCGATCGAACGCAATTGGGCTGTCCAAGGCCACCTGCAAGGCGTGCAGTGGTTTGGGACTGCACGCGGGCCGCGGCGAGACGCAAAAGCCGTGCAATTGCGTATTTCGAGGTGCTTTTCGGGCGTGCTGGAACCGTTTTCGTGAGTGCGTGGCACTCGGAAGCTACGGCAGCTCGGTCTCTTTAGAATTGTGTAACGGCAAAGACGGCCGTCGCCGATACTCGAGGAAACGCGAGGAATTCATGGCAGATTTCTGCCTGGTCACGCGACGAACGCTGGACGAGGCCGAATACCGGCTCTTCCGCTTCCATTTCTTCCTGGGAGCAGATTGGAATCTCTGCTGCCGGCGTTTGAATATCGATCGCGGCACCTTTTTTCATCAGGTATACCGAATTGAACAGAAACTGGGCCGGACTTTCACCGAACTCGAGCCCTTTCCTTTGTTCCCGGTGGACGAATACTTCCTGCGCCCGCACGCCGGGGTGGCCGTAAAGGCCTCGACGCCCCCGACGCCTCCGCGGGGACCGCAGTGGCAGCGCCTGGTGGCTTAGTCCTTCCACGCCAGACATGCGCCTCCGGCTCGGGGTCCGCGGAGCCGGAGGCGCTTGGAAATCTCTTTCACCCTCTACAATAGGTAGGCCGGAAGTTCCCATGGACAATCTGACTCACACGGCGATCGGCCTGTTTCTGAGCCGCGCGGGACTGAATCGTTGGACCCCTTTGGCCACGCCGATTCTGCTACTCGCGGCCAATGCCCCGGATATCGACATCGTGACGCTCGCCGGAGGCCCGCTCACCTATTTGCATTATCACCGCCATCTGACGCACTCGTTGATTGCCATGCCGGTGCTGGCGGCTTTGGCCGTTTTGCTGGTCCGGCTGGCGTGGCGTAAACCGATTCGCTGGTTCGGCGCATGGGCCGCGGCGCTGATCGGGGTGGCCTCGCATCTGCTGCTGGATCTGACCAATATGTACGGCATCCGGCTGCTGCTGCCGTTCTCGGCGGCGTGGCAGCGGCTGGATTTGAATAGCGTGATCGACCTCTGGATCTGGGCCGCGTTGCTGCTGGGCATAGCCGGTCCGTTTGTTTCGCGGCTGGTGGGCGGCGAGATCACTTCCGGTACTCTGCGCGACAGGCATCCGGGCCGCGGCGGGGCGATCTTCGCCCTGGCTTTCGTGCTGTTGTACGACTGCGGCAGAGTGGTACTACATACGCGCGCGGTGGCCACACTGGAGTCGCGCATTTATCAGGGACACCCGCCCGAGCGCGTGGCGGCACTGCCCGACGAAGTCAACCCGTTGCACTGGAGGGGCCTGGTGGAGACGGCCGATTTTTATGCCGTGGACGATGTGAACCTGGCTGGCGATTTCGATCCGACCGAGGCCACCATTGTGCCCAAGCCCGATCCGGACCCGGCGCTGGACGCCGCCCGCCGCACCCACACCTTCCAGGAGTTTCTGCGGTTCTGCCAGTATCCGCTTTTTCGGGTTACGGCCGTTCCGGAGCCGGAGGGAGCCAAGCAGGTCAGCCTGGTGGACATGCGATTCCGCAGCTTCGAGGCCGATGCCACGGTGGGGGCGCAGCTTCGCGTGTTGAGTCAATCCTTCCAGTTTGGTCCTATCCGGCCCAGGTAGGGTCTTTTACCGGAGCTGCCTAAGGCCCGCTGCCGATACCATTCGCTGCCTGCGGTTGTCACAATCGAAGCGTGCAGTTACGCGACAGCAATGCGGTGCTGGACCGGGAGCAACTCCGGGATGTCACCATGGACGACGAGGTACTGATGCGCGAGATTCTTTCGGCATTGATCGACGACACCTCCAGGCAGATCCAGTTGTTGGACCAGGCGATTCAGGAGCAGAATCCGCAGAAGTGCGCCCGCCTGGCACATTATTCGAAGGGCGCCTGTGCCAACGTGGGAGCCAACAGGGCCGCCGCGCTGCTCAAACAGATCGAACTGGATGCGGCCGCCAGCGAGTTCGGCGAATGCGGCGCATCGCTGGGGGCGCTGGCGCGGGAAGTAGATCTGCTGCGAGCCGAAGTGGTCAACCAGCCTTGAGCAGGCGCTGCACACCGTCGGCGCAGAAGACGGCTGCATGTTTGGAAGCGGCGGGCAGACCGCCCACGGCTTCGTCCACCAGGACCGCCTGAAATCCGGCGAGTTCCGTCCGCGACTTCCCCAGCATCCATTCGGTCAACGCGGAGCCGGCGGCGATGGACGCCGTGCAGCCTCGAACTTTGTAACGCACCTCGGCCACGATATCGCTCTCGAAGCGGGCCGAAAGCCGCAGAATGTCTCCACAGGCCGGATTGCTCACTTCGACGGTCACCGCCGGCGCGGGCAGGTCGCCCACGTTGCGCGGGTTCTGAAAATGTTCGAGCAGGCGTGGCGGATACATCCTATTTCAGAAGCTCGTATAACACAGCACAAATGATCGGCAGCAACACGAAAATGATCCATAGATGCTTAACGATCCTGCCAGCAACATACAAAGCGCTCTGCAGAAACCTCCTTACGTGGATCGAAGGCAGGCTCTAACATGTGCTCTGGCGGGTGTTCTGCCAGCCGCTGGCCTTCGACCGTTTTGGCACGGATCAGTTGTCTCTGAAGGCGATCAGCCAGTTCATTAACGCAGAGTTGCATTTCGATACACGCGGGATCACGTGACCACTTCTCAAGCTCTGCCACTGACGCCTGCCGTAATCGATCCTCAACAGGTTGGGCAGCTTCTTTCGGAACGTGGTAACGGCCATCTTCGTCTGATCTCATCCGAGGTTTCCTTTAAGCTTAAAGCTGTCGGCTACCGAGGCGCTCGACAGAAGCCTTCGCTGCTTCCCATGTGACGACACCATGGGTAGCGAAAACCGCCTTGTTTGTGGCGCCATGCAGTTCATTCCTATGCTCCAATGTTGACATGGTTCAGGTGGTGGCGGCGATCATCGAACGGGAGGGGCGGATTCTGATTTGCCGCCGCACCCGGGAACAGTCGCACGCTCTGAAGTGGGAATTTCCGGGCGGTAAGGTGGAGCCCGGCGAATCGCCCGAGCAGGCCCTGGCCCGCGAACTGGAAGAGGAACTGGGACTTCGCGCAGGCCACCGGGACGGAGATCACGCGCTACGAGTTCAGCTACCCGGCGAAGCCGCCCATCCTGCTGATTTTTTTCCGCGTGACTCGAGTTTCAGGGGGAACCGGCCAACCTGCATCTTCCACGAAATGCGCTGGGAAGCGCCGGAGCGGCTGGCCGATTTCGACTTTGTGGAAGGCGACTTACGGTTTATCCGGGAACTGGCTGGCTATACTGGTTTCTATGCCCCCAGCGATCAAACTGGTAGAACCGGAACAGAATGAATTCCTGGCGAGCCTGGAAGCCCGCGCCAAAACCGCCAATCCGTTTTTCCGCGCCATGGCCAACCGGCCCGACGTGCTGAAGAATTTCGTGCCGCTTTACGGCGCCGTCGTGGGACCGGGCTCGGTGGAGCGGCGCATCAAGGAACTGGTGTATCTGACCTGCTCCTACGCCAACGAATGCGCCTATCTGCACTCACGCCGCACCTGGCCAGCGCGCAAGAAGGCGGGCATCACCGAAGAGGAGATTCAGGCGCTGCAGACGGAACAGGACCAGTTCTTCTCGGAGCCCGAGCGCGCCGCGATCCGTACGCCCGGGAACTGACCCAGACCGCCGACGCGGACGAATCGCGCGCCGGCGCTGCTGCGAGCACTTCAACAGCGAGCAGGTGGTGGAAATCACGCTGGTGGCGGCATGGCGAATTTCACCAATCGGTTTAATAACGGGCTGACAGATTTTTCCGGAGGGGTAGGCGATTGGAACGAGATTGGATTCATCGCGGAGACGCGGAGGCGCGGAGGAAGACGCGGAGAAAACCAGGCCGAGGAATCTTCCCCTCCGCGCTTTCTCCGCGGCTCCGCGCCTCCGCGATGAGTTTTGAATGCCGTTCTGAGCGGAATTCATCCGGTGGCCGAGGCGCTGCGGGCGCGGCACGCCGCTGGAGCGCGTCCTGGTGGCGCAGGGCGCGGGCGGCCCGCGATTGCAGGAGATCATCGATCTGGCGCGGCGGGCGGCGGTGCCGGTGCGCTTCGAGCCGCGCGCGGCGCTCGACCGGCTGGCCGGCACGTTCGGCGCACCAGGGCGTGGTGGCCCTGGGCGCGGCGAAGAAGTACGCCGACCTGGACGACCGCCGCGTCCTCGCGACCTGGTGGTGGTGCTGGATGGCGTGGAGGATCCGCACAACCTGGGCGCGATCATCCGCACCGCGCACGCCGCCGGAGCGGGCGCCGTGGTCATTCCGGAGCGGCGCGCGGCGGGCGTCACCGACGTGGTGGCCAAGGCCGCGGCGGGCGCGCTGGAGCACCTGCCCGATCGTGCGCGTCACCAACATCAACCGCACGCTCGAGGACCTGAAGAGAGCGCGGCTTCTGGATCTACGGCCTGGACGAGCGCGGCACCGAACGACTACGACCAGGTCGAGTACGCCACGCCCACCGCCTTCGTGCTGGGCGGCGAAGGCAAGGGCCTGCACGAACAGGTGCGCAAGCACTGCGACGCTGCTGGTGCGCATTCCCATGGCGGGCGAAGATCTCGTCGCTCAACGTCTCGGTGGCGGCGGGAGTGGTGCTGTTCGAGTGGAAGCGGCGCCGCTGAGCCAGTCATAGTAGAATCAGGTGTATGCGTCGCACATGCGCTCTTGCTGCTGATCGCGGCCGCCCTGCCTGTCTGGGCCGCGCAGCCGGTGCGCGCGCGGCACGGCATGGTGGTCACGCGGGAAAAGCACGCCACCGAGGCCGGCCTGAAGATTCTCGAAGCGGGCGGCAATGCCGTGGATGCCGCGGTGGCGGTGGGCTTCGCCCTGGCGGTGACGCATCCTCGGCGCGGCAACATCGGCGGCGGCGGATTCATGCTGGTGCGGATGGCCGACGGCCGCACCACGTTCATCGATTTTCGCGAGCGCGCACCGCAAGCGGCGTCGCGCAACATGTACCTGGATGCCACCGGCAAAGCCACGCAGGACAGCATCACCGGGTACCGCGCGTCGGGCGTGCCGGGAACGGTGCGCGGCCTGGAGTACGCGTCCAAGAAGTTCGGCAAGAAGCCGTGGGCGGAACTGGTGCAGCCCGCGGTGGACCTGGCGTCGCAAGGGCTTCGCGCTTTCCTATGCGCAGGCCAACGGCCTGACGAATGCGGCGCCGCGCGCTCGGCCAGTTTCCCGGAATCGAAGCGCATTTTCCTGCGCGACGGCAAGTTCTACGAGCCGGGCGACACTGTTCGTGCAGGCCGACCTGGGCCGCACGCTGGAGCGCATCGCGCACCTGGGCGCCAAGGATTTCTACGAAGGCGAGACGGCCCGCCTGCTGGCCGAGGACATGCAGGAGCACGGCGGCCTGATCACCCTGCAGGATCTGAAGGACTACGCGGCCATCGAGCGCAAGCCGCTGACGGGCAAGTACAAGGGCTACGACATCATCACTTCGCCGCCGCCCAGTTCCGGCGGAGTCGGCATTCTGCAGATGCTGGGCGTGCTGGAAGGCACGGGTTACGAGAAGGCCGGCGCCGGATCGGCCAGCGTGGTCCACTACATGACCGAAGCCATGCGGCGCTACTTCGCCGACCGCGCGCGTGCACCTGGGCGATCCGGATTTCGTGAAGGTGCCGCTCAGCGTCCCTGCTCGACCCGGCCTACATCGGCAGGCTGCGCGCGTCCATCGATCCGGAACGCGCCACGCCGTCAGTCGCGAGGTGCACGCGGCGGTGCTCACCGGGCACGAATCCAACGAGACCACGCACTACACGGTGGCCGACGCCGAGGGCAACATCGCGCACGGTCACCTACACCTTGAACGGCGGCTACGGCAGCAAGGTGACGGCCACCGGCCTGGGCTTTCTGCTGAACAACGAGATGGACGATTTCGCGGCGAAGCCCGGCGACGCCAACATGTACGGCCTGATTCAGGGCGAAGCGAACGCCATTCAGCCGCGCAAGACGCCGCTCTCTTCGATGACCCCGACCATCGTGCTGAAGGACGGCAAGCCGCTACCTGGCGCTCGGCTCGCCCGGCGGTCCCACCATCATCAACACCGTGCTGGAAGTGATCGTGAACGTGCTCGATTTCGGCATGAACGTGCAGGACGCGGTGAACTGGCCGCGCTTCCATCACCAGTGGATGCCGGACGAGCTTGAGCATGGAGCCCGGCTATTCGCCCGGACACGGTGGCGATTCTCGAAAAGCGCGGCTATACGATCCGGCGGGTGGCGGCTCAGGGCGAGTGCGCCGCCATTCTGTTCGAGAACGGATGGCTGGAGGGCGCGCGCCGACCCGCGCAGCGGACGGCACGGCCAAAGGATACTGAACTCCAAATGAATCATGTTCTGTCGACGCACCTCTTCGTCAACCATCGGCTGACGGTGGCGTTGCTGAGCAGGATTCAGCAGGCGGGCATCACCGGAGTCGAGATCTTCTGCGCGCGGCAGCACCTGGACTATCGCGACAAAGCGCAGATCACGGAACTGGGCCACTGGTTCCGCGATTCCGGATCTGAAGCTGCATTCGCTGCACTCGCCCATGTACAACGACGAGATCTGGGGCCGCTCCGGACCGCACTCGGTCATCACCATTACCGAGCCGGTGAAGAGCAAGCGGCTGCCCATGGTGGAAGAGATCAAGCGCGCGCTCGAGATCGCCGAAGTGATCCCGTTCCGCTACCTGATCCAGCACATCGGCGTGAGCGGCGAGGAGTTCGACATGCGCAAGGTCGACGCGGCGTTCACCGCGCTGGAGGAGCTGAGCCTGTTCGCGCGCGCAGCGCGGCGTGGAGATGCTGCTGGAGAATATTCCCAACGAGCTTTCCAGCGCCGAGCGGCTGCTGCACTTCGAAGAGCTGACGCACATCGGACTGAATTACTGTCTTCGATACCGGCCACGCCAACATGAACGAAGGCGTGGAGGCGGCGTTCGAGCTGATGAAGGATCGAATCCGCTCGACCCACGTTCACGACAACAACGGCAAGGACGACGTGCACCTTTTCCCGCTGTATCACGAAGGCGGCACGATCGACTGGAAAGACGCCATGGGCCTGCTGCGGAGCCGCGCGATCGCAGTATCCGCTGCTGCTGGAGTTGAAGGAAAAGCCGGACATCGCGAATCCGCTGGAGGTCGTCCTGGAGGTCTTCGACAGGCTGGAAGCTCAGTGAAATCTTCATCGCGAAGACGCGGAGACGCGGAGGAAGCGCGGAGAAAACAGGGTTCTTCCTCCGCGTTTCCTCCGCGCCTCCGTGTCTCCGCGGTAGTTTCGATTCTCAAATCTATGATTCCCCGAATTACCATTGCCGAAGCCGGTCAGCATGTGGGCGAGACTGTGCAGATAGCCGGCTGGCTATATAACTTGCGCCGCAGCGGGAAGATCGCGTTCCCGATTGTGCGCGACGGGTACGGCCTGATGCAGTGCGTCGCCGTGAAGAGCGCGCTGCCGGAAGAACTCTTCGAGACCATCAAGAATCTGACGCAGGAATCGCTCCATCATCGTGACCGGCAAGATCCGCGCCGAACAGCGCGCGCCGGGCGGCTTCGAAATGGACGTGGAAGCGGTGGAGGTGGTGCAGCGCGTTCCGGAAACCGATCCGTACCCGATCACGCCCAAGGAGCACGGCATCGATTTCCTGATGGATCATCGCCACCTGTGGCTGCGCAGCCAGCGGCAGCACGCCATCATCCGCGTGCGCCACGAGATCATCAAGGCCGTGCGCGATTACTTCGATTCGCACGGCTTCACGCTGGTCGATACGCCCATCTTCACGCCGGCGGCCTGCGAAGGCACCACCACGCTGTTCGAAGTGGATTACTTCGACGACGAAAAGGCCTATCTGACGCAGTCCGGCCAGCTCTACAACGAAGCCACCGCCATGGCGTTCGGCAAGGTCTATTGCTTCGGGCCCACGTTCCGCGCGGAAAAATCGAAGACGCGCCGCCACCTGACCGAGTTCTGGATGGTGGAGCCGGAGATGGCCTACGCCACGCTGGACGACGTGAAGCGCGTGGCCGAAGAGATGATCGTCTTCATCGTGGGCCGCGTGCTGGAGAACCGCCGCGAGGAGCTGAAGCGGCTGGAGCGCGACGTCACGCAAGCTGGAAGCGATCCAGGCGCCCTTCCCGCGCATGAGCTACGACGACGCGGTGAAGATCCTGCAGGCCAAGGGCAGCGAGATCCAGTGGGGCGGCGATTTCGGCGGCACCGACGAGACGCTGCTCACCGAGGACCAGACGCGCCCGATCATGGTGGACCGCTTCCCCGCCAGCTTCAAGGCGTTCTACTTCCAGCCCGATCCGGAGCGGCCGCGACGTGGTGCTGGGAGTGGACGTGCTGGCGCCCGAAGGCTACGGCGAAATCATCGGCGGCGGCCAGCGCATTCACGATCCGGAACTGCTGCTGAAGCGCATCGAGGAACACAATCTGCCGAAGGAAGCGTTCGACTGGTATATCGACCTGCGCAAGTACGGCACCGTGCCGCACGGCGGCTTCGGCATGGGCATCGAGCGCTGCGTGGCCTGGATCTGCGGCCTGGAGCATATTCGCGAGACCATCGCGTTCCCGCGCATGCTGTACCGGTTGAGGCCGTAGCGCATGGGAGATGGGATGAAGATGGGGCCAGGGGCCGGGGGCCAGGGGCCTGGGATTAGCGGAGCGTTTCGCGCGACCGTTTGTCAGCTTCGATCTCACCGTAGGCTCGCGCAGCGAGCCACACAACCCCGGCCCCCGGCCCCTGGCCCCTGGCCCCCAACTCCCGGCCCCTGGCCCCTTAACCATGCCGCACTCGCGCATCTCCATCATCGGCGCGCCGCTGGACCTCGGACAGGAGCGGCGCGGCGTGGACATGGGACCTTCGGCGGTGCGCGTGGCCAATCTGAATGCGCGCGTAGCTTCGCTCGGGTACGACGTGGAGGACCTGGGCAACGTTCCGGTGCGCCAGGCGGAAGCCTCGCCGGCGGGCCATCCGCAGCGCCAAATACCTGCCGCAGATTGCGGCGACCTGCGAGACTCTGGCCGAGCAGGTGAGCCGCACGCTGGAGGACGGCAGCCTGCCGCTGGTGCTGGGCGGCGATCATTCGGTGGCGGTGGGCACGGCCGGCGGCGTCTCGCGCCATTTCCGCCAGCAGGGCAAAAAGGTCGGCCTGATCTGGCTGGACGCGCACGCCGATATGAACACGCCGGAATCCAGCCCCAGCGGCAACGTGCACGGCATGCCGCTGGCGTGCCTGGTGGGCATGGGACCGCCGGAGCTGACCGCGATGTTCGGCTACGCGCCGAAGGTCGCGGCCGCCAACACCGTGATCGTGGGCCTGCGCGATGTGGACGACCTGGAGAAACCGCACGTGCGCGATTCCGGCGTCCGCGCGTTCACCATGCGCGATATCGACGAGCGCGGCCTGCGCGCCGTGATGGAAGAAGCCATCCGCGTCGCTTCCGACGGCACGGCCGGATTTCATCTGTCGCTCGATATGGATTTCGTGGATCCACAGGACGCGCCCGGCGTGGGCACCCCGGTGCGCGGCGGCGTCACGTACCGCGAAGCGCATTTGGCAATGGAAATGATCTGCGATTCCGGACGCATGCTCTCGATGGAAGTGGTGGAGGTGAACCCGGTGATCGACGAGGTGAATCGCACCGCGGATCTGGCCGTGGAGCTGGTGATGTCCGGATTGGGAAAGCGAATTCTATGAAACTAGCGAGTAGCGGTCGTCTACGGCGGCCGCAGCGGCGAACATGAGATGTCGGTGCGTTCGGCCAAAGCCATTATGGCCGGCCTGGACCCCGCGAAGTACGAGACGGTCGAATACTTTATCGACCAGGAGGGCAAGTGGAACCCGCGGCCGATTCTGCCCGAGCCGGGCGCGCAGCCGGATATCGACGTGGTCTTTCCGGTGCTGCACGGCACCTTCGGCGAAGACGGCACGGTGCAGGGACTGCTGGAACTGGCCGACCTGCCGTACGTCGGCGCGGGCGTGCTGGCGTCCTCCGTCTCCATGGACAAGGAGATGATGAAACGTGTCTGTCCGGAACGGGGTTGCCGGTTGTGGACTACGTGACCGTGGCGCGCGGCGAAGCCGGTGCGGTGGCGAAGTGCGCGGACCTGCCATTTCCGATGTTCGTCAAACCGGCCAATCTGGGCTCGTCGGTGGGCATTTCGAAGGCGCACGACGCCGCGGAACTGGAAGCCGCGATGGCGCTCGCCGCGCAGTACGATCGCAAGATCATCGTGGAGCGCGGCATCGCCGGCCGCGAACTGGAGTGCGCGGTGCTGGGCAATGAAGAGCCGATGGCTTCCCTGCCCTGCGAGATTCTGCCTTCGCGCGAATTCTACGATTACGAAGACAAGTACCTGCTGGACCGCGCGCAGACCAAGCTGCCGGCCGATCTGCCGGCGGAAACGACCGCGGAACTGCGCCGGCTGGCGGTGGAGTGCTACCGCGCGGTGGAGTGCGAAGGCATGGCGCGCGTCGATTTCCTGCTGGAGAGCGCCACCGGGAAGCTGTACATCAACGAGATCAACACCATCCCCGGCTTCACCTCCATCAGCATGTATCCGAAGATGTGGGAGCACAGCGGCGTCCCCTTCGGGAGCCTGGTGGATCGCCTGATCGAACTGGCGCTCGACCGGCACCGGAAGAAAAAGGCGACCCGTTATTCGCGTTAGCCGGCCGCGCGTAGCGCTATTGTATACGTATCATGCGTGAACTTCTGACCTTGATTTGCGCCGCGTCTTGCGTGATGTGGGCGCAGGCGCCGAAGCGGTATGAGTGCCACCGCGCCGCGTCGCCGCCTGCGGTGGATGGCCGCATAGAGAGCGCCGCCTGGGCCAAAGCGCCATGGACCGACTGGTTCGTGGACATTCAGGGCGATGCCAAACCGGCGCCGCGATACCGCACGCGCGCCAAAATGTTGTGGGACGACCAGTATCTGTACCTCGCCGCGGAACTGGAAGAGCCGCAGGTGTGGGCCACGCTCACGCAGCATGATTCGGTGATTTTCCACGATAACGATTTCGAAGTGTTCCTGAACCCGTCGGGCGATGGCCGCAACTATTTCGAATTCGAAATCAACGCCCTCAATACCGGGTGGGACCTGTTCCTTGCCAAGCCGTACAGGGAAGGCGGCAAGGCGGACAACAGTTGGGAAATTCCCGGCCTGCGGACCGCCGTCCACGTGAACGGAACTCTGAACGATCCCACCGATACCGACCGCGGCTGGACGCTGGAGATTGCATTCCCGTGGGCGGCCTTTGCCTCGCGCGCGCCGGTGACCCGTCCCAAGGCCGGCGACCAGTGGCGCGTGAACCTCTCGCGAGTGGAGTGGCGCACCAACATAGAAGGCGGCAAGTATGTGAAACCCGCGGGCGAGAAGGAAGACAACTGGGTGTGGTCGCCGCAGGGCGTCATCAACATGCACATACCGGACCGCTGGGGATTCGTGCGATTCGTGGAGTAGCGCCGGCCGAGTGGCTATTTCGTCGCCAGGGCGATGTGGGTGGGTGCGTTGCGATCGCAGGTGAGTGCGCCTTCCGCGTATTTCAGTTCCACCACCTGAATCACGCTGCGATGCTGCCATTCGCGGTCTTTGCCGGCGGCGTCGGGGCCGCCCTGATGGACGAAGTAGAAGAGCCAGGCACGGCCATTGCTGACAACCACGTCCACGTGATTGCCCTTGAAGCGATCGGTGGGAATGGTGCCGGGCTCCTTAAGCAGATTGCCGGCCTGCCGCGTCCACGCCAGGCAATCCGGGGAACTGAAGACGGCGATACCGTCCCAAACATCCACCATCATCCAATAGCGATCTTTCCAGCGGAAAATCTTGGGGCCTTCGCCGGAGACGCGCGGGATCGCATTGCCGCGGCTGGTCCACCGATAGAGGTCGGGACTGTCGGCGTAATAGAGCGAGCCGTCCTTGGCGCGCTCGTTCTTGTACCACATGCGGAAGGTGCCGTCGGGCAGGCGGATCACGCTGGGATCGATAACCCGGTCGCTCTGGAGGTCGAGGCGCGATTCGAAACGCCACTTGTGAAGGTCGCTGCTGGTGAGATGGATGATCTCGCGGCCCGCGTTCCAATCGTTGAAAATTCCGGGCACGATCGAAAGGAACATGTGGTACGTGCCGTTGAAATCGACGATCTCCGGCGCCCAATAAGTGTAGTCGCTCTTGCCGTAGGGGACGTCGACAGTGCCGTCATACTTCCACGTAGCGCCGCCATCTGAGGATTCGGCAATCCCGATGGGCGTGCCGTGGACCCAGGAGACGCCGGGCAGGTTCGGAACGTTGGCGCGACGGTCGGTATAGAACATCATCCACTTGGTTTCAGCGCGATTCCAGACCAGTACGGGATCGGCGGCGCCATCGTAAAGCGGATCGCGGAAAAGCGGTTTGGGAGCGAGCTTGCCGGTATCCTGGGCGAAGGCAGCGAAGGTGAGGAGGGCGATGAGGAGTGGTCTCATAGACGTCAGTAAGTGGCACGGCCACCGCTGGCATCGTAGCACTGGGCGGTCACGAAAGAGCAGTCGGGGCTGGCGAGAAAGTGGACCACGGCGGCGATCTCCGAGGGCTGGCCGGTGCGGCGCATGGGAATCTTGTCCGTCATGTAGGCCACCTGTTCGGGGGTGAGTTGATCGAGAATGCGCGTCTGCACCACCGCCGGCGAGACGGCGTTGACGCAGATGCCATCGGTGGCAAGTTCCTTGCCCAGCGACTTGGTGAGCCCGATGACGCCGGCCTTGGTGGCCGAATAGGGCACCATGCGCGGATTGCCCTCTTTGCCGGCGATGGAGGCGATGTTGACGATGCGGCCATAGCGGCGCGAGCGCATGTGCGGCACCACGGCGCGGCAGAAATTAAACACGCCGGTCAGGTTGATGGCGATGTTGCGCTGCCAGTCCTCGTCGGTCTGTTCCCAGATGGGCGCGACCGTTCCGGCGATGCCGGCGTTGTTGACCAGGATATCGATGCGGCCGGTGCGGTCCAGGACGGCATCGACGGCCTTTTGGACGTCGATTGCTTGAGAGACGTCGGCTTGAATCGCGAAGCCTGCGTGGTCCAGAGACGCGGCAGTTTGCCGGGCGCTCTCCAGGTCAAGGTCCACCACGGCAATGGCCGCACCCGCGCCGGCAAGCCGGCGGGCAATGGCTTCCCCGATGCCCGTGGCGCCCCCGGTGACGATCGCGGTCTGGCCGCTCAAATCGAAGTTCACAACGACGATTGTATTTCATCGCTAGCGGAAGTTGTCTACCAGCAGGCGCCGGCCGCGGACCAGGGGTCCCTACCAACACATGCTTCTGCACACTTCAGGTGACTTTCAGTCGACTGCCGGCTTTCAGCCGGTAGTCGTTTAGTTTGCGGCCGGGTGCGCTACGTGGTCGATCACCAGGGATTCGACAGGACCCTTACCGGGTGCGAGTTTCAAGCCGAGGCCTTGCAGCGACGCCATGATGACGGTTACGACGTCCGTTGCAGGATCGTTCGAAGAGAACTGATACTCGAAATCGAAGGCGCCCTGAAGGCCGGTTCGATCAATGACGGGCCGCTCCAGGTAATTGCTCAAGCGGGCGGTGAGAAGGGCCGTGGTGGCATTGGTGGCCTTCAGACCGTCCCGCGCAATGCCGCCGCCGGCCACGCTTCCCACCCATGGATACGCATTCGGGTCCCGGGCGGGCTGGAGTTTCAGTTCTTTACTTGTGCGAGTCAACAGGTATACGGGGCCCTCGGTGGTTTCGCGGTGATAGCGCAACTGGAACCGGTCGGCGAGCAGGGCTTGCAGCATCAGGCGCTGTTCCGGATTGGAGGCAACTTGAAACTGCGCGGGTTGGCCTTGCTCGCCGGAGAATTCGCGGGCGGTTTGGCGTCGATATCGAAGCGGTCTTCATGGATCCAGCGGGGACCGCCGGAAAGCTGGAAGAACTGAATGCCGAAGGCTTCGGTGATCAGGTAATCCAAACTGCAGATGTTGGCGCGGATGCGCCCGCCCGGATAGGTAAACAATCCAATGCCGGTATTGTTGTTCTGCATGGCGGACGGCTTGACCGACACTACCTCGAAAACGGGGTAGCTCTGCGCCCGGGCCATGGCGAGCGCAAATGACAGTAAAACGACAGGCCGCATGGGGCCGATTTTATACCGGTTCAGCTCCCCATGCCAACGAAGGAGACGCCGAGCAGGATCAGGGCGAGGCCCACGAATTTCTGGCGGGTGAAGGCCTCTTTGAACAGGAGGCGCGCCCAGACCAGGGTCCAGACGTAACCGAGCGAGACCATGGGATAGAGTACGGAAAGCTGGCCGTGACGGATCCCCATGACGAAGAAGAATGAGGAGCCCATGAAGAGAGCGACGCCGATGGCCAGTTGCAGATTGAAGATTTTCCAGAAGCCGCCGTGCAACTTGGCGGAACCCAATTTGAGGAAGACCGCACCGAACGATCCGATGAACGACGCGACCAGCACCAGAAGCATGGACGACATCGGCGTAGAAGTCAACTCTTGCCTCCCATGCCGAGCACCGCGACGCCGATCACGATGGTGACGATTCCGGTGAGTTTGACGGGGTTTACGGTGTCGTGAAAAATCAAAAATGAGAGGCCGGTAACCCACACGTAAGTCAACGCGATTACCGGGTAGAGCAGGGAGAGTTCGCCATCTTTGAGCGCCAGCACCAGCAGCACCGTGCTCATTCCGTACAGCGCGTAGCCGCAGAAGAGCGGGAGGTTAGTGACCACTCCGATGAGGCCGGGCTTGAGGTGATTGGCGCCGGTCTTCATGAGGATCTGGGCGGCAGCGCCTAAAATGGTGCAGCAGAAGACCAGGGCGATGGATTTCCAGCGGGCTTGGGGATTCTCCATTTTTTCCGCGGGAATGGTTACCGGAGTGCTCAATTCTGGGCCTTTTGAACAGAATAACAGAGATTCCGATAGAATAGAGTTCAGTGGACGAAGACAAGGTTCTGATCGAGGAGATAGAACCCACGCCGGCCGCCCCGCCGCGAGAGCACTATGTGCAGCGAGGCTTCATTGCGGAGTGGACCGTCACCATCATCCTGCTGCTTTTCGGCACGACGACGCTGCTGCAGGCGTTTGTGATTCCGACCGGATCGATGGAAAACACGCTGCTGATTGGCGATCATCTGCTGGTGGACAAGCTGGCGTACGCGCCGCCCGGGGCGATTTCCAGCCACATTCTGCCGTACACGGAAGTAAAACGCGGCGACATCATCGTGTTCCGGTATCCGGTGGACATCACGCAGACTTTTGTGAAGCGCTGCATCGGCGTTCCGGGCGACCGGATTCACCTGGTGAACAAACAACTGTGGCTCAACGGCCGGCCGATGGACGAGCCGTACGTGTACCACAGCACCGAATACATCGACGCGTATCGCGATAATTTTCCGGCGGACCCGAACGTGGCGGTGCCCGACCAGGCGCACAATATGCTGGCGAATCACGTGGAGGGCGGGGACGTAGTGGTGCCGCCGGGATTCTATTTCGCCATGGGGGACAACCGCGATTCCTCTTTGGACAGCCGGTATTGGGGCTTTGTGCCGCGCGGGAATATTATCGGCAAGCCGCTGGTGATTTACTGGTCGTACGATGCGCCCACCGATGCGCTGACGGGCACGCCCTTCAATGTGCAACACCTGCTGGACATGGTGCTGCACTTCCCGACCAAGACACGCTGGAACCGGACGTTCCGGTTGATTCACGGATATCCGCTCAAATAAATGAACGCACATTATTACGGGCTGATTTTCGCCGGAGGGCGCGGCACGCGCTTCTGGCCGCGAAGCCGCAAGCGCTCCGCCAAGCAGGTGCTTCCCGTGGTGGGAGAGCGGAGCCTGATTCAGGCGACGGTGGACCGGCTGACGCCGGTGATTGCGCCGGAGCGGCTCTGGGTGCTGACGAATCACGATTTGCGCGAGGAGATCATCCGGCAATTGCCGGAGGTTCCCAAGCGGCAGGTGCTGGCCGAACCGATGCAGCGCAATACGGCGCCGGCGATCGGTCTGGCGGCGCACATTCTGCACTCGCTCGACCCGAAGGCGGTGATGGGCGTATTCCCGTCGGACCACGTGATCGGCAAAGCGGCGCCCTATCGGCGGGCTGCTGAAGGCGGCGTTCGGAGGCGCGGCAGCGGGGCACCTGATGGTGGTGGGGATTCAGCCGAGATGGCCGGAAACGGGCTACGGATATATCGAATTTCCGCGCGGCACCGCGGCGGGCAGCACGCGGCCCGCTGGCGGTGCGGCGCTTCCACGAGAAGCCGGAACTGGCCAAGGCCAAACGGTACAAGGCGGCCGGCAATTTCTACTGGAACTCCGGCATGTTCTTCTGGCGGACCGAGGTGCTGCTGGAGCAACTGCGGCACCACCTGCCCAAGACCGCGACGCTGCTGGCCTCGCTGCCGGCTTTCGGATCGCGGAAGTTCGATGCGGCCCTGACGGAGGTATTTCCGCTGTGCGACAACATCTCCATCGATTATGCGGTGATGGAGAAGGCGGCGGAGGCGAAGGCGGTACACGGAATTGCCGCGGAGGAATTCGCCTGGAA
>CAVVLD010000082.1:0-28180 GCA_963748795.1 uncultured Solibacteraceae bacterium
GGCGCGGGTGGCATTCCCGGCAATTCACGAATAAATCACTGTCGTTCCGCGCTGGCGATGTTCCGGGTTCCCTGCCGCGGGGCGAACCGTCCGCGTGAACGGCCTGGCCGTTCAACAGCACCACCTCAAATCCAGCAACCGTATAATGAACGCACTCCGCAAGCCCAATAGTTAGGTCATACAACTAGGAGGCGATCCGTTCGATGGCGTCGGCGGCGGTCGTGACTCCGTCTTCGGACCGTACCTGGGCGGCAACTGCGGCGCCGGCTTGTTCGTAATCGCCGTCCTGAAGCAGGCGGCGCAGCGCGCCTTCGGCGGTTTTGGCGCGATAGCGGCTCCGGTAGAGCACCTCCGCGATGCCGAGGCGTTTGACGCGCGCACCATTATCGAACTGATCGTGCGAAAAGGGCACCACCAGCATAGGTCGGCCGCTGCGCATGGCCTGCGCGGTGGTGCCGATTCCGCCATGATGAACCACCGCCGCGGCGCGCGGAAACAGTTCCGAGTGTGGCGCATACTCGATGGCCATGGCGTCATCCGGCAGCCCTTGGGGATTCTGTCCGGTGAGAAAGACGGCGCGCACGCCCAGGCGGTGGACGGCTTTCAGGCTCTCCGTATAGAAATCGCCGGCCGCGCCGACCGCTGAAGTGCCCAGCGAAAACACCACGGGGGCGGGACCGTCCGCCAGGAAGCGCTGCAATGCTGTCGGCAGGCTCTGCTGTTCGTGGTGGCGGTCGTAAAACGGGAAGCCCGTGACGACGGTCTGCGGCGGCCAGTCGGGCTGCCGCCGGGCCATGCACTGGGCGAAGAGCGCCAGGACCAGACGCGGCGAATGCTGCCCTTCGAAGAGCGGATTGCGGCCGGATCCCAGCCCGATTTCCCGCCGCAATTCCGCGACCGGCCGCAGCCAGGTGGACGTCTGGAGCTTCGCCAGTGCGAGCAGGCCACGAACGGGCGCCAATCCCAACGCACGCAGGTTCACGAGCCAGGGCGCCGGGGCCGGCACCGGTGGATCGTACGCGGAGAATAACGAGGCAGGGGCGAGCATGGTGGAAACCCACGGTACACCGGTTTTCTGCACCGCCAGCACCGAACCGAAGGTAATGGGGTGGGTCACCACGACGTCCGCCTGTTGTACCGCGGGCAGCGAATCCTGGTAGCTGTCCCGCGTGGCCGCCGCCAGGAAGCGCATGACCCGTTCGGTGCCGCGCCGCGCCTCCATCATCTGTTCGAGCATGGCGGGGCCAACGACCGAAATATCGGGCCGGAGGGACACGAAATCCAGCCCTTCGCTCCGCACCTTGGGTTCATAGACGGAACTGGTGGCGACCGTGACGGGATGGCCGCGCCGGCGCAATTCGATCCCGATTGCCATGTACGGGTGCAAGTCGCCGTAAGAGCCGAAGGTGGTCAGGAGAACCCGCAGTCCCCTATTTTACCTTGACGGTGAATTTCTCCTGATCGGTGCTGCCCTCGACGCCGCGCGCCACCAGCGTGTAATTGTGCGTGATCTTGGGATAGAAGCGCGCGCAGTTTTTGGCAATGGGCGCGAGGTTCCAGCCGATGGGCACGAGTTCCACTGAATCGGTATGCGCTACGCCGTAGCAGAGAGTCACGGCATCGCCGCGGACGATCTCTTTGTGGCTTACGGCGAAGAAGAGAATCGACGGCAAGGCCGGCTTCACGCGCACTTCGAAACTCTCGGAGACCTGCCGGCCGTCGAAGCCCTCGGCCACCAGTTTGTACCGGCTGTTACCGTGGGGCTCGGCCCAAAAGCAGCGCGTCAGGGCCGGAGTCAACTGTTCGACAGGCGGCTCGATTCGGACGGCCCGGGCATTCTGCACGCCGTAGCAGATGATTTCGGGGTCGCCCTCGCGGATTTCTCCGGCAGTGGCGTAAAACGAAAGAATCTTCACACCGGTACTGCGGTCGATGGGGCCGCCGCTCGCGCGCAACATGCGCAGGTTCCCATCGTGCCGGTGCAGCCACGTCCAGCCCAGATGCACAAAAGCAAACGCCATCGCGACCCACAATGTAATGGTGACCCGTCTCATGCCTCTTTGGAACCCGGCCGCTGGGCACCGGTTCCCAATATCATAATAAAAGGTCTGAATTAGTGGAAACAACGGGGAGGCAACAGTCTCGATCTTCTCTCCGTGCTTCCTCCGTGTTCTTCGTGCCTCCGTGGTGAAGCAATGCTCAGTGAATCGTGTAGCGCGCCTTCAATCCGAACGGTGCGATCTCGATATCGAACTGCTCGCCGGAAGGACGGCTCATCCGGTAGGTTCCCTGCATCATGCCGGTGGGCGTCTTCAACGGGCACCACGACGAATATTTGAACGATTCGCCCGGAGCCAGAACAGGCTGTTCGCCAACTACGCCCTGTCCGCGCACTTCCTCCACGTGCTCCAGCGCATCGGTGATGACCCAGTGGCGGCTCAGCAGTTGCACCGTGTCGCTGCCCAGATTGGTAATGCGCACCGTGTATTGGAAGACCCATTCGCCCTCGTGCGGGCGGGAGTTCTCCGGAGCGTGACGGGCCAGAACTTCGACTCGGATTCCGCTGGTGACGGCCTCCGACATTGGAGCAAGGTCTGATCGCAGCTCAGACATAGGTGTGATTATCATAGCAAGGCCGCGGGAGTAGAATGGAACCGATTCCATGCTGCATCGGCTGTGCATCGTCGCCATCGTCGCGGCTGTGTGCGCGAGCGCGCAGAAATACAGCGGCCCGCTGCCGGCCAAACCGGATCTTCCGTATATCAAACAGGCTGCCACGCTCCTCCCGATGGAGCTTGCCGAGGCACGCCCGGAGAAAGCCGGCAGCCGCACACGCTACGTGATCGAAGGCGCCGCCTCGCCGGTAAAGACGCCCATCCCTCTGCCCATTTTCATTCTCAAGGCGCAGAAACTCGCGGCGGAGCGTCTCCAGTTGTACAGGATGGAAGCCAGGGAAGGGCACAGGGAATACGTGGTGGGCGGGGCGAATCCTCCCGATGTCCTACATCTGGAAGTTACCAGGTTATCCGCCGACGGTTTGTGCCGCATCGCGGTGTCCGATCCGCTGGATCCGGGGGAGTATGTATTAAGCGCCGACGGTTCCAAACAGGTCTTCTGTTTTCAGGTGTTTTGAGCGCACCACAGAGCCCGTATACCTGTGCTATTCTATTTAGGTACCAAAACGAGATTAAGAGAAGACAAGGAGCATTACCCCTAGAATGGCACTGGCGATTGAAGCAAAGCGGCAGATTTTTTCTACAAATCAGCGCCACAAAACCGACACCGGGTCGCCAGAAGTACAGATTGCACTGTTAAGCTCGCGAATCACGATGCTTACGGGGCACCTCCAGACGCACAAAAAGGACCACAGCTCCACCAAAGGGTTGCTGACCCTGGTCGCCAAGCGTCGCCGGCTTCTGACTTACCTGCGCGATACGGATCCAGAGCGTTATAAAACTATACTGTCACGTTTGGGCATTCGCCGCTAGTCCATTCGTCGGAGGCAGCCCTGGTTATGCGTAGAACCGCGGGTGCTTTCGAATTCATGCCAAATTGGTCCGCTACAGTTGGGTTCGGGGCCCTGCTGTAGCTGGCTTTCATCCTGTCAACTCCACTCTCGAACGGCGGCCCACCGGTCGCCCATTCGTGACTGGCCGGGACCGGTTCCCGGCCGTTGGAGGATTTTTAGAAAATGTCGCACACAGTTGAAATTGACCTGGGTGGCCGTAAGATTACCCTGGAAACGGGTAAGATGGCCAAACAGGCGAACGGCGCGGTCGTCGTTCGTTCGGGTGATGCCGTTGTGATGGTCACCGCCTGTATGGCCAATCAGGCCAAACCCGGGGCTGGATTTTTCCCGCTCACGGTAGATTATCGGGAATACACTTACTCCGCCGGAAAGATTCCGGGCGGGTTTATCAAACGGGAGGGGCGTCCCTCCGAAAAAGAAGTTCTCACCAGCCGCCTCATCGATCGTCCCATTCGCCCTTTGTTCCCGGACGGGTTCATGAATGAGACGCAGATCATCGCCATGGTAATGTCCGCGGATCCGGAGCAGGATCCGAATTCTCTGGCAATCGCCGGTGCGGGCGCCGCGCTGGCCATTTCCGACATTCCCTTTCCGTACGTCCTGGGCGGCGTGCGCGTCGGAATGAAAGACGGCAAGTATCTGGCGAACCCGACTTATACCGAGGGGCGCGAGTCCAAGCTGAATATCGTCGTTGCCGGCAGTGAAGAAGGCATAGTCATGGTCGAGGCGGGCGCGCAACAGGTGTCCGAGGCAGACGTTCTGGGAGCCATTGAATTCGGCCACGAATGTTGCAAGAAGATCGCCGCCGGAATCCGCGAGCTGGTCAAGGTGGCCGGCAAGAAGAAGCGCGAATTCACTCCGCCGGTTCTGGACCAGGCGATTTACGATCAGATCTCCAAAGAGTTCCGCGCCGAACTGGCCGATGCCCTGCGGACGGAAGATCGCGAAAAGATCGAAAGCTACGCCCGGGTGGACGAGCTTAAGAAGAGGATTCTGGAATCGCAGCCGGAAGAGAACCGGGAAATGGCCGGCAAGTGCTACGACGCCCTGAAGGAACGGATCTTCCGCGATGAGATGCTGAAGGATCATCGCCGTCCCGGATGGCCGGGCGTTCGACCAGGTCCGCCAGATCACCATCGAAACCGGAGTCCTGCCGCGCACCCACGGGTCTGCGCTGTTTACCCGCGGCGAAACCCAGGCACTGGTCACGGTGACCCTGGGGACCAAGGATGACGAGCAGCGGATTGAACTGCTGGAGCCGGGTGAAGCCTCCAAACGCTTCATGCTGCATTACAACTTCCCGCCGTTCAGCGTCGGTGAAGTCGGCTTCATGCGCGGGCCGGGCCGCCGCGAAATCGGTCACGGCGCGCTCGCGGAAAGGTCGCTCACGGCCCTGATTCCCGGCGAAGACGCTTTCCCTTACACCATGCGCGTGGTCAGCGACATTCTGGAATCCAACGGTTCCAGTTCGCAGGCGACGGTCTGCGGCGCTTCCCTGGCGCTGATGGATGCGGGCGCTCCGCTGGCTGCTCATGTGGGCGGCATCGCCATGGGACTGGTTCTGGAAGGTAAGGACTATGCCATCCTGACCGATATCGCCGGTGCGGAAGATCATTACGGCGATATGGATTTCAAAGTCGCTGGGACGCGCGACGGTATCACCGGGCTGCAGATGGATATCAAGGTGCCCGCCGTGACCATCGCGATCATGAAGGAAGCGCTGGAGCAGGCACGGCGCGGACGGCTCTTCATCCTCGACAAGATGTACGAGGCAGTGCCGGCGCCCCGGAAAGCCATCTCGCAGTACGCACCCCGTATTTACACCCTCCACATTCCCACCGATAAGATTCGAGACGTCATCGGACCGGGCGGCAAGGTGATCCGCGGGATCATCGAACAGACCGGCGTCAAAATCGATGTCGAAGACGATGGGACCGTGCACGTGGCTTCGGCCGACGAAGCATCCGCCAACAAGGCGATCCAGATCATCACCGATATTACGGCCACGGCCGAGGTCGGGAAGATCTACCTGGGCAAGGTGGTCCGGCTGGTGGAGTTCGGCGCGTTCGTCGAAATCTTCCCCGGCACCGATGGCCTGCTGCACATCAGCGAGATCGCCGAGAACCGCATCCGCGACGTGCGTGACGAGTTGAAAGAAGGCGACCAGATCCTGGTAAAGGTGCTGGCGCTGGAAGGCAACAAAATCAAGCTCAGCCGCAAAGCCGTACTCAAGGAACAGCGCGAAAAGCTGGCCAAGGCCAAGCCGCAGGTGTAGGACAGGCCTCCCGGCCTGTCCCTCCTTTTATTGTCCCGGTCGCCAACCCGCCACCGGGCACCGTACGAACTCGGAATCGTGAGTCACTGGAGTTGCTGATAATCCAGAGTGCGAGGGCCTGCTTCTCCACGCGTGCCAGATAGACCACCGCTGACCGGTCCAGGCGGCGCAGCACTTCCTTTGGCAGGGTGATGGATGTCTTGACTCTCACAAGACAATTATGCCGGGTTACTCAGCGAAGCTGCACTAAACCTTGCGGCTGCTGGTCCTGCACGTGAGATTGCAAATCCTGCCGTCCGCGCCAGAAGTCGATGGTCGAGACCTGGTGCACACAAGCCACGGTGCATCGCGGGGCGCAGCTTTTCGCGGTACGATACTCGCGCCGCACGTCGTCGCGCGTATAACTCAGCAGCGGCTTGCCGGGATAGCCGCGCTGCTGGGAGCAGTAGTGCACCAGGCCATTCTCACAGATGTAGAGGTACCGAGATCCGGCGCGGCATCGCCAGTTATTTTCCTTTCCGTGAGCGATATTGTCCTGGAAGCCGTTGATGCGCGCATAGCTGGCCTTCTCCATCGAACGCATGGTGGTGTACACTTCGCGCTCTTCGTTCTGAAGGGGCTGTAACTGGCCTTCGCCATCGTGGATGATCCCCACCGTGGAGGTGAAGCCCAATTCCAGCGCGCGCCTGCCAACCACCAGCGCGTCCTTGGGATTCCGAATCCCGCCGCCCACAACGGAATTGATGTTCACGTGAAAATCTGCATGTTCGGCCAGCAGTTGAAGTTTCCTGTCCAGCACCTTGAGACTTTTCTTCGATACCTCG
This sequence comes from uncultured Solibacteraceae bacterium, assembly GCA_963748795.1. Classification (GTDB taxonomy): domain Bacteria; phylum Acidobacteriota; class Terriglobia; order Bryobacterales; family Bryobacteraceae; genus Sulfopaludibacter. Next base: position 6,629 of record CAVVLD010000082.1, read on the forward strand.
TCGGGCATCACGTTATCGATCGAGATCTGCAGATGATCCAGGCCGGCGCGGTTCAGCCGCTTGATCCGGTCGGCCGTCAGCAGGTACCCGTTGGTGATCATGCCGGCAATCATGCCGCGCTTCCGGACGTGCGCGATGATGTCGTCCAGATCCGGGTGCAGCAGAGGCTCGCCGCCCGAAATGGTGATCACGTTGGTACCCAGGCCGGCCAGGTGATCCAACCGCTGCCGCATGGTGTCGAGCGGCACGGGTTTGGAATGGTCGTCAAACTCGTTGCAATACTCGCAGGCCAGATTGCAGCGGCGCATGGGAATGATGTGAACCAGAATGGTATGGTCCCTGGACACCAGCCCGCGGGCGATCATGCGCAGCTCGCGCAGCCGCCGGGACACGGCCTTCCATGCTCTGCGCAGCTTTTTGGCGGAGTCGGCCATCGTGGAAGTGCTTATATTACAGCACAATCCTGAATTTTTGCGAGGCATCGCAAGTGATTGGTGCTTAACGGGGGTTAAACGGTCGCGATGACCGATCCAGCGCTTCCCGCAGTTTGGCGGCCAACACGTCGGGACGCAGCGGCTTGGGCAGGAACGACATGCCGTCGGGAAGGGGGCCGGTGCGCGTCAGTACGTCCCCGGAGTAGCCGGACATGAAGACGATGGGCGTTTCCGCACGCATCCCCCGCAGCCTCGCGGCCAGTTCCACCCCGCTCATCCCGGGCATTACGATATCGGTCAAAACCAGGTCGATCTCCGCGGCGTGAGTCTCGAAGACGGGCAGGGCCTCGGCGCCGCTGGCGGCTTGCAGCACCCGGTAGCCGCGGCTTTGCAGTATGTACGCCAGAAGGCCGCGGACGCTCTCTTCGTCCTCCACCAGAAGCACGGTCTCGTGACCGGTTTGCGCCTGCTCCTCCGCGGGGCGGCCGGCTCCTTCCATGCGGCGCACGCGGGGCAGGCGAATGGTGAAGGTGGTGCCGGCGCCCGGCTGGCTCTGCACCCGGATCTCGCCTCCACTCCGCTCGACGATTTCTTTGGACGTGCTCAACCCCAGGCCCGTACCGCTGCCGTCCCGCTTGGTGGTGAAGAACGGCTCGAACACGTGCGGCAGGACGGCGGTCTCGATGCCGCAGCCGGTATCGCTTACCGAGAGTGTCACGCCGGCTTCGGTGTTGGCGGTGGTGACCCGAACGGTGCCACCCGATGGCATGGCGTCGCGTGCGTTCAGGATCAGGTTCACGATCACCTGCTCCATCTGGCCCGCGTCGGCCAGTACCATGTCCAATGGCTCACCGGGAATGATATCGAGGTTGACCTGCTCGCCGATGATCGGACGGAGCATGCGGTGCATCTCGCGGACCAGGCGATTCAGGTCGAGCGCGGCGGGGGAGGCGCCTTCTCCGCGCGCGAATTCCAGAAGCTGGCTGGTTAGGCGGGCTCCGTGCCCGACGGCGTTGCGCACCTCCGCTAGTTCGGCGTGCAACGGATCGGTCGCGGGAGCGCGCCGCAGCAGGATATCGCAGTAGCCATCGATTACGGTGATCAGGTTGGCGAAGTCGTGCGCCACGCCGGCCATCAACCGGCCCATGGTCTCCAGTTTTTGCGCGCGCATTCGTTCCGGAGTTGGGTACAGGTCCTGATGTACTACCAGCGCCGTGGAACGGTACGGCGTGATGGAAATACGGAAACGTTCGGCCTCACCGTAGTTTTGGATAAAGCGCTCGCCCTGGTGCAGGACGCGCCGTGCGCCCGCGAGGAGCGCGGCCGAGAGGCGGGGAGCGGACAGCATGAACCGTTTCGCACCAGGTCCGGAACGGCTGTCCCGGCAGGCAACCGGTATATGTCTGAATCCACTCGGCGTTGGCCGCGACGATGCCGGCCTGAGAATCCAGCACCGCGGCCGGAAACGGCAGCGCATCCAAAGGTACGGCGCCTGCCGGCACGGCCAGCCTGGATTCCGGGCCGATGCAGGACTGAGAGACCGAAGCCACGATGTATTCCCCACAGGCGCTTAGGCAACTCCCATGCCAACGATTAAGTCATTGCCCGGCAACTGCCGATTCCGCATGCGCCCGGCCCGGTTTGTAATTTCACTCTAGGAAGAAAACACGCACATCCGAAATTGTTACCTGTCCTCACGGAGCGTGTTGGACAATTTGACACTCGTTCCTGCAAGTGATAAGTGTAGGAGTCTTCATAAGAGGAGATTGAATGGCTGACGAGCAAAAGCCTGGCGGCTCGGAGGCGCCTCTGCCCGCGGGGGGAGAGGCACCGAAGCCACCGGCCAAACCAGCCGCTGATGCCGCCAAAGCGGCTCCTCCAAAACCGGCCGCGGCTGGGCATGCAGCCCCGCCAAAGCCGCCCGCGACCATGGCCGCCACGCCCTGGGACAGCGACCTGGCTCGCGATGTCAAGGAGCGGTTCGGCGACCGGATCAAGGAGACCTCCACCTACCTGGGGCAGAATTTTATTGTCACCAAACCGGAGGCCGCGATTCCGGTATTGGAGTACCTGAAGCTGGAAGCGGATTTCGACTACCTGGTGGACATCACGGCGGTGGATTGGCCCAAGCGCACCGAGCGGTTCGACCTGGTTTACATCGTTTACAGCTTCGCGCGCAACGAGCGCGTGCGCATCAAGACCTTCATCGCCGACGGCTTTAAGCCGGAGACCGCGGTGGGCGTGCACCTGACCGCCAACTGGCTGGAGCGCGAAGTGTTCGATATGTTCGGCATCGAGTTCGCCGGTCATCCCGACATGCGCCGCATTCTGCTGCCCGAGGATTGGCAGGGATACCCGCTGCGCAAGGAATACGGAATTCTTCAGCAGGACCAGCGCTGGGTGCAGGAGAACCTGGGTATCGAAAGCGGCCAGTGACGACAGTATGCCGGACTCCACATTTTTAGATTCCACAGAACTGGTCCTCAACATGGGCCCGCAGCACCCCTCCACGCACGGCGTGCTGCGCGTCATCCTCAAGCTGGACGGCGAGAAGGTGCTGGGCACGGATTGCGTCATCGGGTACCTGCACCGCGGCGTGGAGAAGATCGCCGAGAACCGCACGTACGCGCAGTTCAACCCCTACGTGGACCGCATGGACTACGTGGCCGCGGTCTCCAACGGTCTGGGCTACTGCCTGGCGGTGGAGAAACTGCTGAACGTGGAAGCGCCGCCGCGCGCGCAGGCCGTGCGCGTGATTCTCACGGAGCTGAACCGCATCGCCAGCCACCTGCTGTGGCTGGGCACCCACGCGCTCGATATCGGCGCCATCACGCCGGTGTTCTACTGCCTGCGCGAGCGCGAAGAGGCGCTCAAGATTTTCGAGAAGTACTGCGGCGCGCGCCTCACCACCCACGCTTTCCGCATCGGCGGCCTGCAGTACGAGACCTACGACGGCTTCGAGCAGGAGGTGATCCAGTTCTGCGACATGTTCGTGCCCAAGGTGGACGAGTACGAGGAACTGCTCACCAACAATCGCATCTGGGTGGGCCGGCTGAAGGACGTGGGCATCCTGACCGCCGACGAGTGCAAGGAATATGGCGTGACCGGCCCGGTGCTGCGCGCCGCCGGCGTGAAGTGGGACCTGCGCAAGGCGCAGCCCTACTCCGGCTACGAGAAATACGATTTCGAAATCCCCACGCGCCAGAACGGCGATACCTACGACCGGTACATCGTCCGCATGGAGGAGATGCGGCAGTCCGTGCGCATCATGCGGCAGGCGGTGGACGCCATTCCCGAAGGGCCCATCATGGGCAAGGTCGGCAAGGTGATCAAGCCGCCGGTGGGCGAGGCTTACGTTTCGATCGAGGCGCCCAAGGGCGAGCTGGGATATTACGTGGTGAGCGACGGCTCCACGCAGCCCTACCGCTGCGCGTGCGGCCGCCTTCGTTCGTGAATCTGCAGGCGCTCGACCGCATGGTCCGCGGCGGCCTGATCGCGGACGTGGTGGCGGTGATCGGAACGCTGGATATCGTGCTGGGAGAGGTGGATCGGTGAGCGAGGCAGTCGAATTCACCACGGAGGCACGGAGAACACGAAGCGAAACACGGAGAGATCTGTCTGAATTTCTCCGTGCTTGCTCAGCGTCTCCGCGCCTCTGTGGTGAAGAAGGCTGTAATTATGGGCAAGCTTCTAAAACAGATTTTCCTGGTGGACCTGTTTCAGGGACTTTGGGTTACGTTCCGCAACCAGAATCCGAAGTACATCTATACCGAGCAGTATCCGGCGGAGCGGCCCAAGGTGGCCGAGCGGTATCGCGGCGCGCCGCGGCTGAACATCAATCCGGATAACGGCGAGACGCTCTGCATCTCCTGCAATCTGTGCGCGCTGGCCTGCCCGGAGACGCTGATTGTGGTCACCAGCGAGCGCAACGAAGCAGACCAAGCGCAAGGAACTGACCACCTTCACCTACGACACTTCGCGCTGCATGTTCTGCGGCCTGTGCGAAGACGCCTGCCCGGTGGACGCGCTGGAACTGACGCAGGATTTCGAACTGGCCACTTACACGCGCGAAGGGCAGATCTGGGACCGGCAGATGCTCGAGGAAGGGCCCCGGCCCACGCAATACAAATGCTGACCGACACGGTTCTGTTCTACATCTTCGCCGTGCTGGTGCTCTGGGCGGCGCATTCTGACCATCACCCGGCGCAACGCCGTGCACAGCGCGATTTCGCTGATCGTGTCGCTGCTCGGCGTGGCCGGCCTGTACCTGTTGCAGCAGGCCGAGTTCCTGTTCGCCGTGCAGATCGTGCTCTACGTGGGCGGCATCATGGTGCTGTTCCTGTTCGTGATCATGCTGGTGAACCTGGACCAGGCGGCGAAGGAGCGGCAGTTCAACCGGCAATGGCTGATCGCCCTGGCGGCGGTGGCGGCGGTGGGCGCGGAGATCGGCTATTTCCTCTATCGCGGCACGGACGCCTTCCACATCGCCGAAGGCGGCGCCGTGCGCCGTGCCGTCCGGCGCTCGGCAACACCGAACATGCTGGCGGATTCCCTGTTTTCCGAGTACCTGCTGCCGTTCGAGATCGCTTCCGTGCTGCTGCTGGTGGCGGTGGTCGGCTCCGTGGTGATGGCCAAGAAGAGGATCTGACGATGCATCCGGTTACGACAGTTCATTACCTGGTGCTGAGCGCGGCGCTGCTGCTGATCGGCACCGTGGGCGTGCTGACGCGCCGCAACATCGTGATCATTCTGATGTCCATCGAGCTGATCCTGAACGCCGTGAACATCAACCTGATCGCGTTCTCGCACGCCCTGGGCACAACGTCGAACGGGCAGGTCTTCGCGATTTTCGTGATTACCGACGCGGTGGCCGAAGCGGCCGTCGGGCTGGGCATTCTGATCGCGCTGTTCCGCAACAAGGAAACGGTGCAGGCGGATGAAATCGACTTGCTGAAGTGGTAGGAGAACCGTGAACTTTCTCGACCAGATCTGGCTGATTCCCCTGTTCCCGCTCTTCGGAGCGGCGCTGATGCTGCTGCTCGGCAAGCAAGCTGGACCCGCAGCCGGCCTCCGACGTGGCGGTGGCGCCCGGCGTGGAGCCCGTCTACGAGCATGGCCACGGTCACGGACATGGCCCGGCCACGCGCATACGCACGCATCATGACGATCACGGCCATCACGATCACGGCCACGCGCCATCAGCACTCGCCGCTGAAGAAGCTGATCGAGCTTCATCTGCCCCGGCATGGTGCTGCTCTCGTTCATCTTTTCCGCGGGCGCCGTCTGGCAGCTTTCGCAGCTGCCGAACCGCGTGCACCAGGTGATCCAGTTCACCTGGATCGCCGGGCTGCCGTTCCACATGGCCAACGGCCAGCTGGCCACGTTCTCAGGCCGATTGGGGCTTCCTGCTCGACCCGCTCAGCTCGGTGATGATTCTGGTGGTCACCGGCATCGGCTTCCTGATTCACGTCTACTCCACCGGCTACATGGCCCACGACAACGGCTACTACCGCTTCTTCGGCTACCTGAACCTGTTCGTCTTCTTCATGCTGATGCTGGTGCTGGCGAACAACTACGTGCTGCTGTTCGTCGGCTGGGAAGGCGTGGGGCTGTGCAGCTACCTGCTGATCGGGTTCTACTTCCACAAGAAGTCGGCCGGCGATGCCGGCAAGAAGGCGTTCATCGTCAATCGCGTGGGCGACGCCGGCTTCATTCTCGGCATGCTGCTCATGCTGTCGCGTGCTCGGCACGGTGCGGTTCACCGACGTCAACGCGGCCCTGCGCAGCGGCCAGTTTCACTCCGGAGACCGCCGGCTTCGGCGTGCTCAGCGCCATGGCGCTGCTGCTGTTCATCGGCGCCACCGGCAAATCCGCGCAGTTCCCGCTCTACGTCTGGCTGCCGGACGCCATGGAAGGCCCCACGCCGGTCTCCGCCCTGATCCACGCCGCCACCATGGTGACGGCCGGCGTGTACATGGTGGCGCGCTCGGCGGCGCTGTTCCAGTTGACGCCCCACACGTCCATCGATCGTGGCCGCGGTGGGCGCGTTCACCGCCATCCTGGCCGCCACCATCGCGCTGGTGCAGAACGATATCAAGCGCGTGCTGGCGTACTCCACCGTCAGCCAGCTCGGCTACATGTTCCTGGCGCTGGGCGTGGGCGCGTACTGGGTGGCGATCTTCCACCTGTTCACGCACGCCTTCTTCAAGGCCCTGCTCTTCCTTGGCTCCGGCTCGGTGATCCACGCCATGGGCGGCGAGCAGGACATGCGCCACATGGGCGCGCTGAAGAACAAGATTCCGATCACGCACTGGACCATGTTCGTGGGCTCGGTGGCCATCGCCGGCATCCCCGGCCTGGCCGGCTTCTTCTCCAAGGACGAGATCCTCTGGCAGGCCTACAGTTCGCCGCAGGGCTCGCAAGCTGCTCTGGTTCGTGGGCCTGGCCACCGCCGGGCATGACCGCGTTCTACATGTGGCGGCTGATGAACATGACGTTCTACGGCAAGTCGCGCGTGGCGCCGGAAGTGGCGGCGCACATTCACGAATCGCCCGCCTCCATGACCGTGCCGCTGACGCTGCTGGCGATCGGCAGCGTGCTCGCCGGCTGGCTGGGCACGCCCAAGCTCTGGAATCTGTCGGCGAAAGCTTCCGCGCTTTCGAGCACTGGCTGGAGCCGGCGTTCGCCTCCGCCGCGGTGGAAGCGGCGAAGGAAGGCGCGCACGCCGCCTCCATCGAATGGATCCTGATGGGCCTCTCGGTGGCGATCGCCATCATCGGCATCGCCGTCGCGCGCTACTTCTACTCACCACAAGCCCGAGATTCCCGATACGCATCGAAAGCGCCGTCAAGCCGCTGCACATCGCTGCTCTACAACAAGTGGTACGTGGACGAGATCTACGATTTCCTCTTCGTCAACGGCCTCGTGCAAGGGCGGCGGACTGCGTGCTCGGCGCCTTCGACCGCAACGTGGTGGATGGCGGCGTCAACGGCGCCGGCTGGCTGACGCGCTTCACCTCCCGCGTCTCCATGTGGTGGGACACCTGGATCGTGGATGGCGCGGTGCGCTTCAGCTTCGTTCTTCGTGAAGATGCTCTCCTACCCGGTGTGCATCCTGCAGACCGGCCGCGTGCAGGCCTACGCGTTCTTCGTGGTGGTCGGCGTGCTGGCGTTTCTCGGCTATTACGTGGCGCGGTAACCATATGGACCAGCACTTACTCAGCATCGTCCTGTTGACGCCGCTGGCCGGCCTGGCTGGTTCTGCTCTGCTTCCCGTCGAAGAGCAAGAACCTGATCCGCATCTGGGCCAACCTGGCCGGCTTCGCCGGGTTTCTGGTCTCGCTGCCGCTGGTTTCGCGCTTCCAGCACCGGCGCGCCCGGCTTCCAGTTCGAGGAACGACGCCGACTGGATCCCCACTCTGGGCGCGCACTACCACATCGGCATCGACGGCATCAGCCTGCTGCTGGTGATGCTCACCACGCTGATGGGCTTCCTCGCCATTCTCTGCTCCTGGAACGCCATCCAGGACCGCATCAAGGAATACTACGCCATGTTCCTGCTGTTGCAGACGGGCATGATCGGCGTATTCCTCTCGCTCGATTTCTTCCTGTTCTACATCTTCTGGGAACTGGTGCTGGTGCCGATGTACTTCATCATCGGCGTCTGGGGCGGCCCGCGAAAGCTGTACGCCGCCATCAAGTTCTTCCTCTACACGCTGGCCGGTTCGGTGCTGATGCTGCTGGGCATCCTGACGCTCTACTTCCAGCACTTCCAGCAGTTCGGCTTCTACACCTTCGAGATTTCCGACCTGATGCAGCATCACCCTGCCGCTGGGCATGCAGCAGTGGGTCTTCTGGGCCTTCTTCCTGGGCTTCGCCATCAAGGTGCCCGATGTTCCCGTTCCACACCTGGCTGCCCGATGCGCACGTGGAAGCGCCCACCGCCGGCTCGGTGATTCTGGCGGCGTGCTGCTGAAGATGGGGACCTACGGGTTCCTGCGCTTCTCGCTGCCGCTGCTGCCGAAGGCCTCGATCGATCAGCACCATCGTGCAGATTCTGGCGGTGCTCTCGATCATCGGCATCATCTACGGCGCGCTGGTCAGCCTGATGCAGCAGGACTGGAAGAAGCTGGTGGCGTACTCCTCGGTGAGCCACCTGGGCTTCTGCACGCTGGGCATCTTCGCCCTGAACCCGAACGGCATCGCCGGCAGCGTGATCCAGCAGATCAATCACGGCATTTCGACCGGCATGCTCTTCCTGGTGATCGGCGTGATCTACGAGCGCCGGCACACGCGCGAGATCTCCGAGTACGGCGGCCTGGCGCACGTGATGCCGAAGTTCGCCATCATCTTCGCCATCGCCATGCTGAGTTCGGCGGGCCTGCCGCTGCTGAACGGGTTCGTCGGCGAGTTCACCATTCTGCAGGGCGCGTTCGAAGCCAACCGCGCCTGGGCGGCTTTCGCCGTGACCGGCGTGATTCTGGGCGCGGCGTACCTGCTGTGGCTCTACCAGCGCACCATGCTGGGCCAGGTGACCAACGGCAAGAACCTGACGCTGCCCGATATGAGCTTCCGCGAGGTGGCCATGTTCCTGCCGCTGATCGCGTGGGCCATCTGGATCGGCGTCTATCCCAAGCCGTACTTCGACATTCTGCAGCAACCGGTGGCGGAGATCGTGGAGCGCGTACAGCCCGGCTACTATAACGGTGTCCGGCGCAAATACCCCGGCCCCCAGCCCCCGCGTCGCTGTCGTCCGGAGGCGCGAAATGAACTTCAGCCAGTTCTACACCGCGACCGACCACTTCACCATCATCCCGGCGGTCATGCTGGCGCTGTTCGGCTGCGCCATCCTGCTGTTCGATTTCTGGATTTTCCCCGATCCCCGCCAGCGCAAGTGGCTGCTGATCTTCGTGGTGCTGGCCGAGATCTTCACGGGCGTCGGGCTGTACCGGCAACAAGTGTGGCTGGCGGGTCAGAGTCCCTCGCTGCTGCAAGGCTTTGGCGGCTCCGTCACCGTCGACGGCTTCAGCATCTTCTTCAACTGGATCTTCCTGGTGGCCGCGCTGATCGTCGCGCTGGTGTCCTATCAGTACCTGGAGATCGCCGGCGAGCATCACGGCGAATACTACGGGCTGATCCTGTTCGCGCAGTGCGGCATGTACTTCCTGGCCACCGGCACGGACCTGGTGACGCTGTTCATCGGCCTGGAACTGATGGCGCTGTGCTTCTACGTGATGGTCGGCTTCCTGCGCACCGACAAGCGCTCCAACGAGGCGGCGCTGAAGTACCTGCTGCTGGGCGCATTTTCCAGCGGCTTCCTGGCTTACGGCTTCTCGGTGCTGTACGGCCTGGCCGGTTCCACCAAGCTGGCGGATATCGCCGACGCCATTGCCGCGCGGCCGGCCTGGGATCCGGTGGTCTTTCTGGCGCTGGCCACCACCTCGGTCGGACTGCTCTTCAAGATCTCGGCCGCGCCCTTCCACATGTGGGCGCCGGACGCTTACGAAGGCGCGCCCACCACCGTCACGGCTTATCTTTCGGTGGCCTCCAAAGCCGCGTCCTTCGCTTTTCTGCTGCGCATTTTCACGGGCCCGCTGCAATCGCTGCGCGCGGATGTGGGAGCCGATGCTGGCCGTCGTGGCCGTCCTCACCCTGACGATCGGCAACCTGGCGGCCATCAACCAGACCAACATCAAGCGGCTGCTGGCCTACAGCTCGATCTCGCACGCCGGCTACATGCTGCTCGGCCTGGTGGCCGGCAACGACACCGGCATCAACGGCATCGCGGTCTACGTGATGGTCTACACCTTCATGAACCTGGGCGCGTTCCTGGTGATGATGGCGCTGCGGCGCCAGGACATCATCGGCGAGGACCTGGACGATATCGCCGGCCTGATGCACAAGAGCCCGGGCTACGCCGTGCTGATGCTGATCTTCCTGCTCTCGCTGGCCGGCATTCCGCCCACCGCCGGCTTCCTGGGCAAGTACTACATTTTCCTGGCGCTGATCCAGACGCGGCCATTACGTGCTGGCGGTGGTCGCCACGCTGTACGTGGCGGTGGCGATCTATTACTACTTCCAGATCGTGCGCAGCATGTTCATTCGCGAGGAGACCGAGAAGGCGCCGCTGGCCACCAGCTTCGGGCTGCGCCTGGCGCTCGGCGTCACCGGCGTGCTGACCCTGGTGATCGGCATCTATCCGGAGCCGTTCCTGGAGTTGGCCCAGACGTCGCTGGTGCGGTAAGGACATATGAACGCGGTTATCTCACATCCGTTGTTCATGCCGATCCTGGTGACCATCGTGATCATCGCGGTATTCCCGCTGGTGGCGGGCTACATCGTGCTGGTGGAGCGCAAGGTGCTGGCCGATTTTCAGGTGCGCCTCGGACCCATGCGCGTGGGCCCGCACGGCCTGCTGCAGCCCATCGCCGATGCGCTGAAACTGCTGCTGAAGGAAGACATCATCCCGGCGGAGTCCGACAAGGCCATTTTCTGGTTCGCGCCCGTGCGTTTCCACCTTCACCGGGCTGACGGCGTTCTCGGTGCTGCCGTTTGCGCAGAACCATCTACGTGGCGGACGTGAACGTGGGCCTGCTGGTGATCTCGGCGATGTCGGCGGTGGGAATTCTCGGAATCATCCTGGGCGGCTGGTCTTCCAACAGCCACTACTCGCTGCTGGGCGCGCTGCGCAGCGCGGCGCAACTGGTGAGCTACGAAGTGGCGCTGTCTTTCGCGCTGCTTTCCGGCGTGATGGTGGCCGGCACGCTGAGCATGCGCGGCATCGTCGAAGCGCAACTGCGGCACGGCGTCTGGGGCGTCTTCGACAACTACGGGTTCATGATCGTGCCGTTCGCCGTGTACATTATCGCGGCCACGGCCGAGACCAATCGCGCGCCGTTCGACCTGCCGGAAGCCGAATCGGAACTGGTGGCCGGCTTCCACACCGAGTACAGCGGCTTCCGCTGGGCGCTCTACTTCCTGGCCGAATACGCCAACATCTTCGTGGTCTCGTGCTGTGGCGGTGACGCTGTTCTGGGGCGGCTGGCTGCGTCCTTTCCCCAGCGTGCACTGGCTGGAAGTGCCGCTCAACGTGGGCTTCCCGGTGATGCTCTTCGTCGGCTCGGGCGTCCTGACGCTGCCCCTCATCAAGAAGCTGAAGGACCCCATTCAGCAGAAGGTGCTCCTGCTGGTAGCGTTGCTGCTGCGTCGCACTGGCGGTGCCGTTCATCATACCCGCGGTGAATGCGGCCATCATCGGGCTGTTCTGGTTCCTGTTCAAGGTCTTCACCATCGTCTATCTGCATGATCTGGTTCCGCGGCACGTTCCCGCGCTTCCGCTACGATCAGCTCATGAATATCGGCTGGAAAATCGCGATCCCGGTCGGCATGGCCGCGGTCCTGGTGAACGCCTTGATCGGCATGGCGCGCCAGTAGAGAGGCCATCCCGACCTCCCCGCGCTACCATCGTAGGAAATGATTCAGATCCGCTACGACTTGAGCCCTGTCTCGCTGCTTCCGAAACTGCACCGCCTCTTCGAGCTGTCCGCGGCCAAGATCCTGGCCATCGAGAATTCCTGGTCGCCCGCGCAAGGTTCGCCGGTCTGCACCGATGGCGGGCGCTACACCAGCCGCGGCTGGACCGAGTGGACGCAGGGATTCCAATTCGGCTCCGCCATTCTGCAGTTCGACGCCACCGGCGGAGCGCGCGTTTCTGGAGATGGGCCGCGAGCGCACCGTCGCGCTCATGGCCCCGCACCTCACCCACATCGGCGTCCACGATCACGGCTTCAACAACATCAGCACCTACGGCAACCTGCTGCGCCTGATGGCGGAGGGCCGCATCCCGGACAACGCCGTGGGAGCGCCGCTTTTACGAACTGGCCGCTCAAGTGCTCGGGCGCGGTGCAGGCGGCGCGCTGGTCGCGGACGGCCGATGGCGGCGGCTATCATTTATTCCTTCAACGGGCCGCACTCGCTGTTTGTCGATACCATCCGCACGCTGCGCGCCCTGGCGGTGAGCCACCAGCTGGGCCACGTCCTGATGGGCGAGAACGATTGCGGATCTCGCTGCTGGATCGCGCCATGCAGCACGCGCAGCGCCACCGCGAAATACTCCGTGTACTACGGCGAGGGGCGCGATGCTTACGACGTCCGCGGCCGCGTGGCCCATGAGAGCATCTTCAATCGCCAACGACGGCAATTATCGCTGCCCCAACTCGCAGCAGGGCTATTCGCCGTTCACCACCTGGACTCGCGGGCTGGCCTGGGCGATGTGCGGATTCGCCGAGCAGCTGGAGTTCTCGCCACGTGCGGATCGGGCGACGAGACGCTGGAGAAGGCCGCGCGTGCCACCTGCGATTTCTACATCGAGAACACGCCGCCCGACGGAATCCCGTACTGGGACACCGGCGCGCCCGGCCTGGCACAACTGGGCGACTGGCGCGGCACGCCCGCCGACCCGTTCAATCCGCACGAGCCGGTGGACAGTTCGGCGGCGGCCATCGCCGCGCAGGGGTTGCTGCGCCTGGGCCACTTCCTGCAAGGACGAACGATACATCGCAGTCCGGGCTCACCGTATGCGACACGTTATTCGCCGAGCCGTACCTCAGCACGGACGCCGCGCACCAGGGCCTGATTCTGCACTCGGTGTATCACAAGCCCAACGGTTGGACGGCCGGCAGCCGGCGAGTCTTCCATGTGGGGCGATTATCACGCCCGCGAAGCCGGCCTCTACCTGTTGCGGCTCGCCGAAGGGAAACCTTACCTGAAGTTCTGGTAAGACAGACCTCCTGGTCTGTCGAACTCCCCTTATTAGAAACGGAAATCGATTTATCCAAACCGGAAAGTAAGCGCTTTTCCACTTCTCCGTTATCGTTAACGTGATAGCATGTCAGGCAGCTTGCTTTATGGTCTTCGCGAGGTTGGTGGCTTTATTACTGTTTCTGTCTCCCGGTGTGTCGGCGCAGATTTACGTGGCCCCCACCGGAAACGACGCCCACCCCGGCACCGCATCGCAACCCATACGTACCCTGGAGCATGCCCGCGATCTGGTGCGCGCGCGCAACCGCGGGATGAGCGCCGACCTCACCGTATACCTGCAGGCCGGCACTTACCGCCTGACCCGTCCCCTGGATCTTGACGCGCGCGACTCCGGCTCTGCCGGCCACAGCGTGATTTACACCGGCGCTACCTCTACCGCCTTGCCCGTGATTAGCGGCGGCATCGCTATCACGGGATGGAAACTGCTGGATCGCGCGCGCAACCTCTGGAGCGCGCCCGCTCCGGAAGGCTTGCGGAACGCGCGCCAGCTTTACATCGATGGCGTCCGCGCCACGCGTACCCGCGGACGTCTCCCGGTCGCCGTCACTCCCAGCGATGCCGGCTACACCGCTTCCTCGGACGTCATGGCTGCGTGGCGCAATCCCGCGGGCCTGGAATTCGTCTACACCGGAGGCAATTCCATCTGGAGCGAGCACGAGGAGGGGCTGGGCGGCTGGACCGAACCTCGCTGCCCGGTAGCGTCCATCCGCGGGACCGCGATCACCATGGCGCAGCCCTGCTGGGACAACTCCACACGGCGCATCCTGCTCGGCCCCGGACAGCGCACCGCCAACCTGGTGGGTCCGGCGAGTGTGGGCAAACAACCCGCTTACGTGGAAAACGCTTTCGAACTGCTGGGCACGCCGGGACAATTCTATTTCGACTCCGCCGCCCGCACCTTCTACTATGTGCCGCGCGCGGGAGAGGACCTCGCCAGGGCCGACGTCGAAGCTCCCCTGCTGGAAACCCTGCTTTCCGCCGAAGGCAGTGCCACTGCGCCCGTCCATGACATCGCCTTCCGGGACCTGCAGTTTTCCTATGCCGGGTGGCTCGGAGCCTCCAGTCCCGAAGGCTTTTCCGAAATCCAGGCCAACTACACCCTCACCAGGCCGCGCGCCTGGGCCACCCAGGGTCTGTGCAAACTGGCGCCCGGCGGCGATGGCCAATGCCCCTATGGCGCCTGGACCAAAATGCCGGCCAACGTCAGGCTCCATTACAGCCAGAGGATTCAATTCCGCGGCGATGCCTTCGTACACCTGGGCGCGGCCGGCCTGGACTTAGGCGAGGGCGCGCAAAGCGATTCCGTGGAAGGTTGCGCCTTCACCGACATTTCCGGCAACGGCGTGGAACTGGGCGGCGTGGACAAGCCTCTCGCCGAAGGCGCCGATATCACCCACGACGATAGCATCCGCAACAACCATATCTGGAACATCGGCGCGGAGTTTCGCGGCGGTATCGGCATTGTGACCGGCTACGCGCACCACGTCATGATCGAGCACAACCAGATCGATCACACTCCCTACGCCGCCATCTCCATGGGATGGGGCGGCTGGCCCGACAAAATCAAACAGGCGGGACTGGCCAACTATTCGCAGAACAACGTTGTCGCCCACAACCGGATTTTCAACTTCATGCTGGTGCTGGCCGATGGCGGCGGCATCTACACGCAAGGGCTCACCGGCCCCAGCCTCGCCATGGGTGAAAAGGTTACCGGCAATGTAGTCACCGACCAGTTCGGCTCGGGGCATGCTATCTACACCGACAACGGTTCCTGCAACATCACCGTGTCCGGCAACGTCATTTTCAACACCAACTTCGATAACTGGGGCAGCCGCCACGCCGATTACTACAACGGCCAGGATGGCAAAACGCGCGATCCCCTGGCCATTCTGAACAACTACTGGCAGCAGGGGGACGCCGATTCCGATAAGGACAACGTTACCGAGCGCGGCAATCGGCTGATCGATTCGCTGGCCCAGGCGCCCGCGTCGATTCTGGAAGCCGCGGGCCTGGAGAAGCCATGGCGGCCGCTGCTCGAGCGCACGTTCACTAAACCGGGAGCGCCGGAACCTCCCAGCCGCGTGGCGGCATTCGCCGGCGACGGTTATGCCCTGGTCACCTGGTGCCCGCCGGTGTACGAAGGCAGCGCGCCGGTGCAGGCTTATTCCGTGACCGCGTCCGGAGGCGCCAGAGTGACCGTGTCGGCGGCGGACTTCATGGCCAACTCTTACGTCAAAGTGCCGGGTATCGCCAACGGCGCCGCGACCACATTCACAGTTACGGCGAAGAATTCCCATGGGGAAAGCTCGCCATCCTTGCCTTCGCGCCCAGTCACTGGGAGCGAGAGACCGATTGCCCGCCCCGCTCCGCCCGCCAGGGTGTCCGCTCTAGCCGGCGCGAACGGCCTGGTCAGCATCCATTTCCAGGACCCGGCGGCGGTGGATAAGAAAGCTCCGGGCGCGCCCGTGCTGGCATACGCGGTCACGGTGAATCCCGGCGGACGGAAAGTGACCTTCACCGGCCGGAGGGTGCTCGCGCTGGAAGGCACAACCCACACAACGTTTTCCGTGGTGGATGGCCTGCAGCCCGGGCAGACTTATACGTTTAGCGTGGCGGCCGTCAACCCCACGGGCGAAGGCCAAGCGGCGGTCACGCGCCCGGTCACGATCCCGGGCAGATAGTTCGATTCTTTTATGGAGGTATACGTGTTGAACAGATGTCTTCGTAGCCATCTCACTTTTTTGCCGGCACTCCTGTTGTGCACCGGCGCTTTATGGAGCCAGACTCCCACGGCGGTGGTAACCGGCACCGTTGTGGATGCCACCGGCGGCACCGTGCCGGATGCCAAGGTGACCGTGGTCAATCAGGGCACGAACGTCACCAGCAGCAGAAACACCAGCGCGGATGGAGCCTTCACCATCATTAACCTGCTGCCCGGCAACTATGTGTTGACCGTGGAAAAGGGCGGATTCAAGAAAGCCGCGTTGCCGGTTTTCAAACTCGATGTAAACCAGACATTGACCGAGAAGATCACCCTGGAACTTGGCGCCACCAGCGAGACGGTAACTGTCAGCGCCGAATCGGTGGCAGTCATGGTGCAGCGTGCCAGCACCGAGCTGGGCACCACCATCGACGAGACGATGGTTCACGAACTGCCGTTGAACGGCCGCAATTTCACCCAGTTACTGATCCTTCAGCCGGGCGTGAACCCGGTCGACACGTCGCAGGGCAATTCCGCGGGCAAGACCGGCGCCGGCGGCAACCCGGACGGAGGCAACATCTCCATTCCTGGTTCTACCGTCTACAAAGCCTCTGTGAATGGCGCCGGCAACCGTTCAAACGCTTACTACATGGATGGAATCATCAACACCGATGACCGCGGCGGCGGCTGGGCCATCCCGCCCATCGCCGATACCATCCAGGAATTCAAGGTGCAGTCGCACAACAACGATGCCCAGTACGGCAATGTGCTCGGTTCGGTGGTCAATATCGTAACCAAGAGCGGCACCAATCAATTCCATGGCTCGGCGTGGGAGTTCGCGCGCAGCCAGATCTTCGACGCGCGCAATCCCTTCACCGGATTCTGTTCTCCGGCAAGTTGCCCCACCCTGGCGAATAAGCTGGCCAGCGACGTGGCGGCGGGGTCGCAAACCTCTGCCGGCGCTTCCGCCATCCTCTCAGGTACGCCGGTCGCGCCCCTGGGCTACACCCAGAACGAATACGGCGGGACGTTCGGCGGGCCCATCATCCGCAACAAGACGTTTTTCTATGTGGCTTGGGAAGGGTGGCGATTCTCGCAACCGCAGAACAGTTATGCCAACATCCCTACACCGGCGGAGCTTTCGGGGGATTTCAGCCAGTCGCTGATCGGGTCGGTCAACGCGGCCAAGACGGTGCTCACTCCCAACCCCATCTTCAACCCGTTTGCCGAATCGGGGCCGAACTCCTCGGTTCCGTTCCGCTGCGATTCCTCGGGCAATCCGATGCCGCTGCTGACTCCCGGCTTGAGCTTCGGCACGCCGGGCTACGGAGTTCAGTCCGCCGGAGGAAGCCCGTGCAGCAAGATACCCTCGGCGCTCATCGATTCCAAGCTGGCCGGTGTGATTTCGGCGTACACCGCGCCGCAGTACAAGAACTGCCAGTTCACTCCCAACCTCACCTTTGCCATCGACAATTGCCTGGATTCCCGCACCAGCAATAACAACGCCAACAACTTCGATTTCCGCGTGGATCACCACTTCAGCGAAAAGAACATCGTGTTCGGCCGCGCCTATATGATGTGGGACACCAACAACGGCATTGTCGCGGGGACCACGTCGATTACGCCCAGTCCCTTTCATACCTGGAACATCGGTGGCGCGTGGGATCACATCTTCACGCCGAACCTGATTCTGGAACTGCGCGGCGGCATCAACGCCCGGCCGGTCATGGTCAATCCGACCAATCCGGACGGGTACAAACCGGAAACCGCCGCCGGCTTCTCGAATCTCGACGCCACGGCCGGCTTCTTCCTGAACGTGGGCGGGTACATCGGCTCGGCCAATAGCGGAATCGGAAACGTAGGCCCGCAACACCGCGCCAACCCCGAACACAACTTCAGCGGCGCCATGACCTGGACTCATGGCAACCACACCGTCCGCTTCGGCGGCGAGTATCTCTACGAAAACAGGCTGGAGATCAACACCTACGAAACCTTCACCTCCAGCACTTCGCAGACCTGCCCCACCAACGCTTCCGGACTGTTTGCGTGCGGAAGCAACCAGGGCAACGCGCTGGCATCCATGCTGCTGGATCTTCCTTCCGGCCTGACGGTGAACGTTCCGCAGTACGAAGAGGTCCACGTGCGCATGGCGCCGGTCGGCTTCTTCGTTCAGGACGAGTGGCATCTCAGGTCCAACTTGACTGTCAACGTGGGACTGCGCTACGATTACGACCCCGCGGTCAAGATTCTTACCAGCAACGGCGAGACGGTCAACGCTCTGAACCTTCCCGGCCAGCAGTTCATCATCGGAGCCGCCCAGAGTTCGGCCTATACCGGCGGGTGCAGTTCGTCGCAGTTGCCGCCGTGCGTTCCCGGCGGCCTCACCAGCGCCAACCCGGCGTTCAATGTCACAGTCGGCGGCGTCACTTACAACACGCTCAATAACATCGCGTTTTCACCGAATCAGCCGGCGCTGAAATCCATCAGCGACAATATCGGCCCGCGTCTCGGCCTCGCCTGGACCTTTATGAACAATACGGTGCTGCGCGCCGGCTACGGAATCTTCTACGATCCTATCGCCTATCGCAGCCAGTACGCCGAAAACACCCTGCAAGGCTCCATCTGGCCGTGGACGCGCGGCGTTTCCGACACGCTCAACACCGCTCCCATGGGCACGTCGCCCACGCCCACGGTGGCCCCCATCTGCACCAGCCTGACCACTTGCGGCCCATACGGCGGCTACGGCACCTCGCAGCTCACCGGACTGGCGGGGAGCAATCCCATCGTCGTAGCGCCTACGCCATGGGGCTCGACTTTCGGCGGGTATACTAACGACCCGAACTATACCGATCCACGCTCGCAGCAGTGGAACATCCAGATCGAACACCAATTGTCGCCCACCAGCATGTTCTCCATCGCCTACGTGGGAAGTCACACACAGCGCCTCGAGTGGTGCTGTAAGGCGAACTACCCGCAGGGCGGCCCTTTCTGCGAGAACAACCCCGCCCAGGGATTCACGTGCCCCACCACGCCGCTCACCCAGGCGCAAATTACCCAGCACGAGTATATGCCGTTTGCGGCGCAGGGCTGGAACTATTCCGAGTCCGTCGGTTTTTCGACCTTTCATGCCCTGGAGGCCCAGTTCCAGAAGCGCTTCTCGCACGGCCTGGAAACACTGGCGGCCTTCACCTTCGAAAAATGCCTGGGCGATTCCAACGGCGATTTCAACGCGGAGAATGGCTCCGAGGCCGCCCCTTACGAGTACTACTTCAACGCGCACCTCTCGAAGGGTGTTTGCACCTACGATATCCCCAAGGTGCTCACACTGACCGCGGTGTACGAACTGCCATTCGGAACCGGAAAGCGCTGGCTGAAGAAGGGCGTGCTGTCGCGCGTGCTCGGCAACTGGGAAACCAACTACGCGTTCCTGGCCCGCTCCGGCCAGGCATTCAATCCGAGCTGGGGCGGCGCGAGCAGCATCTGCGCCTCGCCCACGGCCACAGGCTGCGTGCCCACCACCATTGCCGGCATCGCGCCCTTGAGCACCGATCCGGCTAATCTCTCCGACGCAGCCGGGTCCATCACGGGTTATAGCCGTCCGAGCATCCTGCCCGGCTGTCAGATCGCCGTGGCTCACCAGAGTGTCTCCCAGTGGTACAACCCCGCCTGCTTCGTCAGCCCGGCGTCACTCCTGGTCGGCCCCGGCTACGGTTTCGGCGACACGCCCATCGGTTTCCTGCGCACCATGCGTTGGATCAACCTGGACGTGGTTCTGGCCAAGAGTATCGCCATCACAGAAACCAAATCGCTGCAGTTCCGGGCCGAAGCATTCAACGTAGCCAACCACATGGTCCTGGGCGCCCCAGGCACTTCGATCGCGCCCTCGTACTCGAATGGAGGCATCAGTTACGGCTCGGCCGGCGTCATCAGCGGCATCGCCAACCTTCCACGATCCATGCAACTGGCGGTGAAGTTCATGTTCTGAACGGCTACGATAAGGCCGCCACATCCGGCATCGACCACGGGGGCACGCCGCCGCGCCGCGAGGCGACGACGGCCCCCACCCGGTTAGCGAAATCTCCGGTGTGCTCCGCGTCCCATCCCTGCGCCAGTCCGTGCAGGAAGCCCGCGGCGAACGCATCGCCCGCCCCCACCGTGTCCGCCACCGTCACCGCATAACCCGCCGGCTCGGCGTAATCCGCGCCCACCCGCATCGCACAGCCTCGCGACCCGCGGGTCACCGCCACAGCGCTCCATCCGAATTTGCGTGACCAGAAGTTTGTGAACTCGGCCAGGGAGTCGTGACGGCAGCCGAACAGCGAGTCGATGACCGACGCTTCATTGTCATTCAGCTTCACCACGCCGGCGTGGGGCAGCAAGTCCGCCAGCAATTGCCGCGAGTACGAATCGCGGCGCAGGTTGATATCGTAAAACCGCCTGGCGCCGGGCAGCGCCGCCGCCAGTTTGGCCACTTCCGCGCGCCCGCTGGGCTGTGCCTGATAGAGCGTGCCGTAGTACAACCACTCGGGCCGCATCGCCGCCAGCCGCTCCTGATCCGTCGTGCCAAGCTGTAGCGCATCGTAAGCCGCGGGCCGGTGAATCGTGAAATCCGGCTGTCCGGCGGGATCCACACGGACCGAAACCGTGCCGGTCGGCACTCCCGGAATCACCTGGATAAAGTCGGTGCGCAAACCAAGACCGGCCGCCTTCGCAATGGCCGCCGCTCCGCGCGCATCGTCGCCCACGGCGCTCACGAAAATCGCTTCGTGCCCGGCGGGAAGCGTGGCAGGCGAAATTGAAGTGACGCTTCCCAGGCTCTCCGAATCCTCAAACACGTCCCACAGGGACTCACCGATGCTGATGATGGATCACTCGCATCATCACCCTGTTACGCCTAGAGGAGACGAACAAACGACTGCTTTTCAGTCTGCCAGCGGTGACCCGTGGGACACGTGGAGAGGGCGGGTGTAATAATCCGGGTCGGCAAATTTGGCATCAAAGATGCGCTCCCACCGGGCGTTCTCGGCACACCTCCCGCAAATGCCCGGCCAGTGACACCGGCGGGCCTCTGAACGCCTTGCCGGCAAGCTGATATTGCGGACTCCAGAGGCGGTACCGGCGCTGGAAGGCGGCTCGATTTCCTGAGAGTCTTTTCGCGCAATCGGCTCGAAGCTTCGTGGACCCTCTCGTCGGATAGCTCCATATTTCAAACCTCCTGCTGCTCTTCGGACGCCAGGCTCCTAGTCCACCGTCGCGGAGAGCGCCTGCCTGACCGTTTCGACAGCGTCCTTCGCAGAAGGGCTTCTGCACCTGTGCACCGGCCCTGATCGGGCCACTTCCCACACGGTCTGTCGTAACCGGACATCGGGACACAGCGGCATATTTGATACGCACCGCCACCCACCGCCAGCAAATCGCCGTCCATCCGGCATTTCGACGTCGGAAGGATTACGTCGAACCCTGGGCGACGCAAAGCTCCATGGCTCTCGACGGGTCGGAAGCTGTCCTGACCCTTATCCGGCACGGCTGAACGCGAGCGGGAGCACCCAAGCGCAAGCTGCACATCGTTCGACAATCAAAAGCCGCAACATCCACTTAG
>CAVVLD010000083.1:0-13899 GCA_963748795.1 uncultured Solibacteraceae bacterium
GGCGCACGTGGCATTCCCCGCAATTCCCGAATAACTGTCGTGGTTCCCGCGCCTCCGATCTTCCGGTTGCCCGCCGAAGGGCGCACTGTCAGCGAGGATGCGGCGACCGTCGGGTATGAGGAGCCACCGGCGTGTTTCGAGAGTTCCCCTTAGACGGTCACAGCATCGTATGGAATTCGTCCATGATTGGCGAGATGACTCCGGACTGCCAATTCAGAAACGCCGAAGTATTCTCCGGCATCTTCCACTGCTTCCTCCGAAAAATCGTGTTGAAGATAATCGTCAAGCGCTGAGATGGGACACAGGAATTCGATAGCAAATGCCCGTTGCGTTTCTGTCTCGCCGTACCAGTATCTGTTACTGGAAGCCACCGCTCCTGCACCGGAGTTGAAATTTGATCCCCCATCATTCGCGTCGCTTCAAATCGTAAAGCAGGCCGATTTCTTTTACGGAAGAGTAGTTTTAAGTCGCCGCTTCTTCCATTCCGAATGGCCAACCCGAGAGGTAGACGCGCCCCCGCGGCAGGTCCCTTCTGGAAGGCGTTGGCGGGAATCGTGAGCATCCCCGGCGAGTTCTTCGTCGGTAATTGGACGCGAGCCGAGGCGTAGGCTTTGCGCATCTCGCGAGCGAGGTATTTGCCCCGCTGCCATGGTGTCACGGGGCCATTAGGCCGTAACGAGAGCGGAGCAACCGGGTTGGCAAAATGCGCTGACTGTTCCGCTAGAACCGGCGAACGCCTCGATGCTGTCCAAGGCTTGTGCCGGGTCGGACCCGGCGCAAGCAGGGGCAATTTCCTCGGCCGCCAAGGTTCCGGCTTGCTCCGACAAGCTTTAAGAGGCGTGAGAGAAGAGCATCGGGAGACTCGTCTGGCTCAAAGCCCAATTTGGCCTCAAGCGTTCTCCTGAGAGTGGCGGAAGGATCTGCACGTTCCGCCAAGACTTCGTCCCAGAGGAGGCGAAGTTCCGTCCCGATAGACCGACCGCGTCAAGGCGGGCGAGCACCAGGCCGACGAATTCGTCAAGGGCTCTTTCGAAAGCGGGCGCCTCTATTGCGTCGTGGAAGTCCGCAACGTAACGCACGGGCTCGGCAGATAGAGGATTGGAGGGTCGGCAGGTAGCATCTATCGCTTCGCCGTCACTCGCAAAAGTTAGTAGCGGCCAAAGATAGCCGTGACCTGCGCCCGGCATCTCATGCGCCATTCGCCACGAGGTGTCTGGTTTCGTCCGAAACGGTGGAGATTCCCACCTCAGTCTCCACCAGGATGACGCTATCCAAAGTGCCAGCGGATACACCGACACTCGCGCGCTCCGTTGCATCGACTTTGACCAGGCGTCATCAAAGCGAGTCGCAACATTGTCGCCTATGGTGACCTCCAGGAGTGCCGACGTTTCACGGATCTCGGGTGAACCGTGCGACGCGGGCAGCCAGTCGACATGGATAACGAATTTCGATGTCACAATCGACTCCATCGGGCAAGCACATCCTCTCGAAAGGGGTCGTCTTGAGGCATAGGATATCCGTGGTACACGCCCTCTCCCTCTAGCTGTGCCTCGAGTGGTTCACCATCCGCAGTTATAGCCCAAACGTTTTGCGGCCATCCGTTACGCTCCTGTACGCTGATACTTCCCTTCCTCAAGCCGGTCCTCAGGAGTGCGACGGCCGCCGCTGAGTATGAATCTCTAACGACGTCACACAACGTCTTACCCGGGGCGGGGAGAACTGGGTGGGTCTAGGCCGAAGTCTCCGGATTCCGTTTGTGCTCCGGATTCCCACTGTATCGGACGCGCTTCGCCAGATCCTCAAACATGTGCCGCTTGCCGTCAAGTTGTGCGTCCGTACAGAGGCGCCGTTTCGGATTGAAGACCTTCCTTCTTCGCATTGCTTAACGTCCAGCCAACACCCATACCCATAGGACTCTTCGGTCCCTTATCAGGATATCGCGGCACTCGGCTCCGGTGGGCGATACGGGAGGAGGTGTCCAAATCGCAGCCAACCGCTGGTCCTACGCCACCAGGTGCGCTTTCAGAAACCGGCCCGTGTGCGACGCTTTGCACGCCGCAATCTGCTCCGGCGTGCCCGTCACCACCACCTGCCCTCCGGCGTGCCCGCCCTCGGGCCCGAGATCGATCACGTGGTCGGCAGTCTTGATCACGTCGAGGTGATGCTCGATCAGGATCACCGTGTGCCCCGCATCCACCAGGCGATTGAGCGATTCCAGCAGGCGCTCGCACGTCCGCCAGGTGCAGGCCGGTGGTGGGCTCGTCCAGGATGTAGACGGTGTGCTTGGAGCGCTGCAGCTTGCTTAGCTCGGTGGCGATTTTGATGCGCTGCGCCTCCCCGCCGGAAAGCGTAGTGGCCGATTGGCCCAGCGTCAGATAGCCCAGGCCAAGATCGCTGAGCACTTCGATCTTCTTGCCGACCGCGGGCTCGCCGGCGAAGAAGGCCACGCCTTCCTCGACCGACATATTGAGAACATCGTCGATGGTCTTGCCGCGCACGGTGACATCCAGCGTCTCGCTGTTGAAGCGCGCGCCCTTGCAGGCGCCGCAGGTCACTTCCACATCCGGCATGAAGTATAGCTGCGTGGTGATGACGCCTTCGCCCTGGCACTCCTCGCAGCGGCCGCCCTTGACGTTGAAGCTGAATCGCCCGGCTTTGTACCCGCGCTCCACCGCCAGCGGCGCCTGCGTGAACAGGTCGCGGATGTTGTCGTAGAAGCCGATGTACGTGGCGGGGTTGGAGCGGCTGTTGCGTCCGATCGGCGATTGATCGATGTTGACCACCTTGTGCACATGCTCCACGCCGTCCACGGCATCGTGCTCGCCGGGCAGCGTGCGCGTGTCCACCAGCCGCTTCCACAGCGCCTTGTAGAGGATCTCGTTGATGAGCGTGCTCTTGCCCGAACCCGAGGCGCCGGTCACCGCCACCAGCGTTCCCAGCGGAAAGCTCACGTCCACGTTCTGCAGGTTGTTTTCGCGCGCGCCGCGCACCGTCAGCGACAGCGCCCTTGCCCTTCCGCCGCCGCGCGGGCGTTTCAATGTGCCGCTTGCCGCTCAGGAATTGCCCGGTGGGCGACACCTTGCACTTCAGCACGTCGGCGAGCGTGCCCTGCACCACCACTTCGCCGCCATGCACGCCCGGCCCGGGACCCATCTCGACAATGTGGTCCGCCGCCCGGATGGTGTCCTCATCGTGCTCCACTACGATCACCGTGTTGCCGATATCGCGCAGGCTCTCCAGCGTGGCGATCATCTTCACGTTGTCTTTCGGATGCAGCCCGATACTGGGCTCGTCGAGCACGTAGAGCATGCCCATCAGGCCGGACCCGATCTGCGTCGAAAGGCGGATGCGCTGCGCCTCGCCGCCGGAAAGCGTGCTCGATCGGCGATTGAAGCTGAGATAGTCGAGCCCGATGCCCAACAGCAGGTCCACACGGCTGCGCACTTCGCCCAGCACGTGCCGCCCGGCGTCGGCGCCGCGGCCGGCCGGTTTCACGCTGCCCAGGAAGTCGTACAACTCATCGAAGTGGAACTGGCCCATTTCGTAGATGGTCTTGCCGTCCACGGTGAAACAGAGCCTGGTGGCGCGGACCCGCGCGCCCTTACAGTCCGGGCAGATGTGCTCCACCATTACCTTGTCGAGCCACGCTTCCATGCCGGAGCTCGCCTCGCCGCGCTGCCGGTAGCGCCGGTACTGGCGTTCGATGCGGCGGGCGATGCCGCCGAAGCCTATCTCTTTGCCCTCGGCCTCTTCGCGCTTTACCTTGGCTTCGGGCGGGACGCTCAGCCTGATCTTCCGGCCGAGCCCTTCCAGAATGGCGTGGCGCACCGCGCCGGGCAGCTTCTCCCACGGCGTCTCCAGCGAGAAGCCCAGCGTTTTCGAGAGGCTGTACATCACCCGCCCGTCCCACGTGTCCGGGTTGTACTTGAAGGCTTCCTTCACGAAACAGCCGCCGGCGATGCTGCGGCGCGGATCGGGCACCAGCAGTTCCGGATGAGTGAGTTTGTGCACCCCCAGACCGCCGCAGGTGCGGCAGGCGCTCTCGGGGTTGTTGAACATGAAGTACTCCGGCTGGATGTCGCCGTAGACCAGGTGGTGCGTCCGGCTGCACAGGCCGCGGTAGAAGCGTTCGCTCTCGGCCTTGCCGGCGCCCTTCACGATCTGTGCCTGGAGCAGTCCGTCGCCCACCAGCAGCGTGGCGGCGATGCCGGCCTTGATGGCCTTTTCGTGCTTGCGCCCCACCACGAAACGGTCCACCACGGCGTCCATGCATCGCACGCCGGATTCGTCCAGCTCGATCTCTCCGGAGATGTCCACCGGCTTGCCGTCGATGATCACCGTGCGGCAGCCCTTCTTGCGGACCTCGGTCCACACGAAGTCCAGTTCTTCGCCGTATTGCGGGAAGATGGGCGCGCGCAGTTCGATCTCCGCGCCCTGCGGCAGCGAGAGAATCGCCTCCAGGATCTGGCTTGCCGTGCGGCTGGGCACGGCTTCGCCGGTACGCGGGCAGTGCGGCTCGCCGATCGTGGCGATAAAGCAGGTTCAGGTAGCTGGCGATGTCGGTCATCGTGCCGACAGTGGATCGCGGATTGCTCCCGATGGTTTTCTGCTCGATCGAAATCACCGGCGAGAGTCCGTACACGAAGTCCACGTCCGGTTTCGCCACCTGCGCGACGAAGCGCTTGGCATAGGTGGACAGCGATTCCATGTAGCGGCGCTGGCCTTCGGCATAGATGGTGTCGAAGGCCAGGCTGGATTTGCCGGAGCCCGAAAGGCCCGTTACCACGATCAGCCTGTCACGCGGAATTTCCACCGAGATGTTCTTGAGGTTGTGCACGCGCGCGCCCCGCACCTCGATGGTGGAGCGCGCGGCCACGCGGACCGCGCTTTAGAACTCATCGGGCTCTTCTCCCAGGTGAACGAAGGCAAGTTCCTGCACCAGGACGCTGCTGCGTTTGGTGAGGTGGAGGGGGGTGGACGCTTTACCGATGAGCCCGCGGTTGGCCAGATATTCGCACGCCATGGTCACGCCGTCGATATTGAAGTTACGTTTGAAGTGCGCTTCCAGTTCCGTGCAGGAGCGGGCCTCGCCCACTTCGCGCAGGTACTCCAGAACGGGCGCGAACAGCGTGGCGGCGCGCTCCGCCAGGTAGCCGTCGATGGCCTCCAGCGCGGCCTGCACGCTCTTCCGCGTCTTCTTTTCGTTTAACATGCCGGCGTAGATCGTCTGAAAAAACGCCGGATTCAGAAGCATCGCCTGCGGGATCACCTCGCGGTCCACCAGCCGGCGCGCGCTCATCACTTCGATCTTGGCCAGGGGCGTGGCGGCGTAGAGGATCCACAGCGCCGAGTAGTTCAGGTCGCCGCGCGTGAGGAACCATTTGTGAGCCTTATCGATGCAGGTCACGGCGTGCGCGGCCGCGCCGAAGAGTTGGACTTGCAAATCGCGCTCGCCGATTTCGTGCAGGCGGCCGCACAGCGCCACGATGGTCTCGTCATGCGTGTAGATCAGGCGCCCCTTGGCCAGCAGGGAATGCACAAACGAGTTGCGGACGGCGCCTTCCACGGTCTTGCGGAACTGCGCCCGCGGCATCAGGGAAACGTGCACATTGACGCCGCCGGCGTAGAGCGCGTGTCCGGCCTGTTCCACCGTCTTATCGTCGATGGTCACCAGCACCAGGTCGATATCGGACTTCTCCCACACCGTGTCGTGCGAAAGGCTCCCGCACAGAATCGCAGCCAGGATCGACCGGTCCTGCTTTACCTGGGCGACCAGTTCATCGAGTGCTTCGGTGAATTTCTTCTGTACGGATGCCGTGGACGTGCTCACCCTCCGAGAGCCTTCTCCGGTTGCTGGGGGCCAATTTAGCGCGATTCCCACGCCGGAGTCAATTCGCCACCGGCACCTTCTCGGCCGCGTCCACCACCAGCACCTCGACCGGCTGTTTCGAAGCCTCCAGCTTGAGCCCGAGTTGCTGCTGGATGGCGGCGAAGATATCCGGCGCGGCGCGTTGTCCGCTTCCGCAGGGGCGGGCGCCGCGTCGTCCGGCAGCCAATCGAGTTCCACATCGAAGGCGCCCTTCAACGCGGTCTTATCGAATACCGGTTGGCCCAATACCCGCGAGAGCAGTACGGCGAACCGGTCCATCGGCACGTGGGTGTAGGATAGCCGGCCCTTACCGTAGTAACGCCGCGCGCTCGGCCCGTCGCCCGGCGCGGCGGGAAGCTTCGGCCCGTTCTTCGCCACCGTCAGTTCGAAATGCGCAATCCGCCGGGGTTCGCGATGCAATACCAGGTCGAAACCGCTGCGCCAGCAAAGTCTGCATCATCGCCAGAAGTTCGTCAGGAGGCGTCGCCGGCGGCGCTTTGGCGGTGATGTCAAAGCGGATATGACGGTCCCGGATCCAGTCCGGACCCGCGATCTGGTCCTCGTTCGCCAAACCGTAGGCGTACCGGATGCATTCGCTCAGAGTAGTGTTGGCCAGTGTCACCACCCCGTGGCTCGCTCCTCCCAGGTTAATATTAATCAAGTCTCCTTCCGGAGGCGGGCTGGGCTTCACCGAGGCGACGTCGAACGCCGGCTGCGCTGCCGCAAAACCCGCCATCAGGAGAATCCACGGCACAACGCTCTTGCCCATATACTAATAAATTAGTATCCGAGGCCCGCGATGTCAATTTCGAAAAGGCCTCTACCCGTGAATAGGATGACCGGGAGCGGTCAGTATGACGGCCAGGTTCCAGACCACCAGGAGCCCGTACCAGTAGCTGGCCCAGCGCATCAGGTTGTATTTGCGCTGGTAGACACATACCGCGCCCAGGGTCAATGCCAGCGCCTTCGATGCCAGTACCCCGATGGCGGGCCCCGCGTGCATCAGCATGCGAATAAACGGGCTGGCTTCGCCGGCCCCGAGTCGAAATCCCACGAGCGTCGTCAGTAGATCCAGCAGTTGTAAATAGATGAATATCTGGGTGATTGCCATTTGCGTACCGCTGTTATGATCGGCGCTTCCCAAAAGATAGTTTAACTTTTATCCAAATATTCTTTCCTTAAAAAGGTTCTGATTACGGCCTTTCGTACTAGAACCAATGGTCCTTTTAGGACTGATACGTGATTGTACGTACATCATGAGTCCCTTCGGGACGCCGTTTTGCCGCCAGATGTTAAATTGGTTTGAGTGTCCACTGCGAGTTCAGAGGCATACCTGATTCTGGAGCCCGATTCTCGCCGATTTCCTCTGGCGGACGCCCTGTCATGGGCCGTTGGACGGGGCGATGGCTGCGCCGTCATGTTGGATAGCCGGAGTGTCTCGCGGCTGCACGCGCTCATTCAAAAGAAAGACGATGGCGATTTCTCGCTGGTCGATTTGGGCAGCCGCAACGGGTCCTTCGTCAACTCCAAACGCGTCAGCGTGCCGCAATTGTTGAAGGATGGCGACCGCCTGGTATTCGGTGACCAGGAAATGCTGTTTCACAGCCCTGCGCACCCCTCCGCGTCCGCGTCGGCGGTCTCCACCGGCACCCGGAACGATCCCACGACCGCCCTGCACGTGCACACCCTGACCACCATCGCCGTCGTCGATATCCGTGATTTCACGCCACTTGCCCGCTCCGTCTCGGAGGCGGTCCTTTCCCAGGCCATCGGCACCTGGTTTCTGCGCGTCGGGCAGATCGTGCAGCGCCATGGAAGCTGGGCGCAAAAATATATAGGCGATGCCGTGATGGCCGTGTGGGTGCACGACGAAAAAGCGCGAATCGGCGCCGACCTGCTGCGCGCTCTGCAGGCAGTCAGCGAAATCCACACCGCCACTGCGGACCTTCACCGCACCCTCCCGCTGCCGCACCCTTTGCGGGTCGGCGCGGGACTCAATACCGGCTCGGCGATCGTGGGAGGCAGCGAATACACCGCGCTCGGGGACACGGTCAACGCCGCATTCCGGTTAGAGACCGCCACCAAAACCCTGGGCCTAGGCGTGGCGCTGGGAGATCGCACGTTTGCCGAATTGCGCCTGCCCCGGATAGCGCCTTTCGTGGAGCGCCAGGTGGAACTGAAAGGCTACGATAGCCCCAGCACCGCCTGGGCCATATCATTCGATGACCTGCAGGACTTCCTCAAGGGGTTAACAACGCCCGTACATCGTTAGTCATCATTGAACGCCTTCCAGGCGCCCGCCCATAATTACTGTGTGCTCATAGACATCCTGACCGGCAACCCGTTTTTTGCCAGTTGTCTGGCGGCAACGGTCCTGATGCTCGTCTGGAAATGGGCCGGCCGGGAGCGGCGGATTGCATGGCCCCACCTGCTGTTCCCGCCCTTCTGGTCCATAGGCTCTACCTTCGTGCTGGGGATCTCCGCTTCGTTCCTGCCAATCACTCTCGACCGCTACCTGTATGTGGTGGATGGCAGTTTCGGCTTCCAGGCGTCGTTTCTGGGCGCGCGTCTGCTCCTGTCCCATCGCTGGCTCCTGCACACCTGCGCCATTTGTTATTTCAACCTGCCCATCGCCATGACGCTCCTATACCTGCTCTTACAGCGATATGGCTCGGTGGAAGAGGCTCGCCGGTTCATTCAATTCGCCATCTGGCTGGCGATCGCCGGGACTTCCCTGTATTTCTTCTGCCCGGCCGTGGGTCCGGGTGGCGTGTTCCCCGGCGATTTTCCCTATCGCATCCCTCATGTCCCGGTCGTTCCGGTATCCATGCCGCTATCGGCGAGGAACTGCATGCCCTCCATGCACACGGCCTGGATCCTGTGCCTGTTGTGGTGCGCTCCGCCCCTGGCACGCTGGTTCCGGGCTATCCTGTGGGCCTTCGCTGGCTTCACGCTGCTTTACGCGCTGTCCGCCGGGGGGCACTACCTGGTGGACCTGGTCGTGGCCGTGCCGTTCACCCTCGCGGTGCGGGCGGGGTTCCGGTCCGAATGGAAGTCGCCTGGATTTGTAGCAAACGCCGCCCTTGTGGCCCTGTGGTTTGTGGCTATCCGATACGGTGTAGGCCTTTTCACAGCCTCCCCGGCAGTGCCCTACGGACTCACGGCGGTGAGTCTGCTTTCCCCCTGGTGGAGCACGGCGGCTGTGCGGCGGCACGCCGAAGGCATACTCTACGGATATGGCAAACCCGTGGTTGAGCGTGCCGCTGGACGACTATGAAGCGCACATGAGCGCGCCCGGGCACCGGGCAATTGGATGCCCTGGCCGATCTGTTTGCCATCGCCATCCGGTCCCTGCGCCCGGCATCCCTCGTGGTGCTGGGAATCGCCGGCGGAAACGGGCTCGATCGGATCGATTCGCCCTACCACCACCAGGATTGTCGGCGTTGACGTGAATCCTTCGTATCTGGAGGCCGTTCGCCGCCGCTACGCCGGCTTGCCCGGGCTGGAACTGTACTGCGTGGACTTGGCGCATGAAGCGGTCGATCTGGAACCCGCGCAATTGGTTCACGCCGCGCTCGTCTTCGAACACGCAGGGACCGGCCGCTGCCTGGAAAACGCGGTCTCCCTGGTGTCGTGGCATGGTGCTCTGTCGGTTGTATTGCAGATGCCCGGCGAGTGGGTGGAGGACGTCAGCCCAAGCCCATTTCTCTCGATGCAAGCTCTTAAGCCGTGCCTTTCCCTCATTGATCCGCGATGGCTGATGAGACTCGCTGGCCGCTCGCGGTTTCGAACTGCGCAATCAATACCATCGCGCTCTGCCGGGCGGCAAGTCCTTCTGGATGGGCGTATTCGCACGGTCGCGTTCTAACACGTAGTGATACGCCGCCGTTTGGCGCTTAACGTGTACCTTCCCGCAGCTATGAAACACGTGAGCGCCGTCCTGCTGGCTTTCTTCTGGAAATTCGGGGGAATCGGCTTGCTGGTGCTCGGAATTCTGGACTCCTCTTTCCTGTTTGCGCCCCTGGGAAACGACCTGCTGGTGGTCGCCATGAGCGCTCGCTACCATTCCGTCGAGCGCATGATCTACTATGCCGCCATGTCCACCGCCGGATCGGTGCTGGGCTGCCTGCTGGTGGATGTCGTGATGCGAACGGCCGGAGAGAAGGGCCTGGAGCGTCACCTGTCCGAAAGCGCGGCTCAACTACGTGAAGAAGAAAGTGAAGCGCAATGCCGCCTGGGCGCTCATCTTAGCTGCCATTGCGCCTCCGCCCTTTCCGTTCACGCCTTTCATCATGGCGGCCGCGGCGCTGCAATATCCCCGGGCGCGCATGATGGCGGTGGTCGGTGCCGCGCGCATGGTGCGCTTCACCCTTCTGGGTGTGCTGGCCCTCCGCTTCGGCCGGCGGATTCTGTTATGGGCGGATAACGCCGTGGTTCAGGACGTCCTCGTGGGCCTGATCGTCGTGTGCGCCGTAGGCAGCGTGCTTTCGGTCATCGGCTGGATCAAACGGAGCCGCAATGCGCGCGGCACGTCCCGGAAGCGACCAGCGCCTGCACCAGCGCGCTGAGGGCGCGAATGAAGCGCGGCGAATCGTTGAGCCCCGGCGTCACCCGATAATCCGTGATTCCCAGCAGCCGCGCCTGCTCCCGGTGCTCGATCTCCAGTTCGTGCAGCGTTTCTACGTGATCGGAGACGAAGGAGACCGGCACCACCAGCAGATGCTTGCGGCCCTCCGCCGCCAGCCGCTTGATGGTCTCGTGCATGGTGGGACGCAGCCACCGGGAAGCGCCCACTTTACTCTGATAGCAAAGGTGGCGCCGCCCGGGCCAGGCTCCGCGTTGCCACAGCAGGTCCGCTGTAGCTTCGATCTGGCGCTGGTACGGGTCGCCCTTTTCCACCACCGCCACCGGCACGCTGTGGGCGCTGAAGATCACGTCCACGTCCCGCGGATCCTCGAACTTCGCCATCGAGCGGTCGATGATTTCCACGAACGAAGCCAGGTATTCCGGGTCGCGATAAAAGTCCTGGACCACATGGACCGGCGCCGTGCCCTTCCAATGGCGATTCCATTCGTTGAGGCTGCTGCCGGTTGTAGTCTTGGAGTACTGCGGATACAGCGGCAGCAGCACGATCCGCTCCGCGCCGAAGCGCTCCAGTTCCGCGATGGCCGTCTGCCGTGAACGGCTTCCAGTATCGCATCGCCACCGTCACGCGTGCATCGCAGCTTTGGCGCAGCTCGGCCTCCAGCGCGGCCGCCTGCCGGACCGTATGTTCCAGGATCGGACTCTTGCCGCCGATCTCCGCGTAGTGGTGCGCCACGTGTTTGGCGCGGGTCGAGGAGATCAGCCGCGCCAGCGGCTGGCGGGCAATTCGCGCGAAGGGAAAATCGATGATGTCCGGATCGCAGAAGAGATTGTACAGGAAGGGTTCGATGCTTGCCAGACTGTCCGGACCCCCCAATTGAAACAGCACTACCCCGAGTTTCACCGCTAGCGAGTGTACCACGCGAGACAGGTCGCGCGTCCGTGGTACAAGAGGTATTGATGGTCAAACGATGGGGCGGTGCGGGTGTCGCACTGGCACTCTCTTTGTTGAAGGCCCAGGCTCCCGCGCCCGCGCCTCCCTGTGCCAATACGCCCGCGTATTCACCCTGCGAAATGGTCTTCCAACTCAGCGACCAGGAATCCGCCAGGCATCCGAATCCTTACGCCACCGTGGACCTGCGCGCCGAGCTGCGCTCTCCCCACCAGAAGACCTACCCGATTCCGGCCTACTGGGATGGCGGCCGGCGCATGGTGATCCGGTTTACACCCACCGAAGCCGGCGACTGGGATTGGCACCTGACCAGCAATATCGCCGAATGGAACGATAAGCAGGGGTCGTTCACCGCCGCGCCGTCCGATGCGCCGGGCTTTCTCCGCGTGGCCAACGTGCACCACTTTGCTTACCTGGAGAGCAAACGTGCGCACCTGTGGATGGGCGCGTCTGAACTTCTGCTGATGAACCTGGACGACGCGCAGTTCCGCGCCGTCGCCGATGCCCGCGCCGCACAGAAGTTTAACCATCTCCGTTTCCTGGTAATGGCGCAAGGGCTCGGCACGGCATATTCGCCGGACGGCACACCCGAACCTGCCGTACTTCCAGAAGCTCGATCAGCGCATCGAGTACCTGAACGGCAAAGGCATCACTGCCGACCTGATTCTGACCGGAGGCGCCGGGTACCTGCTCCAGCAATTTCCCACCGCCGACGATCGCCGCCTCCTTATTCGCTTCCTCGTTGGACGCTACGCCGGTCTGAACATCACGTGGCAGGGAGTGGACTACTTCGAAGATTACCCCGATGGCGCGCGACATCCTGAAGGAGATCGGCACCGCCATCAAGCAAATGGATGGCTATCAGCATCCGCGCACCAGCGGAGCGCACATCACGTCAGGGCCGCTGCTGGACGATGGATGGGAGGATTTCGCGTCCTACGGCACGCGCGGACGATAATGTCGCCGCTATCGAGCATCAACTGTATCCGGTGCCGCAAGTGAATCTGGAGTGCGGCCGCGAAGATAGCGGGGCGGGGAAGACCAAACCGAACGACGTCGATCCGACGGCTTTCCGCCATCATCTTTGGAATGCCACCATGGACGGCCAGTATGTGACTTACTCCAATACCGGCTCGGGTCCCGAGTATGTCAACTCGCCGGGCGCCAAGGCCATGACGGCCTGGTATGACATGATGGCCACCACGCGCCACTGGGACCTGGAACCATACTACGACGTGGATGGCGGTCGCGCGCTGGCGCTGGAAGACGTCGAGTACCTGGTCTATATCGAAAAGCCCGGACCCGTGGAACTGACGGTCGAGGATCACAGCTACGACGTGATCTGGATGGACCCGGTCGACGGCACCACCATGGTGGCCAAGAAATATCACGGCAAGCATTTCACCGGCGAGCCGCCGGACCGCTATCACGATTGGGTGCTGCACGTGGTCCGCGAATCCACCCTGCAGAGCATGAACAAGTCGTACTATTTCGAGTCGTCCGACATCCAGATGCAGGAAGTGGAGGTTGACCCTCCCAAGATTCCTTTCGATGTGGATGCAGCCCAAGACTCAAGCGCTGCGCGTCGGGCAGGCGACGCCATTCGGGATCACCATCAAAAAGGCGACGCGCGCCACGCGGCAGATGATGTGGCTGTGGACCGGCGAAGTCACCGCGGATCATCGCGGCTATCGCGTGCTGGCCACCGGACCGAAGGGCACCTTCACGCCTCAGATCGGACTGGCATACCACTATCCCGCAACCATGCTCCTGAAGTTATACGGCATGAACTCGTATGGCAAGGTCTACCTGGTCAGCAAAGGATTCGACCTGACTCAGTGAAGCCGCTGATTCTGGCCATCGATACCACGCACGAGTTCGGCAGCCTGGCGCTGTGCCGCGGCGGCGACCTTCTGGAAGAGGTTGCGCTGCACGCTCCGCAGTGGCTTCGCGCACCTGCTCTATCGCCATCTGGGCGAATTGCTGGAGCGCCACGGCGTGAAGACGGAGGATGTCGACTGCTTCGCGGCGGCATCCGGCCCGGGCTCGTTCACCGGAGTGCGCATTGGTCTGGCCTGCATCAAGGGGCTGGCGGAGGCGCACGGCAAGCCCGCGGTCGCGGTCTCCAATCTGCAGGCGCTGGCCGCATTCGGCAACGCTCCATTGCGGGCGGTGGTGTTGGACGCCCGGCGCGGCGAGGTGTACGGCGCAGTGTACGATGCGTTCGGCGCGCTGGTGGTGCCCGAGAGCGTCGGCCCTCTGGCTGCATGGCTGGAGCGGCTCCCGGGCGCAGAACTCGATTTCGTCACCGGCGATGTGGAATTGCCTCTGGCGGGCACGCCATTCGAATCGGCGCCCGTGTTGAAGGCGCCGCCCGCCATCGCCGCTGCGGTAGCGCGGCTGGCGCTGCAAGCATATCGCGAAGGCCGCGCCCAGGACCCGGCCGCACTAGACGCGAACTACGTCCGCCGCAGCGATGCGGAGCTCTTCTGGC
>CAVVLD010000084.1:0-19685 GCA_963748795.1 uncultured Solibacteraceae bacterium
GAGGACGGCCGGATCGCGCGCTGCAAAGTGAAGGACCCTTCGCTGAACAACTGGCCTGCGCTGGTGGAGGCGGTCCAGGGGCACATTGTGCCGGACTTTCCCGTCATTAAGAGTCTCTTCAACCTCTCGTATTCCGGAACGGACCGGTAGATCATGTTCAAGATTCTCAAGAAGAGCTTCGATATCGGGCTGGTAACGATCGGCTATCCGGACGCGGCGCCCGAAATTCCCGTGAGTTTCCGGGGGGCGCCGCGATTCGATTTTGCCCACTGGCGCGATGCGCGCCCGGCGGCCGCGGCGTGTCCAACCGGAGCGATATCGATCCGCGATGCCGGCGACACGCGCGAAGTGACCGTGGACTACGGGCTGTGCATCTTCTGCGGCGAGTGCCGTGAGGCGGACGCCCGAGCGGTCGAAACCACCGGCGAATTCGAGCTGGCCATGCGCGACCGGCGGGAACTGGCGATCACGGCCGGATACGATCTCCACGCCGATGGGACGCAGCGTCAACTCACCAGCCTGAGGCAAGGCTGGACCGGCCGGTGGACTGGGGCACCCGGATTCTGGAACGGGAGCGTGCAGCAGGCGATTCACCAGACGCTGGGCGGTCGCTCGCGATCCGGGAAGTGGATGCCGGTTCGTGCAATGGCTGCGAGGTGGAGATCACGGCGCTGAACAACCCCGTCTACGATGTGGAACGGCTGGGCATTCACTTCGTGGCGTCGCCGCGCCACGCGGACATGTTGCTGGTGACGGGACCGGTGACACGCAACATGGAACTGGCACTGATGAAGACGTATCGCGCCACGCCGGAGCCGAAGGTGGTGGTGGCGGTGGGCGCGTGCGGGATCAGCGGCGGCATTTTCGGGCGGAACTACGCGACGGTGGGCGGCGTCGACCGGGTGGTTCCGGTGGACGTTCACATTCCGGGCTGTCCGCCGCGGCCGCATCGCACCGTTCAGGGATTCTGCTGGCGGTGGGAAAGGTCGCAGGACGAAATGAGCCAGGAATTGCGCCGTTTCAAAGCGGAGATTTTCCAGGCGCTGGCGCATCCCACCCGGATTGCGATCGTGGAGGCGTTGCGCGACGGCGAGACGTCGGCCGGCCAGCTGATCGAGCGGCTGGGGCTGGAGCAGGCGAAGCGTCGCAGCATCTGGGGGTGCTGCGCAGCAAGCAGGTGTGAGGGGCCGGCAAGGAAGGCAACCAGGTTTTCTATTCGCTGCGCGATCCGGTGTTGATTGAAGTGCTGGATATTCTGAAGCGAGTATTTTTATTCGCAGCTTTCGCAGACGATGTCGATGCTGAAAGAGATTCAGAAGGAGAAGGCGACCAAGGAAGTGATTTTCGCGGCCGGGCCGCCGCGGACCGTGATTTGCGCTCGGGCTGGTTTTGTGCGGGAATGTAGGAATGCGTCGAATCGCGCTCCTTTTAGCGTTAACGATGACCGCTTTGGCGGCCACCCCTCCCAGCCCGCCGGCCAAGGAGACGACCCAGGACCAGCGGATGAAATGGTTCCGCGAGGCCAAGTTCGGCCTGTTCATCCACTGGGGCCTCTACTCCATTCCCGCGGGCGAATGGAAGGGCAAGGCCATTCCCGGCATCGGCGAGTGGATCATGAACCGCGCCAAGATTCCGGTCGACGGAATACGAGCAACTCGCCACGCAGTTCAATCCCGTGAAGTTCGACGCCGAGGCGTGGGTGCAGATGGCCGAGGACGCCGGGATGAAGTACATCGTCATCACCAGCAAGCATCACGACGGCTTTGCGATGTTTCATTCGCAGGTCAGCAAGTACAACATCGTACGATGCCACGCCCGTTCCACCGCGATCCGCTGAAGGAACTGGCGGCGGCGTGCAAGCGCCACCACATCCGCTTCGGCTTTTACTATTCGCAGGCGCAGGACTGGCACGAGCCCAACGGCGCCGGCAACACCTGGGATTTCGGCCCGGACGATGAAGAAGGACTTCGACCAGTACCTGCGCGAGCAAGGCCGAGCCGCAGGTGAAGGAACTGCTCACCAACTACGGCCCGATCTGCCTGATCTGGTTCGACACGCCGCGCATGATGAACGTGCGGAGACGGGCGCAGCGATTCGTCGACATCGTGCACCGCTGCAGCCGGCGACGCTGATTGACGGCCGCCTCGGCAAAGCCGGCGACTACCGCTCGATGGGCGACAACCAGCATTCCGCAACCGGTGGTGACCGGGGATTGGGAAGTGCCCGCCACGCTCAACCACACCTGGGGCTTCAAGAAGGACGACACCGACTGGAAGACGCCCGAGGACCTCACCTTCAAACTGGTGGACATCGTCAGCAAGGGCGGCAATTATCTGCTGAACGTCGGGCCCGACGTCGGAGGGCGTGATCCCGCAGGCCAGCCAGGACAATCTGCGCGACGGTGGGCCGCTGGCTGAAGATCAATGGCGAGGCCATCTACGGCGCCGGTCCCACGCCCTTCGGCGAGGAACTGGGCACGGTGGACAATACCACGCACGACAAGAAGGGCAACCCGGGTTTCAAGATGGCTACCGACTGGCGCTGCACCACCAAGCCGGGCAAGCTGTACATCACTTTTTCAAGTGGCCCGCGGGCAGTTTCGAACTGAACAAAGTGAAGGGGCACGTGGTGAAGGCATACCTGCTGGCCGACCCCGCGCATAAGAGCCTGGCCGTGAAGCAGGATGGCGATCGGGTGACCGTCACCCTGCCCGGCACAGCGCCCGGCCAGATTGCGTCTGTGATGGCGCTGCAGACGAAGTAGCTAAGTCGGGCATCCTCGAAGATCGCTCACTCACGTTCGCGTCTCTGATCAGAGCCGCGCGCGTCAGCAAGCGGATGTACTACGCCGCCGCGGTGCCGACGGCGAGGGTGGATTCTTTTGCGAAGATCAGCCGCCTGACGCCCGCGTCATATTCCACCAGCAGGCGGTCGCCGCTCTGCAATTGCCCGGAGGCGATCAGGTTGGCGATGGGCTGCACCAGGAGACGCTCGACGGCCCGCTTGAGATGGCGGGCTCCGTAGCGGGCGTCCGTGCCTTCGGCGAGCAGGAACTCGCGAGCACCTTCGTCCAGCGAGCAATCGATAGAAGCCGCGCCGGTGGCCAGCAGGATGCGCCGCTCCACAGCTTCCAGTTCCAGCGTCAGGATGCGCTGCAACTCCGGGCGCCCGAGCGGATTGAAAACGATGGTGCGGTCGATGCGGTTCATGAACTCCGGGGAGAACCGGCGCCGGGCGGCTTCCGTGCCGGCGTTGTCCAGTCTGCCGGCCTGGGTTGCCGGCACGACCGGATCGTGGACGCGGAAACCCAGACGAGGCCGCAGAATTGCGTCCATCTCGGAGGCGCCCAGGTTGCTGGTAAGGAAGATCATGGAGCGGGAAAAATCCACGCGCCGGTTATCGCCAAGCGTCAGGGTAGCCTTGTCGAGAATCCCGAGCAGCAGGTTCCACAGGGCGTCACTGGCCTTTTCGATTTCGTCGAAGAGCACGAAGCTCAGCTTGACCTTGTCGGTGTAAAACTGATCCAGGGCCTCCTGGGAAAGCAGCGCATGGGTTTCCTTGTGGCCCAGGTATCCGGGGGGCGAGCCAATCAGTTTGGCGATCTCGTGACCGTGCTGATATTCGGCACAATCGATTTTAATCAACGCCCTCGGATCGCCGACCAGGCTCTCCGCGAGGGCTTCCACGGTCCGGGTTTTTCCGGATCCCGTGGGGCCCAAAAACAGGAAGTTCGCGATGGGTCTGCCCGGGTTGGACATACCTGCCAGGAACGTCTGGTAGACATCGACAATCTGCCGAATGGCCGCATCCTGTCCCACGATGCGCTTCCGCAGGTTCTCTTCCAGCGTTTCGCCTTCCGTCCCCATTTTGGTGGGGTCCAACAGCATCTTGAGTCCGGCCATTTTCGTTCCCCTTCCACTTATAGATATGCGTGGGAGGGCACGGCGGACTCATGCGTGGTGTAAATGTTTGTGACGGCTTTCGTAAAGGCCTGTCAGGGAAAGGCGGCCCGGACGGCTTACTCGTTCCAGTTTTTGCCCTTGAAAATGCCGTTCATCATGGCGAAGAACTGGCCACCGTGCTGCTGCTGGTCCTTTTCTAACGCGGGATAGATTTTGGCAAAAGCCTGGAGTTCGATGGCGGCCATCTGGGCTTCGGCCGCGGCGTAGTTGTTTACCGCGGTATTGATGGAATCCTGGCTGCCGGAGGCTACCGCCTCGGCTATGGCCTTCCGGCCTTTGAGCAACTGCTCGCGAACCGGAGCGGCGTCTTTCTCGCCCTCGTCCAAGGTGGTCTTGACGAGCTTTTTCTGGTCCTTATTCAGCTTGAGCATGTCGGTGATCATTTCCATGCGATTGATCCGGACCATGGCGCCGCCACCGCCCATGCCGCCCATGGATTCGCCACCCATGCCGCCGCCACCACCGCCGCCACCGCCACGCTGGGCGAACACCAGGGTGCTGGCCAGTAATCCGGTAATCATCAGTTTCGTCAACATCGCGGTCTCCTTACCGGCCTCCCCGGCCCATACCTTCGCCCGCACCTTCGCCCATACCGCCGCCCATCCCTTCGCCCACGCCGCGAGAGCCACCGGCGGGCGCGCGCTTCCAGTCCCGGCCGGCGAACATTCCGGCGATCAGGTCCTCGAAGACGGGAGCCGCCTTGGCCCTCTGTTTTTCGTCCAGCGAGGCATATAACTTTTGAAAAGCCCCGGTCTCGACGGCTTCCTCCTGGGCCAGAACGGCGGTGAAGGCCTTCATCAGGTTATCCCAATCGGGGCCGCTGTTCTTGCCGGAGAGGAGCATCTCGGTGACCCTGCCTCGCCCGTTGCGAATCTGCTCATTTAAAGGCGTAGCCTTCTCCTGGGCGCTATCGAAAATCTTGCCTGCCTCTTCCTTCTGCTCCTTGTTGAGTTTGAGTTTGTCAGCGATCATATCCAGACGCGACTGGCGAGGCATGCGCGGCATATCCATGCCGCCCATCCCACCACCACCGCCTCCTTTTTTCCCCTGGGCGGACATCAGTCCGGCCGCCAGCAGGGCTGCCACCAACAGCCTGATAACCATGTATTACACTCCTTCCGCCGCGGGTTCCAGCAATAGTACGCCGCGGCAACACTCTTTGTCGGATTACTCGATTAGATCACGATTTCAGAGCGAAGTGTGCGGCGCAGGACGTTTGGAGGGGAGGACAAAAAAAAGCGGAGCCCGCAGGGGCTCCGCTGAAGAAGCGAACGAAGAATGCGCTACGCGACCCGGGTCTGGCGGTTCGCCTTCTCCCAATCTTCGTACTCGCGGTCTGCCTGTTCGCGGGAGTAGCCGTACCGCTCCTGGAGCTTGCCGATCAACTGGTCCTTCTTACCTGCAATCTGGTCCCAGTCGCTGTCGGTGAGTTTTCCCCACTTCTCGCGCATCTTTCCTTTCATCTGTTTCCACTGGCCTTCCATCTGGTCGGCATTCATGATTGCTACCTCCAACACGATACAATGCACCCGGTGCTCCAATGATCGGGTCCGTACCAAATGCGTGACGAAGATACAGCTATTGGCGGAGCGCGGGCGCTATTCCCGCAGACGCGCCACTCCCTGCTGGAGGCCGCATCCGGCAGCGTACCGAATGAGGCCCTGGATCAAGTGATGGCGATCTACTGGAAACCGGTCTACCGGTTTATCCGACTGAAGCTCGGCAAGGATAACGAAGACGCCAAGGACCTGACGCAGAGCTTCTTCGCCAGCGCCCTGGAGCGCGATTTTTTTGCGCGCTTCGACGCGGCGAAGGGTTCCTTCCGGAACTACCTTCGAATGGCGGTGGAACGGTTCGGCGCGAATCAACACGCCGCGGCGCATTGCCAGAAGCGCGGAGGAGAGATCCGAATGGAATCCCTGGCAGACCACGACGTGCCTGGGGAGTCGCCTGAAGAGGCCTTCGAGCACGAATGGCGGCGCCAGTTATTCGCGCTGGCAGTGGAGGATCTGCGCGCCGGCGCGGCCGCCGAAGGCAAACAACTGCAGTTCGCCATTTTTGAAGCGTACGACCTGGCGGAGGGCGAGCGTCCTTCGTACGCCGCGCTGTCCGCGCAATACGGAATCGCCGTGACCAGCGTCACCAATCACCTGGCGTGGGCACGCCGTCAACTGCGGGTATTGGTGGCCGGGCGGCTGCGCGGGGTCACGCCGGACGAGAGAGAACTGCGCGAAGAGATGCGCCGCCTATGGATTTGAGCGACCATGTGCTGGATCATCTCCGGCGGGTGGCAGACGTACCGGACCTGAGCGCTACGCGTTACGAGTTGCGCGGCGAAATCGGGCGCGGCGGTATGGGCGTGGTGTACGCCGCGCACGACCGCGTGTTGGACCGGGTTGTCGCGCTGAAGGTGCTGGACGGGGCTACCGAGGGCGAAGCGCAGCTCATGGCGCGGTTGGAACATCCCGCCATCGTGCCGGTTTACGAAGCGGGCCGGCTGCCGGATGGCCGCTCCTGGTACGCCATGAAGATGGTTTCCGGAGCGCGCCTGGACCACTATCTGGCCGGGGCGCCTACGCTGGCGGAGAAACTGCGCGTGTTCCGGCGGATCGCCGAAGCGGTGGGGTTTGCGCACACGCGCGGCGAGATCCATCGCGACCTGAAGCCCCAAAACGTGATGGTGGGACCGTTCGGAGAAGTCTACGTGATGGATTGGGGAGTGGCCGGGGTGGGCGGGACTCCGGCGTTCCGGGCGCCCGAGCAGGCGGTGGATGCGCGTTCCGATATCTATGGGCTGGGCGCGCTGCTGGCTTGCGTTCTGAAGCCTTCCGCGCCGCCGGCCCTGAGCGCCGTTGCCGCCAAGGCGATGCAGGGCGATCCGGCGCGGCGCTACCCGGACGTGGCGGCCCTGCTGGCCGATATCGAGCGATTTCAGGAGGGACTGGCCGTTGAAGCGTGGAGGGAACCGCCGTGGCACAGCGTGAAACGGTTCGCTTCCCGCAATGCGGTATTGCTGTGGCTGCTGGCGGCTTATGCGGCTGTAAAATTTCTGCTGTTTTTCCTCAGAAATTTTTAAAGGAACCGGCACTCGTGCGGAATTCCAGGGAGAGAGGTGCAATATGACGAACAAGATATGGATCGGCGTGGTATTCGGTCTGGTGCTGGGCTTCCTGGACGGAGCCACGGCGTGGTTTTATCCGGAGACGCGCCCGGTGATCGGCGGCATTCTGGTGGGCTCGTCTTTCAAGGGCCTGCTGGTGGGTGTGCTGAGCGGCTGGTTCGGCCGGAAGGTGAACTCGCTCGGGTGGGGTATCGCGGTGGGCGCGAGCCTGGGTCTGCTGTTTGCTTTCGCGGTGGCGTACATGGACGCGCAGCAGGGAACGCCCCATTATCTGGAGATTATGGCGCCGGGATTCACAGTGGGCGCGGTCATCGGCTTTTTGACGCAGCGGTTGGGAAGGCGCCCGAATTTTGAGTAGCCTTGGGTACAATATATGGCATGAGGATTACTGTTTTTGGGCTGGCCCTGGTGCTGTTGCTGTCCTCCCAGGCCGCCAATGCTCCGGTCGATAAAGAGAAGATGCTGGGGAACCAGACAGCACCGGTGACACTCGAAATCTTCAGCAGTTTCGACTGCCCCCATTGCAGCGTGATGCACCAGACGGTACTGCCGCCGCTGATGCACGATTTCGTGATACCGGGCAAGGTGTGCGTGGTGAGCCGGGAGTTTCCGCTTTCGGGTCCGGGCCATCCGTGGGCCCGCGAGGCGGCCAACTACGCTACCGCCGCCGCGCGCATCGGCAAGTACGATGTAGTGGCCGATGCGCTGTTCAAGAACCAGATGGCCTGGGTGATGAACGGCAGGGTGTGGGATACGGTGGCCTCGGTGCTGACGCCGTCGGAGCAGGCGAAAGTCCAGGCGCTGGCGAAAGACCCGGGCGTTCAGGCCGAGGTCCAGCGAGATGTGGATGCCGGCACCGCGGCGGGGATTACGTCTACGCCGAGCACGATCGTGGTGACTCGGGGGAAACGCAGTGTACCGATCGCCGGCACGCAGAATTACGAGTTGTTCAAGCAATATCTGAACGGCCTGCTGGCGCACTAAGAGGTGTCACAGGTTCCCGGCGGGCGGTGTTGAAGAAGTGGGAGTGATTACGATAAGACCATGAAGCTTCGCGCCGCCGTTCTGTTCGTGCTGGCCGCCTGGGTGTGCTCCGGCGCCGACAATATCAAAGGAAACGCCTTCGGAAATCCGGCCGCGCCGGTAATGATCGAGGTGTTCAGCGATTTTCAGTGTCCCGCCTGCAAACTGCTGCACGATACCGAACTGCCGCGCCTGATGAAAGAGTACGTGATTCCCGGCAAGGCGTACCTGATCTATCGCTATTTCCCGCTCGACATGCACCCCTACGGAAAGAAGGCCGCCGAGGTGGTTGCAGCGGCGGCCCAGCTTGGAAAATTCGAACAGGCGGCGGACGCCTTGTTCGACAAACAGCAGGAGTGGGGCGCCACGGGCAAAGTCGAGGAGACGGTGGACAACGTGCTGACCGCGGCGGAGCAGCAGAAGTTGCGGGCCCTTATGCTGGCGCCCGCCCTGCAACAGACCATCGCCCACGATGTAAGCGAGGGCTACGCGGTGCCGGTGACGGGCACTCCGACGCTGCTGGTGACTTACCGGCTGAAGCGCTATCCCATCGGCGGGCGCGAAGTGCTCAAATACGAATGGGTAAAGGCAATGCTCGATGACTTACTCTCAAAATAGAGTCTTGCGCATCACCACCGTGGTTCTACGGGTGCTGGTGGGCGGCGTATTCCTGGCTGCGGCGTACGCCAAGCTGAAAGATCCCTGGGCGCTGTTTGCCATGTCGATCGATTCTTACGGCATTCTGCCGTTGCGATGGGTGGAATTCGCCGCCAGGACGCTGCCGTGGTTCGAGGCCGTGCTGGGCGTGGTGCTGATTGCGGGCATCTTCAAGCGGATTGCCACGGCCACGGGCACGCTGTTGATGCTGGTGTTCATCGGCGCCATGGCGTGGGCCAAACTGCACGGCAAGCAGATCGACTGCGGATGCTTCGGACCCGGGGAAGCGATTGGCATC
This sequence comes from uncultured Solibacteraceae bacterium, assembly GCA_963748795.1. Lineage (GTDB taxonomy): Bacteria > Acidobacteriota > Terriglobia > Bryobacterales > Bryobacteraceae > Sulfopaludibacter. The sequence goes on from CAVVLD010000084.1 coordinate 9,061, forward strand.
TGGAGCATTCTGCGCGATGGTTCGATCGGCGCGGCCCTGCTGTTCATCACAGTGATGAGTTTCTGGCAGGGCGGGAAAAGAAGGCGGCCCGAGCCGCCGTGGATACGGAACGCGCTTACAGTGTCTGATCCCGCCAAGAGCGTCCTGGCGACGGGAACTGGCCTATCACGAGAAGCTGTATTCCGGTTTCGCGCAGTCGCATTTCGCGCGTCCCGCGGTGCGGGCTCTGCGGGCCCACATGGTGCGGCGCATCCTGGAGCGGACCGGCGCCGGCGCGCGGACGCGGGTGCTGAGCCTGGGCTGCGGAATCGGCGATACCGAACTGCTGCTGGCGCCGCATGTGGAGGAAGTGGTGGGGCTGGACCTTTCGCCGGCCGCCATCCGGCAGGCGCGGGAGGACGCGCGGCGCCTGGGAATCGGCAATGCGCGTTTTGAAGAGGGGACGCGGGCGGCGGGGCGATTCGGCTGCGTGATCGCGATCTTCTTTCTGCATCATCTGCCGGATGACGAGCTGGCCGGACTGCCGCTTCAGGTGAAGGAACTGCTGGCGCCGCAGGGCGTGTTCTATTCGCTCGACCCCAGCCGCGCGCGGCTCTCCGGGAAGGTGGGGCGGCTGCTGATTCCCGGCATGATGCGCCGCTATCAGACGCCCGATGAGCGGGAACTGGAGCCGGAGACGACCGCGGAACTGTTTCGCCGCGCGGGCCTGCGGACGCAAGCAGGCATTTACGATTTCGCTTCGTCTCCGTTGGCCGGCCTGCTTCCCGGCTGGCGCGCGGGGTACCGGGCGATGCGCGCCGCGGACGATTGGATTCTGAAGACTCCGCTGCGGAGCGCGGGCAGCAATTTCGAGCTGGTGGCGAGAGTGTAGCGCGCAGGATGGTTGCGGGTTGGCCGGGAGCGAGGTGACGGGCTTGTGCGCTCGTCGAGACATCCCATCATCGGTGTCCCGTTCCCATGACCCGGAAAAGGCTGCCTTCCTGTTTGCGCATTTATACGGCCGGATCGTTCAATGCGATGGCACACCCAAAAAAACGTCAGTCTGGTTAAATTCCGAGCGAACTCTTCAGTGCCGCCGTCGCAACGCCAACACCAATCTTTTCCGCGATCGCGAAGGCCCACTTGCCGGCGGATTTCAGGTATTCCATCGCCTTGGGTCCGTCGTTCTGTTTCGCGCTCTCTTCTGCAGCCGCGATTGCGCCGACCGCGAATTTCTCCGAGGGTTGCTTGGCCTCGCTTTCCATTGCCGCACGCAACTTGGCTAATTCAACCGCCAAGGCGCTTAGGTCTACCTGATCGCTCATCCCGTTCCAGATCTGCTGGAACGTCATGTCGTGCGCATGCGCATTTGGGCCGATGGCACCCGCCTGCCCAGAGTTATTGTATTGATCGCCCATAACCACCTCCGTAAATATCCCGCGTGTTCCAAACTCGTAGCGCCCGTCCAACGAACCAGCGCGAACCAGAGTCTGAGTATAGCGCTCGATGGCACCCTCTTCGGTAGTCGCCAGGAAGTCCTGCTCGAACAGTCCAAACTCTTCACTTAGAGTTGCTTCCATACCTTCCGGGGAGGACGCGTCGATCGGGCGCGGTTGAAAGTCACGAGGGAATCTCGTATCGAAAGCATAGTCGGCATTTGCCGTGAAAGTGATTGCCGGGATCGAGGCAGAGCCCAATGTTCCCCTCCAAAAGTTGGTCTCTTTCGTTGACGAATCCGCACAGGCCAGAACCAAGTCAAGGCTGGCCACGTATTCAAAGCCTGCGAACGAAAGAGGATTGGCAGTCTCAATAACCCACATCTCCACCGGCCGATAACCACGATTGGTGACGAATCTATTTAACTCGTCGGCCCGCGCAGTGGAGATCGCATCCAGTCCAAGTAGCCCGCACGAGCGCTGGCCAGCGCTCGGCTGATACCGCACGGGCGGAGGATCCCCCATATACTCCTTGAGAGTTTGCAATGCGTGAGTGTGCTCGCGAACTTGGTGAAAGTATGTACGCGAGGAGAACCTTCGCTGCAGGACGCGGGGTGGAATTATTCCGTCTGGCAAACGATCGTCTAGAAACACCACCAGAGGCTTACGGGCACGCAGGGCCAAACCAATCTCATACAGAATGTACTGGGATGGGCCGTTGGCGCGCCAAGTCAACACCGCCACCATCCCATCCGACACCAGCAAATTGCGCTCCAGCTTTGATGAATTGACGGCTTTCGAAGGTGGGTCAAAGTTAACCACCATCCCGGCTGCCTTTTCGATAAGCACACCAAAGTGCTTGTTGACGGGAGCGTCTTCGTCGCGGTAACTGTGAGCCCAGTAGACGATGTGCATCGTAATCGTGAGTCTTATGCGAGGGTACAACATTGAGGCCTGCGCTTGCCTCCCCAGCCGGCATCTTCAAAAGCCCAATTCCTCGGGAGCGGAATGGCGGCGGGCAGCGCTTTGGCTCATTTTCGTCCTCCGGGGTGTACGAGCCGCTTCGGTCGTATAAGTCGGCAAACGGGAAGTAATCCAGTTGAGCGAGAACGCCGATCCGGGTCTTGGCCCTGCCGGGTCTTCCCGAAGCCGGACTTTTCTTCAGATGAGACGACAACCATGTACGATCCTTTCACTAACTCCGGCGAGATGGGCGCTGTTTGCCATGTCGATCGATTCTTACGGCATTCTGCCGCTACGATGGGTGGAATTCGCCGCCAGGACGCTGCCGTGGTTCGAAGCCGTGCTGGGCATGGTGCTGATTGCGGGCATCTTCAAGCGGATTGCCACGGCCACGGGCACGCTGTTGATGCTGGTGTTCATCGGCGCCATGGCTTCTAACCCGGGGAAGCGATTGGCATCTGGAGCATTCTGCGCGATGGTTCGATCGGCGCGGCCCTGCTGTTCATCACGGTGATGAGCGTACTGGCGAGGGAACTGGCCTATCACGAGAAGCTGTATTCCGGTTTCGCGCAGTCTCATTTTGAGCGTCCCGCGGTGCGGGCTCTGCGGGCCCATATGGTGCGGCGCATCCTGGAGCGGACGGGCGCCGCATGTGGAGGAAGTGGTGGGGCTGGACCTTTCGCCGGCCGCCATCCGGCAGGCGCGGGAGGACGCGCGGCGCCTGGGAATCGACAATGCGCGTTTTGAAGAGGGCATGCGGGCGGCGGGGCGATTCGGCTGCGTGATCGCGATCTTCTTTCTGCATCATCTGCCGGCCTGCTTCCCGGCTGGCGCGCGGGCTGTGCCCCGCACTGGACGCATTTAGAACTCTTGCCGCCTAAATCCAGTGTCGCTCGAACCCAGCAACCCCTGCCGCAGATGCCATAGCTTACACTCAAACTACATGCTCAACCGGGGCTATGCCTACACCACATTCATCAGCAGCAAACACCATGGACAAACCCTGCTCTCCCACCTGGCAAGCCTTTACTCCCACTCAACCCCACAAGCGTGGCAACAAAGACTGAACAACGGCGAAGTCACCCTCAACGGCGTCACCGCCACCGGAAGCGAATCGGTCACTTTAGGCCAAACCCTTGTCTGGAACCGGCGACCCTGGATCGAACCAGACTCCCCTCAGCACTTCGAAGTCCTGTTTGAAGACGCCCATCTGTTGGCCGTCAACAAACCCAGCGGGCTGCCCACCCTCCCCGGCGGCGGCTTCATGGAACACACCCTCCTGCGCCTGGTGCAAAAGCAAACCCCCAACGCAAACCCTGTCCACCGGTTGGGCCGAGCCACCACCGGCATCGTCCTCTTCGCCAAAACACCGCAGGCGGCCTCTAATCTATTCGCAAACTGGAACACACCCAAAATTCAAAAAATCTACCGGGCGCTGGCTCAAAACATGGCACAGCACGACGCCTACGAAATTCTCACACCCATCGGCCTGGTACCGCACCCGCTCATCGGTTCGGTGTGGGCCGCCAACCCAAGTGGCAAACCATCAAAGTCATTGGCAAAGGTGATCTCACGCACCACCAGCACCACAACATTTGAGGTAAGCCTAAATTCGGGCCGGCCTCATCAAATCAGAATCCATCTGGCATCCATCGGCCATCCTCTGGTAGGCGATCCTCTATACGGCTTAACCGGCCAGCCTCTTGAAAATCTCCCCGGCCTCCCCGGCGATGGAGGATATCTCCTGCACGCCCAATTTCTGAAATTCCACCACCCCATCACCGGAGAACAAATCGATCTTGAGGCAGCTTTGCCGTCCGGATTCTCATTGCCTCAGTATGACTCCGCTGAGGCGGCGCAGGCTGCGTACAGACCCCTCGATCAGAGGAGATAAGGCACCAGGGCAGCGGTCCGGTGAGCATAAGTGGCATACGCCTCGCCGAACTGGGAACGCATCCATTGTTCCTCCATGCGGAGCTTGATCCAGAACGCGAGGAAGACGAGAAGGACAACGATGAACCCGCGCACTTGGGAGATGGCAATCGCCATTCCAAGGAATCCGGTCAGAATGCCGGTGTAGATGGGGTGACGGACCACGGCATAGGGACCGCTGGTGATCAACTCGTGGCCCTGCTTAATAGTGACGGAGCGGCTCCAGTTGCTGCCGAGGTGCTGGCGCGCCCAAACGGCGAACAGAAGTCCGGCGATGGTGACGGCAGCTCCCAGCCAGAAGGGCCGTAAGCCAACTGGCCAGAGCTGGAGGTATAGCCAGGGCAAGGGGATGCGAGTTGTCGAGAGGAGGGCGATCGCGATCAGAAAAATGAAGACGCGCAGGATGCGCGAAGCAGCGGGCTCGAGGCGCTGGGTGGTTTTGGTATTGGCGGCTTTAATCTGCCAGTAGAGAACAAAGAGAATCCAGACCACGGGGAAGAACGATTTGTAGAACCAAAGCATTCAGGACCTCGGCGCGCTGAAGGTGTTTACGCAGGCGAGAGAGGGGAAGTTCCAGGGCACGGGACCGCGCGAGCACACCGAAATCGTCTTGCGCCGCGAGGGTTAACAGTTCTTAACTTGACCCGCGTAAGCCCGCCGCCGTAAGCTAAGAATTCTTGGTATGGGACGTAAGGCGCAAAAGAACGATTCGTTGCCCGGTTCACTGGACATGCTAATTCTGCAGACGCTGTCGCTGCGCGACCTCCATGGATACGGCATAGTCCAGTTCATTCAACAATCGTCCGACAATGAGCTCCTCGTTGAGGAGGGCTCGCTGTACCCCGCACTCCAGCGGCTGGAGCTAAACGGCTGGATCGAGGGTGTCTGGGGCGTGACGTCGAAAAATCGCCGGGCGAGGATCTACAAGATCACGGCCGCTGGCCGCAATCAACTGGCCGTTGAAACCCGGCAGTACGCCAGACTCACGCTGGCGATTGCGCGCGTAATGGGAGCGGAGTGACGGACGTGGTACGACGGCTGAGGTATTGGATGGACAGCGCCCGGCGCGGCGAGGCGCTGCGCGAGGAAATGGAACTCCATCTTGCGGAAAAAGCCGAGGAACTCGAAGCAGACGGGCTGACGGCGGAGCGCGCCCGGGCCGAAGCGCGCCGGCGATTTGGCAACATCGGACTGAAGCACGAAGAGTCACGGGAGATTTGGATGACACGATTCTGGTCGGAACTTTGGCAGGATGTACGCTATGGCTGTCGCACGATGACCGCCAACAAGGCATTCAGCGCACTGGCGGTCCTGTCGCTGGCGCTCGGCATCGGCGCCAATACTACGATCTACAGTTTCATGGAGTCGATCCTGTTGCGCTCGCTGCCGGTGGCCGAACCCGAGTCCCTGGTGGTCTTGAACTGGCATAGCCGGCCGCCCCAGGACGACAGCGGGCAATGGGTGGTGCACGGGTTACAAGGCCTTTTCTGGCCGGGCGACACAGGTGACCTGGTGAGCGGGATATTCCCGTACCCCGCGTTCGAGACGCTTCGCGAGGAACATTCCGTCTTTTCCACGCTTTTCGGATACTTCAACGGGCATAACCGTACCCTGGCCATCCGCGGGCAGGCCATGAGCGCCGGCACGGAGTACGTCACCGGCGGGTATTTCCGCGGCCTGGGCGTGTCGCCGGCCGCGGGACGTCTGATCGACTCCGAAGACGACCGTCCAGGCGCGGCGCCGGTCGCCGTAATCAGTTTTGTTACGAGCCAAAATCGCTTTGGAGGAGCGCCGAATGCGATTGGACAGTCGATTCTGGTCGATAACATTCACTTCACGGTGATCGGCGTCGCGCCGCCGGAATTCTTCGGAGTGGACCCTGCGGCGGCGCCGGACCTGTACCTTCCGTTGCACACGAATCTGCTCGTGGACGGCGCCCGGGCGGCTCGCATGTATAACGACGGAAACTTCTACTGGATCGAAATGATGGGCCGCCTGCGTCCCGGCGTAAGCATGGCCCAGGGGCAGGCAGCGCTGGCTCCTCGTTTCCATCAATGGGTTGCCGCCACGGCGAGCACCGACGGGGAGCGCGCCAAACTGCCCGCGCTGATTCTGAATCCCGGCGCCGCCGGTCTGGGCAGCTTGCGCCGCCAGTATTCCAAGCCTCTGTACGTGCTTCTGGCGATGGTGGGATTGATCCTGGCGATCACGTGCGCGAACATCGCCAACCTGCTGCTGGCAAGGGCCGCGGCGCGGCGCCGGGAAATGGCTGTCCGGCTCAGCCTGGGAGCGGGACGGTTCCGCGTGGTGCGGCAGTTGGTTACCGAGAGTGTGATGCTGGCGTCGCTGGGCGGAGCCCTAGGGGTGGCGTTTGCGATCTGGGGCATGCGAACGCTGACGTATCTGCTCTCTGGCGGGCAGAGGAACCTTACGCTGCACGCGGAATTGAACTGGAGCGTGCTGGGCGTGACGGCGGCGCTCTCGGTGGTTTGCGGCCTGTTATTCGGCCTCGCTCCAGCGATTCAGGCGACGCGTCCGGACGTCATGCCGGCGCTGAAGAATGGACGCGGGGGCGGAGCGCGCCGCCGCGCGCAGGACGTTCTGGTGGTCGCCCAAATCGCGATGTCTTTTGGCATCCTGGTCGCCGCGGGTCTGTTTGTCCGGACACTCGACAGGCTGCACTCCATCCCACTGGGATACGCCCGCGAGCACATCCTTCTGTTCACGGTGAATGCGCGCCAGGGGGGGCATCGCGACCCGGAGATCACCACTTTTTACGAGAACCTGCGCCAGCGCTTCGAATCGATCCCCGGAGTGAGCGGCGCGACGCTTTCAGGATCCTCGATCATCAGCGCCGGCATGGCCGGTGGGGCATACAGGGGGGCAATGAAGATCGGCGCTGTCACCATCCAAGGCGCAGGGGTCATGGCCACCGGACCGCGTTTCCTCACGACGATGCAGATTCCGATCCTGGCCGGGCGTGAGATTGACGACCGCGACCAACCGGGCTCCACGCCGGTTGCCGTGATCAGCGAGCAGTTGGCGCGGACTTACTTCGGGAACGAGAATCCGGTGGGCCGGCGCATCACGTTCGTGGACGACGAGCGCGATCTCGAAATCGCCGGCGTGTCGGGTAACGTACGGTACGGCAGCCTGAAAGAGGGGAGTCCCATGGCCGTGTTCGTAGCGGCCACCCAGTTTCCTCCGTTCCAAGTGACCTACGCGCTGCGCACCGCGGGCGATCCGCTGACGTATGCCAGGAGTGTGCATGAGATGGTGCGGGAGGCGGATTCCCGCATACCGGTCACGAACGTGGTCACACAGTCTGCGGAAATCGACCGGACGATCAGCCGGGAAGTCATGTTCGCGAAACTATGCACGGGTTTCGCGGTTCTGGCTCTGCTGATGGCGTGCGTGGGACTCTACGGGACGATGTCCTACAACGTCGCGCGGCAGGTTGGCGAGATTGGAATCCGTATGGCTCTGGGCGCGCAACGCGGCGCCGTGGTATGGATGGTTCTGCGACGCGTTCTACTAATGACGGCGGTGGGACTCGCGATCAGCGTGCCTGCGGCGTTGAGCGCGTCCCGGCTTGTCAAATCGTTTCTGTTCGAGACCCAGCCCAATGATCCGGGAACCCTGGCGGTGGCCGGCGCCGTCCTGGTAATTGCCGCGATACTGGCTGGCTATGCGCCGGCAAGGCGAGCGTCCCGAATCGATCCGCTGGCGGCTCTGCGGCAGGAGTAAGGCATGGTCCTTCGTGCAGGTTGACAAACCTGGCTTGGCCGGTCCGCACTGAAAGCGTGCAGTCCGGAATCGTCTCACGAAAGCGACGGCGCTACTACGCCGCCCCGAGCCAGCCTACTGTATATAGAGGATGGCTCCGGTCTGCACTCCCTGGCAGGTGTTGCCGCCGTTGGTGCACACACCGGGAGTGATCAGCAGCGGACCGGGGCTGGCGGTTGGAGGCACCTGCATGTTGATCTGCGTCACTCCGCATGCAAGTGCCGGGGCGCTGCCCGCATACTGTACCGGACCCCCGCCCAGCATGACCACACTGTACGCCGGGGGAAGTTCGACGGCGCTATCGGGGTTCAGTCCTCCGGTGGGACAGGCAGGGCTGATGGCCGGAAATCCAGTGCCCCAGAACGTCACCACGGAGCCGGGTGCGGCTGGATTCGACGGGCCGTTGAGAGAGCCGTCCTGGTTCTGCGCCATGGCTTGGGCCGTGAGGCCCACCAGCAGGCGAAACAGGCCGGGGTAGGCGAAGTTCAGCGGTACGGTCACCGGACCGAAGGTGTTCCCGCTGTAAGTGAGCGTAATGGTGGTGGACGATTGTCCGCTCAGTTCCATGGGCGCTTGCACGTTCACCTGTCCCGACTGCGCGTAAAGCACGGGCGCGGGTGTGCCGCCGAAGAACACCTGCACACCTCCGAGCGTGACTGGAAACCCTCCCGGGCCGAACGGCGCGGCGACGCCGGCCGCAGGCCCGATACCAGACCCAAGGAAGGTGAGAAATTCGCCCGCGATGACTGGAGTGGGCAGGAACGTCGCGGAATTGAGCGGGGACAAGGTCATGCACGGAGGAGCGGACCAGCCCGCCCCGCCGAAGGTGATCTCCGCGACTGTCCCCGCCGCTGACAGCACCAGCGATCCGCCATTCATCAGACCGAAGCCGGCAGGGAGGATCGCAGGCACATTTACCCAGGTGGCGTCAACGAGGGTGCCGGCGCTGCTGAGGTGCAATACATAGTCTCCACCGCCTTGCTCAGGGCCGCCCGGGGCGCACGGCAGAGGTGCAGACGGGGTGACCGGTATTTGGCCTGGCCCCGCTCCCCCCAAGATGTACAAATCGCCTGCCGGACCCAGCACAAGCATAGCGGGATCGTCGAGATATGTGGACCATATGAGGGACCTGCCGTCCGGCGCTATCTTTGCGACGAACCCGCCGGGCGAGGTGCTTGCGGCCGGCACCACGGGTTGCGGCTCGAACGTGCCTCTGGTTGTGGGGAAATCAAGCGACGTAGAGCTTCCCGCGAGGTACACGTCGCCGCTCGCATCCACCTGGACCGTGTTGCCGTTGTCTTTTCCCGATCCGCCAAGGTACGTAGAAAAGACGATGTTGCCTGACGGGTCGAGCTTCGTGAGAAACGCGTTCCGCACGCCGGAGAGCTTTGTCTGCAGGGCCCCCGCCGTTACCGGGAAGTCGGGCGAAGCCGTCCATCCCGTGACGTAGACATCGCCGGCCGCGCCGGCGGCTAGCGAGGCGGCGGGGGAATCCTGATCCGATCCTGCGAGGATCTTGCTGTAGACTACGGCGGAACCGTCCGCGCTCAGCTTGACGACGCAGGCATGGGAGGGATAGCTGGTCGTGGAGGTGACGCCCGAGATATACGCGTCGCCCTGCGGATCGACGGCGATCGCGCCCGGCTGCGCCAGGCACGCCGGCAGATAGGTGACATATAGAAATTTACTTCCGTCAGCGCTCAGCTTGGCCGCGAAGGCGGCGGTGAGGAAGTTGCCGGGTTTGGCGGGTCCGGTGGTGGTCGGGAAGGGACTGCCGGCGGTGCCGGTAACGTAGACGTTGCCGGACGCATCGATCGCTATGGCGGACCCAATGGCATTGCTGGCACCTCCGAGGAAGGTGGCAAATACCGTGTTGCCGGTGGGGCCGGTTTTGGCGATGTAGGCGTTGTAGCAGGGTGCCGGGAATACCGAAGGGGGCGTGATTAATGTGCACGTACCGCCTCCGGGTTGCGGTTGCGCGGCGCCCGGTGTGGTTGGGGCAGGAGGCATCAAGCCTGTGGTGGAGTAGAGGTTCCCGGCGCCGTCCACCGCCGTGGGGGCTGCGGCCTGGAAATCCATGAACTGATGAGTCACGATGCTGCCGGCGGCTGGCTGGGCTTCCGCGAGGGGGGCGGTGGCGATGTACAGGATGACGCCCGCCACCGCGAGTCTGGAAGACGCAGAGATGAGTCTGGACGACGCGCGCGGGGTCGCACCTGCGACGGACTCCATGGCACCTCCTGCAATTCGACGATCCGGGGGCAGCAATCCGGTTGCCAGAGTGCCCGCATGGCCGCACACTACTGCCAGGGCATATCGGAAGGTGGCGGCCAGCCTGGCGCTGGCGGCATGGCGGGCCAAACTGCACGGCAAAGCAAATCGATTGCCGATGCTTTGGAGCCGGGGAGGCGATTGACGTATGGCGCGGAATATTTCGCGAACTCCGGCGAGATCTTTCTGTGCGCAGGCCCTGCTACCAAAGTTCCACGTTATCGCCCAAAGGTTGTTCGGCGCCGGCCTCGGCGGGGG
>CAVVLD010000085.1:0-12526 GCA_963748795.1 uncultured Solibacteraceae bacterium
GAACAACCGGATCGCGCGCTGCAAAGTGAAGGACCCTTCGCTGAACAACTGGCCGGCGCTGGTGGAGGCGGTCCAGGGCAACATCGTGCCGGACTTTCCCGTCATTAACAAAAGCTTCAACCTCTCGTATTCCGGAACGGACCGGTAGATCATGTTCAAGATTCTCAAGAAGAGCTTCGATACCGGGCTGGTAACGATCGGCTATCCGGACGCGGCGCCTGAAATTCCCGGGAGTTTCCGGGGCGCACCGCGATTCGATTTTGCCCACTGGCGCGACGCACGCCCGGCGGCCGCGGCGTGTCCGACCGGAGCAATCTCGATCCGCGATTCCGGCGGCACTCGCGAGGTGACTGTGGACTACGGGCTGTGCATCTTCTGCGGCGAGTGCCGTGAGGCGGACGCCCGAGCGGTCGAAACCACCGGCGAGTTCGCCCTGGCCATGCGCGACCGCCGGGAACTGGCGATCACGGCCGGATACGATCTCCACGCCGATGGGACGCAGCGCCAACTCACCAGCCTCAAACAGGCGGACCGGCCGGTGGACTGGGGCACGCGGATTCTGGAACGGAGCGTGCACCGGGCCATTCACCAGACCCTGGGACGGTCGCTGGCAATCCGCGAAGTGGATGCCGGTTCCTGCAATGGCTGCGAGGTGGAGATCACGGCGCTGAACAACCCCATCTACGATGTGGAGCGTCTGGGCATTCACTTCGTGGCGTCCCCCCGCCACGCGGACATGCTCCTGGTAACGGGACCGGTCACACGGAACATGGAACTGGCACTGCTCAAGACCTACCGCGCCATGCCCGAGCCGAAGGTGGTGGCGGCGGTGGGAGCCTGCGGAATCAGCGGCGGCATATTCGGCCGGAATTATGCCACGGCCGGCGCCGTCGACCAGGTGATTCCGGTGGACGTCTACATTCCCGGCTGTCCGCCACGGCCGCACGCGCTGCTGCAGGGGATCCTGCTGGCCGTGGGGAGGATGGCAAGAAGATGAGCCAGGAATTGCGCCGTTTCAAAGCCGAGATCTTCCAGGCCCTGGCGCATCCCACGCGAATCGCCATTGTGGAAGCCCTGCGTCACGGCGAGACGTCGGCGGGACAACTGATTGAGCGGCTGGGGCTGGAGCAGGCCAACGCATCGCAGCATCTGACAGTACTGCGCAGCAAACAGATCGTGATCAGCCGCAAAGAAGGCAACCAGGTTTTCTACTCGCTGCGCGATCCGGTGTTGATTGAAGTGCTGGATATTCTGAAGCGGGTATTTTTATTCGCAGCTTTCGCAGACCATGTCTATGCTGAAAGAGATTCAGAAAGAGAAGGCGACCACCAGGAAGTGATTTTCGCGGCCGGCGCGCCGAGGACCGTGATTTGCGCTCGGGCTGGTTTTGTGCGGGAATGTAGGAATGCGTCGAATCCCGCTCCTTTTAGCGTTAACGATGACCGCTTTGGCGGTCACCCCTCCCAGCCCGCCGGCCAAGGAGACGACCCAGGACCAGCGGATGAAATGGTTCCGCGAGGCGAAGTTCGGCCTGTTCATTCATTGGGGGCTCTACTGCCATTCCGGCGGGCGAGTGGAAGGGCAAGGCCATTCCCGGGATCGGCGAGTGGATCATGAACCACGCCAAGATTCCGGTGACGCGAATACGAACAGCTGCGCCAAGCAGTTCAATCCCGTGAAGTTCGACGCCGATGCCTGGGTGCAGATGGCCCAAGACGCCGGCATGAAGTACATCGTCATCACCAGCAAGCATCACGACGGCTTCGCCATGTATCACTCCAAGGTCAGCAAGTACAACATCGTCGATGCCACGCCGTTCCATCGCGATCCGCTGAAGGAACTGGCGGCGGCGTGCAAGCGCGGCACCACATCCGCTTCGGCTTCTATTATTCGCAGGCGCAGGACTGGCACGAACCCAACGGCGCGGGCAACACCTGGGATTTCGGCCCGGACGATAAGAAGGATTTCGATCAGTATCTGCGCGAGCAAGGCCGAGCCGCAGGTGAAGGAACTGCTGACGAACTACGGCCCCATCTGCCTGATCTGGTTCGACACGCCGCGCATGATGAACGCGGAGCGCGGCGCAGCGATTCGCCGACATCGTGCACTCGCTGCAGCCGGCGACCTTGATCGACGGCCGCCTGGGCAAAGCGGGCGACTATCGCTCGATGGGCGACAACCGCATTCCCCACCAGGTCGTGACCGGCGATTGGGAAGTGCCGGCAACGATGAACCACACCTGGGGCTTCAAGAAAGACGACACCGACTGGAAGACGCCGGAGGATATCACCTTCAAGCTGGTGCGACATTGTGAGCAAGGGCGGGAATTATCTCCTCAACGTGGGACCGACGTCGGAAGGCGTGATTCCGCAGGCCAGCCAGGACAATCTGCGCACGGTGGGACGCTGGCTGAAGATCGAATGGTGAGGCCATTTATGGCGCCGGCCCCACGCCCTTCGGCGAGGAACTGGGCACGGTGGCCGATACCACGCACGACAAAAAGGGCAACCCGGGTTTCAAGATGGCTACCGACTGGCGCTGCACCACCAAGCCGGGCAAGCTGTACATCACGTTTTTCAAGTGGCCCGCGGGCAATTTCGAATTGAACAAAGTAAAGGGGCACGTGGTGAAGGCATACCTGCTGGCGGACCCCGCGCACAAGAGCCTGGCCGTGAAGCAGGATGGCGATCGGGTGACCGTCACCCTGCCCGGCACAGCTCCCGGCCAGATTGCGTCCGTGATGGCGCTGCAGACGAAATAGCTACGCCGCCGCCGAGCCGACGGCGAGGGTGGATTCCTTGGCGAAAATCAGCCGCCTGACGCCCGCGTCATATTCCACCAGCAGGCGGTCGCCGCTCTGCAATTGGCCGGAGGCGATCAGATTGGCGATCGGCTGTACCAGCAGACGCTCGACGGCCCGCTTGAGATGGCGCGCGCCGTAGCGGGCGTCCGTGCCTTCGGCGAGCAGGAACTCGCGAGCAGCGTCGTCCAGCGAGCAATCGATAGGGAGGCTGCGCCGGTGGCCAGCAGGATGCGCCGCTCCACAGCTTCCAGTTCCAGCGTCAGGATGCGCTGCAATTCCGTGCGCCCCAGCGGATTGAACACGACCGTGCGGTCGATGCGGTTCATGAACTCCGGCGAGAACCGCCGCCGCGCCGCTTCCGTGCCCGCGTTGTCCAGCTTGCCCGCCTGCGCCGCGGCCGTCACCGGCATCGTGCACGCCGAAACCCAGCGCGCGGCCGCAGAATCGGCGTCCATCTCCGACGCGCCCAGGTTGCTCGTCAGGAAAATCATGGACCGTGAAAAATCCACGCGCCGGTTGTCGCCCAGGGTCAGGGTGGCCTTGTCCAGAATCCCGAGCAGCAGGTTCCACAGTGCGTCGCTGGCCTTTTCGATTTCGTCGAACAGCACGAAGCTCAGTTTCACTGTGTCGGTGCAGGTGCTGGTCCAGCGCTTCCTGGGATAGCAGCGCATGGGTCTCCTTGTGGCCCAGGTATCCGGGAGGCGAACCAATCAGCTTGGCGATCTCGTGACCGTGCTGATATTCCGCACAATCGATTTTGATCAACGCCCTCGGATCGCCGACCAGACTCTCCGCGAGCGCTTCCACGGTCCGGGTTTTTCCGGATCCCGTGGGCCCCAGAAACAGGAAGTTCGCGATGGGCCTGCCCGGAGTTGGACATACCTGCCAGGAACGTCTGGTATACATCGACAATCTGCCGGATCGCCGCATCCTGTCCCACGATGCGCTTCCGCAGGTTCTCTTCCAGCGTTTCGCCTTCCGTCCCCATTTTGGTGGGGTCCAACAGCATCTTGAGTCCGGCCATTTTCGTTCCCCTTCCCCTTCCACTTATACATATGCGCGGAAGCGTACGGGGGACTCATGCGTGATGTAAAGGTTTAGGTTGCAGTGTGTAAAGGTTTGTCAGCGCGAAAGGTCCCAGCCGATGCCCACTAGCAACTGGATCTCGTTGCGCGGCCTGGGGATATAAGAGGTGAGGCCGGCGGAGAAATTTCGAGGATAGTTCCACCAGAGGTAGCGGACCTCGGGCGAGATGTGGATATGCCCGGCGTGGATCTCGAGTCCTGCGGCGGCGAGCCACGCATGATTCGTGACCATCCGGTATCCGGTAGCGTCTTCGCGGAAATTGCTGGCCCGCGGATCGATTCCAGCGGCCAGGTAAGGTTGGACGTGACTGGTGGGGAGCCGGCATTTTGCGAGCAGCGGAAACTCCCACGAGTTGGCCCGCGTTCGCAGGACTGTTTCGTTCCCGATGAGGGGGATGTAGTCGCTCCGGCCGGAGCGACTGTAGAGCGCGTCCACCTCGAATGCGAGCATGGGGCCGCCGATCAGGTAGCGCTTGGATTCCATATGGCCGTAGTCCACGTAGTCGGCGGTAAGGCGGCCGCCTCCTTTGACGCCGAAGGTCAAGGGTTGCCCAAGGCAGGAGAGGGATAGAAGTAAGAGTGTAAGAGAAAAACGCATACACTCTTACAGAGTTTTTTGGAAGGCGTTTCCACTACAGCACTGCCAGGACAGCCGCGGGTGCCCGCACCAGGAACGGTGCGGGCCAGATCAAAAAAACCAGACGTCTACTCGTTCCAGTTCTTGCTCTTGAAAATGCCGTTCATCATGGCAAAGAACTGGCCGCCGTGCTGCTGCTGGTCCTTTTCCAAAGTGGGATAAATCTTGGCAAAAGCCTGGAGTTCGATGGCGGCCATTTGGGCTTCGGCCGCGGCGTAGTTGTTTACCGCCGTATTGATGGAATCCTGGCTGCCGGAAACTACCGCCTCGGCTATGGCCTTGCGGCCTTTGAGCAACTGCTCGCGGACCGGAGCGGCGTCTTTCTGGCCCTCGTCCAATGTGGTCTTGACGAGCTTTTTCTGGTCCTTATTCAGCTTGAGCATGTCGGTGATCATTTCCATGCGATTGACGCGGACCATGGAGCCACCGCCCATGCCGCCCATGGATTCGCCCCCCATGCCTCCGCCGCCTCCACCGCCTCCGCCGCCACGCTGGCCGAACACCAGGGTGCTGGCCAGTAATCCGGTAATCATCAGTTTCGTCAACATCGCGATCTCCTTACCGGCCTCCCCGGCCCACGCCTTCGCCCGCACCTTCGCCCATACCGCCCATGCCTTCGCCCGCGCCGCGAGAGCCGCCGCCAGCGGGAGCCCGTTTCCAATCCCGGCCGGCGAACATTCCGGCGATCAGGTCCTCGAAGACGGGAGCCGCCTTAGCCTTCTGTTTTTCGTCCAGCGAGGCATAAACCTTTTGAAAAGCCTCGGTCTCAACGGCTTCCTCCTGGGCCAGAACGGCGGTGAAGGCCTTCATCAGGTTGTCCCAATCGGGGCCGCTGTTTTTGCCGGAGAGGAGCATCTCAGTGACCCTGCCTCGCCCATTGCGAATCTGCTCATTCAAAGGCGTGGCCTTCTCCTGGGCGTTATCGAAAATCTTACCTGCCTTCTCCTTCTGCTCCTTGGTGAGTTTGAGTTTGTCAGCAATCATGTCCAGGCGCGACTGGCGAGGCATGCGCGGCATATCCATGCCGCCCATTCCACCGCCGCCGCCGCCTTTTTTCCCCTGGGCGGACACCAGTCCGGCCGCCAGCAGGGCTGCCACCAACAGCCTGATAACCATGTATTACACTCCTTCCGCCGCGCGTTCCAGCAACAGTACGCCGCGGCAAAAACTCTTTGTCGGATTACTCGATTAGATCACGATTTCAGACCGAAGTGTGCGGTGGAGGACGTTTGGAGGGAAGGACAAAAAAAGCGGAGCCCGCGGGGGCTCCGCCAAGTCAGTAGCGATGAAGGATGTTACGCGACCCGGGTCTGGCGGTTGGCCTTCTCCCAATCCTGGTACTCGCGATCCGCCTGTTCGCGGGAGTAGCCGTACCGCTCCTGGAGCTTGCCGATCAACTGGTCCTTCTTACCTGCAATCTGGTCCCAGTCGCTGTCCGTGAGTTTTCCCCACTTCTCGCGCATCTTTCCTTTCATCTGTTTCCACTGGCCTTCCATCTGGTCGGCATTCATGATTGCTACCTCCAACACGATACAATGCACCCGGTGCTCCAATGATCGGGTCCGTACCAAGGAGCCGTACGATGCATGACGAGGATACAGCCATTGGCGGGGCGCGGGTGCTATTTCCGCCGACCCGCCACTCCCTGCTGGACGCCGCCTCCGGCAGCGTGCCGAATGAGGCTCTGGATTGCGTAATGGCGATCTACTGGAAACCGGTCTACCGGTTTATCCGATTGAAGCTCGGTAAGAACAACGAAGACGCGAAAGACCTGACGCAAAGCTTCTTTGCCAGCGCCCTGGAGCGCGATTTCTTTGTGCGCTTCGATCCGGCGAAGGGTTCCTTCCGGAATTACCTGCGGATGGCGGTGGAACGGTTCGGCGCCAATCAACACGCCGCGGCCCATTGCCAGAAACGCGGCGGCGAGATCCGCATGGAATCCCTGGCAGACCACGACGTGCCGGGGGAGTCGCCCGAAGATGCCTTCGAGCGCGAATGGCGGCGGCAGGTATTCGCCCTGGCAGTGGAAGATCTGCGCGCCGGCGCGGCCGCCGGGGGCAAGCAACTGCAGTTCGCCATTTTTGAAGCGTACGACCTGGCGGACGGGGAGCGTCCTTCGTATGCCGCCCTAGCCGCGCAACACGGAATCGCCGTGACCAGCGTCACTAATCACCTGGCGTGGGCCCGCCGCCAACTGCGGACATTGGTTGCCGTGCGGCTGCGCGGGGTGACGCCGGACGAGCGAGAACTGCGCGAAGAGATGCGCCGCCTATGGATCTGAGCGACCATGTGCTGGATCACCTCCGGCGGGTGGCGGACCTGCCGGACCTGAGCGATACGCGCTACGAGCTGCGCGGCGAAATCGGGCGCGGCGGCATGGGCGTGGTCTACGCCGCGCACGACCGCGAGTTGGACCGGCTTGTCGCGCTCAAGGTGCTGGACGGGGCTACCGAGGGCGAAGCGCAGCTCATGGCGCGGTTGGAACATCCCGCCATCGTGCCGGTTTACGAAGCGGGCCGGCTGCCGGACGGCCGCTCCTGGTACGCCATGAAGATGGTTTCCGGAGCGCGCCTGGACCACTATCTGGCCGGGGGACCTTCGCTGGCCGAGAAACTGCGCGTGTTCCGGCGGATCGCCGAAGCGGTGGGCTTTGCCCACGCGCGCGGCGAGATTCATCGCGACCTGAAGCCCCAAAACGTGATGGTGGGACCGTTCGGAGAAGTCTACGTGATGGATTGGGGAGTGGCCGGAGTGGGCGGTACTCCGGCGTTCCGGGCGCCCGAGCAGGCGGTGGATTTGCGTTCCGATATCTACGGGCTGGGCGCGCTGCTGGTTTGCGCCCTGAAGCCTTCGGCGCCGCCGGCTCTGAGCGCTGTTGCCGCCAAGGCGATGCAGAGCGATCCGGCGCGGCGCTACCGGGATGTGGCGGCCCTGCTGGCCGATATCGAGCGATTTCAGGAGGGACTGGCCGTGGAAGCGTGGCGGGAGCCGCTCTGGCATAGCCTGAAACGGTTCGCTTCCCGCAATGCGGTATTGCTGTGGCTGCTGGCGGCTTATGCGGCGGTCAAATTTCTGCTGTTTTTCCTCAGAAATTTTTAAAGGAACCGGCACTCGTGCGGAATTCCAGGGAGAGAGGTGCAATATGACGAACAAGATATGGATTGGCGTGGTATTCGGTTTGGTGCTGGGCTTCCTGGACGGAGCCACGGCGTGGTTTTATCCGGAGACGCGCCCGGTGATCGGGGGCATTCTGGTGGGGTCGTCTTTCAAAGGCTTGCTGGTGGGCGTGCTGAGCGGCTGGTTCGGCCGGAAGGTGAATTCGCTCGGCTGGGGCATCGCAGTGGGCGCGGGCCTGGGACTGCTGTTTGCTTTCGCGGTGGCGTACATGGACGCGCAGCAGGGAACGCCGCACTATCTGGAGATCATGGCGCCGGGATTCACGGTGGGGGCGGTCATCGGCTTCCTGACACAGCGACTGGGCAGGCGCCCGAATTTTGGGTAGCCTTGGGTACAATATATGGCATGAGGATTACTGTTTTTGGGCTGGCCCTGGTGCTGTTGCTGTCGTCCCAGGCGGCCAACGCTCCGGTCGACAAAGAGAAGATGCTGGGGAGTTCGACGGCACCGGTGACACTCGAGATCTTCAGCAGTTTCGACTGCCCCCATTGCAGCGCAATGCACCAGACGGTACTGCCGCCGCTCATGCACGATTTCGTGATACCGGGCAAGGTGTGCGTGGTGAGCCGGGAGTTTCCGCTTTCGGGTCCGGGCCATCCGTGGGCCCGCGAGGCGGCCAACTACGCCACCGCCGCCGCGCGCATCGGCAAGTATGATGTAGTGGCCGATGCCCTGTTCAAGAATCAGATGACCTGGGTGATGAACGGCAAGGTGTGGGATACGGTAGCCGCGGTACTGACGCCGTCGGAGCAGG
Organism: uncultured Solibacteraceae bacterium; assembly: GCA_963748795.1. GTDB lineage: Bacteria > Acidobacteriota > Terriglobia > Bryobacterales > Bryobacteraceae > Sulfopaludibacter. Next base: position 8,457 of record CAVVLD010000085.1, read on the forward strand.
CGAAAGTCCAGGCCCTTGCGAAAGACCCCGGCGTTCAAGCTGAAGTACAGAGAGATCTGGATGCCGGCACCGCGGCGGGGATTACGTCCACGCCGAGCACGATCGTGGTGACCCGGGGGAAACGCAGTGTACCGATCGCCGGCATGCAGAATTACGACTTGTTCAAGCAATATCTGAACAGCCTGCTGGCGCACTGAGAGTGTCACGGATTCCCGGCGGGCGGTGTTGAAGAAGTGGGAGTGATTACGATAAGACCATGAAGCTTCGCGCCCCCGTTTTGTTTGTTCTTGCCGCCTGGGTGTGCTCCGGCGCCGACAATATCAAAGGGAACGCCTTCGGAAATCCGGCCGCGCCGGTGATGATCGAAGTGTTCAGCGATTTTCAGTGTCCTGCCTGCAAACTGCTGCACGATACCGAACTGCCGCGCCTGATGAAAGAGTACGTGATTCCCGGCAAGGCCTACCTGATCTATCGCTATTTCCCGCTCGACATGCACCCTTACGGGAAGAAAGCCGCCGAGGTGGTCGCCGCCGCGGCCCAGCTTGGAAAATTCGAGCAGGCGGCGGACGCCTTGTTCGACAAACAGCAGGAGTGGGGCGCCACGGGCAAAGTCGAAGAGACGGTGGACAACGTGCTGACCGCGGCGGAGCAGCAGAAGTTGCGGGCCCTTACGCTGTCGCCGGCCGTGCAACAGACCATCGCCCACGACGTCAGTGAGGGCTACACAGTGCCGGTGACGGGCACCCCGACGTTGCTGGTGACTTACCGGCTGAAGCGCTACCCCATCGGCGGGCGCGAAGTGCTCAAATACGAATGGGTAAAGGCAATGCTCGATGACTTACTCTCAAAATAGAGGCTTGCGCATCACCACCGTGGTTCTACGGATTCTGGTGGGCGGCGTGTTCCTGGCTGCGGCATACGCCAAACTGAAAGATCCCTGGGCGCTGTTCGCCATGTCGATCGATTCTTATGGCATTCTGCCGCTGCGATGGGTGGAATTCGCTGCCAGGACGCTGCCGTGGTTCGAAGCCGTGCTGGGCGTGGTGCTGATTGCGGGCATCTTCAAGCGGATTGCCACAGCCACGGGCACCCTGTTGATGCTGGTGTTCATCGGCGCCATGGCGTGGGCCAAACTGCACGGCAAGCAGATCGACTGCGGATGCTTCGGACCCGGGGAGGCGATTGGCATCTGGAGCATTCTGCGCGATGGTTCGATCGGCGCGGCCCTGCTGTTCATCACGGTGATGAGTTTCAGGCAGCCCGGGAGAAAGAAGGCGGCCGGAGCCGCCGTGGACACGGAACGCGCTTACAGTGTCTGACCCCGCCGAGAGCGTACTGGCACGGGAACTGGCCTATCACGAGAAGCTGTATTCCGGTTTCGCCCAGTCTCATTTTGCGCGTCCCGCGGTGCGCGCCCTGCGGGCCCACATGGTGCGGCGCATTCTGGAACGGACCGGCGCCGGCGCGCGGACGCGCGTGTTGAGCCTGGGCTGCGGAATCGGCGATACCGAACTCCTACTGGCGCCGCATGTGGCGGAAGTGGTGGGGCTGGACCTTTCGCCGGCCGCCATCCGGCAGGCGCGCGAGGACGCACGGCGCCTGGGAATCCGCAACGCGCGTTTTGAAGAGGGCACGCGCGCGGCGGGGCGATTCGGCTGCGTGATAGCGATCTTCTTTCTGCACCATCTGCCGGATGACGAGCTTGCCGGTCTGCCGCTCCAGGTGAAGGACCTGCTCGCGCCGGAAGGCGTGTTCTATTCGCTCGATCCCAGCCGCGCACGCCTCTCGGGGAAGGTGGGACGTTTGCTGATTCCCGGCATGATGCGCCGCTACCAGACGCCCGACGAGCGGGAGCTGGAGCCGGAGAAGACCGCGGAACTGTTTCGCCGCGCGGGTCTGACAACGCAAGTAGGCATTTACGATTTCGCTTCGTCTCCCCTGGCCGGCCTGCTTCCCGGCTGGCGCGCGGGGTACCGGGCGATGCGCGCCGTGGACGACTGGATTCTGAAGACCCCGTTGCGGAATGTGGGCAGCAATTTCGAGCTGGTGGCGAGAGCGTAGCGCGGTGCCAGGCAGAAGTCAGCAACGGGCTTCTATTCTCCATCGGGTTGAGCCGTTTCTTCCGCCATTTGCGATATGCTTATTCAGGACATGTCGCTCCCTCCCGGAGAGAAACTTGGCCCTTATGAAATCGTGGGGTGCATCGGCAAGGGCGGGATGGGTGAAGTGTATCGCGCGCGCGACGTCCGTTTAGGACGCGATATCGCGCTGAAGATCCTTCCACCGGAAGTCGCCCAGGATGGCGCACGCCAGGTCCGATTTGAACAAGAGGCGAGAGCCGCCAGCGCCCTGAACCATCCGAACATCGTGTGTGTCTACGATATTGGCCGTGAGGGCGGGACCCTCTTCATCGTTTCGGAGCTCGTCGAAGGCGAGTCGCTGAGGATTGCGATCGGCCACGGCTCGATGTCCGCGGATAATGTGGCCGCCCTCGGAACGCAGATCGCGGAAGGGATCGCAGCAGCTCACGCAGCCGGTATTGTGCATCGCGACCTCAAGCCGGAGAATATAATGCTGGCGCGCGACGGACGCGTCAAAATTCTCGATTTCGGGCTGGCGAAGCGGAGTCACCCACCGCAGACAGAAGGGGACAGTACGGAAACTCTGACTCAGCCCGGCGCCGTGCTGGGCACGGTGGGTTACATGTCACCCGAGCAGGTCCGGGCACAGCCGGTCGATCGCCGTTCGGATATCTTTAGCATCGGCGCAGTTCTTTACGAAATGGCTTCGGGCAGGCGCGCATTTACGGGCGACACTCCCGTCTCGGTCATGCATGCCATTCTGAAGGACAATCCGCCCGAACTTCCAGCAAACTGCAAACCTCTTGAGCGGATCGTCCGCCGCTGTCTCGAAAAGGAGCCGGGGCGCAGGTTTCAAACGGCCTCCGATCTTGCATTCGCGCTACAGAATTTGAGCAGCGTCTCCGTTGGTGCTGTCGTTTCGGCGTCAACCTGGTCTCGAACGGCGGTGCCCTGGTTAGGTGCGGCGGCTTTGGTCGTGGCACTCTCCGCAGGAGCAATGTGGTGGACGACCGGAAAGGCGTCGCCGCCACCACCGCCTGCCGTACTGGCGCCGCCCGCTGTTTCGACCGCGCGGTCAAACCCCGCCGGTGGCGGAGACTCCAACCCAGCCCCAACGACTAGAGTTTCGAGGAATTCGGCCCGAGGCTCCCCCTGTCGGGCGGGAAGTCCGAAACCAGAAGGCTCTCCCTTCTCCAGTTGTTCCCAAAAGCATCGGAGCGGGGGCGCCGAACGTGGGACAGAAAGCCCAGGCGGCTAACGATGAGGGCGACCGGTTGGCCAGCCAAGGCAGTTGGGCAAAAGCTCTTACGGCATACGACGAAGCGATCCGCCTTCGCCCGGATTATGCTGACGCCTATGCCTCGCGCTGTCGCGTCTATGGCTTTCTGAACCAGCAGCGGCGCGGCGTCCAGGACTGCGATGAAGCCATCCGTCTCAAGCCGGACAGCGCGAGGGCTTATTTCAACCGGGGCTCTCGCTATTTTATTCTGCGTCAGAACGAAGCCGCCGTTCGGGACTTCAGCGAAGCGATGCGCCTCGTCAAACCGGACGCCCACATGTATCTGGCCCGCGGCCAGGCTTATTTCCTGCTGGGGCAATACGACCAGGCCGTACAGGACTTCGATGAATGCATTCGTCTGGACCCGAACAACGAGGCCCCGTTCGTCCTCCGGGGCACGGCATTCAATAGCTTGAAGCAGTACCAGCGCGCCATTCAAGATTTTAATGAAGCGATCCGCCTAAAACCTGACGACGCGAACGTCTACAATCAGAGAGCTTTTGCCGAGGAGAAGTTCGGAGATGGGGACCGGGCCGTTAAGGACCGGCAATACGCTCGAGAGTTGTCTGCGGCGAAGAAATGAGTGAGTATGACCGCCGTTACCCGGGCCTCGAGGGATTGCGGAATCTGAGGAAATTGCGAAGCTAGCACGCTTACCACAGTTCCACGTTATCGCCCAGAGGCTCTTCGGCGGCGGCCTCGGCAGGCGC
>CAVVLD010000086.1:0-102766 GCA_963748795.1 uncultured Solibacteraceae bacterium
GGCTGAACGGGAATGCTGCTGAAAGAGGAGGAGGGATCGGGATGCGAATCGGACTTTTGGTCTTGTACGTGTCTTCGGCTTTGGGGGGGCGTTACGCTGTTGCCCAGGATTTAATCGACCCCGCGGTGCTTGGTGCCGCCTGCATCGATGTCAATCAAACAGCCATGAATTACCTTGCGGTCGGACGTTTGAAGGACGCCCAAGCCACTCTTTCCGCCGCCTTTTCCGACCCGACAAGCGGCTCCGGGCAACCGTGTCGCCTGGCTGATACTGCACAACCTGGCAACCGTCATGGCCTTATCGGGGCGGCTCGCGGAAGCCGAGGTCCTTGAGCAGCGTTCCCTCAAGGTTCTCGAGAAGGGCTGTCCACCTGACCACCCGCTTCCGTTAAGTCCGCTTGTGTCGCTGGCGCAGATTCAGTTCGAACTGCGGAAGATCGCAAAGGCTCGGGAAACGTTTCAGAGATTGCAGTCGATTCCTACAGTGCGGTCGGCGGATCGCGCCGTGATTCACGGTTTGGCGGCGATGTTACTGTGCACCGAAGGCCGGTACCACGAAGCTGAGGCCGAATATCTCAAAGCCCTGGGCGCGTGGGAGGAGTCGGGACGAGGCGAAACTACGGACATGGCGGCGGCCCTCAGTGGTTTAGCAGTCGTCTACGTGACCGATCGGCGATATGGCGAAGCCCGCCGGACACTGGACCGTGCTATCGCCATCCTCACCTCCGCCAAGAGTGCAGTTGCGACGGACTGGATCAACCTCTTCAGCATACGAGCGGAGCTGCATGTTCGGCAGGGTGAATGGCGCGAGGCCGAAGCAGACCTGGCTGCTGCGATTTCGGCGGCTGACCGTGACACGCGACTGGACCCGGCTGAACTCAAACCCCTGCTGGGCCGCTATGCGCATGTCCTCCGCAAAAATCATCGCGGGAGGGAGGCTCGCTCCATCGAGGCGCGCGCAGCCGCCCGTCAGACTGGTGAATTGACCAATGGAGTTGTGGATATTAGCGAACTGCTCGCCAAACCCAGGACCGATAAGAAGTAGACCAGCGGCCCGCCCAGCACTTCGCTATAGCCGATATGAACTGATGATGACCGTACGGCAGACCTGACTCCAAATACGGTCGACTTACTGGCACCTCAGCGGCATACGGCCGCCGACAGACCAAGTTCCGCGAGTCTGGGTGGCAAGGAAATAACGCAAACCTTTCTGGTACACAGGGTGTGAGGCCGGCATGCCTGCAGCTTCGTTGAGCGCGGCAAGCGCATTGCCGCCTCGGGACTCTCCCAATCTGTACCGAAGGCCGTTCGGTCTGTAGCGCTGATGGTCATGTTGACACGCCCGCCGTACCCACCCTCTTGCAGATCAACATGAACTACGCCCCCCGGCGTCCAGTTCCGCGCGGTATTTGCGGCGGGCGGTCTCACACGCGTCAAGGAACTGTGACCGGGTTGGATATGCGATATCCACACCAACACTCCTATATCTAGCCTAAATTTGGCCTAACGTCTGGCGCTTGGCCGCCAGCTGCGCGGACGATGCCAAAATGTTCCTCGGGCGACGAGCAACACCGTAGCACGTTGCGGCCTCAGCACCAGGCACGGCTAGGAGGACGAGACCGTCTGCCCTGCCTGGCAGCTGTGATTAATCCCGATAAGTCGGCTTGTGACCGCTGTTGATTGCTTTGGCTGGATAACGCGCCACTCGTACCGAGCTCGATTAGGGCGACACGAGCGAAAAGTCCCGTTCTGGCGGTACAATACATACGGTGGCCGATGAACACTCGAGCACAGCAAAACGATTGGTCTTCGTCAGCCACTGCGGCCTTGATACTTGGGTTGCAAAGCAGATCGCCCGGGAAATCGCGGCGCGCGGCGCGACACCTTTCCTCGACGAGGCCCAAGTCGATGCTGGAGCGGACTTCGAGGAGGACATCCTCAATTTCCTGCAGCAAGCACACGAGTTGGTGGTGTTGCTTACGCCATGGGCTCTGGATAGGCCTTACGTCTGGGCCGAAATTGGGGCTGCGTGGGGCCGCCGCATTCCGATCGTGGCACTATTGCTCGGGATCACGGCGACAGAGTTGCAAACGCGTCCGGGCATACCAGTGCTGCTCAAGAAGCGCGATCTTCTCGAGTTGAACGATATTGAGATTTACTTGGAGCAGTTAGGAGCCCGTGTGGAACAGGAAGGATGACGGCGATGGACAAACCAAAAGTCTTCATTTCGCACTCTGCCCTCGATGCGGACTGGGCCCGGTCGTTCGCTCAAGCGCTCATGGAACGTGGAGTGCCTGTTTGGTTCGACGAGTTCGATGTTCACCCTGGCCAACCGATCCGCGATGCTCTGGAATCTGGCTTGCGAGGTAGCGACGTACTCGTGGCACTGGTGGACCCTGCGAGCCCGGCGAAGCCAAATCTCTTTTTCGAGCTCGGGGCAGCCATCGGTATGGGGAAAAGAGTTGTATCAATAGTTCCGAAGGACATGGATCCGGGTAATCTTCCCCTGGACGTCCGACTGCGCCGTTATCTGGTCCGAGATAGCCCCGAACACACGGCGGAAGAACTCTCCAACGCACTGACGGCCGCCTGAGAACCTCGGCGCGCTCGCGTATTGATCGAAAACACGGCCAAGTCTGGCACGCGCCCCCCAGCCGCGCGGACATGCCCCAGCGGCATACCTGAACAGCACTGCTGCAAAGGCGGAAGCTTCATCCCGCCCTTTGGCGACGCGCTCTACGAAAGACTGCACGTCCCCATCGGCGTGGTCTGCGTGGGCCACGGATCTACCACCATGACGCGCTTCGTGATTCCCGCCGGTCCCGGAGAATGGGAGTCCACCGGGCAGTTGTTCGACGGCATGATGCAGCGTATCCGGCAACTCGGGCCGCACAGCTTCCGCGCGCTGTTGTAGCACCAGGGAGAATCGGATGCGCACCAGAAGCCGGACCACGATATCAGCGCGGAAGAGTACGGGCGCATGATGCGCCTGGTGATCGCGGAATCGCGGCGCGAGGCAGGTTGGGATTTTCCGTGGATCGTGGCGCAGGCGAGTTACCACACGCCGGACGACCCGTCCTGCCCGCCGATTCGCGAAGCGCAGGCCGGCCTGTGGCGCTCCGGCATCGCCCTGGAAGGGGCGGATACCGATCGACTCACGGGCGAAAATCGCCAGAATCAGGGCAAAGGCGTGCACTTCAGCGACAAAGGGCTGAAGGCGCACGGCAAGCTATGGGCGGACAAGGTAGGCGCCTGGTTGGACGCAGTGCAGTAAGGTGTCACTTCGCCCGTCGCTTCGTCAACTCATCGCCCTCACGCGGGGGCTTACCGCCGCGCCGCCGTAAGATCTTGTCGAAGGCCTGGAAATCGGCCCGCGCCTTCCGGTCCGCAAAGAACCGTGTAGTCTGCAGCGCCGAGACCTTTTCGGCAAGTCTGAACGCATTGATTTGATATTCGCTCATTACCCCGCCATCCCGATGCGTTGGAGACTTTGCTGTATCTGCGGTGAAACAGGCTGGCGAGGCCCGTTTCAGGCCGCGTCTTCCACGTCCATGACGAGCCGCTTACCTAACGCTGCCAAGGCTGCCTGGATCTTCTCCGCCTTGGTCTCATGCGAGGGATCGAGCATCCGGCGCACGACCCGTTCATTCACTTTCAAACGCCGCGCGAGCACCGCGTTTGGCATCCCCTCGGCGCGCATGGCAAGGTAAAGCGCCAGTTTGGGGGTCAGCCACCAAGGGACGGGAACGAGGCGTTGACGACGCTTCGCGGCCGAAGGCGCTGGAATCTCCTCGTGCCGGGAAAGGCGAATCGAAAGGTCGGATCCCAAAGCATCAATGGCTTCTTCGAAGGCTTCTTGCAGGTTCTTGCCGTCGGTCGCAACGCGCGGGAGATCGACGAATTCAACCAGTACGCGACCGTCCGGTCCGGTCGAGAATTTTGCGGGATACATGAATGCGGACATGTAGATTTCTCCAGTTGCCGTTACAACTCGTGGGGACCAATCTTGAGATCGCGGCACATCTTTGCGATCAGCCCTCTGCCGAACTCCTTCTTGCGATCCTTAAGAGTCGTGAACTCCGGGCCCAGATACAACCGACCATGGCTACCCTTGCCGGCGCTAGCAACGAAGGAGCACGAAAGATTCTTCTGCTTTGCCACCTTCTGTACTCTTCGCTCAAATTCCGAGCCCTTCACATCTCCAGCATCGGACAGAAATGTCCGCGTGTCAAACCTACACCTCGAGCACGATCCCCCGGGCGGGAACGCCAGTAGCTCGCTGGAGGGCGAGCGCGTACAACTGCACTTGCGCGACGTTTCGCTTTTCCCGGCGATCGGTCTTATAATCGACCACCGTCCAGCAGTTTGCGTCGCGCCAGGCGAGATCGATGCGGCCGTCTACCAGCGTTCCGTCATCGAGGCGCACCATCACCGGCAGTTCGCGATGGCGCTCGGCCCCCGCGGGCATCGCCTGCGCGCAATACTCCAGCGCCTGCCGGGCGGCGACCGCGGCGGCCGCGCACTCCTCTTCGCTTGCTCCGTGGCAGCGGCCCCACACCTCCGCCATAGCGGCAGCGTCCGCGGGCGAAACGGCGTGCTGTAGGATATCGTGGACCACGCGGCCGAATTTCCTTCCGGTGGGGCGGCCCGGAGCGAGCGGCAGCGTGATGGTCTCAACCGCGACCTGCGCGGCTTCCGCGGCGGAGCCGAACGTCTCCGCGGAGGCCACGCGGTAGCTCGGCGCCGCTCCCGTTGCCAGCCGCTGTGCGCGCGCCTCTCTCCATTCCTCGTAGCGGCGCAGGCCTTCCACGGCCTCTTCGGTAGTGCCGGCGAGCACCTGCTCATTTTCCACGCCCTCCGCCTTCTCCACGCGCAGCGCGAGCACCGCGGGATCGAACCAGACTACTGTGTGCCCGCCCGTTTTGGGATAGTGGAGTCCGGGTTTGACGGACACCTCGTCGCGCATCTCGGCCGGCCGGTGGAGCACCGTGGCCCCACCGAATTTGGGGCAGCCCGGCGCGATTCCGGCGGTGCGCCAGCGTTCCGGCGGCGGATACAGCGCATCGTGCAGCGGGCTCAGCCAACCGCCCTTCCGATCTTCCTCGCCGATGGTGGCCACCACCAGCAGATCGCGCGCGCGCGTCGCGGCCACATAGGCAATGCGCAGGGCCTCTTCTTCGTCGGCCCGCCCTTCCTCCTCGGCGGCATCCAGCAACTCCCACGGCGCGCACCAGAGCAGGCGCTGCGCACACAGGCGCCGGGCAGGGTCGCTGTACCGGTCGCCGCCCTCACGTCCCTTGAGCTTCGCGGTCAGGTCGGCCAGGATCACCACCGGAAATTCCAGCCCTTTCGCCTTGTGCACGGTCATCAACTGCACGCCGCCGCCTTCCTGCTCCAGCACCGGAGCTTCGCCGGTGTCGCCGCTCTCGTACTCGCTGTCCAGGTACTCCACGAAGGCGCGGAAGCTGGTGGCCGCGCCGCCGGCTTCAAAGCTGCGCGCCAGGTCGGTGAGGCGGAAGACGTTGGCGAGCACGCGCTCGCCGCCTTTACGGAAGGCGAATCCGGCATGCGCCCGCGTGGCCTCCAGCAGTTCGTGGATGGTATCGGCAATGGGCCGGTAGTTGCGCCGGCGATGCAGTTCGTGCAGCGTCTGGAAAGCCTCGCGGATGGGATGGAACTCGGCGTCAAGGGCATCCGGCAATGCGCGCACGCGGAAATACCCGTGGGCGTTGCGAAACTTCAGCAGCGTGTCGTCCGGCACGGCGTAGAGGCCGCCGCGCAGCACCGCGAAAACGCTCAGCTCGTCATCGGGCCATTCCACCGCGCGCAATGCGGTGCGCAGCGTGCCCACCTCTTCACGGCGATGGAACGACTTCGACCCCACCAGCAGGTGGGCGATGCCGCGCGCCTCCAGGGCCCGCACATACTCCTGAGTCAGGTCGGTTTTGAAATTGGTGAAGCGCCGGAAGAGGATGCAGACATGCTCCGGCTTCACCGGCACGCGGGCTCCGGTGGAACGGTCGCGCACAGTCCAGCCGCTTTCCGTGCAGAGCCAGTGAATGAACGCCGCCACCGCGTGCGGCGAACACTCCTCAATCTTGACGTTGGAGATATTCCGATTTCCATACGGGCGCGGCATGGGCAGCGCGATCACGCCGGGCTGCTGCGGTGGATCTTCCACGCCGCCTTCCAGCGGCAGGTAATCCGGAATGCTCTGCGCGAACGCGGCATTGACGAATGCCTGAATGGTGCGCGTGCTGCGGGTACTGCTTTTCAGCGCGCGATTGGCAACGCCGCTATCGATCAGCTCGCGGCACACGCGGCGGAACAGGCGCGCATCGGCGCGGCGGAAGCGATAGATGGATTGCTTCGGGTCGCCCACCACGTAGAGCTTGCCCGCCAACGGCGCGGCGTTTCGCCAGTCACGGCGCGTGGAATCGGCGGCGGAGAGCAGCAGCAGAATTTCGGCTTGCAGCGGGTCGGTATCCTGGAATTCGTCCACGAAAATGCGCTGATAATCCTGCTGCAATTGGGCGCGCGCGCCATCATGCCTCAGCAGGTCGCGGGCATACAAAAGCAGGTCCATGAAGTCGAGCTGGCCGGCGGATTTTTTCTGCTGCTGGTACAACACCACCACTTCCCATAGCTCGTCGCGCAGATGCACGGCCAGGTCGGCGTCGGTGCGGCGGCCGAAGTCCGCGATGGCGGCCTGCAATTCCTCCCACGAAGCGAAGACGGCCTCGCGCGTCACGGCGTCGCCGTACTTGCCGAAGCCCGGCTTGAGCCAGCGCAGCTCCTGCGGCAGGCGCAGGATTTCGTTTTCCACCACGTTGGCGTCGAAATGGCCGGCGGCGCGGGCGCGCTGGACCCGCTCCAGCAACTCAGCCAGAGGGCGCAAACCTTCGTAGAGAGAATCGCGCGAACGGGTACAGCGATTGCGCAACTCCAGCGTGCTCTCCGCCCGCTCCAGCAGGGCGTGCAGGCCGGCATCGCGGTCGAAATCGCGCGCGTCCCAGGGCGCGTTGAAGTCGCGCCACTCGGCCAGGGACCATGCGGCGTAGCGCAGAGCGTCGAGCGGTTCGTCGCCATCCCGCTCCTGCTTCCATGAGAGCCGCGAGAGGGCGCGCACTAGCGCGGGCGACGGCGCGGCCAGCCGCCGTTCGATCCATTGCTGGAACACGCGGCCGAATACGCGCAGCGCCTCGGGCTGCGCCAGTTCCTGAAACACGGGATCGACGCCCGCTTCCACCGGACGGCGGCGCAGCAGTTGCGCGCAGAACGCGTGGATGGTGCCGATGAAGGCGCGGTCCAGCGAGTGCGCCGCTTCCGCCAGGCGCGCCCGCACCGTGGCGTCCAATTCGCCGGCGCGCCGCTGCTCCAGTTCGTGGCGCACGCGCAGCTTCATATTCCCCGCGGCGGCGTGAGTGAACGTCACGGCGACGATGGTTTCGACGGGCGTCCCGGCGGCGATCACCTCCACGATGCGGTTGACCAGCGCGGTGGTCTTGCCGGTGCCGGCCGAAGCCTCCACCACCCAGCTCTGGTCCAGCCCCGGGCCGGCGCCGGTGACGTTCACCGGCATGACCGCAGCTCCTTCAAGGCTTTCAGTTCCGGCGGCGATTTTTCGCCCACGCGCTCCTCTTCGTAAGGACCGCAGACCGGCAGATACTCGCAGCGCTTGCAGCCGTCTTTGCGCGGGGCCGCGGGCAGGAAGCCATCGCGAATCGAATCGTCGATGATACGCAGCACCTGCGCGGCGCGCTGGCGCGTCCACTGGTTCACGGGCACATCGACCGTCTGGTAATTCTGCGCGATGGTGGAATAGTAAAGACGCCCGAGCGCCACCGGTTCGCCCAGCAGTTTCTCCGCGGCCAAAGCATAAAGGGCCGGCTGGAGCACTTCGCCCCCGCCCACCACCTCGGGCCGCGGGTCGGGAACGCGGCCGGTCTTGTGATCTACCACGCGCAGGATGCCGCTGGAGTGCCGCTCGATGAGATCGATGGAGCCCTGCAGGCGGAAGCCCCCTTCGATCTCCACGGGCTCCGGACGGCTGTGCGGATCGTGACCCGCCGGGTCGTGCAGGCCGAAGCTGAGCTCGCTGAACTGCGGAGTCCAATCCGGCTCCAGCGCCGCCTTCTGTTGCAGCCAGCCACGGAGGTCGGCACCGATGGCCTGAATCTCCGCCTGCCAGATTTGCGGAATGGCCGGGGCAAGCTCGGCCTCGTAGCGCTGCGCCACCTCCTGTATCGCGGCGTCCAGGCGTTCCAGCGCGGCGGCGGCGGGCAGAGGCTCGCGCAACAGCTCGAACTGCACGGCGTGATAGATTTCGCCGCGGGTGGCGGGGTCCATGCGTTGAATGGCGGCCGGCTGCACGGCAGGCCGCAGGCCGTGAATCCCGCGCAGCGCGAAGCGGTAAGGACAACGCGCGAACTGCTGCAGAACCGAAGGCGACCAGGCGCGCTGCGAAAGCCGCCAGGACTGCAATGCGTCGCTGCCGATCTCTTCGACGATCAGGCCGTCGGCGGCCTTCCAGGGCTTGTGCCAGCGGGTCCAGCGAGCGCGCAGAGACTGCACCGAGCGGCCCGGAAGATGCTTCAGATACTGGCCGGAGCCCTTGGTGCGCGGCGCGAGCGTGGCGAGGTCGAACTCGGCGTCGTCGATGGCCTCGGCCGGATTGTGCGGCGCCGGCCATCCGATGCGCGGCTGCGTGGCGGAGCGGGCGCGCAAGTCGAATTCGCGTACGCTCATTTCCCGGCCGCCGGCCGCGCGGTGAGCCTCGAAGGCGTAGAACGAAGGCACGCGCTCGCGCCCGGTCAACAGGTCCAGCCGCGAAAAGGATAGGGTCAAACGCATGGTGGCGCTGGCCGCGGCGATGCGCAGCAGTTCGGTATCGTCGGCGCGCAGTTCGATAGCGAGTTCACGTCGCTGCACATGCAGCAGCAGCGGGTCTTCGGCCGGTGGGCGCGGGAACAGCCCTTCATTCACGCCCGGCACGAACACGCGCTCGAATGCCAGGCCGCGCGCCTCTTCCACCGAACCCACCCAGACCTTGCCGAATCGCGACTCTTTGGACGCCGATGCCAGCGAGTTCAGGCGCGGACCCAACACCAGCAGAACTTCGCCCAGCGAGACCGGACCGATGTCCGACATGGGCTCGAGTTCTTCCAGGAGTTCGACCACGCGGGCGGGATCGCGCAGTGCGAATTCCGCCAGACCCGACAGGCTGGCGATCCATTCGCCCCACAACGCTTGCGCGGGCAGTTCCGCCAAGCGGCCGATCACGGGGAGCGCCAGGCGCGTGAGGTTCTCAACGGCTGCGATGCGCCGTGCCAAAGCCTCGCGCGCTTCGTCGTCCTCTTCCGCGGCGTAGCGCCGGTGAAGCTCCTCGCGCAATCCGGCGAGTCGCGTCTGCCAGCGGTTCACGCCGCCGATCACCGCGGCATCCACTAACAGGCGCTCCCAATACGCGGGCGTGGCGGGTTCCTCGTCTTCGGGCACCTGGCCCAGCGAGAGATACTCGGCGAAGCGCGAGGCGGAGAGGCCCTCGGAAGCGCAGTGGAGCAGGGCCAGCAGACTGCGGCCGGCGGGATCGGGCCGGCGCGTGGCGAGTGTGCACAGCGCTGGAATTCCGGCGCGGCGAAGCGCTTCCAGAATGAGGGGCTGGTGCCGCTCCGGAGAGCGCAGCAGAATCGCCATCCGGTCGAAGGGCACGCCTTCCGCCGCCGCGGCGTGGATGGCGCGCGCGATTTCGACGCACTCCAGCGCCTCGCCGGACGTGGAGAGGATGACGACGCTGCCATCCTCCGGGCGCGGCGGGACCGCATCGCTGAACAGGTAGCGCTGCAGGGAATCGAGGGACGATGCGGCTTCCGCGCCATCGGGATCGAGATGCAGATCGAGAGCCACGCGCGCCGCGCTCATCACGTTGGCCAGCAGTTCGCGCTCCAGGCGCGTGCGCGGCGCCACATCCAGCGCGACGATGGCGGTCTGCCGGAGACTGTTGTAACCCGCGGAGAAGGCATCGCGCGCCAGGTCTACGCGCGCGGCGTGATCGGCGAGGCGGCGCCCCGAAAGCTCGCGCGCGTAGGCTTCCAGCAGGCGAGCCAGGTCGGCGCCGGATTCGCCGCAGTCGCGCAAACGCCCCGGATCCACGGCATTGAGGCGCAACTCTTCGAACGTGGCGGTGAGGGCGCGCGGGAAACCGGGAAATTCCGCGACGGGTTTCAGGTAGGCGAGTTCGCCGCGCCGCAATGCCTCGGCGGTGACGCGCGCGGCCAGCGCCTCCCGCACGAAGCGTCCCACCGGGACCAGGCTGCGACGGTTCAGTTCGGCGGCGGAGAGTTCCAGAACGAACTCGCGGAACGCCAGGCGGCGGACACCGAACAGTGCGGCGCCGCACGCATCCAGCGCCACCTCGTCTGCCGCCGCCCTCACCGGCGCCAGCACCAGGATGGGACCCTCGGCGGAGAATCGCGAGACGAACTCCACAGCGCTGCGGCGCAGATCGGCGTATCGATGCATGGGGCCTGAAGATCCAAGGCTAACGCAATTGCAGCGCGGGGTGTCGAGTACACTGAAGCCATGGCACGCACGGAGATTCCAACCGTCTCCAACGAGGACGACCCAGAGAGCGAAACGGCGTATTTGCTGAAGTCCGAAACGATGAAAACTCGCCTGCTTGCGGCAAAGGAACGAAAAGAGGGAATCTCTTTCGAGGCTGCCATTGAAAAGCTTGGTCTCTGATACTGCTGCGTCATCCCGCAACCCGTGCCGCTACCACTATTGAGTAACGCCGCTGTAACCCTATAAATCCCGCGGCCCAATGCGAAAATGAAGCATGGCTTCTTTTCCTCCCAGCGCTCTGGACGCCCGCACTCAGGCGTTCCCGCTCTTTCGCCGGAGCAGATCGATCGCATCCGTGCCTGTGGCCACGTGCGAAACGTCAAGCGCGGCGACATCCTTTTCGAACCCGGCGATACCGCCGTTCCGTTCTTCGTGCTGCTTTCCGGCAACATGGAAATCGTGCAGCCCAGCCTCGACGGCGAGCGCGCCGTCGCCACGCACGGCCCCGGCGAGTTCACCGGCGAGATGACCATGATCTCCGGGCAGCGCTGCCTGGTGCGCGGCCGCGTCACCGAGCCCGGCGAGTTTCTCGAACTGAGCGCGGAGGCGCTGCGCTCGCTGGTCGGCGAAGGACGCGGAACTGAGCGAGATCCTGATGCGCGCCTTCATCCTGCGCCGCCTGGCGCTGATCAGCGCACGGTTACGGCAACGTGGTCCTGATGGGCTCGCGCCACTCCGCCCAAACGCTGGAACTGCGCGAGTTTCTGAGCCGCAACGGCCATCCGTACACCTATGTCGATCTCGACACCGACCAGACCTCGCAGGAGCTGCTGGATCGCTTCGACGTGAAGCCGTCGGACGTGCCGGTGGTGATCTGCAACGGCGCGCAACGTGCTGCGCAATCCGTCGATCCAGGAACTGGCGCACTGCCTGGGCTTCAACGCCAGCATCGATCGACAAGCAGGTGCGCGACGTGATTATCGTGGGCGCGGGTCCGGCGGGTCTGGCGGCGGCGGTTTATGCGGCGTCGGAAGGTCTGGATGTGCTGGTGATCGAGACGCACGCGCCGGGCGGGCAGGCGGGTTCGAGTTCGAAGATCGAAAATTACCTGGGCTTCCCCACCGGAGTTTCCGGACAGGAACTGGCGTCGCGCGCCACCACCCAGGCGCAGAAGTTCGGCGCCGACATGATGATCGCGCGCAGCGTGGTGCGGCTCGAACTGCGACCGACCGGCCCTACGAAGTGGTGCTGGACAGCGGCGAGGACTCTGGCCACGCGCGCCATCGTGATCGCCACCGGCGCGCAATACAACAAGCCGCAGCTCGACAATCTGGAGAAGTTCGAAGGCGAGGGCATCTACTACGGCGCCACGTACATCGAATCGCAGTTGTGCGGCGGCGAGGAGGTGGCCGTGGTGGGCGGCGGCAACTCGGCCGGGCCAGGCCGCGGTATTCCTGTCGCAGACGCGCCCGCAAGGTGCACATGCTGGTGCGCTCGGGCGAACTGCCGAGCACCATGTCGCGCTACCTGATCCAGCGGCTGACGGAGAATCCCGAAGATCGAGCTGCACTACAACACCGAGATCGTCGGCGCTCGAAGGCGACGACGCACCTGGAGCGCGTGACCTGGCAGGACAAGAAGACCGGCGAAGACTCCGACGCACGACATCCGGCACGTGTTTCGTGATGACGGGCGCGTCGCCGCGCACCGAGTGGCTGCGCGGCTGCCTGGCGCTGGACGACAAGGGCTTCATCCTGACCGGGCCGCGATCTGGACGACGGCGCGGTCCCGGACGGACAGCCCGCGGTGGCCGCTGACGCGCGGTCCCGCAGATGCTGGAAACCAGCCTGCCGGGCGTGTTCGCCGTGGGCGACGTGCGCGCGGGCAACGTGAAGCGCGTGGCGTCGGCCGTAGGCGAAGGCGCGATCAGCATTCACCTGGTGCATCGGGCGCTGGCGGAGCTATAGGTTCGGAACTACTCTGCCCGGCTCCCCGACGTTAGAAGGTAATCGCCCGACGGGATAGAATCTCTACCCCGGGTTTCCAGAACATAGACGTAGGCCCACGCCTCGATAGCCAAGCCGCTATCCAATAGTACTGTCACGACTTGCCGCTCAAACTCGTGGGGCAAAGCATCGCCTGGGGCACAACCCTCATACGTGTCGAGGAACGATAGGGCGGAGGTTGGATCGTTCAAGAGGAAGACATCGCCGCTAACCCACGCACCCTCATCGGTAGCGATCGTCATGCCGGGATAGCCATCGAGATGGAACAACAGACCATGGATGCGCCCTTGGCCTATAAAGCGGGACGCGCCGGCCAAAAACCTCGACCACTCCGTACCGGCACCGCCACGGAGCGTCCCGTAGACGAAAAGATGTGCCAAATCGGCCGTCCTACTAAGCATCTGACACCCCTGGTTCCATTATCGCCCGCCCGGTAACAAAAGGTTGCGGTCGCACAGCAACTTGTCTAGATTCTCATAGCCCTCTGCCTTCAGCCTATCCACGATTTGTAGGTCGTCACGGATTTTTCCAAGAGGATATTCGAACAGAAGTTTGATGTCTTCACGGTCAATCTGCTTTAACCGGACCAAGCCTGCAACGAACTCAAAGAAGTTCAGATAGTCCCACAATTGATCAACCAAGTCGTCCTCCGACCCGGCATTCAGGTGAGCATGAATTCTGGAAAGTTCACGCTCCGGCTTGTAATCGAGGATCTGACGAATCGTCCGATATCGCGCGACCTCATAGAATTGCTGGTATAGCTTTTGAAGCCACTCGCCTCGCTTCAGGCGGACGCTGTGTTTGTAGGTGGTCAAGGCAACGGAGGCCCCAATAGCGCCGACGATGGTGGCTGCTATCGGTGACCACTCCACAATTGTCTTAGGCCAAGTCATGGCTTCGATGATACCGATGGAAGAATCATACCGCGATTACGTTTACACAGAACTCCGAGAGAGGTTGATGTCACTTCACCTTCATCACGAACACGCGTCTGATCGTCGAACGCCGACGGTGGTGAACTTGTCCAGCTCCGCGAAGATGGCGGCGATCAGGTCGTCGCGCCGGACGCTGGCAATTCGCGCGCACGACTTGCGCCAGGCGGCCGCGGCCGAATTCCGTGCCGGCGGGGTTCAGGTGATCGGTGATGCCGTCGGAATAGAGCACGATGGTGTCGCCGGGCTCGCGCCTGGAAGGCCACTTCTTCGTACTCGCGGGTCTCCAGCAGGCCCGAGCGGCACGCCTTCCACGCGGATCTTGAGGATCTCGCGCGCCGCGGCAGATCATGGGCGGGATGGCGCCGGCGTTGGCCATCACGATGCTGGCGCGTGGCCGGGTCCCACAGCAGCACGCACAGCGTGACGTAGCGCGCCTCCACCTTGCGCTCGATCAGCGCTTCGTTGAGCGCCTTCAGCAGCTCGGCCGGACGCGCGCCGGCGCGGCGCCAGCGTGCGCAGCAGTCCGCTCACCAGGCCGCCGTAGAGCGCCGCGGCGGCGCCCTTGCCGCTGACGTCGCCGAAGGCGATCACGGTCTGCCCGTCGCGGTGCTCGAAGAAATCGTAGATATCGCCGCAGATTTCGCGCGCCGGGCGCAGGCGCACGGCGGCTTCCAGGCCTTCGATCTCCGGCTCGGCGTCGGGCAGCAGCACGCGCTGCAACTCGCGCGCCGCCTGCAGATCCTCCTCCATGCGGCGCTCGCGCTGCGCCAGCTCCTCGTAGAGGCGCGCGTTTTCCACGCTGCTGGCGATCTGCGGCGCCAGCAGCGCCAGCGTGCGCACGTGATCGTCGGTGAAGTAGCCGACGCGGCTCGCTCTCCAGGTCCATCACGCCGACCACGCGGTCCTGCACCATCAGCGGCACGGCCACTTCGGAGCGGATGTCGGGATGCGAGGCGATGTAGCGCGGATCCTTGGCGGTATCGTGCACGCGCACCACCTCGCGCGATTCCGCCGCCGCGCCGGTGATGCCCTTGCCCAGCGGAATGTTGTCGATGTTCACGCGCTGGTCGTAGCGGATGCTGAAGCGGTGGCGCAGCGCCTTGGCCTCGTCGTCCACCAGCAGGATGCTGAAGGCGTCGTAGTCGATCAGTTCGCGCATCGTGCTGGCGATCTTGCCGAGCAGTTCGTTCAGATCCAGGATGGAGGAGAACTCGTGCGAGATGTTGGCCAGCGTCTTGCAGCGTGCGGTTCTGGCGGTCCACGCGCCGGTAGAGCCGCGCGTTGTCGATGGCGATGGCGACGCGCGCGGCGATCAGCCGCAGCAGCGCGCGGTCGTATTCGGTGTAGGCGTTGAGCCGCGTGGATTGCAGGTCGATCACGCCCACCAGCTTGCCGCGCGCCATCATGGGCACGGCCAGCTCGGTGCGCACCGCGTCCACCGTGTTGAGGTAGCGCGGATCGTTGCGCACGTCGCCCACCAGCACCGGTTCGCGGCGCTGCGGCGGCGGCGCCGGTGATGCCTTCGCCCAGCGCGATCGACAGGTTGCGCGACCACCTCTTCGCGATGCCCCACGGCGTAGCGGATGCGCAGGTCGCGGCGCTTCTCGCTGTACAGCAGGATGGCGAACAGGTCGTAGGGCAGCACCTTGCTGCACGATCTCGGCGACGTTGGCCAGCAAGCTGGTCCAGATCCAGCGTCTGCGACGGTGGCCGCCGACACTTCCAGCAGGAAATCGAGCAGTTCGCGATCGCTCGCGGAAACGGACCGCGGCTTTGCGCGTGGCAGCTTGCATGGCGCTTCACCGTCGAGACTGGTCGCGGCTCAGGCAGCGGTGGCCTCGACAATCTTGACGCTGGCGCTGGCGCCGATGCGCGTGGCGCCGGCCGCGGTCATGGTCCGCAGATCCTCCAGCGTGCGGATGCCGCCGGACGCCTTGACGCCCATCTCCGGTCCCACCACGCTGCGCATCAGCGCGACATCGTGCGCGGTCGCGCCGGACGGGCCGAAGCCGGTGGAGGTCTTGACGAAATCCGCGCCCGCCAGCTTTGCGCCAGCGTGCAGGCCACGGCCTTCTGGTTGTCGTCGAGCAGCGCCGTTTCGAGAATCACCTTGACGATGGCGCCGGCCTCGTGCGCCACCTTCACCACCTGCTGGATATCGCGCTTCACGGCCTCGTGATCGCCCGAGCGCAGCGCGCCGACATTGATCACCATGTCGATTTCCTGCGCGCCCGCGCGCAGCGCCGCGGCCGTCTCGGCCACCTTCGCCTCGGTGCTGGTGGCGCCCAGCGGAAATCCGACCACGGTGCAGACCTTCACCGGCGAACCCGGCCAGTTCCGCCGCGCACCAGCGGCACCCAGTAGGGATTCACGCAGACGCTGGCGAAGCCGTACTGGCGCGCCTCGCGGCAGACCTTGACGACGTCGGCGCGCGTGGCTTCGGGCTTCAGGATGGTGTGATCGATCAGCGCGCGCGATGGCCGGATCGATCTTGGTGAGCCGCTCGCTGGCCGAGACGCGGTCGGCGCCCGCCGCGATGATCTCCTTCGTATTGCGCGCGCAGGTCTGCGGCGCAGCGCTGCACGCAGCCGGGGCAGACCTGGTCGGGCAGGTTCAGCCCTTCGCCCTTTTTGGCGGACGCGGCGGCCGGCACGCGACCCACGCGCGCCAGGATTTCTTCGCCGATTTGCGCGACCAGGCGGTCGAGTTCCGCCTGCGTCACGAGGATTCCTTTTTCAGATACTGCTGCTCGATGTCGATGATCTTCTGCACCCGCGCCTGGTGCCGTCCGCCGGCGAACGGCGTCGCCAGCCAGGTGCGCAGAACCTCTTCCGCCTGGGTCTCGGTCAGCAGCCGCGCGCCAAGCGTAAGTACATTAGAATCATTGTGTTCCCGGCTATTTCGGGCGGAAGCTTTATCATAGCACAGGGCCGCGCGAATGCCCGGAACCTTGTTGGCCGCCATGCACGAACCGATGCCCGCGCCATCGATGATCACGCCGCGCGCGGCCGTGCCCGGCGGCCACCAGTTCGGCCACCTTGAGGGCGATATCGGGATAGTCGGCGGGCTTCTCTTCGTACACGCCGACGTCGCGCACCGCCAGGCCCGAGCTCTCCGAGCACCGGCTTGAGCGCTTCCTTCAGCCGGAAGCCGCCGTGGTCGGCGCCGATGGCGATGGTCTGTCTCCGGCGGCGCCAGCGCCGGAAGCTGATCCTCCGGCACTTCCAGCAATGCGAACGCCGCGCGCCGCCGCCACTTCCCGCGCCGACGGCGTGACAATGGTCCCGATCGGCACACGCAGTTCGCCGCCGGCGGGCACATCCTGCGCAGTGATCACCCGTTTCATGCAATCCAAACCCGCCGTACAATTCGTAAGGACCATTGTAATGAAACGACACCTGTCGCTGCCGTCTTTTTCTGCGTCGGCGGATGCTCTGGGCCCATCCCATGGGCAACTTCAGCGTCAGCCACTACAGCCGCATCGAGGTCACCGGCACGGGCGCGAACATTCGCTACGTGCTCGACCTGGCCGAGATCCCCACCTTCGAGTTGCTGCAGCAATGGAAGCTGGACGCGGCCAGCCCCCGGAAGCGCTGGAGCCGACAGGCCGCCGCACAGGCGCGCGAGTGGGTGCCGGAACCTCGCAATTCGTGGTCGACGGCCAGCGCCGTCCAGCCGCACTTCGAGCACGCCGCGGCTGGCGCTCGACAAAGGCGCGGGCGGCATGCCGGTGATGCGCATCACCGCCGACCTGCCGCGTGGCGTGGCGGCGGGGAAGCTGATCTACGAGGATCGGCAATTTCGCCGGACGCGCCGGATGGAAGGAGATCGTGATCGCGGCCGGCGAGGGCGCCGACATCGAAGCCAGCTCGCCCGCGGACGCTGATCGCAGCCAGGCGCTGACCGCGTATCCGCAGGATCCCCTGGTGGCGCCGCCGCAGGATCTGACAGGCCGCCGTCGACCTGGACGTCGGCAACCGCCGCGCCGCTGGTGAGCCAGGCGCCCGCAATCGCGCCCGCCCCAGCCGCGCCGCGGCCACCCACTGCCGTGCGCCGCCCGGCCAGACCGGCGCCGGCACGGTGGTGCGCGGCGATTTCCTCTCGCGCCTGCTGCACCAGGGCGATATCGGCTGGGGCATGATGCTGGTGGGAATGGTGGTGGCCTTCGGGCTCGGCGCCATGCACGCGCTGTCACCCGGGCATGGCAAGACCATCGTGGCGGCCTACCTGGTGGGTTCGCGCGGAACGCCCAAACACGCGATGTTCCTGGGCGCCATGGTGACGTTCACCCATACCATCAGCGTCTTCTTCCTGGGATTGGTCACTCTGTTCCTTTCGCAGTACGTGCTGCCGGAGAAGATCTATCCCGTGCTGGGCGCCATCTCGGGCCTGTCGATCGTCTGGATCGGGGGCATGCTGTTCTACCAGCGGATGCGCGCGGCAACGGGCAAGGCGGCACGCGCACCATCACGATCATCACCACCATCATGGCGCATGGCGCCCTGGTGCACGATCACGGCGACGGGCACGTCCACAGCCATGTGCCGGAAGGCGAGGTCAGCCTGGGCAGCCTGATCGCACTGGGCGCGAGCGGCGGACTGGTGCCCTGCCCTTCGGCGCTGGTACTGCTGCTGAGTTCGGTGGCCCTGGGACGTGTGGCCCTCGGCCTGACTCTGCTGGTGGCGTTCAGCCTGGGACTGGCCGTGGTGCTGATGGGCATCGGGATGATGGTGCTCTACGCCAAGCATCTGCTGCCGGATAGTAAGCGGAGCGCGACGAACCTGGCATTCCGCTATCTGCCGGTGGCATCGGCCGCGGTAATTGTCTGCGCCGGCGTGCTGATGACGGGTGTAGCGCTGGGAGTGATCCGGCCGTTCGCGGGCATCTGAGAAAAAGTCACTCCTCCCGCAGCGATGCCATCGCGTCCACTCGCGCAGCCTTTCTGGCCGGAATGTAGCAGGCCAGCAGGGAGACGGTGGCGAGCGCGGCGGTAACCGCTCCATACATTCCCGGATCGCCCGGCGAAATGCCATACAACAGGCTGCCGAATGCCCGGGCCGCGCCACCGCTGAGAGCCAGTCCAATCGCCAGGCCGGCGCCCGTGAGCAGCAGTCCCTCCCGCAAAACTGCGTAGAGCACATGGCTCGGGCTCGCTCCCAGCGCCACCCGGATTCCCAGTTCACGGCGGCGGCGAGCGGTGTAGAAAGCGATCACGGCATAGAGGCCGAGACTGGACAGCAGCAACGCACCCGCGGCGGAGATTCCCACGAAATTAGCGAACATGTGCACTGGCCGCGTGAAGTCTTCAAATTCCGTTTGCAGCGTGCGAACGGAAAACACCGGCACGCGCCGATCCACCTCATTCAGGGCGGCGCGGACCGCAGGGGCATCGCCGCTGTAGCGCACGTGAAAAGTGTAGCTGCCGGGGGTGCCGTGAGCCGACTCGAAGAGGAAGATGTAATTGCGGCGATCTGCGGGCGCGAATCCGGAAAAATCGCCATTCCTGCCCACGGCGTTGAAAGCGGCATCCGGCACCACTCCGATCACTTCCAGGGGCGCATCCGAATTCGCCATGGTGACGGTGCGGCCCACGGCGGATTGGCCCGGCCACAGGGCGCGCGCCAGTTTGCGATTGACGATCGCGACCGCGCCGCGCCCGGCCAGGTCGGCGGCGGAAAAATCGCGGCCGGCCAGAATAGGGACACGCAGCGTGTGCAGATAATCGGGGCCGGCGAAGGTGCCGTCGCTGGGAACCGAGTTGACCGGAACATCCATCCAACCGTGGCTGTGCGGCGGAGCGGCGATCGCCCAGGACACATTGGCCACTCCGGGCAGGGCCAGCAGGCGCTCGCGCATCCTTTCCAGCAGGGCCAGATTCTGCGCGCGGCTATCGGCGGCGGTGCGCGTATCCACACCAGCCAACAGCACGTGGTCACGCACGAAGCCCAGGTCGGCCTGTTCCATCAGTTTGGTGGACCGCCAGGCGAAACTGCCGCTGGTCACCAGCAGGACGCACAACGCCAGTTGCACCACAACCAGAAGGCTGGCGATACGCGAGCGGCCGGGCGCGATGCTGTGCTCGCCGCCGCGCAGCCAGGGCAGCAGGTCCTGACCCCAGGCTCGCACCGCGGGCGCCAGCGTGAAGACCAGGGTGCTGAGAACCGCCAGCGCAAGGCCATAGATCACCACCTTCCAATCGGGGGCGAAGTCCGGCACGAAGCGGCCGCCGGATTCGAGCGGCGGCCAAAGTTTCGCGACGGCCGTGCAGGCCCACTGCGCGAAGATCATGGCGGCTCCGGCAGCGGCCAGCGAGAGAATCAGCCCTTCCGACAGGAGAATCCGCAGGATGCGCCAGCGGGAGGCCCCGATAGACTGGCGCACCGCCATTTCGCGCTGCCGCGTGACGGCGCGAGACAGCATGAGGTTGGCCACATTGGCGCACACCATAAGCAATGTGAGCAGAGCCACGCCCATAAGGATGGCCATGAACAGGCGATTCTGCGCACCGGACACGGGTCCGAAGCGCGTGGCGGCGTAGGGCTCCAGAAGCATCCCGCGGTCTCGGTTCACTTCCGGGTACGCCTCGGCAAGCCGGGCAGCGATAGCCGTGAATTCGGCGCGAGCGTCGGACAGCGAAGCTCCGGGCGCCAGGCGGCCCACCATGCCGAACCCGCCGGCGGCGCGGTTGGCGAGTTCTTCCTCCATGCCGGCGACGCGCGCGTAGCCCTCCACCGGGACCGCGACTTCGAGATTGGGCGCGAACATCGAGCCGGCAAATTGCGGCGGGCCTACGCCGACTACGGTGGCAGTGTGCCCGTTCAGTGTGATTGGCCGGCCGATCACGTCCGCGTCGCCGTGGAACTGGTTCTGCCACACCTGATAGGTGATGATGGCCGGCAGCGCAGCGGCGCCGCTCGCTTCCTCCGCGGTGAAGACTCGTCCGCGCACCAGGCGCACGCCCAGAGTATCGAAGTAATTCCGGGTGACCATCATGCCGCGCAATTCGTAGGTACCGTCCGGAAGAGCGGCAGTAAAGCGCACGCCCCGAAAGGCCAGCAGCCCGCTCATGGTGCGCGTCGCGGCGGCGTAATCCCGGAAATTCGGGTAGCTGTTGTCGCCCGGATCATCCGGCCGGTTCCGGTACGCCGGAGCGAAAGTGACCAGGCCGCTCGCGCTAACACCGGGCGCCGGTTTACTGAGGATCGCATGAACCACCGAGTACACCGCTGTGTTGCCGCCAATGCCCACGGCGATCAGCGCAATGGCCGCGGCACTGAATCCCGGCGATTTTGTGAGGATGCGCGCCCCGTAGCGAAGGTCGCCCGCGAGTTGCTCCAAGGCCGTGCGCAGGCGGAAAGGCTCCGCCGGCGGGGCCACGTAAGCAGGCTCTAGAATGGAGAGCAGCCTGGCGGACGGAATTCCCGCCAGCGGATCCTGATACTGCTCGGGCGGAGGATACTCCGCATCGCGCCGCAGGTCCAACGGGTGGATATCGGCCACCGGCATTTCTTCGAACAAAAGCTGGTTGGCGGGCGACGCAGCGAATGCATTGGTGCGGCGGCGCGCCCAGAAGGCCGCGGCAAGCAGCACGCCCCACAGCACCGCATATCGCGGAAAGCTCTGCATCGCCCAGAATTCCAGGTGCACGCCCTGCGAGGCCGCAAAAAGAAATCCGATTCCCCAGGTTCCCAGCCGTACGTTCAGGTTGGCTTTACCGGGCAGATACGAACAGGCGAAGGGAATCTTGCGGAAACGGTACAGCGAGAGTTCCACCAGCAGAATTCCCAGCACCAAAAGCAGCCCCACGTGCTCCGCCGCTCCCCATGCCGGCCAGATGGTGAAGAGCGCCGCGGCCGCCGCCATCCACACGGGGATTGCCGCGACCGTGTACAGCGATTTCCGCACCGCCCGGAAGTACGCCTCCGGGCTGTGTACCGCGGTGAGGCGGAAGATCCAGTTGGCACGCAGCGCAATGGGCATGGCGAATACCGCGCGCGCCCCGATCACGGCGAAAAACAGCGCGATCATGCTGGCGGCCAGAAACGATCCGTTGGGCCGGTTCCATGGCGCCGCCACCTGCATGGCTTCGAAGGAAGACGGTCCGTAGATCAGGTCGCGTGCATACGCCAGCCCGATAGCCAGGGCAATTCCGGCATACGCCGCCAGGATCAGGCGGTGCTGCCGGCTGCGCGCGATGCTGCGCACGGTAAACAGCAGCACGGCGCGTTCGACGCGCGCGGGCAGCACGCGCGCCGCCAGCCATCTGACGATTCGCGTGGCCGGGCGCGAGCGATCGGCGGGCGCGATATCGGGCTGCTCCACGATGCGGCGCAAGTTGCGTCGATAGGCCAGGCCGAAAGCCCCGGCGGCAATCGCGAACACCACCGGCAGGCTCTCCAGCGCTCGTGCAGCCAGGGCGGCGAACTGCGGTGTGGCGCCGCCGTTCAGTTGCTGGAACAATCCGAAGAACCAGAACGAAGGCATCCACGCGAGCCAGGGGTGCGCGGCCAGCGCGGTAAACGGCGGTTTGAGAAACCAGACTCCCAGAATTACGAAAAACGAAGCCAGTTGCAGAAAACTGGAGGCGCGCAGAAATAACCGGTAGGGAAGCACCTGCGAGGCCACAGCCTGCAGCGCCAGCAGCGCGCCCGTAACCAGCAGGCCGCCCAGCAACTGCGTCAGCCACCAGACGCCCAAGGTTCGCCATCCGCCCCATAAGAACGGAAACGAGAGGCCGGTGAAGCTGTTGACCGCCGCCACGCTGAGGGCCAGCGCCGTGCCGATGGCCGCTACTTTCGCCAGAAAAATGGTCCGCGCGCGCACCGGCAGAAGGCCCAGCACCAGGCAATCGCGCCGGTCCGGCAGCACGGTATTCCAGGCCAGCACGCCGAAGAGGCCCGCAATCGCCATGGTGCTGGCAATCAGGAACTCCTGCTCGCTCCAGGCCGCCACCAGAAGCTGGCCCTGCGGCAGCGTGGACTGGGCGTAGCGCGGCACGCTGGCCACCGCATAAGTGAAGCTGGCGGCGGCCAGCAGGGCGGCGAACTGCACCAGCAGTCGCTGCACGTCGCCGCCCGTTGAGAGGATCTCCAGATCCACCAGGCGGGTAAGAAAATCGCGATACAGCACACGAAACTGGCGGCGCGCTTCCGGCATGTCAGGCCTCCATCAATTCCACCAGGTGGCCTGTGATGGCCGCGGTATCCTGCTCGATGGCAAGCTGCGAGAAGATGCCTTCCAGGGTGGGCAGCTTCATCAGTGCGCGCAGTCGCTGGATGGAATCGTTCGCCACCACGCGGCCCTTGTGCAGGATCACCACGCGCGAGCATACGCGCTCTACCGTTTCCAGTTCGTGAGAGCTGAAGAGCACCACTTTGCCGCGGGCGGCTAGCCGGCGGATCAGGTCGCGGAGCACCAGCGCGGAGTTGACGTCCAGGCCCGAGAAGGGCTCATCGAGCAGCACCAGGTCGGGATTGTGCAGCAGGGCGGCGGCCAGCAGCACCTTCTGGCGCATGCCTTTGGAGTAGGAGGAGATGGGAACGTGGCGATCGCCGTGCAGGCCGAGAAGCTGGAGGAAGCCGTCGGTCTTCTCGGCCAGCAGCCGGTCGGGCAGACCGCGCAACTGCCCCACCATTTCCAGATACTCGGCGCCGGTCAGGTGCGGATAAAGTTGCGGCTCTTCGGGCACATAGCCCAGTCGCTGCAGATAGGCAATGCGATTCTTCCCGATGGGCTCGCCGTGAAAGAGGATTTCGCCTTCGCCCGGCTCGATCAGGCCCGTAATCATTTTCAGGGTTGTGGATTTGCCGGACCCGTTGGGGCCCAGGTATCCGGTCACCTCGCCGGCCCGCGCGATAAAACTGACATCCTTCACCGCCGGAATCCCCGAATAGAATTTGGAAACCGATCGCAGTTCGAGCATGGTTCTCCTCCTTGGAACCTTGGACTGCACTACGATGCCTGAAGTTCCCGGCTACAGGGGTGAGATCTCACCACGGAGGTGGGGCATTCATCGCGGAGGCGCAGAGGCGCGGAGAAAAACGCGGAGGACTCATCGGATCTCCGTCCCTCGATTTTCTCCGTGCCTCCTCCGTGTCCTTCGTGCCTCCGTGGTAAAGAAGACTGCCTCCTCTCCCTCTTCTCCGCGTCTTCCTCCGCGCCTCAGCGACTCCGCGATGTGTTCTCTGATTTTCTCCGTGCCTCCTCCGTGTCCTTCGTGCCTCCGTGGTGAGTTCAGTGCTTCCCCACCTCGTCGATATTCGTATCGTTCTTCATCGGCCCGCTTTCAAACAGCCCTTGGGGAGGCGCGGCGACGTAGGGATAGGGAATTACGCGAGGCGGGATGGCGTCGGGTTCGGCCAGCCAGGCGGTGCGGTCCGGATAGTATTTGCGCAACTGATCGTTCTCGTTGGCCCCCAGGTCGCCCGCCCACACGATGGCGGCGCGATCGATATCGGCATCATTGTGGATCCATTCGTGGAACATGTGCCCGGGGCCGTAGTGGACGAAGACCAGTTGCTTGCCGGGAGCTTCGGCCAGTTTCCGGTTGATGGCGATACGCCCCTCGGGGTCGCCATAGTTGAGGAAATCGCCGGTTTCATAGCGGCCCACCGCCAGATAAACGTTGTCGCTTGCCAGGGCGTGAATGCCATACCAGAAAAGGAATTGCGCCGCGCACAGCGAGAGCACCAGCGGCGCGGACCGGATCCGCGCCAGCGCCGTGACGCAGACCAGCAGCATCAAACACGTCAGCGCGGCAATGTAGTGCGGATAGAAGTACGGATAGAAATTGGTGCCCAGGCTGAACAGCGCCAGCGTACCCAACACCCAGGCGAAACGGAACTGGCGCAACGCCGGCAGAAAGAAGGGCAGCGCCAGGTACAGCGGCGGCAGGAAAAAGAAGCGGTAGAAGTGCGACCCGCTCCGCCCACCGTTGCAGGTAGCTCCCGATGGTGTCCGTGCCATCTCCGTGAATGATGGACTGCGCCTGGTAGTCGAGCTGCTGCTCGCCGGTAAGCGCGCGGTGCGGCACCGGGTTGGGCTGGACGGTGAAGGTGGCGGGAACGCCGTATTGATAGCGGCTGAGCTGGTAGGGCAGCGTGGTCCATTGCCGGTGACGGCGTGGTTCTGCGCCAGCATCAGAAGGACCGCCGGCAGCGAATGCCAGCAGAGCCGCCACCGCAGGCCGCGCAGGCTGCCAGTGTGTTCGCAGGGGCAGGAATAGATCGCCACGCAAATGCGCCAGCAGCACGAATTCGAATGGCCGGGTGAGCAACTGCGAGTCCCAGGCCCGCGCCCAGCAGTACGGCATCGCGGCGTCCGCCCGCGGCCCGCAGCCGCGGCAGCGCGCCGAACACCAGGCATCCGGCGATGGCGCCGAGACCGCGCCCCCCCAGTAGCAGGTTCGTCCATTGGTTGAGCGGTCCGAATTCGCATCACCGCCAGCAGGCCGCCCGCCAGCGCCCACGCCGGAGTGGTCCACGCCCGCAGCATCCAATAGCAGAGGGCGCACAGCGCCGCCACGGAAAGCAGCACGCCAGCCCACGGGATGTCCGAAGATCAGCCAGCCGAGCGCCAGCACCAGTCCCTGGCCCAGCGGAAAAATGGAGCTGTAGGTGGGCTGCTGCAGGATGAACACGGCCTCGAAGAACTGGCTGCAGCGGGTGCATCGGGTTGGCCAGGCGAAAATGGCGCAGCGTATCGGCCAGCAGCAGGTAGCTGAAATCGTCGGCGCCGCTGGGTACGGGCACCGGATGCCGCGGCCAGCAGCGCCAGGCGCAGCACCACGGGCAGCGCGGCCAGCAGCGCCATGCACCAGCCGGTCCGCTCGGCGAAACGACGGACGAACGGCTCCAGCCAGGCGCGCAGAAACACCAGGAACACCAGCGTGCAGGCCAAGGCCAGCAGCAGGAAATCGCCCGCGCCGAAGCCCAAAGGGTTGTGCAGCGGCAGAAACGACCGGAAGAAGTCGAAAAGAAACATCGAACTCTCTATGGTACCTGCGACCGGAAGTTTTATAAACAGGTCTGATTATACCTGTCGCCAGGCGGTACAATACAGCCAGGGGTGAGCTATGATTTCGGGCAAACTTGTTCACCTGATTGAGACGAATGCCGACCAGATCCTCAAACGGGTGATCTACCAGATCCGGCACGAAGAGGATATGCCCCACATCCGGGCGCTGCTCGACAGCGAATTGCGCGAGTGGAACCTGGAACTGCTGGAAAGCCTCGGCCACTGGCTCTCGCCGGCCAATAAGGAGGATCTGGCGCACCGCTATGAGCGCCTCGGCAAACTGCGCTTCGAGCAGGATGTCCCGCTGTACGAATCCGTGCGGGGGCTATGCCTGCTGCGCGAGAAAACCATGGATTTCGCGGAAGAACATATCGCTTCGAACAGTAGCGTGGAACTGTACGCCGAAGAGGAATTCGACCGGCGTCTGGGCTTCTTCTTCGATCTGCTGATTGTGAATCTGGTTCGCGGCTACGAACGCGCGCTGCGGCGCGCCGCGTCCATAGCCGTCTGACGCCGGGCAACAAGACCCGGCTGGAAAGGAGGGAGCGGTATGATCTTCCGCATTCCTGCCCTGTTGCTACTGCTGGCGGCGCTCCTGATTCCGCGCCCGGCGCGCGGCGGGCAGCCGTCCCCGGCGGAGCCCCGGTATGACCCGGCCACCACCGTCGAGTTCAGCGGAGTGGTGACGGCCAGCCGCGAGGTGCCCCGCGGCAGCCCCATGCACGGACTGCATCTGACCGTGGAAAACGGCAAGGAGAGCTTCGACGTTTACCTGGGTCCGATGGATTTCATGAAGCAGTTTAATTTCACCTTCGCCAAGGGCGATCGCATCGATACCGTGGGCTCCCGGCTGAAGTACGGCGGGACCACCGTGGTGCTGGCACGCGAAGTGCGCCGCCAGAGCCAGACAGTGTACCTGCGCGATTCCGGAGGCAACCCATATTGGCCCCAGGATTCGTAATGTAACGGACAATTAACATACGACTCGTGATACCCTCGTAACCAATGGGCCCATCGGGCGGAGATATCACCAAGATGCTCAACCGCTCCGCGACAGGAGGCGGACAGGGCGTCGAGGACGTGATCGCGCTTCTGCATTCGGAGTTGCGCCGGATCGCCGCCCGCCTGATGGCATCGGAGAGGCGGGACCATACTCTGCAGCCCACCATCATCGCCGATGAAGCCTACCTGCAACTGGTGGATCAGCACAATCGAAACTGGCGAAACCGGGCGCACTTCTTTGCCGCCGCGGCGCAGGCGATGCGGCACATCCTGGTGGATTACGGACGCCGGCGCCGTTCGCAAAAGCGCGGCGGGCTTTTCCAGACGCGTGGATCTCGATCAGGCGGAACGCATCGGCATCGCCCCGGACGACGACGTTCTCGCTTTGGACGAAGCGCTGAAACGGCTCGAGCACATCGACCCGAAGCAGAGCCGTGTCGTGGAATTGAGGTATTTCGGCGGTCTCACGGAAGAAGAAACCGCCGAAGTGATGAACACCTCGCCGCGTACTGTGAAACGCGAATGGGCCGTGGCGCGGGCCTGGCTGTACGCGGAACTGACGCAACCAGTCCGGCGCGCGGCGTCTAGTTCGCCAGTTTCTGATCCGGAGGAACCGTAGTCGGCGGCCCGGTCGTGGGACTGTTACCGGGAGCGGCAAACAGGCCCTGTTCCACGGGCGGCAGGCCTAACTCGTCGGGCGGCAGCGGGTGCGATTCGTCGTTGTAAGTCATTCGTCATTCTCCTTAGCAGTCAAGTTGGAAGTTCTGAAAAAACCAGTCGTCGTCAAATTGCCGGATCCCCGCCATGTGGGTCCGGCGCGAAAATACATCGGTATCCAGCAGCATGGCGGCGGCCGGCCGGAAACGATTCGTACACACGCAGGGCGCGCAGCACGCGCTCCACGCGCTGCGCCCCAAAATGAATGAAGGCCATGCGCAGACGATTGTGCACCACCGCCGACCAGTTCGTGGGGTAAGGCGGCGCGGTGCGAAACAGGTGGCCCACTTCCACCTGCGGCACCACCAGCAGGCGGTACCCCAACAGCCAGAACCGGCAGCACAATTCGTTATCGTTGCCGCCCAGTTGGTGCAACCCGGGATCGTACCCCCCGGTCGCCAGGAAAGTGCTCCGGCGCATGGCCAGGAACGCACCGGGCAGCACCGGCACCGGGTAGGGAACCTCGCCCTGCCGGTTTCTCCAGCGGGCATGCAGTTCGGCGCCGATCAGGTCCAGTCCGAAGCCGCGCCGTTCGGGTTGGGTGAGGCTGTAGATGCCAGGTGAAACCGCGCCCACCGACGGTTCACGCAGAGCCTCCACCAGGGGCTCGAACCAACCCTGGGACGTGCGGATGTGGGCATCGGCAAACAGCACGATCTCGCCGGTGGCCTGCGAAGCGCCGAAGTTGCGCGCCTTGGCGACACCCAACTGTGCGGCGCGAAGCAGCATCACATCCGCCGCTCCTTCGAGAAAGCCGGTGGATCCATCGGTCGAGCCATCGTCCACCACAATCAATTCGCGCCGCGTGGGCGGCAGGGTGTCGCGCAGGTTACTTACCGTAGCCGCCAGTTCCTCGCCTTCGTTGCGCGAGATAATTACAATGCTGACTTTCGAAACAGAATCGAGGCTGCCGGAGTAAGTGGGAGTCATCCGCTAGAAACTGATCTTACCTCAAAAAGTCCGATTTCGAACGAAAATCACCGCGGCTTTCAATGCTGTGGAGCCGCCGCATTCTTCAGCCAGATATCGCTGGTGGAACTGGACACGCTGAAGACCAGGAGATGCGGAGCGGCGGACAGCCCGATGTTACCGGGGTACCGGTCGGCGCCGCCCAGCGCGTGGTCCGGATGGTGAAAGTGGGCTACCTCGAAGATGGGCCCGACCGGCCGTTTCTGCTCGTCCAGGCTGCGGCCCCAGATGCAGCGGAATCCGTCGCGGCGGGAAAGGAAGAAGATCGTTGCGCCGTCGGTAGACCAGTAAGGCTCCATATCGCGCGACTGGCCGTCGGTAACGGCGATCAGTTCCCGCGGAGTGACCAGCGCATCCGGGTGGAAAGGCGCGATGAATATCTGCCTCGAGGACGAACTCGGGCTGCCGGTTGAGAAGGCGATCCATCCGTTGTCAGGAGAAAAACGGGCTCCCGATTGCATAGTGAACCGCGGAGGGTCCAGAGCGATCAGCGGTTTCGGAGCGTTGCCCCCGGCGACGTACAGGATCTGGTCCGGATCGCTGGCCGATTCGAAGAGCACCGCCTTCCCGTCATAACTCACATGCGTGGGCGCCCCACAGTGTGCGCAGATTTCTTGCGAGGCGCCACCGGAGGCGGGAACGGTGTACCCGGCTTTGTCTTTCCAATATGCCACGGTGCTCCCGTCGCCGCTCAGCACCGGCCGGGTCAAGGTGCGCGAAAAAACGCCGGCAACCACGGTATGTTGCCCGGTATTCAGGTCCACCATGCGAATCGACTCTCTGCCGGGATTCTGCACCGGTTGCTTCGACGAAAACACCAGGCGGGAACCATCCATGCTGATCGTGGACGATCCCATACCCGCGTATCCCGTAAGAAACGGGTGCGGCTGGCCGGTCGGACGGCCGCGGCCGTCCAGAGAAACAGCCCAGATGTCCGAATCCGCGCTCATAGCCTCATAAGCCAGCAGGGTATGGCCGTTGGCTTGGGCGAAGGCGGGGTGCCATTCGGTAGCGGTTCCAGCCGTCAAACGCCATGGCTCGCCCTCGGGAGTGCCGTCCTGGGCGACCTTTGCCGCCCATATGTTGGTCGCGTCCACGTAGCTGGCGGCGAAAATCAGGGTCTGGTCCGGCAGCCAGGCACTCGGGATCACTTGTTCCGACGAAGGCGGATTGAGTTTGAATTTTGTCCAGTATTTCGTCAGCCCGGTGGCAGCCGTGGCGGAACCGGCCAGAAAGGGAGCGGTCCACCAGTCCGGCTTGGTTCCGGGTGGTCCAGAAGGACGCCCGAAGAACAGAATCCGGTCTCCCCCGGGGGACCAAATGGGGAAAGCGGCAGCCTGAAATCCGGGTTGGAATTGCTCGGGGACTCCTCCGAGAGACGAAATCACGAAAACCTTGGCACTCCCGGGCTGAAAGCTCGCGCCGGGCTCGCCGGTCCAGTAGGCGATCCACTTTCCGTCAGGCGAAAACTGCGCCCCACGCCCGCCGGCCACCAGGAGCCGCTCGGACCCGCCCAGGGTGGACACAGTGTAGAGGCCTCCACCGTCCCGGTCGGAACGAAACACCAGGCGGGCGCCATCGGGAGAGAAGGCCGGCTCGTAATCGTTGGCGGGATTGGTGGTAAGCTGCCGTGGTTCGTTGGCGTCGGAGTGCTGGATCCAGATATCCAGATTCCCCTCGCCGGCGCTGTCAGAGGCGTAAGCCAGGAGGGTTCCGTCCCTGGCGAGGGTGGGGAAACTGGTGACACCGCGATTGGCCGTAACGCGCGTCAGAGTGAAATTCCGGTCGGCCGGCGCCCCCGGCCGGGTCATCGCCAGATAGGTAACTGCGGCGGCCACGGCGGCAATGCCCAGGCCCAATGCCGCCAGCAGCGGTAAGTTCCGCGGCCGCGGCCGCACCGGAAGCAGAACCGTGTTGAGACTCTCCGGGTGGAGCGTCTGGTCTTCCAGTTCCCGCAGACGCACGCGCACTTCGGCGATGCTCTGAAAGCGGCGCTCGCGATCCTTGCGCAGACAGCGGTTCACGATATCGTCGAAGCCGGAGGCGACCCGGGGGACCACCTGATGCGGAGGCCGCGGGCTGGTGAGAAGAATATCGGCCAGCACCGAAACCGTCGAACCGCCCGGAAACGCCTGGCGGCCCGTGAGCATCTCGTAAAGCACCGAACCGAAAGAGAAGATATCGCTCCGTGCATCCACCGGCTTGGCGTCGGCCTGTTCGGGCGAAACGTAAGCCACGGTGCCCGCAAAACGGCCCTCCACGGTTTCCGGTGCGTCGCCGGATTCGAACCCGCCGGCGCTGTGTTTGGCCAGGCCGAAGTCCAGAATCTTGACCACGCCCTGCTCCGTAATCATAATGTTGCCGGGCTTCAGATCGCGATGAACGATGCCCGCCGCGTGGGCCGCCTCGAGCCCGTTGCAGATCTGGATCGCCAGGTTCAGGACCTCGCGGTTCTCCATTCCGCCCGGATGGATGCGCTCGCTGAGTGTCGAGCCGCTGATGCACTCCATGGCCACGTAATCCACGCCCTTGTCGGAACCGATTTCGTGGACCACAACGATGTTGGGATGCTGGAGGGCGGAAGCGGCGCGGGCGTCCCAGCGCAGCCGTTTCTGCAGTTCGGCATTCTGGGCCACCTCCGGACGCAGAATCTTCACGGCCACTTTCCGGTTCAGGGATTCGTCCCAGGCGGAGTAGACCACACCGCTGCCGCCGGAACCAATCTGGTCCATCACTCGATAGCGGCCTATGCGCAACGGGTGGTGCATGGAAACCCCAAGATGCTTCTCGGTGGCGCTTTGATCCATGAAAGTGCCGCAGTCCGACGATGCCTGCAGCAGCCGGGTAACCTCAAGACGTACCTTTTCCGGGGTACGCTGTTCCTCCAGCCACCGGCCTATATCCGGCGGCGGATTGCTTTGACAGGTGAAGACCAGTTCCTTGATCAGGTCCCAGTCGTCCGCGGAGAAGCCTTCCGGGGGCTCGACTTCACCGTCTGCCATATCCTGCCATTCTAGCTGTTAGCCGGCTCCAAAAAAACCTTGGCTCGATTTTCAGCCGGTTCGCGCTTGTATGAATAGGAGGGGCGAGAGCTTCTCGATCGCCGTGTCGCGAGCGAAGATTCTGGGTATCCAAGGGAAGCTGGAGTAACGCTTCAGAGAAAGCTGGTGGCCGTTGCAGTCTGAATTGGCGTTGCATTTGGATCAACTTCTTGCCCGGCTTAGGGAAGAAAAAGCCCTGTTGGATCAAGCCATTGTGGATTTGGAGCGTCTGAACCAGGGGCGGAAGAGACCCCGCGGACGCCCACCCGGCAGATCGAGCGGCGCGACTCGTATCAGTCGCGCACAAGCCGTCGCCGGTGTCGATATCGGGTGACTCGGACCCGGGGACGGCAGGCGCTCCCCCGCCCGCCGCGAGAGTCTTTGAGTCACCCGATAACTTTCACATGCCCGCAGGGGAAAGCGCCTTCGTGGCAAAGCCGCCTTCGTACACTGCCAGCAACTCCCGCAGGTCGGCGACATCTTTCGCGGTGCAGTTGCAAAGCGGCGGGCGGACCGGACCGGCGGGCATCCCCATGATCTCCATGGCCGCCTTCATCACCGCCACCTCGTACCCCTTAACGCGCTCGCGCAGGGCATAAAGCGGGTGCACGTATTTTGCCATCAGGCGGTCCAGGCGGTCGAAATCGCGCGCCATCCCGGCCTCGGCAAGTTCCAGCGAGAGGCGCGGAGCGATGTTGGAAATGCTGGAGGTGTAGGCCTGCACACCCACCGCGAAGTAAGCGGGGACGCAATCGTCGCCCAGTCCGCCGAGCCACGCCAGGCGGTCGCCCACGGTATGCATGATGCGCTGGTACTTGCGCGCGTCGCCCTGCCCGTCTTTCCAGAACGTCAGAGTGGGGACGTGGTCCGCCAGGCGCGCCACCATCCCGGGCGTAAAGACGGCCCAATCGCGGCTGTAAACCATGAGCGGCAGACCGCTGGCCGCGCCGATTTCCCGGTAGTAGGCGATCACGCCTTCAAACGGCGCGTTAGTGTAATAAGGCGGCAGCGCCAGAACGATCTCCGCGCCCGCCTTTTCGGCGCGCCGGGCCACATCCGCGCCGAGGGGGCCGTTGAAGCCCGTGCCCGCGACAACCGGCATGCGTCCGGCCGCGGCTTGCACCGTCACGCGCACCACGTCTTCGATTTCCTGGGGCGTCAGCGAATATACTTCTCCGGTGCCGCCCGCGGCCACCAGCGCGCAGAAGGGATAGGCGGCCATCTCATCCACATTGCGGGCCAGAGCGTCGAGGTCGAGCGAGAGGTCCTGGCGAAAGGGTGTGACGGGGAATCCCAGGACACCCCGAATGCGTTCTCTGAGTGACATGCTTCCAGACTACGCCATCAGAGCGTCGATTTCCCGCAGTTCCCCCGGACTCAGTTTCCAGAGCGGGGCTGCAGCGTTGGCGCGCACCTGCTCCGGCGAGACGGCGCCGGCGATCACCGAAGCGACCCCAGGCTGGGCCGCCAGCCACGAGAACGCCAGCTCCAGCAGAGAGTGGCCGGCGCCCTCGGCGAACTGAACCAGCCGTTCCACCTTTTCGAGGTTCTCGGCGGTGAAGACCTTGGGCCCGAATCCGGCTTCGGCGCGGCTGCCTTTGGGCAGCGGTTGACCCTTGCGGTACTTGCCGGTGAGCAGGCCGTTGGCCAGCGGGAAGTACGGCAGAAAAGCCAGTCCCAGACGCCGGCACTCGGGAAGCACTTCGGCCTCCGGCTCGCGATGAAAGAGGTTGTACTGGTTCTGCACGCTGACAAACCGGGCGCGCGAACCGGCGGTAATTTCGGCCTCGCGGATCTGTTCCGCCGAGAAATTGGAGCATCCGATTTCACGCACCTTGCCTTCGCGCACCAGTTCGTTCAACTCGCCCAGCGTCTCCGCGATGGGAGTGTGCGGGATCGGGCTGATGAAGCTGGTACAAGTCGATATAGTCCGTGCCCAACCGGCGCAGGCTATCCTCGGCGGCCTGCCGGACATATTTTCGGCTGGCGCCCTGGCGCGTCTCGTCGAACTTCATGCCGAACTTGGTGGCGATGATGACCTCGCGGCGGCGGCCCGCGAGGGCAGCGCCCAGGAACTCCTCGCTGCGGCCCTTGTCATAGATGTCGGCTGTGTCGAAGAAGTTGATGCCGGCATCCAGCGCGGCCTCCACGACGCGCCGCGATTGCGCGGCATCGATGCGCCATCCGAAATTGTTGCAGCCTACACCGGTCAGCGAGACTTCCAACGCTCCGATTTTACGTTGTTCCAATTTAGTACCCTGCATGATGAGTTGGATGTGCGGACGGCTGCGGGGATTCGCGAGGCCCGTGGGAACGTAGCGGGCGACACAGTTTACGGGCCGCGGTGCCCATGCCTGCGGCGCGCGGGACGGCCGGGGGTCACTTCGGATTCCTTGGCCGACCACCGGCCCAGTTTGTATTGCCGGGAATAGTTCGCGGACGTATCGCAAATGGTCACGGCGATGGTTCCGCTGGCGTCGCAGGTGTAGATTTCCTTTACCGTGTGCGACGCCACACCGTCACCACGCTGCACCGCCAGTGTGGCCAGGTTCACGGCTCCCTGCAGGGTGCGGTCGAAGGGAAAGCGGATCTCGTCCCACTCGGTGGTATCGCCCGCGGGCTGCCCGCTTTCGGAAACCTGGGTGCATTCCAGGTAGCGGAAATGGCCCACATTGTGCACGGGACGGTAGGTGCGCTCGCGGCACAAAGGCTCCTCGCCGTGCCGCGGCAATTCGGTGCCGCGCGGAAACAGCAGATCGAAAACCACCTGATGCCCGCCCGCGCTCTCCCGCCAGACGCCGAAGTTCTGCGTGAAGCGATCCTTCAGCACGTACCCGGCGCGCGCATCGGCGTGGATGGCCAGACCGATCGCCGTGGCCGACCGCATGTAAGCGCTGCGCCGCACCTTTCGTCCGAAGGTCTCGCGCAGGAGGCGGGCGACAATCGGCAGCTCGGAACCGCCGCCGGTCACATAGAGCGTATCGATGCTGTATTCGGGATGCGCCTCCAGCAGGTCCTGCGACACCTGGCGGGTCTCCTCGAGCAGCGGCCGGCAGCGATCGTAGAAGGCCGCCACGGGGATGGAAACCTCCGGCCATCCCTCGCGAACGCGTTCCAGGTCGATGGCCACGCGGCGCGTATTGGGATTCAGCGTCTCCTTCTTTTCGCGGCATTCCTCGTGCAGCCGGAAGTACTCGGCCTGAGTGAGGCTTTCGCGCTCGGCTTCAGAGAGGCCGCTGCCTTCCAGGGCCAGCTCCGCCAGAATCTCGTCCAGGTCATCGCCGCCCATGGTGGCAACGCCCGCCGAGGCGATCACCGAATGCAGGTGATCGTCGATGGCCACCAGGGAAGCGTCGAAGGTCCCTCCGCCGAAATCGTAGACCAGCAGGCATTCCCGCCGGCCGGACTTTCCGTCGGGCGCGTTGCGATACCCGAATTCGATGCTGGCCGCGGACGGTTCGTTCAGCAGTCCCAGCACGTCGAAGCCGGCCGCCCGGAAAGCATCCGCCGTCAGGTACCGCTGATTGGTGTTGGCGTTGGCCGGAATCCCGAGCATCACCTGCAAGCGGCTTCGCCGGTCGCCGGATGCAGACTGGAGCGCGATTGCAGATGAGCGCGCAGCGCCGTGGTGAGTTCGGCGAGCAGTTGGTGAAAGCGCACCACCTGCCCGCCGAGGTGGACGGTGGTCTCCGGGCCAGCCTCCTGAAGCCAGCGCTTCAGCGAGCGGACCACGGTCCAACCGGATTCCGCCTGCGCCTCCCAGGCGTCCCATCCATAGACGCGTTGGCCTTCCCGCGCGGCCACCAGCGGGGGAAACCAGTCGCGAATCTGCTGCGCCGGCCCTTCGAAGTTCACCAGCGGATAGTTGCCGCGATCCGCGTGGGCGACGATGATCCGCGTGGTGCCGAAATCGATCCCGAGTCTCATTGCCTTAATCCGTATTATCGCGGATGCGGCCTTCGGGGAATGGGTAGAACGCCGGAGGCGATGCGGCGGCCCGATCCCGGAGTCACGGCGGTATAGGTGACTTCCTGCCCGGGAGCGGCGGCGAGGCCGCGCAGGGCGGCATCGGAAACACGCGCCGTGCCATCGCCGGGTACGAAATTGCCGGCCGCCGGATCGTAGAGGTAGCTCTGAATCCGGCCGTTCAGCACTACGTGCGCCACCAGGTCGCATTCGGTCACGGCGCCGTTCAGCGATTTCGAAACGAACGGCGCGGCGGCGCGCTGCTCCAGCAGGTCGATGCGCGGACCGGCGGCGCTGGCGTTATCGGCGGTCAGGGTGATCTGCTGTCCGACGATGGGCGCGAGGTCGCTATCGAAGGCCAGCAGGAACTGTTCCACATCGCGCCGGGTGGCGTCGGGATTCGTCTGCGGGAAGCCGGAGTTGGAAGTCGGTTTGAACGCCGTGGCGCTGAGGAAGCGGAACAGCGTGTCGGTGGAGCCATCGCCGGTGAAGCCGAAACCGCGCACCTGATCGCCCATATTGCCGCTGTCGGCGGCGCTGAAAGAAGCCCACCGCGGGCGTGCCGAACATGCCGATTTTGGCGTAGAGCGTTGCGCAGGTGCGGGATCTTCACGATCTGCGGCAGCTCTTCGAAGCTCTGATTGCCGCCGGTGCCGAAGAAGCCGCTGGAGGCATCGAGCATGTGGCAGCCATTGCAGGTGAAGGACGACTGGCCCGAGCAGGGTATCGAGCACCGGAGAGACGATGCCGTCGGACGGGCGCGCGCCGGAATAGAATGCCTGCCCGCGCTGCTGCGAGGCGGTGAGCGAATTGTCGAGGTTGCGGACCGGGTTGGGCGGCGGCAGCACCTGAAGCTGGAAGTCGGCGAAGGTCTGCATCTCGGGCTCGCGATGGCGCGTCGGCGCTGCCGACCAGGCCCTGGAACGCGACGACGAAGTTGATGAAGGAGAGGTTGGAATCGAAGGGATCGGTGCCGAACGGGCCGGTGGAGCGGTCGCCGCGCCAGTGCATGGCGCCGGAATATCGCAGGCCGCGCAGGGTCTGGGTGGTGAACGGGCCCTTCATGGGATGGAAATCGGTGGCCTTGTTGCTGCCGTTGAGCGGCGTCGAGATGCCGGCGGCATTGGCGAGCGACGAGCAGCGGAATCAGGCCGCCGAAGTTGATCGGAATCGGGCTGGTGGTCACGGCGTTGTCGGGATTGCCGAGGTCCCAGGCGAGGTCGTCCATATCGCCGAAGATGTGGCAACTGGCGCAGGACGCTTCGCCGTTGCCGGAGAAGCGCGTGGCGTCGTAGAGCATGGGCCGGCCGTGGACCACCGAAGGCGGCTCGGGATTGGGCAGGCGGCAGCGCGGCGACTTCCTGGCGCGACTTCAGATCGATGACCTTCACGGAGTTGTCGAAGCGCGTCATGACGTAGAGCAGGCCGCGCGGCTCATCGAGCGACGAGCCCGCTGACGCCGCCTCCGCTCACCGGCGATGTAGTTGGCGCTGGCCGTGACCGGGTCGAAGGTATCGGCTTCGAGGCTCGGCGGTATCGAAGACGCCGACTTTGCTCGAACCGAAGGCGGCCACGTAGAGCGTCTTGCCGTCGGCGGTGACCGCCATATCGAGCGGCATCGACAGGCTGTGGGTCTTGGCCGTGGGATCGAAGCCGGGGACGCCGGCCAGCTGCGCTGTAGTCGATGTGCTTGTTCAGATGGCGCGGCGTGACGGTCGAGCCCGAGATCACGGTGATGCGCGACTCGGCGAGGTGGCCCTGCACGGTGTGGCCGCCGAAGATCCCGGGACCTTCGAAGCGCACGTTGTTGACGGCGTCGGTGTTGGACACGTAGAGGGTGCCCGTTTACCGGATTGGTCGCCATGTTGAACAACGTGGTGCCGACGTGCGCGAAGGCGGCGGTCTGCGCCAGGCTGTTGGCATCGACGGCGAACACGTCGGTATCGGGCAGAGTGAAGCGCACCGAGCCGTCCCAGACGCGGTGCAGTTCGTCTTCCCAGTGGCCGTCGCTGTTGTTGTACTTGACGATCAGCCCGACCTCGGGCGCCGGCTCGCCGGCGGCATCGGTGGCCGGACCGGGATTGCCGCCGGGGCTCACGGTGCCGTCGG
This sequence comes from uncultured Solibacteraceae bacterium, assembly GCA_963748795.1. GTDB lineage: Bacteria > Acidobacteriota > Terriglobia > Bryobacterales > Bryobacteraceae > Sulfopaludibacter. The sequence goes on from CAVVLD010000086.1 coordinate 37,323, forward strand.
GCAGGGTGCAGGGCGTGTTGGGCTTGAAGCCCGGTGCAGACGCGGCCCTGGGGCACGGTGGTGGTCTGGTTGCCGGTCTTGAAGCCGGCCACGTAGACGGTGTTGCCGTCGGGACTGACCGCCAGCGCGCGCGGCGTATCGGTGAAGAAGCTCATGATGCGGAGCGGCGTTCCGCCGATGGTGTTGCGCCGAGGTTGGCGGGATCGAACACCCACACGTCGGCGCGCGGAACGCCGGGGGTGGTGAGTTGCGGATCGCCGGCGCCGGGCACGCCGGCGATGGAAGGATCGGTGCGCTGCTGCCCGCGATGCGCGGTGGTGATGAAGGCGCGGGCGGGGTGCCCGGCGAAGACGATGTCGCGCGGTTCGTCGCCCACCAGCAGGGTGCGCACCACGTGCGGAGTGCCGGTCAGGGTGACGATGCTGACGCTGTCGGAGAGGAGGTTGGTGACCCAGACTTCGGTGTTGGTGCGGGCCGCGACGGCCACGGGCTCCAGCCCCACGGGCACGCGGATACGAACGACGGGCGATGCCGGAGGTGAGGTCGAAGACCTCCAGCGTGCCGTTGGGGGTGTTGACGGCGAACAGCGTGTTGCCGTCGGGCGACGTGGCGACCGGACGCACCTGCCCGCTCTCGAATTCGACAAACGCCGGACCGGCGGAAGCCGCGGCAACCGCCCTGCCGCGGAACAACTCGCGGCCGCAGCATATAAGAAGGACGAACGCCAGCAGAATTGTGAGACGAGTGCGCATGGAGTAAGACCGTATGGACAGTATAAACACGCTCAGTACGTTGAATTCGAAATGTTCGCTTCACAACACCGGCACAGGTCGCGGATGTAACAGGCGCGTACGCGGAAAACGCCGAATCAGTGAACCCGGCGAACCCTACGATGAAGCTCACCCTGGTCTTTTTTGCTCTTTTCACGCCTCTCTGGTTGCACGCCCAGAACGCTCACGTCTACAAGGCTCCGTTGCGGACGATACGGGAGCCGTGATTCCCGGCGCGACCGATCAACGGTACAAGGCTCTTCGGGCGCCCGCAAGAGCGCCACCGCGGGCCCTGACGGTTCCTATACGATTACCGGCCTGGCGCCCGGCGTCTACACGGTGACCGCTGCCGCCCCCGCCATGAAGATGAATCAACCGGCGCATGTCACCCTGCAGGGTGGAACCCAAAAACTGAATCTTCAGCTCAGCGTGGCGGCGGTGACCCAACAGGTGACGGTGCAGGGGAATGCCGGCCCGGTGGTGAGCCTGGAGCCCGCCAACAATGCCAGCGCCCTGACGATGACGGGCGAAGATCTGCAGGCTCTGCCCGACGATCCGGACGATTTGCAAGCCGACCTGCAGGCGCTGGCTGGTCCGGGCGCCGGCCCCAATGGCGGCGAGTTGATGATCGACGGTTTCAGCAGCGGGCAGATTCCACCCAAGGATTCCATTCGGGAAATCCGCATCAACCAGAACCCTTTCGCGCCGGAGTACGACCGGCTGGGCTTCGGGCGAATCGAAATCTTCACCAAGCCGGGCACCGATAAGTTGCGCGGCAACGTGTGGTTCAACTACGGCGACGGCATCTGGAACTCGCGCAACCCTTATGCGCAGCAGAAGGCGCCCTTCATGCTGCAGGAATGGGGCGGCGATTTGAGCGGGCCGCTCGGCAAAAAGGCTTCGTATACGCTGGATGTGGAACGGCGGCTGATCAACAACGGCGCCATTGTGAACGCGGTGGTGCTGGACCCCTCGCTGCAGATCACACCGTTCACGGCCACTCCGGTATCGCAGCCGCGGCGCATCCGCATCACACCGCGGTTGGACTACCAGCTCACCAGCAACAATACGCTGACCCTGCGGTACGCATACCTGGAGAATACCATCCGGAACACCGGCATCGGCAACTTCAATCTGCAATCGCTGGGGTACAACTCGACGGACAAAGAGCAGACCGTGCAGATGATCGACAGCATCGCCGTGAACGTCCATACGATCAACGAGACGCGGTTTCAGTTCTATCAGACCAACACGCAGAACGTGGCCAACAATGGAGGGCCGGAAATCAGCGTGCTGGGTTCGTTCAACACGGGCGGCAATCCGCTGGTGCGCAGCATCAGCCTTTCGCAGAATTACGAACTGCAAAACTATACGACCTATGTGAACCAGGCTCACAGCTTCAAGTTCGGGGTGCGCCTGCGCGGGGCCACGATAGACGACACGTCGCCGACCAATTTCAACGGGACGTTCACGTTCGGCGGCGGAGTGGCGCCGGAACTGGACGCGGATAATCAGCCGGTGCTGGATTCGAGCGGTCAGCCGGTCACCATCAATCTGACATCGATCCAGCAGTATCAGCGGACACTGATGTTCCAGAGCCTGGGGTATTCGGCGGCCCAGATTCGCGCACTGGGCGGCGGACCTTCGCAATTCAGCCTGAGCGCCGGAAACCCGACGCTGAGTGTAAACCAGGTGGATGTGGGCGCATTCGCGGGAGACGACTGGAAGGTGAAACCGAACCTCACGCTGAGCCTGGGACTGCGCTACGAGACCCAGACCAACATTCACGACTACCATGATTTTGCACCGCGCATCGCCCTGGCGTGGGCTCCGGGCTCGAAGAAAATGAGCCTGCATCCCTCGACGGTGATTCGCGCGGGCTTCGGCATTTTTTACGATCGCTTCGCCATGGGCAACACGCTCACGCTGGAACGCTACAACGGACAGGTGCAGCAGCAGTATTACATCGCCAACCCGGATTTTTACCCGATGGTGCCGAGTCCGGCGGCCCTGCTGGCGCTGGGCGGCACGCAGCAATCGCAAAGCACCAACTGGGAGATTGACCGCCACCTGCGCGCGCCGGAGATGCTGCAATCTTCGCTGAGCGTGGAGCACCAGTTGCCGCATGGCTCGACTCTCAGCGTCACGTATGTGAATTCCCACGGGCTGCACCAGTTGTGGTCGCGCGATATCAATGCGCCGCTGCCGGGCACTTATTCGGCTGCGAATCCGTCGGCGGCGGTCTACCCGTTGGGCAAGCCCGCTCCGGTCTTCCTGATGACCAGTTCGGGGCTTTACAACCAGAACCAGATCATCACCAACATCAACAGCCGGCTCAACACCAATGTTTCGCTGTTCGGCTTCTATACGCTGAATTATGCCAACGCGAATACCGACGGCATCGGCAGCTTTCCGGCAAACCCTTACAACTACGCGGGTGAATACGGGCCGGCCACGACGGACGTGCGGCACCGCATGTTTATCGGGGGCAGCATCAATTCGCACTGGAACATCCGGCTGAGTCCGTTCATTATGATTCAATCGGGCGCGCCTTATAACATCACCATAGGCCGCGATCTGTTCGGAACGACGATGTTCAACGCGCGGCCGGGAATTGCCACCGATCTCAGTCTTCCCGACCTGGTGGCTTCGCCTTACGGGATGCTGGACCCGAACGCGGCGCCGGGCGAAGCCATCCTGGGGCGCAATGCCGGGCGCGGGCCGGGCCAGGTTACGATCAATGCCCGGCTGAGTAAGACCTTTGGATTCGGACCGGAGACAGGCGGGGCGCCGGGCGCGGGAGCGACTCCGGGCATGCATGGCGGCGGCCCGGAGCACGGCCATGGGGGCGGACCGGGGGGAGGCATGCGCGGCATGTTCAGCGACGTGCCTACGAACCACCGCTACAACCTGACGATTTCGATCTCCGCGCGCAATCTGCTGAATCATCTGAATCCTGGTCCGGTCACAGGCAATATCACGTCGCCGCTGTTCGGGCAGTCGAATCAGATCGCGGGTGGGTTCGGCGCCTTTGCCGAGACGGCGAACAATCGGAGGATGGAGTTGCAGATGCGGCTGACGTTCTGAGGGCGCGCTTCGCGCGCGGGGTTAGGGATGGGGGTTGGGGATGGGGGTTTAGTCGCACGCTTCGCGCGCCGGTAGGACAGACCTCCTGGTCTGTCATGCGGCCATGCGGAGGGGCTTTTGGAAGAGCTTTCTCGCTTCGGCCAGGCGTTGGGCGTGGAGGATTAAGCGGGTGAGTTCGGGGTTTGAAAAATCAAATTGCGGGTAGCTGGTCAGGCTGGGGAGATCGCGTTCGATGTTTAGGGTTTCTCCTTTGCTTGCGGCGAGTTGAGAGAGTAGCGCGGCTTCTTCTACGGCTTGTTTGAGGGCTTCGCGGCGTTCCTGCTGCAACTGGCGGAGGAGGGTTGTGGTTTTGGTTTCCTTGTTCTTGATGCGCTGCTGGTAGAGGGTGAGCAGGGCGATGCTTTTGGGATCATCATGCCAGGTGCGGGTTTGGGCGAAGGCGGCGTCGATTTCCGGGTGGTGCGCGGTGATGGTGTCGGGCCGGGTCATGCCTAGAGCGAAGCTGTTGTTGATCAGGGCGCTGGCGTGCTTGAGGCGCCAGCGGTCGTCGGCGATCTCCTGGACGAGTTCGACTTCCATGCCTCCGACGGGGGCGTAATGCTCGTGGATGTTGTGGCAGTGGGCCTTGTAGGCCGCCTCATCTTCAGGAGTGAGGATAAGGACTTGGCCAGTGAGGCCGTGACGGTAAGCGTTGAGGGCGCGGGGGTCGCGCGGTTTGACTGTTGTTAGTTGTTCTTCCATAGCTCTACTTCCAATTTCATTGGATCATGCGGAGTTATGGATTCGCGCAGTTAGTGAGTGTAAGTGGTTGATTGTAAGTGAATAATAAATGTGGAAACGGTGTTACCGGCTTAGGTCTGCAAGGCCTCCGCGAAGAGAGATTGGATAACCTCAATATGGGGAGCGAGGAAGGCTGCGCGGTCGACTGTTCCGTTTTTCACGGCCGAGGTGCCATCTACAAAGATGAGGCGGAGATCGCGGACTTCGAGATTTCCGAAGAGCGTGCGGACCCACGGCTCCAGATGATTTCTGCCTGCGTTTTCGGAATAACGGCTGAAGTCCCGCCCGGCGGACAGGAAACAGGTGATCCGCTTGTGATCGAGTGTCCCTTTCATGCCGGACGGAGTCAGGGCCACGGTTTCTCCGAACCGCACGATCTGATCCACCCATAACTTGAAGCTGCTGCACGGACCCCAGTTGTGCATGGGAAGACCGATGACCACTTCGTCCGCATCCATCAATTCCGCGGTCAATTCCGTCGAGAGGGCGAGAAGGTCATTCTGCTGTGGAGTGCGCGATTCTTTAGGCGTATAGTTGGCGGCGACCCACGCCGCGTCGACCACCGGGATGGCGGTGCGGGCGAGGTCGCGCGATTATGACCCTTCCCTGAGGATTGGCGCTGCGCCACCGCTGCACGAATTCGCGGGTGAGCTGCCGCGAAATGGAGGCTTCGCCCATCGGGCTGGAATCGATATGAAGCAAGGTAGCCATAAGATTTCTCCATAGCCAGTATATTCAACCGTTCGGTTGAATGTCAACCTGGCGGTTGAATATCATATAATCGAAAGGTCCACTATGACCCGGACCGGCAACCAGGCCAAGCGCCTGGACCTGATATTCGGAGCGGTGGCCGACGCGACCAGGCGATCGATGCTCGACCGGCTGCGCGACGGCCCGCTGACGGTGACGGAACTGGCGCGGCCGTACGCGATGAGTCTGAACGCAGTTTCGAAGCACGTGAAGACGCTGGAGAGAGCCGGGCTGATCCGGCGGAGTATCAAGGGCCGGGAGCATTCCTGCCGGCTGGATGCCGCGAGGTTCGAGGAAGCCCTGAGCTGGATGAGCTATTACTCGGAATTCTGGAGCGGACGGGTGGAAGCTCTCGAAAGACACCTGGTGGACAAGCGAAAGGAAGGGCGGAAGTGAACGGTCAGACCGTAGTCATACGGAAGGTGCTGCGGGCTTCCTGCGAGGAAGTTTTCGATGCCTGGCTGGATGCCGCGGGGATGCGGGAATGGATGCGTCCCGGGCCGGTGACGGGCTGCGAGGTGGCGCTGGAGCCGCGCGTGGGCGGGCGTTTCCGCATCGTGATGACGGCGCCGGGCGCGCAGTTTACGAACACCGGCGAGTTCCGCGTGCTGGACCGGCCGGCAAAGCTGCAATTCACCTGGGTTTCGTCACGATGGGGGGATCAGGAAACGCTGGTTACGGTGGACCTGAATCGGCGCGGCGCGCATTGCGAGCTGGTGTTGACGCACGAGCGGTTTCCGGTGGAACACGCGGCAGGGCAACTGGTGACGGGATGGAACCAGATGCTGGAAAAACTGGATGGGCATTTTCTCGCGGAATAATCAGCGCACCCGGATGCGCCTTCAGAAGGTCAGCGACGTATCAAAAACACCGCTTGCTGACGCGCGCGGCTCCGTTCGGAGACGGCCGGATGAACCTTTCTTCACGCAAGGATTCGCGCTTTGCGTGTATACTGGCGAAGTCTGACGCTGGACATGCGATGAATTTCCACCGATGTGCAGTTCCTCTGATGTGGGCTTGGCTGGCAGGAGGACTGAGTGGAGCCGAAGCTCCGCACGGCACTCGCGGTGGAAGCCCGGCTGCTGACTCCGATTTCGACATACAGTGCCAAAGCCGGAATGAAGATATCGGCCGCCGTGGCCACTCCGCTGTGCGCGGCAGGCGCCGCGGTGCTGCCCGAAGGCACCGAACTGCGCGGCACCGTGAAGCGGGTGAGCAGGGTGGGGCTGGGGCTGGTTCACGAGAGCGCGTCGCTGCAACTGGAGTTCACTGAGTTGCAATTTCCGGATGGGCGCGAGTACCCGGTGGCGGCCCGCCTGGCGTCCATTGACAACGCCCGGGAGCGTGTGGACCGCAAGGGAAAGATCCACGGGATTCGCGCCACGGCCACACTCTCGAACCGTTTTGGGGAGCGGATTGCGTTCTCGGTACTGGGGCACCCGGCGGCGATGATTCCGCTGTTTGTGGCGGAGACCGCCATGTTCCATTTCCCGGATCCGGAGATTGAATTTCATCGCGGCACGGAGATGCAGCTCCATGTGGAACTGCCGGAGGAGTTCGGGACGGTGGCGGCGTGCCCCCTGCCGGAGGTGGAGTCTTCGCCCGAAGAGTGGGCAGCCTTGCAGGACGCGGTGGATTCCTTGCCCTACTGGACATTTTCCAAGCGCCAGGCGCAGCCGATGGATCTGGTGAACCTGCTGTTTTTGGGGTCGCGGGAACAGTTGGAGAAATCGTTCGCGGCGGCGGGGTGGGACGGATCGCGGGCGAATTCGATGCGCGCGGGAGTGGCGGCGATTCGCGCCATTGTAGAGGACGGAAGGTTCTCCGATGCACCGATGCGGACTCTGCTGCTGGACGGCAAGGAGCCCGATATGCGCCTGCAAAAGAGCCAGGACACGTTTGAGAAGCGAGACCATCTGCGCATCTGGAAGCGTGATGGCGAACTGGACGGGCGGCCGGTGTGGGCTTCGGCGGCCACGCGCGACCTGGGAACCACCTTCGCCATGCACCCGTTCGGCTTCACCCACTCGATTCAAAACCAGGTGGACCTGGAACGGGACAAAGTGGTCCACGACCTGATGTTCACGGGCTGCGTGGACTCGGTGGCCTATGTACAGAGACCGCGAGGACTGCGGGACAATGGCGAAGCGTACCGCAGAGGAGTGAGCACGGATGGCCGGGTGGCGGTGATCACGTTGAACGGCTGTGAGCAGCCGCGTGAGGATTTTGCGTGGGCGGAACCTTTTGCGCAGCCCGGCCGCGCGGTGCGATTCATCCGGCGCGTGACGCTGACGGCCCGCAATCACTTCCTCCGCGACAACCTGGTGTACCGCAGCGCGGATGCGGCGCGCCTGACCTACCTGGCGCTCCGGCAGTTCGACCGGCAGGCCCGGGAAGAGGGGCAGGCGCGGCGCATGGAGGCCGCGGCGCATAGTCCGCCCGCCGGGGCCGCATCGAACTGACATTAGCGTCGGAGCGTGAAGGTGCTGGTTTCCTCATTCGTTCGCACAATCGTGCGATACTTTTGCGCGCCAACCGGGTTTCTTCCATCGTGAACCTGGGGGGTGCATGAAGCAGATTTTCATTTTCATTGCGATGGCCGCCACGGTAGCGGTGCAGGCCGGGAGCGCGCAGACGTCAGCCGTGCTGTCCGACCGGGCGGCGGCGCGGTTCCTCGATGAGGCGACGTGGGGACCGACATCCGCTTCGATCGCGCAGTTGCAGCAGATCGGAATTATCGCCTGGCTGAACGCGCAGTTCGCTTTGAATACGTCGGACCTGCCGGACCAGCCGCTGCTCGGCTCGGACGGCAAACCGGATCGCGACCTGACGCCGGTGCAGGCGGTGTTTTTTCAGAATGCCGTTACGGGCCAGGATCAATTGCGCCAGCGCGTGGCCTTCGCGCTCTCGCAGATGTGGGTGGTATCGGCTGTCTCCACAAAAGTCGCCTATGCGTTTCCACCTTACTGGCGGCTGTTTCGCGACAACGCCTTCGGTAACTATCGCGACATTATGAAGGCTGTCACGCTCAGCCCGGCGATGGGGAATTATCTCAACATGGCGAACAACAACAAAGGCAACGCCGCCAAGGGCACGTCCGCCAACGAGAATTATGCGCGTGAGCTGATGCAACTGTTTACCGTGGGGTTGACGCAACTGGACCTCAACGGCAATCCGGTATTGGATTCGAGTAACAATCCCGTGCCCACTTACGATCAGAGCGTGGTGACTAACACCGCCCGCGCCTTGACCGGCTGGACTTACCCCACCGCGCCCAATGCTACGGCGAAGACTAACAACCCGCAATATTACCTGGGCCCGATGCACGCGGTGGAAGCGGAGCACGACACCACGGCGAAGACCATCATCGGCGGCGCCACCATCCCCGCGGGGCAGACGGCGGAGCAGGACCTGGAGGCTGTGCTGGACGCGTTGATGGCCCAACGAAGCATGGCTCCGTTCGTCAGCAGGCAACTGATTCAGCACCTGGTGACCAGCGACCCCAGTCCGGCTTACGTGCAGCGCGTGGCGGGAGTGTTTCTGGATAACGGCTCCGGCGTCCGGGGCGATATGAGGGCCGTGATCACGGCGATTCTGACGGACGCCGGAAGCGCGCGCCGGCGACGACCCCAGCGCGGCTCCGAATGCAACCTTCGGCCACCTGCGGGAGCCGGTCCTGTTCCTGGCGAATCTGCTGCGCGGGCTGAATGCGACGCTAGGCCCGGCGAGCGCGATCAATCGCTACGCAACGGAGCTGGGCGAGGACCTGTTCTATCCGCCGACGGTGTTCAGCTATTTCTCGCCGATGTATGCGCTGGAAGAGCGGCCAGCCCGCTCCGGAGTTCCAGATTTATTCGGCGCAGACCGCCGCGGACCGCGCGGACATCGTCAACGCCGCCCTGTACGGCGCGCTGGACAAGAGCACAACGGTCAATCTGGCGCCGTTCCTGCCCCAGGGCGGCGATCTGAGCGGCATGATGGACAACATCAGCCACGCCTTCCTGCATGACGCGATGTCGAGCGACTTGCGGTCGGCGGCGTTGAACGCGGCCTCGGCGGCAACGGGGGCGAAGGCGCAAGCACAAGCGGCGCTCTATGTGGTTTTGACTTCGAGCGAATACCAGATTGTTCAGTAGGAGAGACGAGATGCTATCACGACGAAATTTCATTCGCATTGGAACGGCCTCCCTGGGCACGCTGGCGCTGCGGCGGTTTGCCGAAATTCCCGCGCTGGCGCAGACGGCGTCGGACTACCGCGCCCTGGTCTGCGTCTTCCTCTATGGCGGCAACGATTCCAACAACACCATCGTTCCCATGGACGATGCCAGCTACAAGGCGTACCTGGCCGCACGCGGCAGCCTGGCGATTCAAAGCAGCGCGTTGACCCAGGTGCAGAGCGCGGCGGGCGCGCCCTACGGCTTCTTTGCGCCGCTGGCCGAGGTGGCGAGCATGTTCGGCAGCAAAGAACTGGCGGTGGTGGCCAACGTGGGTTCGCTGGTCCAACCCATCAACCGGGCGCAGTACCAGGCGGCACAGGTGCCGGTTCCGTCGAATCTGTTTTCGCACGCCGACCAGCAGCAGCAGTGGCAAAGTTCCGTGGCGCAAGGCAACAGTCCCACGGGCTGGGGCGGGCGGGTAGCGGATTACGTGGCCGCGAACGGCCTGAATTCCTCCAAGTTCCCGACGTTCCTTTCGGTGGCCGGGAACACGCTGGAAGGGTCGGGGGCGAAGACGCAGATGCTGGCGATTGCGCCCGGCGGATCGCTGGAGCTGGCGGGGTTCAACAATTCGGCCGCGTCGCAGGCCAGGCTCAATGCACTCACGAATCTGTTGACTTTGAACAGCGGCGTTTCGCTGGCGCAGGCCGCCAATTCCACCATGTCGATGGGCATTGCCGACGCCAAGGCGCTGGCCGATGCGTTGGGCAAGGCTCCGGCGCTGAAGACCACGTTCCCCACCACTTCACTGGGCAAACAACTGCAGCAGGTGGCGCAGATCATTCAGGTGCAATCCGCGCTGGGCATGCAGCGGCAGGTGTTCTTCTGCTCGGTGGGCAGCTTCGATACGCATACCGGCGAACTACCCACGCTCAACACGCTGTACCCCGAGGTGAGCCAGGGGCTGGCGGCTTTCTACAGCGCCACGCAGGAACTGGGGGTGGCGCAAAACGTAACGACGTTTACCGAGTCGGACTTCAATCGCACGTTCCAGGCGACGTCGGGAGACGGCAGCGATCACGGGTGGGGCGGGCATCACCTGGTGCTGGGCGGGGCGGTGCAGGGCGGCCAGATCTACGGCAGCTTCCCGACTTTCGAACTAGGCGGACCGGACGATACCGACACGCGCGGGCGCTGGATCCCCACGACGTCGATCGATCAGTACGGCGCCACGCTGTGCTCGTGGTTCGGCATCCCGGATAGCGCGATGAATTCGATTTTCCCGAATCTGGTGAACTTCGGTACGCGGAAGATGGGGTTCCTGGGGTAAGGAAGACGCGGGTGGTGAATTCATCGAGGAGGAACGGAGGCGCGGAGGAAGACGCGGAGAAAACGATTAAGTTTCAATTCTCCGCGTCTTCCTCCGCGCCTCAGCGTCTCCGCGATGAAAGAAGTTAGTGTGCGCCCGGGGCGGCTTTGGTGTAGAAGGCGGACAGATCCGTTTTTAGTTGCTTGAGGGCTTCCACATTCAGATAGATCATGTGGCCGGAGGGGTAATAGGCGAATTGGATGTTCTGGCGCAATTTGGGCTCCAGCTCCATGTGGGAGAGGTCGAATTCGGTGATGAAGAAGGGCGTCGCCAGATCGAACAGGCCATTGACGGAAAACACTTTCAGGTTGGGATCTTTGCGCATGGCGTCGGCGAGGTCGCCGGCCACGTAGGCGTCGCGAAGGGGCGGCGCCGCGCCGCGTCCTCCACCCCCGCCTCCAGCGGCGGGCGGGCGATGGGTGTGGTCCCAGATCTGGTTGACGTTGGGGCCATGCGGAAGGTAAGTCTCTTTGGAGGTGTACTTCAGCTCGCGATCCAGGTAGTCGTGAAAGGCGGTGACGAAGGCGCCGCTGACGCCGGTGCCGGACGGGTCATAGCCGGGATTCTCGCCCGCGGCATCGGTGTCGGTACCTTCGAAACGCGCATCGTAGCGGCCCAGAATCATGCGCTGATCGCGCATCAGTTCCTTGCGGAAGCGCACCGGACTGACGCGCAGGTTAGCCCCCTTAATGAACTGCTGGCTGAGCCCGGTATAGCCGGCCAGTTTGGCGGCCATGGTGTCCACCTGGGAGGCCGGCAGGTTGTGTCCCTGCGCCAGCGCCTCGGCGTAGGGGCCGCGGGCGAAGGCGCGCACTTCGTTGAGGAAGGCGGTGAGGTCCTTGCCCTTGTGCTGCACCTTTTCGTAGTGGTCCGCGATGGCGGCATAGGTCGGCAGATTGCCGATGAACACCGCGTCGCTTCCGGGCGCCAGGGTGAAGTAGTTCAGAATCGTGGACATCAGGACCACGCCGTTGATGGCGACACCGTCGTTTTCGAGCGCATCCACCAGGGCGGCGGAACGGGTGGTGCCGTACGATTCGCCGAAGAGAAATTTGGGCGAGTTCCAGCGGTGATTGACACCGATGTAACGCTCGATGAACTTGAGGAAGGCCTGCACGTCCTGGTCGGTGCCGGCGAAATTGCGGATGGTGGCTTTGCCGACGGGCCGGGAGAAGCCGGTGCCGGGCGCATCCACAAATACCAGGTCACTTTTATCGAGCAGGCTGTACGGATTGGGAATGAGCTGGTAGGGCGCCGGTCCGCTGGCTTCCGGGCTGGCCGTGACAACGCGCACGGGACCCACCGAGGCCATATGCAGCGGCACGCTGGCCGAACCCGGACCGCCATTATAAAGGAACGTGACCGGGCGGGTGCGCGTATCGCTGACGCCGGCCAGCGTGTACGCCACATAGAAGATGCTGCCGTAGGGCTTCTCTTCCTCGTCGTCGATCAGGAGGGTGCCCGCGGTGGCGGCGTAACGCAGCGTTTTGCCGTCGAGCGTGAGCTCGTGGTCGGTGACCGAACTGCTTTCCGGCGGAATGGGAAGGACCTCGGCGGCGGAAGGTTGCGCACCGGGGCCGCGCTGGGCGAGCAGCGCTCCGGCAGAGAAAAGGCAAAGGGCAAGTGTGCAGCGCATAATCGGACATTTTCCCACACCGGGGGCGCGGGCAAGCGGTGCTCAGTTCGCGATTGGCACCTTTTCAAGGCGATCGACCACGATCATCTCGACGGGCGCTTTGGTTTTTTCCAGCTTCAGGCCGGCTTTTTCAAGTGCGGCAAACAGCCCCTCGCCGAAGGCATCGGGCGGGCGGCCGGAATCGGGTGCATCGCCGCCTGGCTGGCCGCCCTTTTTTCCTCCGCCGCCCACTTCGGCGGGCGCCCGACTCTCGGATACCAGTTGGTAGGCGCCCTTCAGGTTGGTCCTATCGACGACGGGACGGTCCAGGTGGGGTGTCAGGATTTGTGCCAGTGCCGGCATGGTCAGGCTCTGGAACTCGAACTGCATGCCTCCGCTCGATCCGCGTCCGCCGCGGATGGCGCCGTACTCGCCGCCGCGGATGGCGATGTCGCCGTTCTCCAGCACGCGGCCTTCCCCCTGCGGAGAGTACAGCTCTTTGCTGCCGGGCGGGTCGGGAGGCGGGGAATCGGGGTCCACGGTGGATGGCCGGAGCTTCGGGCCTCCCTTGGCCACCACAAGGACGTAGACCGGCTGCTCGGCGCGGTCGCGGTGGACTGCCAGTTTGAACCTCCCGGCGAGCAGGCCCTGCAGCATCTCGGGAAGCTGATTCTTGGAGAGGCCGGCGGGAATTCTGGCCGCGATATCGAAGCGTTGGGACCGCATCCAATCCGGTCCGGAAAGCTGGTGCGGCTGGATGCGAAAGGCCGCAACAATCAGGTTGAACAGCGACATGTAGCGAATATCCACACGGGTGCCGGTGACGGTCATGCGTTCTCCAAAGGTGCATGGGCCGATACAGAACATCGGCTGTGTCACGGGCTCGGCTGCGGCCTTCACCGAGGCGACCTCAAAGGCGGGTTGCGCGCCGATTAATGGCCCGGCTAACAGGAGCAGCGCGATGCGGGTCATAGCGAGTCGATTATTTCATAATCTGTGCCGGTCTAAAGTTTTGGCGGAAGCGGCCGATTTAACCAACGTGGCTGCAACTGCTTCCATACCGCCGCGTCCGCCGGATGACTTGAACGCCTCGCTGCAAGCCCTGGTACGCCATTTCGACCGGGATGCGGTGGAAAACCGCAAGCTGATTCGGGATTTGCTGGAACGCGATCGGGATGCGTTCTACTCCAGCGCGCTGGACATCCTGAGGACTCAAGGCGATTCGCGAGGGTGCCAGTACCTGGTGACGCTGTTCGTGGCGTACGACCTGCTGCGGCGGGCTCTCTGCGACCCCATGCTCAGCAGGCCGCAGGCGCTGACGCTGGCCCGGTCGGCGATGCGCATCGATTCGATGACGGACGTCACACTGGCCAAGGCCCTGGCCGAGAGTTTCGGCGATGAAGGGGAACCGATGCCGGCCGAACATGCGTCTCGTCTGATGGCGGTGCTCAGCGAGATTTCCGACGGCAGCCGTATCCAGTCTTCGCTGATGCGGTTGCTGCGTCATCCCAACCCGTACCTACGTTCCAAGGCGGTCAAGATGATCGGCCGGGGCAGCCGCAGCGTGCGCTGGGTACAAAACCGGTTGCAGGAATCAGACCCGCGCGTTCGCGCCAACGCCATCGAATCGATTTGGGGGCTGGATTCGGAGGAAGCGCGAGCGCTTCTGCTAACCACCACGCGCGATGCCAACAACCGGGTGGCGGGAAACGCACTGGCGGCGCTGTATCGCCTCGGCGACCATCGCCTGATTCCCGATGTGATCAAAATGGCGGAACACGAATCGGCGCTTTTCCGCTCGACGGCCGCATGGGTGATGGGCGAAAGCGGTGACCCCCGGTTCAGCGAAATGCTCGCCGGGCTGTTGCGCGATTCAGACCAGGCCGTGCGTACACGCAGCCTCTCCGCGTTAGGGCGAATCAAGAGTGCCCTGGCGCAATCGCGGCTGAACAGGCCTTGGGTGGTCACCGGACGGATGTTCCTGGAACCTTCGTCGAAAGCCAACCGGCGCCTACAGGTCGCCGTGGCCGGGGCGGAAGACCAGGGCGAGCCACAAATCCTGCCAACGCAGTTCCTGGTGTTGGAGAACGGTCAGGCCGTCATGGAGTACAAGATGAACCAAAAAGCGGCCGTCGAAGCCATGTCGGTGGTGTTTGCGGCTTCTCGCGACATGTTCCGGGGCTCTACATCGTGGTCGCGCGGCGTCACGGCATGCCGCGACTGGAAGCGGCCTTCGGATCTTTGGGCAATCTCGGCGTATCTTGCGGGCGAGGGTGAGACCGGGAACCCCGGCTCGACCGACGAGCCGCTGACATTTGTCTCTGGCGCCGACGCTCTGGATAAGCTGCTGGCACAGCCGGAGGCGCGCAGCGAGTGTAGCGAGCTTTGGCGGACCATCTTACGAGCCGTCAGCACGGATCAGGGCCAGAACCGCGGCAAACGGCATCTGATCGTGTTCAGCCAAAGCGACCCGTTCCGTTCGGCGGGAGAGGGCCTGGTATCCGCCGTGCTCCGTTCCCGCGCCAGCGTGCAGATCATCTCCGCGGGGCGCAGCCCGAAGGTAGAGGACTTCTGCCGCCGGGCGCACGCCAGTTTTCAGATCGCCGAAACCGACGATGAAATCGTGCGCCTTCTGGAACTGGCTTACCTGAATCTGCTGGCCCGCTATGAGATCACATGGAACAGCCCTTACGCGGAGACCGCCGATCTGAAAGTGCGGGTGAATACACCCGCCGGATGGGGCGAAGCTTCCATACCAGTCAGGCAGGCCAGTGACTAATCTTTCCACTCGGAGGCCAGGCGCACGAGGGTACGCACGGGCAGACCGGTCGGTCCCTTGGCCAGGAAGGGCTTGGCATCGTCCAGCCAGGCTGTGCCGGCAATGTCCAGGTGCACCCAGGGCGTCTCCTCGGCAAATTCCTTCAGGAACATGGCTGCGGTGATGGCTCCGCCCCACCGTCCGCCGATATTGCCCATGTCGGCAAACGCGCTTTTCAGGTAATCCTTGTAATCGTCGTCCAGGGGCATGGGCCACATGCGCTCGCCCTCGGCTTTGGCCGCCTGCAGAACGCGGTCGCGCATTCCGTCGTCATTGGCAAACAACCCCACGTTGAGGTGCCCCAGGGCCACTACGATGGCGCCAGTCAGGGTCGCGGCGTCCACCAGGTGCGTGCATCCCTGCTTGCGCGCGTACACCAACGCATCCGCTAGAATCAGACGGCCTTCGGCGTCGGTGTTGAGGACTTCGATGGTTTTTCCCGACATCGCGGTAACGATGTCGCCGGGGCGCTGCGCGCGGCTGCCAGGCATGTTTTCCACGCAGGGGATAAAGGCGGTGACGGCGATCGCCGGCTTGAGTTGGGCGATGGCCCGCATGGCTCCGATCATGGCTGCTCCGCCCGCCATATCGTATTTCATTTTTTCCATGCCTTCGGACGGCTTGATGGAGATTCCGCCGGTATCGAAGGTGACGCCTTTGCCCACCAGTCCAAGGTGCGCTTGGGAGGTGGCGTGTTCCGGCCGGTAGCGGAGCACGATCAGGGCCGGCGGTTCGGCGCTCCCCTGCGCCACACCCAGCAGGGCGCCCATGCCGAGTGCCTCCATTTGACTTTGTTCCAGCACTTCGCATTCGAGGGCATACTGTTCCGCCATTTGCCGGGCAGCGGCCGCCAGCTTCGAGGGTGGCAGCAGATTGGCCGGCTCATTCACCAGATCTCTTGTAAAATTTTGGGCCTCGGCTAGAATCTGGCCGCGCCGGGCGGCAGTTTCCAGCTCTTCTCCCGAGCCTACGACTGAAAATTCATCCAACGATTTCTTCGGATCGGCAGTCTTGAGCCGGTCCGGCTCATAGTTCCCGAGGATGGCGCCTTCCACGGCGGCGGAGACGAAGTCCGGACCCGCGTGGGCGGCGTCCGGCTCGAAGGCCACCTTTTTTACCGACTTCCCGCGCAAAAACCGCACGGCGGCGGAAACCAATTTACGCAGCTCGGCGGATGTAAACTTGTCGGCCTTTCCGGCTCCGGCCAGCAGGACGCGGGTCGCGGCGACACCGGGAACATGATGCAACAGTGTTAATTCCAGTGACTTCCCGGCGATTTCGCCGGCTTCGGCCAAGTCCCCGGCGCCAAAGCGGGTTTCCTTCGCATCTTCGAAAACGGGGATGATGAGGGCATCGGCCGGCACCTGGGAGGCAGGCATTTTTTCAATTGAGATCTTCATCAGTATCGATTGTGACCGAGAGCCGGGGCGTTCTGCAAACGGCGGCCCCCAAAAATCCCAATAATGGAATATTTTGGAACTTTACACTCAGATGGCCGTAAAAGCCTATAGCTATTGGCGAAAGTAGGGGGTAGGATTGCTTATGGTAAACTGGAGGCTACACTCCTGGGTGAAGTTTTCCAAAACCTGTAACGGCGTGGCCGCAATTAGCGTCCATTAGATGGCACCCTTGTAATGTAGCGGCTCCTATGGGGCTGGTGGATCAAAATGGCTGATCTGTCGCAATCGAACAATCCGTTGGGCCACGACGCAGATGATCATTTGTCGCGTCTGCTGGTAGATCAGGTTGAGGAACCGTTCTACAAGTCCCTCATCCAAAACATCAAAGACATCATCAATCCACCCAAGCTTCCGCCGCTTGAGCTAACCTCCAAGCCCGTTGCGGTGAAGGACATCTGGGGGTTGTACGGCCGGCAGAAGAAGTCCTTCGCGATGTCGATGAGTTTTCAGATTGGCGTCGTGGTGTTGCTGTTTACGGTGCTTTCGGCGAAGCCAGTGCGGGACAAAGCCAAGGAGCTTGCCACGCTGGTGTTGCCGGCGGACCTTCTGCCCCCCGAGGCTGCTCCCAAGCCGCAGGTTATGAAGGGCGGGGGCGGCGGCGGCGATCGTTCGCTGCTGCCTGCCAGCAAGGGCCGGCTTCCCAAGGCAGCCGTGCGGCAGTTCGTTCCGCCGCAGGCAGTGCAAGCCAACCTGAATGCGAAGATGACCATGGAGCCCTCGATTCTGGCTCCGCCGGATGTGGTGCTTCCCAACGTGAACATGACGCAGTACGGCGATCCGCTGGGCAAGATCGGGCCGCCTTCCAACGGCACAGGTTCGGGCGGCGGTATCGGTTCGGGTAAGGGCGGCGGCGTCGGCTCCGGCGAAGGCGGCGGTGTAGGTCCGGGTTCCGGCGGTGGTTTCGGCGGCGGCGTGTTCCGCGTGGGCGGCGGTGTGACGGCTCCGGTTCTGGTTTACAAGAAAGAGCCCGAGTATTCCGAAGAAGCCCGCAAGGCGAAGTATCAGGGTACGGTTACGCTGTACGTGGAAGTGGCCCCCAACGGCAAAGCGCAGAACATCAAGGTGCTCCACAGCCTCGGTTTAGGCCTGGATGAAAAAGCCATCGAAGCGGTGAAGCAGTGGACGTTCAAGCCTGGTCTCAAGGACGGCAAGCCCGTCACCGTGGCAGCCAGCATCGAGGTCAACTTCCGGTTGTTGTAGGAAGCAAGCAGGTCAGGAAGTCAAAGGGCGATCCGGAAACGGGTCGCCCTTTTTATTTTGGCCGGCACTGGTCGCAGGTGCAGATCTCCCGCAGGTGATCGTAGGAGTAGATTCCCGCACTGTGCCCGTCGCTCCAGTTGATGCGGATGGCGTAATTGCCCACCGGGTCCACGCCCAGCATTTTCAGCGCGGGCTGGTACATCTGGAAGGGGTTGGACGGCTGCTCCGGTTCGGGCACGCGCGGCGGGGTTCCGTGGGCTCCGGTGCAGCCGGCGCAGGGACACTTGTCGCGCAGGTACTTCAACGCGTATTCGCTGTGATGACCATCCTTCCAATCGATCTTGATGCCTTTCGACTTGGAAATGGCGATGTGTTCGGGGTCGGTGGAAAATGGCATTTTTCAATTGAACATGCGCTCGACGTCGCGGACACCGGAGATGCGGCGCATGGCGGACACCAGCTTTTCCAGTTGCTTTTTGTCCTTCACGTCCACGGTCATCTCGACAATGCCGCCGCCCTGATCGAGATCGGTCTTGGCCTCGAGGCTGCGGATGTTGGTGTTCTCGTCGGAAAACACGCTGGTGAGCTGGTTGAGCATGCCGGGGCGGTCGTCGGTATGAACGACGATGCGCACCGGGAAGGCATCGGCGGTGGAGCGGGCCCACTCGACGGCGATCTTGCGCTCCACGTCGTACATCAGGTTCTGCACATTGGGACACATGCGTGAATGCACGGCGACGCCCTTGCCGCGCGTGACGTAGCCCACGATGGCCTCGCCGCGAATCGGATTGCAGCACTTGGCGCGATACACCAGCAGGTCGTCCGACGCCCTGCACACGGATGACATCGTTCCCGTCGCTGGGCCTTCCGGGAACACCGGGAGGCGTGGCCGGCTCGGCTACCGGCTTGGGCTCGGGCTCGTCTTTGACGATCCCGGGAGCCACCTTGGTCAGCACCTGGCGCGCGGAAAACTTGCCGTATCCGAGGGCGGCGTACAGATCTTCCATCTTGCTGTAGCCGTACTCGCTGGCCACCTGCTCCAGATCGTCCCTGGCGACCTTGCCCAACTGCACGCCGAGGCGCCGCGCCTCCTTTTCGAGATACTTCTCTCCGATCTCGATGGCCTTGATGCGCTCGCTGGCGTTGATGACGTGCTTGATCTTGTTGCGGGCGCGGGTGGTCTTGACGAAGGCCAGCCAGTCCTTACTGGGCTGGTGGCCGGGCTGCGTCATGATCTCGACGATGTCGCCGTTGCGCAGGGAGGAGCGCAGCGGCACGATGCGGCCGTTGACCTTGGCGCCGACGCAGGTGGCGCCGACATCGGAGTGAATGGCGTAGGCGAAGTCGATGGGGGTGGCGTCGCGGGGCAGTACGATCACTTTGCCGCGCGGCGTGAAGGTGTAGACCTCTTCGGGGTAGAGATCCACCTTGAGGGTGGACATGAACTCGCCGGGATCGTGCACATCGCGCTGCCACTCGACGAGGTGGCGCAGCCAGGCGATGCGCTGATCGTCGGCCGCCGGACCCTTGCGGCCCTCCTTGTATTTCCAGTGCGCGGCGATGCCTTCCTCGGCGATGCGGTGCATCTCGTCGGTGCGGATCTGGACTTCGAAGGTCTGCCCGTGCGGTCCGACGACGGAGGTGTGCAGGGACTGGTACAGATTGGGCCGCGGGATGGCGATGAAATCCTTGATGCGGCCGGGGATGGGACGCCAGTGATTGTGGATGACGCCCAGGGCGGCGTAGCAGTTCTTGACCGAGTCGGTGATGATGCGGAGCGCCATCAGGTCGTAGACCTGATCGACGGTGATCTTCTGGCGGCGCAGCTTCTGGAATACGGAGTAGGGCCGCTTGACGCGCCCATCGATGCGCGCGGGAATGCCTTCGCGGCGCAGTTCCTGTTCGACGGTCTGGCGGATCTCGTCCAGAAACTCTTCGTTGGAGTGGCGCCGGCTTTCAATGGCGGCCAGAATTTCCTTGTACGATTCCGGCTCGAGGTGCTGAAAGGCCAGGTCTTCGAGTTCGCCGCGGACCTTGCCCATGCCCAGGCGGTGGGCGATGGGCGCATAAATCTCGATGGTCTCGCGCGCGATGCGCTCGCGCCGGTCCGGGTTGAGATACCCCAGCGTGCGCATGTTGTGCATGCGGTCGGCCAGTTTGACCATGATCACGCGGATATCTTCCACCATGGCCAGGAGCATCTTGCGGAAGCTTTCGGCCTGGCGCTCTTCGGCGGAGAAAAAGTCCAGCTTGGTCAGCTTGGTGACGCCATCGACGCAGCGCGCCACTTCGTCGCCGAATTCCTTGCGGACCTGCTCGGTGGTGACGCTGGTGTCTTCCACAACGTCGTGGAGCAGCCCGGTCTCCATGGCCACCAGGTCCATGCGCATATCGGCGAGGATGTGCGCCACCATGACGGGATGCACCATGTACGGCTCGCCGGAATCGCGCGTCTGGCCCTCGTGGTATCTTTTGGCGAACTGGAAAGCTTTTTCGAGCGGAGCGAGATCGTCCTTGGGGCGGTACTCGCGGACCTTGGCTTCAAGCTCGCGGTACAACGGTTCCACCGGATCGTGTGGCGGCAGGACAGGTGCAGTTTCGGAAACGCTCGGGGTTTCGGCGGGCACTCTACTTCGATTGTATCAGGGCGGGATGCGGAAAAAATAGAAAGGACAGGCCGTGAAGCCTGTCCTTGGGAGACCGGCCAGGAGGCCGGTCTTACTTCTGATTCGGGTCTGCGACGATACCGCCGCCGGCCTTCTTTTCCTTCTCTTCGGCCTTCTTCTTCTTGGTGGCGAGGGCCTTCTGGACCCAATCGTCGGCAATCTTGGTCTGCGCTTCGTAGCCGGCTTTATCGTCGGCCAGATCGGCGCGCTCGCGGATCAGAAGGTTTTCATAAGCCATGGCATCGTCATAGTCCGGGTTGATCTTGAGCGCCATATCGAGCGACTTCAGACCGTTGT
The DNA here is from genome assembly GCA_963748795.1 of uncultured Solibacteraceae bacterium. Classification (GTDB taxonomy): domain Bacteria; phylum Acidobacteriota; class Terriglobia; order Bryobacterales; family Bryobacteraceae; genus Sulfopaludibacter. Next base: position 58,292 of record CAVVLD010000086.1, read on the forward strand.
CGATGACCGGACCATACTCTTCCTTAAGCTGCTCTTTGACCTTCTTATCTTTGATGGGGCCAGGGTCTTCCTGTTTCATACCCAGCTTGGCGCGAGCGGCGCCGTAAACCGGGTACCACTTGGACCACGAGATGAACCCGATGCTGTAATAAGCGTCAGCGTTATTCGGATCCACCACGGTAAGCTTCTCATACCACTTCTGGGCCTCATCGAACTGCTTCTGGTTGAGGTACAGCGATGCGATGGAGGCGATGGCGACGGTGTTCTTGGGGTCCATATCGAGAACCTTCACGAACTGATCGTGCGCGGCGGTGGCGAACTGCTTATTCTCCGGGGACTCGGCGCCCGGGATGTACTGCTGCATGTAGGCAGTCGCGAGGTAGAGGCGGGCGGTGGGGAAGTTGGGATCCAGGTCCACCGCGGTTTTGAAATGCTCGACGGCTTCCGGGTACTGGGCGTTCTTGAAGGCGGCGACGCCCTTATTGAGCTGATCGCGCGCTTTCAGCTGCGTGCAGCTCGTGCCCAGAATGGCCAACGCGGCAACCGATAGGATCAGTATTGCTTGACGCATGGTTTCGAAAGCCTCCTATTGTCCCAGATCCTTAAACGGCATCAGTCCGACTTTGTCGATGCCGGCGCCATGCGCAATATCGATTGCTTTGGCTACCCATTGAAACTCCAGGGTCGGGATCGCCCTTGACGAAGACAACGCGCTCGGCGCGGGTCTTGAAGATGTCTTCCAGACGGCCCTGCAGTTTATCCCAATCGTCCGTTTCACCGTTGATCATGACGGTGTGGTTGCCGTCGATGCTGATCACAACGGTACGCGTGTCGGACTGATTGGCTTGCGCTCCGGGCGGCGGCGGCTGCGGGACCAGCGCCTCCAGCCCTTTCGGCGTGAGTGGCGTGATCACCATGAAAATGATGATGAGCACCAGCAACACGTCGATCATCGGCGTCATGTTCATGTCGCACTTGGGACCACCGCCGGCCCCGCCAACTGCCATTGACATAAGATATTACTCCTTATGAATCTCGATTGAATCTACTGGCCGGCCGGCGCCGCGGCGCGCACCTTCAGGCTGCTTGCCTTTTTCCTGCAACTGCTCGGTGAGGAGGCCCGACGTTGTCCACGCCCGCGGCCTGCAGGTTCTGTACAACTTCCAAAACCACTTCGTATTTGGCCCGCTGATCGCTCTTGATGAAAACCGTCTTATCCAGGCGGTTGGTGAGCAGATCTTTCACCTTGGGGGCCAAATCGTCCGCGGGCATCTGGGTGGTATTCAGATATACCTTGCCATCGCGGGTTACGCCGATCGTCACGGCATCGCTCTTGTCGCTGTGCAGGCATGGCAATGGGGTTCTTGGTTTTGGCCAAGTCCACACTGACACCCTTGGACAACATAGGCGTGATGACCATGAAGATGATGAGCAGCACCAGCATCACGTCGACCATGGGGGTGACGTTGATATCGGCGACCGGCTGGACTTCTTTACGCTTTTTCATTTCCGTCATACTGTTCTCCCGGGACTCGGCAGGAGCCGGGAGCCCCTCGCGGGACTCCCGGATGAAATCAACTCGCCGGACCCGACTTCGCGCTAAACTACTTGCGGGCGCCGGCGCCGCGCTGCGAACGCTTCAGGAAGTAGTCGATCAATTCGGAACTGGAGTTGCCCATCTCCACGTCGAAGGCTTCAATCTTGTTGGTGAAGTAGTTGTACATCCAGACCGCCGGGATAGCCACGAACAGACCGATAGCCGTGGTCACGAGGGCTTCCGAAATACCGCCGGCGACAGCGCCGAGACCGGTGGACTTTTCGGTCGAAATGCCCTTGAACGCGTTGATGATGCCGACGACCGTTCCGAACAGTCCGACGAAGGGGGCCGTGGAACCGATGGTCGCCAGGCCGCTGACGCCGCGCTTCAGTTCGGCGTGAACGATGGCTTCGGCGCGCTCGAGAGCGCGCTTGGATGCTTCGATCTCTTCGCCGGGAATCTCCGAGCTGATCTGATGCGCCTGAAATTCCTGCAGACCGGCCACGACGACTTTCGCCAGGTGGCTCTTCTTGTAGCGGTCGGCAATCTTGACGGCTTCATCCAGCTTGCCTTCGCGCAGCGCGCCGGCCACGGCCGGAGCAAACTGCGCGCGATTGCTTGCGGGCGGCGTTGTACGCCATCAAGCGGTCAATCATGACGCCGATCGAATACGCCGACATGATGAACAGCAGGATGACGACCGCCTTGGCCAGGCCGCCCATCTGTGCCCACAGGTGAACGGGGTCCCAACCGACGCCGCTGCTTCCTGGAGCAAATAAAGCGACCATACATGCAATTGCAAAAACATTCTGTTCTCTTCTCCTGCGAGTTGAATTTTTGCTACTTCTATTCCGACGTCCGAATAGGACCTCCGGGTTACTACTGGCTCAACGTGAAGTTCACGTCGATTGTGAGTCACCACTTCGACCGGCTCCCCGTTCAGCAGGGTCGGCTTGTAGACCCACTGTCTTCACCGCGTCCAGGCGGCCTGGACCAGCAGCGGGTGGCCGCTGATCACTTTCAGATCCTGAATCGTGCCATCCTTGGCGATGATCGCATTCAGGTGCGACGACACCCGAGATGCGCGCCTGCTTGGCCAGCGGCGGATACATCGGGCGCGGCTGGCTGATCAGCTTGGCCTGCTGCACGTTGCCGCCGACGCGAATGCGCTGCGGCGTGGCGGCTTCTCTACCTTCTTCGCGGAGGCGGAGGCGGGGGAGGCGGAGCCGCCGAGGGGACCGACCCGATGATACCGCCGAGCACGCCGCCCAGCGCTCCGCCGGCCACGCCGCCCGGAACACCACCGACCACACCGGCCACGCCGGAAGACGGGCGGCAGCTCTTCTTCTTTAATGACTCGGCGATCTCTTTGGGGATCGACCTTCGGCGCCATCAGTTTGCCGGCGTCGAACTGCCGCGGGAATCACCTTCACTGACCTTGACGGAGCTGCCGGCGGAGGAGGCGGCGGCGGAGGAGGCGGCGGCGGAGGCGCCACCAGGAAACTGCTGTCAAGCTGGGCCGTCGGCAGCACATCGAAATACATCATCGGCAGGATCACCAGCACGCCGATGAGCACCAGTTGCACGAATGGCGAACGAAACGATCACCGTCCAAGGCTTGTATTGGTCTTTCCGGTCTGCTACGAATGTCTGTTCAAACATAAGCTTCCTTTCCTGTCAAGCGCAGGCGGCGAAAGCCGGTTCGCGTCGCGCTTCATAGTCTACTTGACCGCCTTCGGCGAACTCTTGCGAACTACGTCGGCCCGCGGAGCGGTGGCCAGCACCGGCGCCGTTCTGCTTCTTCCGGCGCTGTCCGCGTAATTGTGCCAGAACAACACGATCGGACTGGCGACGAACACCGACGAATAGGTACCCACAATGATCCCGCACACCAGCGCGAAACGAGAACCCGTGCAGCACCGGACCGCCGAACAGGAACAGGGCGATCACGGTGAGGAACGTCAAGCCCGAGGTCATGACGGTCCGGCTCAGCGTCTGGTTCACGGCCCGGTTCATCACCTGCTCCAGCGGCTCACGCCGCGAAAATCTTCAAATTCTCGCGGATACGATCGAAGATGACGATCGTATCATTCATCGAATAGCCGACCAGGGTCAAGAGCGCCGCGATCACCGTCATGGAGATCTCTTTGTTGAACAGGGAGAACAGGCCGATCGTGATAATGGTGTCGTGGAAGCACGCGATCACCGCGCCCAATCCGTAAATCCACTCGAACCGGAAAGCGATGTACGACCAGCATTCCGGCCAGCGCGTACAAGCGTAGCCAGCACGGCCTTGGTTCTCAGTTCGGCGCCCACCTTCGGACCCACCATCTGCACTTCGCCGACGTGGAACGGCGCCAGGTAACACTCCTGATTAAGAGTGTTCATAATACCAGGATTCATGCCGGGCACGGAGGACAATTCATTGAAATTAGTAATGAGCCCGGAGTACTGGTTGTCGCGTACCTTGGTCAGGATTCCGCCGCCAGCGTTTCCAGTTGCTGCGTCGGTCATCGGCACGCCGGCGCGCGCCAGCGGATCGCGCAGCCGGTCCTTCAGAGCTGACGGCACTGGTGTTGTTGAAATCCAGCTTGCCGTTGTCGGGCTGCCCGAAGGTCTGGGTCGAGGACGTCCTCCATGGCGTCGCGGTTCTGGTTCAGGAGCTGCTCTTCCTGCAACTCGGTGCCGATCGGAGACGCTGTTTACGGCTGTGCCGCCGCTGAAATTCATGCACGCTCACTTCGCCTTTGACGGCGTGCTCCATGACCGAGCGGATCTTCTGCAGGTTGGGCGGACCGGCGAACTTCACGGTCATCAGCGCGCCGCCTTTGAAGTCGATCCCGTAGTTCAGTCCGCCAGAAGAGAATGCTTCCCAGTCCGGCGACGGTCAGCACCAGCGAGGCAATGATGAACGGCCACTTCTTGCCCAGAAAATCGTAGTTCGTGTTTTTGAATAATTCCATCGACTCTTGCCGTGCTGGTGGCCTACATTACTTTGGACACCAGCCCTTTAAATTTGTTCCCGTCGCAGTTCACAGATTTATGCCCAATGTTTTTAGATACTTAGAGTCTCCAGACGGCGATGTCCGGAGAGCTCGTAATCGAAGATGGTCTTGGACACAAACACTGCCGTAAAAATATTCGCGATCAAACCGATCGTCAATGTTACCGCAAATCCCTTGACCGGTCCTTCCCCGAAGAGGAAGAGGAAAGCGCAGGAAACCACCGTGGTCACGTGTGTGTCCACGATGGTCCACCAGGCTTTGTTGAATCCCGTATCCACGGCGGCGACGATCGACTTCCCGGTGCGCAGTTCCTCGCGGATACGCTCGAAAATCAGGACATTCGAATCCACCGCCATACCGATGGTCAGAATGACGCCGGCGATGCCCGGCAGGGTCAGCACGGCATGGAAATACGCCAGCGCCGCCAGCAGCACCACGGTATTCAGCAACAGCGCCAGCACCGCATTGATTCCGCTGCGCTTGTAGTACACCAGCATGACGATGATGACGGCCGCCAGGCCGGCCATACCGGCCATCGAGCCCTTCCTGAATGGAATCGGCGCCCAGCGAAGGTCCGATGGACCGCTCCTGCAGATACTGATACGCCGGCCGGCAGGGAGCCCGACCGCAGATAGCTGCGCGAGATCTTCGGCTTCCTGTTCGCTGCCCAGACCGGTGATGCGGCCGGAGTCCTCGATCTTCGACTGAATGGTGGCCACGCTGACGATCTGATTGTCGAGCACCACGGCCAGGCGGTTCCCGACGTTGGCTTCGGTGTAGCGGCCGAAGCGCTTGCCGCCGTCCGGGCGAAAGCGTGAAACTGGTTTCCCACTTGCGGAATTCATCCTGGCCCGGACGCGCATTGCGCATCACCGCGCCCGGTGATCACCGGGTTCTTGCTGACCAGGATACCACTGGTCGCCTTCCGCTCCGGCGCGCGGCTTAGACTTCACCAGCGTGGTATTGAGCGGCAGGACGCCGCCATGCTGCGCCATCGCGGCGTCGCGGCTGGGGAACGGACCATCCTTCACGTCGTCGATATTCAAGCACGGCCGCGGTGCCGATGCAGCTCCTTCACGCGAGCCGGATCGTCCACGCCCGGCAACTGCACCAGGATCTCGTAGTCGGTATCGCTGCCGTACTGCTGCACGGTCGGCTCGGTCAGCCCGAGGCCGTTGATGCGGTTGCAGAATGGTTTCCACGGTGCGCTTGCACGGTGTCGCTCTTCGAGCGACAACAGATCCGTGGGCTTCATCTTCAGCTGATAATCGGTGGAGTTGAGCACCTTCACGTTGTAGGTGGAATAGCGTTCCGAAACCAGATTCCGGAACGCGCTCGACATGGTGGCGGGAATGCCCTTGATGGTGATTGACTTCGTTGGCGGCATCAGCCACCGTCTTGACGTCGGTGCTCTGCATGTCGGCCCAGGTGATGTTCTGCTTTCTTGAGATCTTCCTTCAGCCGCTCGATGGCCTGATCGGCGTCGGCTTTCACGGCGTCCTGCACCTGGACTTCCAGCACGAAGTAGGTGCCACCCTTCAGGTCCAGCCCGAGACGGATGTTGTCGTCGAAATTCTCGCTTCAGATCGGCCATCGACTTGGGAAAGCCGATGATGCCGAAAACACAGACCAGAATCGTCGCAACGATGAATATGGTCCGAGCCTTCAAATTCTTTTTCATGGGAGTTCAGAGCCTGCTAATGATAAATTTGCTTTACTTCTTGACCTCGCCGCCGACCAGGCTCGAGACGGAGCTGCGCGAAACCTGCATCTTAACGTTGTCCGGCTTCACCCGTAACACCAGGGATATCGTCGCCTCGATCGCTACGATGGTTCCGATGATCCCGCCACTGGTGACTACCATATCGCCATTCTTCAGCGCCGACAGCATTTTCTGCGTCTGTTTGCGCTGCCGCTGCATCGGAAGGAACAGGAGGAAATAGAAAATTCCGAAGATCAGAAGGATCGGGAGGAATCCCAGCAGGGAACGAGCTGGGCGACGCCGCTTGAATAAACAGGTTTAAGGGCACGTTCGGATCAATATGGGGATCACCCGGCATCCACGCACGCCGAGCGCACAGTCCTCAAGTATTCTGGATATGATTTCGATATTATAGCGTGCCTGATCCCACGCATGATGTCAAGGTACCGCCGGACGTTGTGCCTGGTGGCCAACATTGCGTACAAAATTTCACCGGACAGAAACAGATGGCGGAGATATGCCCGGGAGTACGTACTACAAGTATAGCATTTGCAGTTCGGGTCCAAGCGGCCGCTCATCGTCCTTGTACTGCGCATGTTTGATGATGACGCGTCCCTGCGAGGTGAACAGATAGCCGTTGCGGGCGTTGCGTGAGGGCAGCACGCAATCCATCATGTCCACGCCGCGGGCTACGTATTCGGGCAGCTCATCGGGCATGCCGACGCCCATGGCGTAGCGCGGCCGGTCGCGCGGCAGAATGTCTTCGGTAGCCTCCACCATTTCCATGCTGAGCGGGCGCGGCTCGCCGACCGAGAGGCCGCCGATGGCATAGCCGTCGGTATCGAGATCCAGCAGGGCGGCGGCGCACTCGCGGCGCAGGTCGGGAAACATGGAGCCCTGCACGATGGGAAAGAGGGCGTGGCGGGTGGCGCTCGCCGCCATGCGCTCGCGGAAATGGGTATTGGCCTGTCCGCGCCCAGCGGACGGTGCGCTACATGCTCTGGCGCGCGTATTCGTGGCTGACGGGATATTCGGGGCATTCGTCGAGCACCATCAGGATGTCGCTGCCGTAGGCCAGTTGCACGTCCACGGTGGATTCCGGCGTGAAGGTGTGGGTGTCGCCGTTGAGGTGCGATTGGAAGACGACGCCGTCGTCGGTGATCTTGCGCAGGCCGCTGAGGCTGAACACCTGGAAGCCGCCGGAATCGGTGAGGATGGCGTTGGGCCAGGACATGAAGCGGTGCAGGCCGCCCATTTTGCGGATCGAGTTCGTGTCCGGGACGCAGAAAAAGGTGATAGGTGTTGGCCAGCAGGATGCGGCACGCCGAGATCTTCGGCGAGGTCGCGCTGGGTCAGTCCTTTGACGGTGGCCTGCGTGCCCACGGGCATGAAGACGGGCGTTTCGATGGTGCCGTGCGCGGTGTGCAGCAGGCCGGCGCGGGCGCGGGTGTGGGGGCACTCGGCCACCACTTCGAAGGTGATTTGTCGCAAATCAATAGCTTACAAGACGGCGGGGAGGGCGTGGCGAGCGGGCGATGTGTATACTTGGAAGTAGACAGTTTATGAAAGCGAAAATCGTGGACCTGCGGTACCGCATGAAGTCCGTGCTGGAAGCGCTCGACCGGGGCGAGCCGGTGACGATTTCGCATCGCGGCCATGAGAAGGCGCGGCTGGTGCCGGTGCAATCGGCCCAGGAAGTGCGCAAGCCCTCCGCCGATCCGGCCTTCGGCCTGTGGAAAGGCCGGAAGGATCTGGCAGATGTGCCGGGCTACGTCCGGCGATTGAGGAGTTCGCGCCTGCGTGGTATTTGACTCGGACGTCCTCATCTGGTTTTTTCGCGGGGATGCGGGCGCGGCGCGCCTGGTGGATTCGCAAACGTCGCGCAGGCTCTCCATCGTGTCCCTGATGGAACTGTTCCAGGGAGCGCGGTCGAAAAAGGAAATGGCGGAACTGCGGCGATTCTTCCGCGACAATTCGTTTCAGGTCATCCCGGTCGACGAGCCCATCAGTTACGCGGCCGCCGCCCTGATTGAAGATCACGCTCTCAGCGACGGACTACAGGTCGCGGATGCTTTGATCGCGGCGACGGCGCTCGAAGCGGGCGATACCCTTGCTAGCGCGAACGTCCGGCACTTCCGCCGTGTGCGCGGAATTCAACTCAAGCAGTTCCGCGCCGCGGGGGGGGCGGGGAGCGCCGAGCACGACAGACGCGCTGCACACGGTGAGCGCAGGAAAAACTAAGCGTTCCGACCGGGGCGGTCGCGCGCAGACGGGGGTCGCCTGCACCTTCCCACTTCAGTGCTTCACCACCGTGAGGGTCACCTGGATGGCATACTGCGCGGGAGTGGTGCACCGCGTTGTGCGCCACCACGCCTTTCGCCTCGTCGTAGTTGTTGCCGCCGGTGTTCAGGTTGCGGTCGAAGCGCGGGAAGTTGCTGCTCGATACTTCGATGCGGATGCGATGGCCGGCCGCGAAGTAGTTGCTCGTCGTCATCGGCTGCAGCGCCACCTTGTAGACCTTGCCCGTCTCCATCCACACCGGCGGCTTGTCGTAGCCGTCGCGATAGCGCAGCGCGCTGAATCGTCTCGTCCAGGTTGTAGGCCGTGCCGTCCGGATACACGTCGATCAGCTTCACGGTGAAATCGGTGTCCTTCGCGTCGGACGACACGTAGAGCGTCACGTCGATCGGCCCGCTGACTTCGACGCCTTCCTTCAAGCGGCTCGGAGGTGTAGACCAGGATGTCCGGCGCGCGCCTCCATCTTGCGCTGGTCGAACGCGCCGCCCGTCACGGCATTGCCGGTGCAGCAGACGTTGCCGCCGTAGCGAGGGCACCGGATTCATCGGGATCGTAGGCGAACGCGTCCGGGCTGTCCGTCGCCGGGCGCGGCCGTGCGCCAGCGCGCCATCGCCGTTCAGGCTGTTCGCCTTGCCGCCGCTCGCCAGGTAGAACGTCATCGGCTGCGCGCCCGCGGGCGGCCAGGTGTCCGACGGTCTGCCACTTGTTCGATCCCCATGGTGAAGTAGCGGACCTTGGGCATCTTCTCGAGAACGTGGTTGTCCTCGCCCTTCAGGAAATGGTCGAACCAGCCGTAGGTCAGCTCGTCGTAATCCAGGCGCGCGTCGCCCATGCTGCGCTCGCCGACGACGGTGTTCTCGGTGGCGCGCTTGTAGCGCGCAGTGCAGCGTCGGCGCGATCACCGCGTACTGCTGGTTGGCGATCTCCGGCCGCGCCGTCTTGCGCACGAAGTTGTACGCCGCCAGGTTCGGCCCGACCGACACGTCGTACCACGACATGAACCAGAAGCCCGGCACGTTGATCTTCATGTCGTCGTGCCACAGGCCGCCGCGATACCAGGCCGGATCGTTGGGCGTGCGCTTGATCATGGCGCCGCCGGTGGAGACTTCCATGCGGTCGGCGAAAATTCCGTGCGGGCCGTCGACGGCTTTGATGATGTCCATCTCGGGCAGATGCGCAGCGCCTTCGACCAATCGACCGGCGGCATCTGCGGCGCCAGGTCGAACAGACTTCGACGCGCGGATCAGATCCTGCCTGCGAGGTGTTCGGCGGGAACATCGGCCGCACCTGGTTCTGCTCGCCGTAGAGCCAGGCGATGAACAGCATCTGCACCGCGCCGCCGCGATACCAGTTGCCCTGCTCGTAATACGGCGCCACGCGCCCCACGCCGGCGCCGAATCCCTGCGGGATCATCGCCGCGAATGCCGGATTGCCCTGCGCCGCGACGCCCAGCTGCCACTCCGCGGTCGAGGAGCAGCCGATGGTGCCGACCTTGCCGTTCGACCACGGCTGCGACGGACATCCACGTGATCGCGTCGTCGCCGTCGGTGAGCGGCGCGCCCAGAATGTCGTAGTTGCCTTCGGAGAAGAAGTGGCCGCGCTCGTTCATCTCGACGTAGGCGTAGCCGCGCTTGACGGCGTCGAGCTCGGCGGTCATGTCGCGCGGCGCGCCGTTGCGCACGTCCCAGAAGTTGAAGTTGTACGGCGTGCGCACGAAGATGATGGGGTACTTCTTCGAGGTGTCCTTGGGGCGATAGATATCGGCCGCCATGCGCTTGCCGTCGCGCATCGGCACCATCACCTTGCGCTCGACGATGGCGATCTTCTCGAGTTCCTCTTCGGTGGAGTTGCGGGCCGCGATCATCTGCGGGTTGGGCGCGCCGCGCCCCTGCGCCAGCGCGGAAGCGGCGGCAATGCAAGAAAAGTAAATTGAACACTTCGTCTCATCGTTCCCTCACACAAGATTTATTGGCCGCAGATGAACGCAGATGAACGCGGATAAAACAAAAAATCTTATCTGCGTTCATCTGCGTTCATCTGCGGCCTATTCCTTCTTCTTATCGGAACAACTGCGGCGCCATGTCGGCAAGATAGTCGCGCCAGTTTCTCCAGACGTGGCCTTCTTCGGACGGATTGAAACTGTTTTTGATCTGGTGCTGATCCAGGGTCTCGTGGAGTTTCTGGGAGCCCGGGAACAGCGCGTCGGCCTTGCCGCAGGCGATGTAGAACAGCTTGATCTTTTTGTTGGCGGCCTTGGGATCGGCAAACAGGTCTTTGTACAGCTCGTCGTAATTCTGATTCCCGCCGCCGGCGCTGAACGCTCCGATGTAGTGGAAGGTATCGGGGTGCGTGGGGCCGATCTGCAGGGTCTGGCCGCCGCCCATGGAGAGGCCGGCGAGGGCGCGGTCGTCCGCCTTGGCGGTCACGCGGTACAGCTTTTCGACGAAGGGAATCACGTCCTGGAGCAGGTCGTTGGCGAAGGCGTTGCGATCCGGCTGGGCGCCGGGCGGCGGCGGGCGGCACCAGCGTCACTTCGGCGGTGGGACGGCCGTAGGGCATCACGATCAGCATGGGCTTGGCCTTTCCGGCGGCGATCAGGTTATCCAGAATCAGGTTCGCGCGACCCACGGTGACCCATCCGTTCTCGGTGTCGCCCGACCCGTGCAGCAGGTACAGCACGGGGTAGCTGCCTTTGCCCGATTCGTAACCGGGAGGCGTGTAGACCCACATGCCGCGGGTGACTCCCAGCGATTTCGACTGGTACAGGTTGACGTGCACGGTGCCGTGCGGCACGGCCTGAATGTCCCATACCGCGGGAGCGTCGCCGGGCACTTCGAACATCGATTCGCTGGACCGGTCGCCCTCTTTCACCATGGGATTGTTGGGATCGATATTGCTGACGCCGTTGACCGCGAATTTGTAGTTGTAGACGTTGGGCTTGAGCGGACCGACGGTGATGGTCCAATAGCCGTCCTCGCCTTTTTGCATATCCTGCGCGCCTTGCACGAAATCGCCGGTCAGCTTGACGGTGGCGGCGTCCGGCGCGCGCAGTTGAAACATTACGGTGCGGTCGGGGTGCACGACGTACGACGGTTTGGGCGGAGCGCCTCTACCGGCGCCACGTCCACCGCCCGGCGGCGGACCCTGCGCCCATAGACAGGCGGAAAACGCCAGCAACGTGGCAAGCAGCGATGTTCTCATGCGTCAAAGTATATTCCATGGCGCTATTCTGAAGGGGGCCACCCGGTCATGCCGCTCTCCCATGTGTTGCTTGGCGTTTCTCTTTCTGCAGGCGCCCAAGCCCGGCAGCGTCTCCGGGACGGTGACCAATGCCGCGACGGGCGGGCCGGTTCGCAAGGCCCATATCACGCTGCGCGCCGCGGAACAGACTTATACCGCGACCACGGACGCCGAAGGGCATTTCGCGGTGGCCGGCGTGACGCCCGGAACGTTGCAGGTGCAGGTGGAATGCCCCGGCTTTCAGGGGACGTACCGGCCCCAGCCCGTGCGGGTGGCCGAGGAGCAGCAGGTCACGGACGTGACGGTCGCGTTGATCCCGAACGGCGTCATCACCGGCAGGGTACTCGATGAAAACGGCGACCCCATGCCGCAGATGCTGGTAGAGGCGACGCTCGAAACCTATGGCCCCGCCGGCCGCGCCCTTACCCCGAGAGGCAGCATGCTGACCGACGACCGCGGCGTGTACCGCTTCTTCGATCTGCCGGCGGGGCGCTACTATTTGATGGCGTCCAACCCCGCACAGGCCGCCGTCCGGAACGGCCGCGTACACGGGGAAGCGGTCGAGACGGCTTACGTCGCCACCTGGTTTCCCTCAGCGGGCGACTCGCGAGCGGCCACGCCGAACCAGCTTGCGCCCGGCGCGGAACTGGGCGGAATCGATATCCGTATGCGCAAAATGCGGGTCTACCACGTGCGCGGCAAGGTGCTGGCGCCGGGCAGCCAGCAGCGGCTGGACGCTCCGGTGATCCTGACGCCCTGCCAGATGTCCGTGGCACAGTTTCTCTACGCCCCGATTCTGCGCGACGGCAGCTTCGACGCCTCGGGGCTGGAACCCGGCGCGTGGTGCGCCACCGTCACCCAGATGATCGACAATCTCCACGGTTTCTACGCGCGCCAGACGGTCACGGTCACCGATCATGATGTGAATGATGTGACGCTTACGGCGGCGGCCACGGCGGACGTTCGCGGCCAGGCTCTGCTGGATGGCGGCGCGCCGGCGAGTCTCCAGAGGACGCCGGTGAACCTGGAACCGATCGAGACTCCCGGCCGCACGGTGACAACCACCATTCAACCGGACGGCGCCTTCACGCTGGCGAACACGCGCGCCTGGTCCTTATCGCGTAACGGCGAATCCGCGCGGCATGTACCTGAAGGCCGTGCGCTTCAACGGACAGGACGTGCCCGACGGGCGCATCCTGGTGGCGTCCTCCGGCGGGCAATTGACGCTCTCGTTCGCCACCGATGGGGGCGAGATCGGCGGCACGGTTTCCGGCGAAGGCGCGCTGGTCACGGCATTTTCTTCCAGCGGACTCGAGGTGGGGCCTGCGACTGCCGTGGCTGGTTCGAACGGCAGCTTCGTGATCCGCAACCTGGCGCCCGGCGACTACCAGGTGCTGGCGTGGGACACACGCGATTACGGCCTGGTGCAGTATGGCGAGTTTCGCAAGCTCTTCGACAGCCGCGCCGTCACCGTAACGGTCCGTGCCAAGGGGCACGAGACGGTCACGCTCACGCCGGTCACCGCGGCGGAGATCGAAGCCGCGAAAGCGAGGCTGCCATGATCCGCGGCCTTCTGTTGCTGGCGGTGGCCGCGCACGCCCAGACCGTGCAGGGTGTGACGGTCAACTCCGCGACGCACAAGCCCGTCGCCGGCGCCCTGGTGCAACTGATCAGCGCCGCTCCGGAGGAAGAAGCCGGAGCCGAACTCGAAATCTACCGCGGGCACAGCGATGAAGCCGGGCGGTTCCGGTTCGATGGCGTGGCGCCGGGCCATTACCGCGCCATTGCCGATGCGCCGGGGTTCACGCGGGCGAACCTGGCCGGCCGCGTGGCGCGCGTGCCGGTGGCCCGCGGAGCGTCGGTGCCGCGAGGTCACCATCGCCATGACGCCGGCCGCGGTGATCTCCGGCCGCGTGGTGGACCAGGATGGCGACCCGATCGCCTACGCGTCGGTGGAAGCGTTGCAGTACGGCTACCAGTCGGGTAAAAAATCGCTGCGACAGATCGGCAATGCGCGCAGCGACGATCGCGGGGAGTACCGCATTTTCGGCCTGATGCCCGGCCGCTACTACGTGCGCGCACAGATGCGCGCGGGAGCCGCCGCGATCTATGCACCGACGTTTTTTCCCGGGCAGCGCGACGTGGCACAAGCCTCCCTGCTGGAGGCTCCGGCCGGCGGCGAACTGCACTCCATCGATATCATGCTGCATCAGGAGGAGCTCCACAACCTGACGGGAAAGGTGGTGGACGGGCAGACCGGGCAGGCGGCGGGTAACGTCTACGTGATGGCGCGAACGGCCGATGGCTTCGCCAATGGCGGCGCGCAGATCGCCGATTCGTTCACCATCCACGGCCTGATGCCCGGCAGGTACGTGCTGACGGCGCAGGAATCCGGCGGGGGCGCGGGCAGAACGGCCCGGCAGGTGGTGGATGTGGGTAGCGCCGATCTCACCGGCGTGGTGTTGACGCTCACCGCCGGGCTGGAAATCGCCGGCACGGTGCGCACCGGCAGCGAGGTGCCCGAGGATCCGACGAAGATTCACTTCTTCCTGCAAGGCGAAGACGCCAACGTCGAAGGCCACGTCAACGCCAACGGCGCTTTTACCTTCCACAACGTGCGGCCCGATCATTACCATCTGTTATGGAACATCCCCAAGGGCACGTACGTGAAGTCGATCAAGCTGGGCGACCGCCTGCTGCCGGACGACGGCGTCGATCTCACCGGCTCGCCCGCTCCGCTGGCGATTCAACTGGCGACGGACGGCGGGCGCATCCAGGGCGTGGTGCGCAACAGCGCCGGCGAGCCTGTGGCGGGGGCGGTAGTCACGATGAACTCGAGCACCACCTACGACGTTTGGACGGCCACCAGCGACGATGCGGGCCAGTACGAGATCCGCGACATCGCCCCGGGCGAGTATCGCGTGCTGGCGTTCGACGACGCTCCGCAGGGCGCGCCCGAGGACGCCGATTTCCGTAAGGCTTACGAGAAAAGCGCTGTGGCGCTCCAGGTGCTTCCCAGTACGCAGCAGAAGGTGGACCTGGTGGCGGTGCGGGGGCGGTAGCTTAGGGTTCACCACGGAGCGACGGAGAACACGGAGAAAGCACGGAGGAAAGTTGGATTGCTCCGTGTTTCCTCCGTGTTCTCCGTGCCTCCGTGGTGAGGAGGGGCAGGTTCTAGAAGTAGAACTTGGCTACTACCTGCATGTTGCGCTCGCCTTCGGAGCCGCGGATCTCGCCGAACGTCGTCGACGTGATGGTCTGCGAGGACGGGCTCAGGAAGATCGGCGTGTTGAACAGGTTGAAGGCTTCGCCGCGGAGTTCGAAGTATCTCCTTTCGGTGACGTGAAACTCCTTGCTGAGCGTGAAGTCGAGGCGGCTCATACCGGGACCGCGGGCGGTGCCCACGCCGATGTTACCGTAAGTTCCGGCGGCGGGAGCGGCATAGGCGGAGATGTCGAGGTACTTATTGCCGGGTCCGATTACATGCTGATCGTGCGGGGTACCGATGACATTGACGCGATAGCTGCGCTGGCCGGTGCCGGAAGAATCGCCGTTCCACTTGATGGTGAGCGGGTATCCGGTGTGGGCGGTATAGACACCGCCGACTTGCCAGCCGCCGAGGATGGCATCGACGCCGCGATTCCAGGCGGCTCCAAACTTGCGCGTGCGGCCGAAGGGTAACTGGTAGACAAACGACGGCACGAACATGAACTTGGCGTCGAAGTAGGTGGGACCCATTTCGCAGGCCTGGCAATACAGGTATTGCCAATATGCGGACTGGCTGCCGGCCTGGCCGCCCTGGCCGTAGTAGCCGATGGAATCCGACATGCCGTGCGAGTAAGTAAAGGCAACCTGGTATTCCAGACCCTTACTGAAGCGCCGCCGCATGGTGGCCTGAAGGGAGTTGTAACCCTGTTTGCCGATGGACGCGGTGCCGGAGATCTGCGAGATCTCGCTGCGCAGAACGGGATTTCCGGAAAGGTACGGACCTTGCGTTACCACGCCGTTGGTCACAATGTTCTGCTTATACGGCATGGCGACCATGAGGTGCGTTCCGTGCTGGCCCACGTAACCCAGGGTAAGCACTTGATTGTCGGGCATCTGGATATCGGCGGAGAGGTTCCACTGTTGGTCTTCAGCGGGCCGGACGAATGGATCCCAAAGACGAATGGTGGCGCCGACATACGGGTTTTTCGGATTCAGACCGTAGAGGCCCTGGTCGAGCGTGCTGCCAGGCAGGGTAAATGCAGGTGTGTTGTAGTAGGTCTGGAACTCCGACTGGAACGGCGGGTTGAGGGTGGTGCGCAGGTTGGTTCCGGTGCCCTCCAGGTACGACGAAATCGTGTACGCGCCGCGGAAAACCAGCTTCCGTTTCAGCATGTCCGGGGTGTAAGCAAAGCCGACGCGGGGTTGGAAATCCTTCTTATAGGAGTTGTAGAGTCCGCGGTTGCTTTCGATGATCGGCGCCGGGCCGGGAGGGGCAACCAGGTTGCTCGGAAGGGGCGCGGCGAGTTCGAGGGCCCCACTGAACTGATCGTAATTGGCCTGGCGGTTTTCGACTTCGACCCATGGCGTGTGGTATTCCCACCGCAATCCGAGGTTCAGAGTCAGGTTGTTGGTGGCGCGCCAGTCGTCCTGGAAGTACAAGCCATAGATGGTGGACCGCTGGCCCCAGGTGCCGGACTGCAAGCCCAGACCATAGTTATCCGGCAGGCCCATCATGAAATCGGCCTCGCCAATTTGTGTTCCGGAGGGACTGGCGGCATTCTGCGCCGAGAAGCGGCCGGTGAACTGCATGAGTCCGCTGCGTCCGTTGTTGCCGGAATAAAACACGTTGATCCACTCGCGGAGCAACTGGCCGCCCATCTTCATCATGTGACGCCCACGGATGAGAGTCAGGTTGTCGGCATAGTGGAAGGTGGTGTTGGCGAACAACTGCTGCACGCCGATATTGGCGCTGCCAAGCCCCGAGGCGTAGTTAAAGCCGTAGAGATTGAGCAGACCAGTCCCGGCGTTTTGGATTCCGGCGGCCTGTGCGATGTTGCCCAAGCCTTTATCGGCGCCGCCGTTATCCAGCATCACGTTGTTGACACCGACGCGGAACTCATTCACCAGGGTGGGGCTGAAGGTGCGAGTGAAGTCGACCACACCGTTCTGGGTGGGCGAAGTGTTGAAGCTGTTGTAGAACAGCGGGAAGGTGTTGAGGCCAGGATTGTCCTGGCGGCCCTTGGAGACGCGGGCGGAGAAGTAATCCTTGGAATCCGGCTGCCAGTCGCCCTTGGCGTCGCCCTGGTCGCTGTAGAGGTAGCTTGAGGACTGGTAGTAGTAGTTGGAGGTTGTGAACCGGGCGTATTGCGGCGCCGGATAAAGCTGCGAGTTAGTCAGCAGCTTTACGGCGGCCGTGTTCAACAGGTTGGCGGGAATGATGTTGTTCGGAAATGGCGCGCGGAGTCCGGTGGTGGTGTCCAGCGAATAGGGATTGTAGAGTTGGATCACCTTGCCGCCGGTCTGGCTGGTATCGAGCAGGGCGGAGAAATCGCCGGCGCGCCAAGCGGTAGGCATTACCGTGGCTGCCGAAACGGATGGCGGTGTGTTACGCCGCAAGCTCTGCTCATCGACGAAGAAGAAGAGCTTATCTTTGATGATGCGGCCGCCGAAGGTGCCGCCGAACTGATTCCAGCGAAGCGCTCCCCGCGCCACGTTGTTCCAGTTGTTACCCCAGTTATTGGCATTGAGCTTGTCGTTCCGGAAGAACTCGAAGACGTCGCCATGGAACTGGTTGGTACCGGACTTGATCACCACGTTGATGATGCCGCCCTGGAAGTTGCCGAATTCCGCCGAGGCGTTATTGGTGATCAGCTTGAACTCCTGGATGGCATCGGGATTCGGCTGGTAGGAAACCAGGTTATCCGAGGTGAAGTTGTTGTCCACACCGTCCAACAGGAAGTTGTTGGACTCCTCGCGGTTGCCGTTCACATAAGGCCGGCCGCCGCCCGCGGAGCGCTGTCCGCTGTTGAAACTGGAGGGATCCGGGTTGGTGACACCGGCGGTAAGCAGGGTCAGGGCTACCGGATTTCTGCTGATCAACGGCGTATCGACGATGGTCTTCGAAGAGATGACAGCGCCGACTTGTGTAGTATCTGTCTGTAGGAGCGGCGCCTCGCCAGTGACCTCGACGCTTTCGGTGACGGCGCCCACCTCGAGCGACACGTCCACACGGGCTCTCTGGTTGACCTCGAGAGCCACGTTGGGGTTGACGTAAGTCTTGAAACCGGTGGCTTCCACTTTCAGTTGGTACCTGCCGGGAGGTACGCGGGGGAAGGCATAGATTCCATCTTCATTGGTAGTCGTGGGCCAATCGGTACCACGATCCAGGTCTGTCGCAGTTACTTTTGCGCCGACTATGGCGCTTTTCGACGGATCGATCACGCGCCCGGTGATGCCGGCGCTCACTTCCTGAGCGAACGACGACGCGACGCTCAGGCACACCAATCCCACAATCGAGATCCAGGTTCTTCCAACCATAGATAACCCCTTTCAGCAAATCGTCCGAGACATTCGATCTCACACCTTCAATCCGCAGAATCCTCGCGATCGAAGGCCCATTACAAGTTTTAAAGATTATGTCATCCTAAACTTAGGGTGTCAATCGGTCTGTTTCCCGGCCCCCTGTGAAAACGGGCTTCGCGGAGCGGTATAATCTGATCCGGTTATGACTTCGCGGCGCTCCCTACTGCGTGCAGGTGTTGTATTTTCAGCGTTTCACAGGCTTTATGCGCAAACTGCTCCGCACGCGGCGATGGACGGGCTCTTATCCCTGTTCGATTTCGAGAGCGAGGCGCAGAAGCGCGTGTCGCATGGCGCATGGGCGCGCATTTCGGGCGGCGCGGCGGACGAGATTACGCTGCGTTGGAATCACGAGGCGTACGAAAAGATCCGGCTCAAGCCGCGGGCGCTGGTGGACGTGTCGCATCTGGACACACGTGTGACGCTGTTCGGGCAGGAACTGCCGTTTCCGATCCTGCTGGCGCCCACCGGCGGACAGAAATTCGTGCATCCCGAGGGCGAACTGGCGGCGGCGCGGGGAGCGGCGGCGTCGAAGGCCACTTACGTGATCAGCAGCAGCGCGTCCATGCGGGTGGAGGATATTGCCAAGACTGCCACCGGTCCGGTGTGGTTCCAACTGTACGTGCAGCGTGACCGCGGTTTCACGCGCGACCTGGTGCAGAAGGCGGAGGATTCCGGGTGCCGGGCGCTGTGCGTGACGGTGGATTCGCCCACGTTTGGAGCGCGCAATCGCGAGGATCGCGCCAAGGGCGAACTGCCGGAACGGGAGTTGCCGAACCTGAAAGGCAAAGATTACCTGGACCCCACGCTGACGTGGAAGGACATCGACTGGCTGCGCGGGTTCGCGCGGCGTCCGGTGCTGCTGAAAGGCATTCTGAATCCGGATGACGCCGCAACGGCGGTGAAGGCGGGGGTGGCGGGGATCATCGTCTCCAATCACGGCGCGAGAAACCTGGACACGGTGCCGGCGACGATCGACGCGCTTCCGCTGGTGGTGGAACGGGTGGCGGGTCGCATCCCCGTGCTGGTGGACGGAGGGATTCGCAGGGGCACGGATGTGCTGAAGGCGCTGGCGTTGGGGGCGGCGGCGGTACAGATCGGCAGGCCCTATCTGTGGGGGTTGGGAGTGGCCGGGGCGGAAGGCGTGGCGCGCGTGGTGGAGATTCTGCGGCACGAATTCGAACTGGCGATGATGCTGGCGGGGCGGCCGGCTATCGGCGGGATTGACCGCTCAGTGCTTTGGTGAGCGCGCGGAAATCGGCAGGCGGTTTGCTGTGGATGGCGACGGGGCGGCCGGTACGCGGGTGTGCGAACTCGAGGAGAGAGGCGTGGAGGGCCACGCGGTCGATGAGGCGCTCGGCGGATTCGGCCTGCTGGTATTTCCGGTCTCCGACGACCGGATGGCCGATGGCGGAAAACTGCACGCGAATCTGATTTTGCAGGCCGGTGACCAGTTCGACGCGCAGCAGCGACGCGGCGGGGAATTCGCGTTCCACGGAATAGCGAAGCTCGGCGCGCGCGGCCTGGGGATTGTCCGCGGTGGTGAGTTTCTGGAACATGCCGTCGCGGCGGAGATAGTGGACGAGGGTCCCCTCCTGGGTTTCGAGATGGCCCCGGACGACGGCGAGATACTGCCGGACGGGGGTGTGGGCGAGAAACTGGCGGATGAGGGCCTGGCGATCGCGCTCGGTCTTGGCGAAGAGAAGAATGCCGGAGGTAAAGCGATCGATGCGGTGGACCACGAAGACGCTCTGCTTTTTCGGCTTGAGGGCCGCGGCGAGGAGGGAGAGGGCCGAGGGGGTGCGAGCGCCGGGAATGGGAACGGCGGGCAGTCCGGCGGGCTTGTCGAGGGCGACGGCGGCCTGGTCCTCATAAAGGATGGCGAGTTCGCGGGGAAGACGCATTAGCCATGGTAGCGCGGACGGGCACGGTATCCTGAAAGATGCCGCATCATCTCGCAATCAAACAGGCGCTGGCGTTCGTGGAGAAGCACGGCTACGCCTTGCTGTTTTGGTGGGTGCTGGTGGAACAGAGCGCGATCCCGCTGCCTTCGATCCCGCTGCTGCTGGCGGCCGGAGCGCTCCTCAAGACGGGCCGGTTGAACGCGGGGCTGGCCAGCGTGTGTTGTGTGAGCGCGTCGCTGATTGCGGACACGATCTGGTTTCAACTGGGGAGGCGGGGCGGCGGGCGGGTGCTGCGGCTGTTGTGCCGCATTTCGCTGGAACCGGATTCCTGCGTGCGGCAGACGGAGAACGCCTTCCTGAAATACGGCCTGAAATGCCTGTTGGTCTCCAAGTTCGTTCCGGGGTTGAATGCGGTGGCCGCGCCGCTGGCGGGTAATTCCGAAAGCGGGTACGGGCGATTCCTGGCGTACGACGGGGCGGGAGCGTTTCTTTGGAGCGGCGCCTACCTGGGGACGGGCTATCTGTTCAGCGAGCAACTGGAGGATGCGGTCCGGTATGCATCGCGGATGGGCTCGTTCCTGCTGGTGCTGGTAGTGGCGCTGTTCGCCGTTTGGATCGGCTGGAAATACATTCAGCGGCGGCGATTCCTGAAGCAGTTAGTGGTGGCGCGCATCACGCCGGAGGAATTACGCGACCGGCTGAGGGCGGGCGAGGACCTTTTTATCGTGGATTTACGGAGCAGGCATTCGGAAGAGCCGAGCCTGGTTCCGGGGGCCGTGCGGATCTCGTTCGAAGAACTGACCGAGCGCAAGGGGGAGATTCCGCGCGACCGGGAGATCGTGCTGTTTTGCAGTTGACCGAACGAAGCTTCCAGCGCCCGTGCGGCGCTGCTCCTGAAAGCGCAAGGCATCACCCGTGTGCGGCCCCTGCTGGGCGGAGTGGAGGCATGGGAGGAACTGGGCGGAGCTTAATCGCAGCGGAGGAAGAACGCCTCAATAAACGTCAAGGAGCGTACGGGCCCCAGGTGAACGCGGATGCTTCGATGCCTTGACCGAGCGGGTGCTCGGAGCTGTTTTCGAGGTGTCCAACACCCTGGGCGCGGGATTCCTGGAGAAGGTATACCAGCGTGCTCTGCTCCATGAACTCCGCCTACGGGGTATCCGGGCTGCTGCCGAAGTCTCATTTCCAGTAGCCTACAAGGGCCATGGCGTGCGGGAGTACTTCGCCGATATTGTCGTAGAAGACGTGCTGGTCATCGAGTTGAAATGTGCCGGTCTCTGTGCCTGCTCGTTAATTTCCAGAAACCCAAGGTCGAGTGGAAGCGAATCGTTCAAGGATTTTCAGATTCCCGAGCCGACTGCGGCGCCCCTTTGGCCGGGCGGAGCTTAATCGCAGCGGAGGGTGCGCACCGGGTCGATGGTGACGGCGCGCCTGGCGGGGGCGTAGGAAGCGGCGACGGCGGCGATTAGCACAACCAGCGCGGTGGCCGCATAGGGCGCCCAATCGTAAGGCTGAATAGCTTCCAGTTGATGGGCGAACACGGGGGAGACCGCGAGCGCGAGGGCGGCTCCGAGGGCCGCTCCGATTCCCGCGAGCCAGGCGGATTGGCGGACTATCATTCGCACCACGTGCCAGGCGCTGGCGCCCAACGCGACGCGAATGCCGATCTCTTTGCGGCGCTGGCTGACCAGGTAGGACATGACGCCGTAGATGCCCGATATGGTCATCAGCAGGGCGACACCGGCCAGGAATCCGGCCACCCATCCGGTGACGCGAAACGGGTAGATCTGAAGGGCGAGGACATCGTCCATGGGGTTGATAAAGTCGGCGAGGCCGGGTGCGATCCGGTCGAGCGCGGTCTCGATGCGGCGGCGGGTGGCGGCTTGCGGACCGCTGATGCGCACCAGGACGGAATCGTTGCCGACAATGCCGGCATGGGTCGGGAAATAGATAAAGGATTTGAGGGCGCTGCGTTCCAGGAGGCCAGTGATGGTGTCCCCCACCACTCCGATCACGCGCGCGCTGGTGAAACTGGGGACGCGCCTGAAAACCGGGTCCGGAGCGGTGGCCGGGGCGGGAATTACCAGCGTCTGGCCGATGGCATCTTCCCTGGGCCAAAGCAGGCGGGCGGCGGATTCACTGACGACTGACGACGGGCGATTGCGCTTCGGACTCCGCGTCTGAGAATGTGCGGCCGCGCAAAACGGGAATGCGGAAGACGGAAAAGTAACCGCCCGAGACCAAGCTGTAAGACACGGCGATGGAGTCGGTACGGTTGTCCGGGATGACCGCGATGCCCCGCGAGGACCCATACAGGGGCACTCGCCACGCGGCGGCGATGGCTTCGACTCCCGGTTCGGCGGCCAGTCTGTCTTCGGCCTGTGCCTGGAAGCGCGCGATGGTGCGGACGTCCCACACGCCATGAATGTCGAGGCCGGTATTCTGCGCGGTGACGCGCGCCTGGCTGCGGAGCACGATGGCGGTGCAGATGAGGAGCAGGGCGCAGACGGCCACCTGGGCCACCACCAGGAGATTGCGCAGGCGCGCGGGCCGGTAGTCGCTGCTGAAATCGCCGCGGTTGGCTTCGACGAGGCGGGAGCGCGTGGTTTGGATGGCGGGGACGAGACCGAAGAGGAGGGCCGTGACAACAGACGCCGCCAGGATGAATCCGAAGACGCGCCAATCGGGCGACAGGTCTTCCAGGGCAAGTACCCGGCGGAACGCATCGGGTACGGTGGCGAAGAGCAGACGCCGGGCGCCTTCGATGGTGATCTCGGAAATGAGGAAGCCCGCTGCGGCGGCGGGGAGCGCGAGAAGCACGCTTTCGGTGAGCAGTTGGCGGACGAGGCGGGCGCGGCCGGCGCCTAACGAGACGCGGATAGCGATTTCGCGCTGCCGGGAGAGGGCGCGCGCCAGCATCATGTTCGAGACGTTGGCACAGGCGATCATCAGAACCATGGCGAAGGCGGTGAAGATCGGAATGAACGTGAGGATGGCATCGCGGTTGAGGGGAACGGAGGTGGCGCGCGAGACCATGGTGGCGCCGATGGCATCGGGGGCGAAGCCGCGTGCCCATGCCAGGAGCGCGCTCTTGGCGGCCTCCGGCGACACGCCGGGTTGCAGCCGTCCGACGATATGGAGCGATTCGGGATGGCGGGGCCCGAACAAGTCTTCGCGGTCCGTCACCAGCGAAGACATGCGCAGCGGAACCCAGAGACCGGTGGGCAGGCTCTCCATGCCGCTGAATGCCGGGTTGGCGACGCCGACCACTTCGAAAGGCGTGCCACGGATATAGATCTTCCGCCCCACCAGGGCTGGATCGGCGCCGAAACTGTTGCGCCACGCCTGGTAGCTGACCACCGCGACTGCGCCGTTATCCTCTTCCAGTAGCGGGCGTCCCTGCGCGATTCCCACGCCGAGCATGGCGAAGTAATTGCCGGACACGGTCTGGCCGAGCAGCGTGCGGCCGTTGACCTGCGCCGCGAAATTTTCGGACGCCATGACGTCGCTGAAGGCGGTCTTGTGAGTGCGCAAATCGCGGAACTGATCCCAGGTAAACCAGTGTCCGTTGCCGGTTTTGCCGTACCAGCTCAATTCGTACAACCCGTAGGGATCGTGCACCGCGTAGGGGCGCAGGGCGTAGGCGTTGAACACGGTGAACATGGTGGTGTTCAGGCCGATGCCGAGGCCGATGGCGCCGATGACGCCGAGAGCGAATGCGGGCGAGCGTCGAAAGCTGCGCAGGGCATAGCGGACATCCTGCTTCCAGGATTCGAGCCAGGCGATGCCCCACACTTCGCGGGACTGTTCCATGAACAGGGCGGTGCTGCCGAATGCGGCCTGGCCGCTCATCTCGCGGTGAATGCGGATCTCTTCGGCGAGGTCCGCTTCGAAGCGGTTACGCCGCCACAAGGTGCGAAGTTTCTTCCAGATTCGCATGGCGCCCCCCTCAGGCTTCCATGACTCGCGCGATTCCGGCGAGCAGGAACTCGAACGATTTCTTTTCGGCTTCCAGGTGCTTGCGCCCCTGCGCGGTGATGCGGTAGTAGCGCGCGCGGCGGTTGTTTTCCGTGACGTCCCATTCCGCCTCGACGAATTCGTTCAGCAGCAGGCGCTGGAGGGCGGGATAGAGCGAGCCTTCTCCGATGCGCAGGGCGTCCTGGGACACCTGTTGGATGTGCTGGGCGATGCCGAAGCCGTGATTCGTGCCGCGGCTCAAGGTCTTGAGGATCAGCATTTCGAGCGTGCCGGGTAGAAAATCGGGCTGGTTGTTGGCTGGCTTTTTAGTTCCCATCGATTATCGATACCATCGACCGTCGATATGAGTATGCGCGAGAGGGAAGCTGGTGTCAAGAGGAATCGAAGTGGGGATGCTAGGCCCGCCCGGCAAACTCGCGGCTCTCTGTGGACACTCTCACTTTTTCACCTTCTTTGATAAAGAGGGGCACACGGATCTCCAGACCAGTCTCCAGTCTGGCCGGCTTGGTCACGCTGCCGCTCGACGTATCGCCACGCACGCCCGGTTCCGTGGAAGCAACTGCCAGTTCCACAAATGGGGGTAATTCCAAGCCGATGGGATTGCCATTGTACTTGAGCAGATCGACCAGGCCTCCCTCGATCAGGAAGTCCCGCGCGTTTCCGATCACATCATCGGCGAGCGTGAGGGTCTCATAGCTTTCCTGGTCCAGGAAGTAAGAACCATCGCTGTCGCTATACAGGTAGGAGGCCGGAACCGTCTGGAGATCCGGCTCTCTGAACTTCTCACCCGCCTTGAAGGTTTTCTCAAAAACCGCGTTTGTGATCAGGTTACGGATCTTCAGACGCACCAGGGTCTGTCCGCCCCGCGCGGTAGGCGTGTTCACCTCCACTTCGAGGCAGGAGTACGGAGTGTTCTCAATCTCAAACCGGGTCCTTCGCTTGACGTCAATGGCATCAATCAACACGGGCATGAACTCCTAATCAAGGCGGCAACGCGAGCCTCTCTCAAGTATAGGGTGGGCCGCTACGCGCCGGCAGGCCGGCCGGCGACGATTCGCAGGGCGTCCTGAAATCGGGCGGTGCGCTGGTTCTGCAAAACCTGGTTCATGTGAACCCTGGCGTACTGCAGTTTTGCTTCAGGCGGGGCGAGACTGAGGTCACCGGACCAGAGGCGGTTATGGAAGTCGCGGAAATCAGGCGCTTCCGTGGCCGGTTCCACCGCCTTGCCTGCAGAGCCCAACCGCATGAGGAGAGCCGCGTAGGCCACGTGGAGAATTTGGCGCATGAGATAAAAGCGCGCGTGCCTGTATTCGCCCGCCGGTTCTCCGAAATACGTCCGCAGATAGGCCTCTTCCTCGGCGTCACTGGTGACCACGAAATTCGCCACCACGGCCAGGTCGACGTACCGGTCATTCAGGAAAGCGGCTTCCCAATCCACCAGCCAGACGCGGTCGCCGTCGAAGAGGATGTTTCCGGGATTCAGATCGTTGTGACTCGACACCATGTTGGAATCGTGACGCGGGTACACGCTGGTCACGCGCGCGTACGCCTGGAAGAGTTCCGCGGTCTCCGTCTCCGGCAGAATCCTGGCAGCCTGGAATGCATGAACGAAGCGGTCCATGACGTCGAAGTGACTCACGGCTCCGAGCGGCGGGAAGGGTTGCGAAGCGTGCAGAGCTTGAATGGCAACGGGTAAGCGGGCAAGAGCCTCGGAGAGTGGAAGCGGCCGGGCGGCGACGAAATCCGTAATGGAGATCCGGTCTTCCGGACTGGCGTACCAGACCCGGGGCGCAATTCCGGCCTCGGCGGCCTTTCGCATGCAGGCGAAGTGGCGGGTTTGATCGCCGCGGCCGGGACCGGCGGCGGCATCGGTGCTCACGATGAGGCGCAACAGGTAGGGACATCCGTGGACGACGATGCGAAAGACGAGGGCCGGGCTAAGCCCCGCCGTCAGCAGCCGGATATCTTCGAACGCGGTCACACCAAACGCTTCGCGCAGCGCGTGGGCCACGGCTTCCTTTTTCGTTTCCGGAATCATGAAATCCTCCTGATGGTGGCAGAATTTATTGGGTCCGGCTTTCCATACTACGCAAAAGAGTCTTGAAAAAACAGACTGTTTTCAATGAGTTACGCTTGCTATAATGGAATTGCGGCGTGGGCGACGGGCGGGTTATCGAGTCGAAACTGAATCGGATAGAAGTTGCTGTGATTCTTCCACGCGTCACGGCTGTGCAGGATTGACAGGTGCGGCGCAACCTCCTAGAATTTCGAGTGATGGAGGTTATCAGATATTCAGTCCTTTTATTTCTATTTTGCACAGGTCTCGGCGCACAGAAGGCGGACTTCGGCGGCGTAGCGACCAATTCCGTTACGGGCCAGCCGCTCAGCGGCGTGCATGTGCAGCTTTCAGTGCCGAACCTCGGAAATGGAATTGCGGAAGCCTACGGCGCGGTGAGCGGCGGCGACGGGCGGTTCTCGGTGGCGGGCATTCCGCCGGGCACCTACCTGCTGCTCGCCGAGCGCACTGGATTTGTCCATATGGTGACTGCCAGCGGGGTGATCCCGCTCCCCAGCGTCATGCTAAGGGCAGGCGAGCACGTGACGGATTTCAAATTGGAAATGACGCCGCGGGCAGTCATCCTCGGGCGCGTCGTCGATGAGTTCGGCGATCCTGTGGCAAATGTGAGGGTGGAAGCGAATCCGGTTACGAACGGCGGTGCGATTGCGGCACGAGCGAACGTCGGGACCCCCGCGGCGACGACCGACGACCGCGGCGAGTTCCGCATTAGCGGCGGACCCGGGACGTTCCATGTCAAGGCAACGCCGTCCGGCACTTCCGTCGCGGCTTACGGCCCAACTGGTACCCTGCCGCGACGAGCGCCGACCGCGCCTCGGCAGTAGAGGCACAGGCCGGGGTGGATGTCGCAATCGAGATCCGGCTGACGGGATTGGCAGGGGCGCGCGCTACGACGATTAGCGGGACGGTATCCGGTATGCCGCCGGGCTATTCCGCGCACATCGGTATGAGCATCGCCGGCAGCCCGGAGCGAAGAACGATTGCAGTGACAGCGGACGGCAAATTCACCATTCCGAACCTGCCCCAGGGCGTCTACCGTTTGACCGCGTATGCCACGGGGAGTGGTTTGGACCTGCAAAGCCAAACGGCGGAGGTGAGACCAGACGGTTCCGACAAAGCGGAGGTGCAGTTGGCCTTGAGCGCAGGGGTGGAAGTGACAGGCAAGGTGGAAATCTCCGGCGATCCACAGGGCAAGCCCGTGCAGAAGAGGACGGTGACTGTGGGCTCTTCAAGCGCAACGACCGAGCCGGACGGCTCTTTTCAGATCGGCGGCATTTTCCCGGACCGCTATCGCGTGAGTGTACAGCCATTACCGGACGACGGGTATATCCAGAGCGTGGACCTCGACGGGAGTCACGACTTCGGAACCGGCAGTCGATTTCGCGCGCGTCACGCAAGGGTCGAGGATAAAGATCACGCTGGGCCGCGACGGCGCTCAACTTTCAGGCATCGTGCGGGACAAGGACGGCGCCGCTCGGGAACACGATCGCGGCGGTGATCCTGGCACCGGATCGCGAACATATCTTGCCCTAACCAGGACGGCTTGGTAAAGGAGGGAGGCAAGTACAGCCTGAAGGGCATTCGGCCGGGCAAGTATCATGTTTTTGCCATCGATGCGTTTCACTCCGGCCCGTTGAGCAATGAGGAGGATTTGAAGAAACTGGCGGGCGCGCGGAAGAAATCGAAATCAAAGCGAACGAGAGGATCACCAAAGATCTGAAAGTGGTTCGGAAGGAGGACGCCGATGCGGGTTTCCGGAAGTAACTGCTTGTGGCTGGCGGCCATGTTGGTGTGGGCGCAATCGCCATCCGAGACGACTTCGGTGAGTGGCACAGTGACTCATGCGATCACAGGCGCCCCGATTCTGCGCGCTCACATCGCTCTGCGAGGCACCGGACCGGACGCGAAGAACTACGACTCACTGACTACGGCAGAGGGGAAGTTTTCGATCACCGGAATTGTTCCGGGCACCTATCAAGTCACGGCGGATCGAGTGGGATTCTACATGCCTGCGGAGCCCGGCGGACGCGCCGCGATGGAAGCGGTCCTGCGCGCCGGCGATGAGAAGGAAGGCTTGAAGTTTCGCCTGGCGCCGCTGGGATCGATTTCGGGGCGAGTGGTTGACGCCGAGGGCGAACCGGTGGAAGGGGCCGCGGTGGCGATCTCGACAGGTCCCTCCTATTCCGGAAGCGGGGCGGTCACAACCGACACGGGACGATTTCGGCTGGGCGACCTGCGTCCCGGGAAGTATCGGGTGAGGGCTTTTGTACCGGCCGCACTGGTCACACTTCCAGAAGTCCGCACGGACGGCACGAGTCAGGTCCGTTACGTTCCGACTTACTACGGCGGCGTAACGGACTACAAATCGGCCGCCCGGATCGAACTTGGGACGGGAATCGAGCTGGACGGAATTGAAATTCGCCTGGTACGCGCACCGATGGTGCGAATATCCGGCAAAGTGCTGGGCGTGCCGCCGGGCCAGCGGGGCGTTGAACTGGCTTTCTCCCAAACCACCAGTTCACCGGGGATAAGCGGGTTCAAGAACGACGGGACGTTCGAGGTGTGGAACGTGGACCCGGGCAGATACTTCCTTACCGCAAGGTGGGTCAGCGGCAACCAGCGCGTGCAGACGGCCCCGATGGAGGTTGAAGTCGGGCAGTCGAACATCGAGAACGTCGAGCTTCGCGTGATCCCGCCATCGGATATTTCCGGCCAGATCGTATTCGAAGACGACGAGGCACGCCCGCAAGCCCCCGCGGCAGAACCAGCAGACGAAGCAGGGAACACACAGCAGGCCAGCACGCGCCGGCCCAGGGTGGAATTACGGACCGTCGACCCCGGGATGTTTGCGGAGCCGGTGGCGTCGGACGTGGCCGAGGATGGATCGTTTCACCTGGCCGGAGTCAAGGCGGCGCGGTACCGGGTCATGCTTTCCTGGGCTTCGGCATATGTGAAAACGGTGACGCTCGGCTCGAAGGTGGTGGATGGCAACGTCCTCAACCTGCGCAACGGCGCGGCAGGAGCCTCGCTATCGGTTCTGTTGAGTTCGGCGTTCGGAGCCGTTTCGGGGACGGTTACCGACGGCGACGCCCCTGTCGCCGGGGCACGGGTGGCACTGTTGCGGGACGATTTTGTGTCGCTCGGCGATGTGACCTTCACGAATACGGATGGCGCGGGGTCGTACGTGATAGCCAACGTCCGGCCGGGCAAATATCGGATTGCCGTGGTCGAGGAGAACGATAACGGACCTCGTGCCGGCAACCTGGATGATTATGAAGACACCCTGGCGCGAATCGAGGTGGGACCGAAAGAGAGGCTCACGCAAGACCTGAAACGCCACCCTCCGGTCAAATAGTAAGTGAGGCAGCAGCCTTCGTGCGCAACAGGATTCGAAACGCCAGAACATGAGTGATCAGAAGAAGAGGCACCAGGAGAATCACGATGAAATAGGCGGCGCCCAACACGCCCGGTGTGTCCGCGAGGTGCGTGCGGTTTCCCTGGTAAAAGGCGAATAGCAGGTCCGCCGTTCCGATCGTATTGAAAGTCCAGGCCGCGACTGTCCCCACGCGGGTTCCCAGTGTAGCCAGGGCGATCAACGCCAGAAAGGCGGCGGTGAGATCACCGTAGGCTGCCGGACGGGCAAATGCGGCAGATAGCTCGCCCGACACCACACCCGGCACCAAAAATGCCAGCCCGATGAACCTGAATCCATGCAGCAGCAGGATGGGCTTCAGTGCCTGCGTGGCGGTTCGCTCTTTCAGCGCCGGCCAAAAATAATGCCGGGCCACTGCTCCCCAGGCGAGAAAGCTGGTTGCTGCGCTAATTCCGAACAAAGCTGCTAATGGCATGATCTGCTCCTTCCAAGTGGCGATTTTGTGCCGGTTGTGCGACATGCTCGACCTTCCAGCGCTCATTTGCCATGGCGAGGCGCGGCACGGGCGGCATGGGGAAACGCAACTGGCGGTCGAGCCGCTCCGGGTGGTAGCCAGGGCTCACCGGGGTCAGCATGAAGTCGGCGAAAGTACGTAGCCAGTTGCCGAAGTTCTTGCGGGCCTCCGGCCGCGCGGCATAGCGGCGTGCGGTCGTTTCGAAATCCTCGGCGGGACGGCCGGTTACTTCCAGAACGTCGGTGGTGGGCGCACTCCATGCAAACGCACCTTGCCGGTGATCTTCGACGTAATAGCGCAGGCCGCTCAGCAGGAAGTCACCGACGTTCGCCCTGCGCGCGGCCTTGAGGAACATCCACCACGGCAGGTCAACGCGACGGACTCCGCGGCCCAGCACCCGGCCCAGGATCTCCGCCATATCTCCGGCTGAAAGCAATGCGGGGCCGGTTGGCCGATACCGTTTGCCCGCATGTCTGTCCGGATCGAGGAGGACGGCCGCCACGACTCGCGCGATGTCTTCATTGGAAGGTGGCGCGTCCTGGCCATCGCCTGGAACGGTGGGGAAGACGCCGAGGTGAGCCGCGTACGCAATCAGCCGCAGATAATTGTCCGCAAAGTATCCGGGGTTCACTCTGATGTGCGCCACGCCGGACATCCGCGAGAAAACCTGATCCGCAAGCCAGGCTTGCCGGGTCATGAGCGAGGGATGTACCGGACTGGCGAGCCACTGGCCCAAACTGACCACGGCTTCCAGTTTTGCTTCCTGCGCGGCGATGGCGAAGGTCGCGGCGCTCTGGATCATGTAAGGATCGTAGAAAGGGAGATAGTAGGCACGCTGTGTCCCGCGCATCGCGCCGAGCAACTGATCGAGATCGAACATATCGGCGACCACGGTTTCGGCCCCGAGCCGTTCCAATGCCGTGCTGCGGGCATCTTGCGCGTGGACCACGGCCCGCACCGGAACTCCTTTCGCAAGCAGTTCATCGACCACCGCGCGCCCGGTCTTGCCGGTTGCGCCCGTTACCAGAATCTTTGGGTATTTCATGGGGAATCTCCTTATTCAGTTGTAGGATTACTTACGTAATCCTAAGCTCCAAAAATTTTTAATTACGCTTTCGTCGCGGGCAAACGCCTCCAGGTAGAATGACCGTGCGGCGGCCAGCGAGCGCTCACGGCTGTGCGGGTCCGCAATGGCCCGCGCGGCGACCAGTATGCCGGCCATTCCAGAGAACAAAATGAAGGCGCGGCCGCGCTTTTCTGCAACCGTGGCGCCCGGAATGTAGGGAAGCATGCGTTCGAGATAGGCCCGCATGGACTTGTTGATTCGCCTGCGAACCTCCAAAGGCTGCCGGGCGATCTCCGGCGCCAGGGCTGCAAGCGGGCAGCCGGCTCCGGGAGCGCTGAGATGTTTGGTGCTAAGGTATTGTTCGATCACGGCCCGCAATCCGGCGCCTTTCGGGGCACTCTGCGCGATTGCCACCAGCCGGTCGCCTTGCTCCTCAAAAGCGCGAGCGACCGCGGCTGCGTAAAGATCCTCCTTACTCTCGAAGTGGCGATAGAAACCGCCTTTTGTCAGGCCCAGCTCTTTCATGACCGGGCCTATGCCGCTAATTTCAGACCCGTGCTCGCGGAAAGACCGGGCGGCGGCGGCGAGGATCTTTTCGTGGGTCTCGGCTTTTTGCTCCGCCGGGTATCTCATGCTCATAGGATTACAACGGTAATCTTATGGATGCAATTTTTTTGGTTGACTCTACAGGGGCTGTAGGCTGCATCCTGTAAGGAATGACTACGCGACTCCTGGCCGGATTTCTATTCCTGTTCACCTGGAACGTTTTGGCCCAGTCAACAGACGACGAGGCGGCGGTCGTCGAACTTGGCGGAGCCTTCAGCCGTAGTCTTAGCCAGAAGGAGTCGAGCTATGGAGCGGACGTGGCCGTTGAAGTTACGCCCATAGAGAAGTGGCTGGAGCTGGAGATGGGCACCACTCCGCTTTTCACCCGTCATTCGGTCGAATGGGACACGGACTTCCTGTTCAAGAAGCCCTGGACTCTCTCGTCGAAGGTGGAATTCATGTTCGGCGTTGGCCCGGAATGGATTCGAGCGAAAAGCTACGGCGTGACCACGAACGCGCTGGGCGCCGAAGCAGTTCTGGATTTTATGTTCTGGCCATCCGGGAAACATAAAATCGGCTGGTATCTGGAACCGGGTTACGACTACAGCTTCGCCCGCGGGCACGATCGTTCCATAGGCATTACCGCGGGTCTGTTGATTGCGATCCCGAAACGAGGCCACCGGTAGCGCCGGCGATTTCGTAGTGTTTCAGGATTTCGGCCCAGAGGCCCTGGGCGTGGAGGAGGAGTTCGACCACTTCGCGGACGGCGCCGGAGCCGCCGACGGCCTGGGTCACATAGTGCGCTTCCTTTTTGACTTCGGGGCGGGCGTTGGCGGTGGCGATGGCGAGGCCGACGCGGTGCATGATGACGATGTCGGTGAAATCGTCTCCGATGTAGGCGACTTCGCTCACGGGTGACCTTGGCATCGGCGAGGATCTCTTCGAGGATGGGGATCTTTTCGATGTGGCCCTGATAGACGTACGACATTTTGCACTGGCGCGCGCGTTCCGCGGTGGCCGGGGAGAGGCGGCCGCTGATGACGCCGGTTTTGATGCCTTTCCAACTGAGCCACTGGAGGCCGATGCCGTCCTGCGAATCGAAGCCCTTGGTTTCGACCATCTTGCCTTCGGGATCGGGCACATTGTAGAGGTGGCCGTCGGTGAGAACGCCGTCCACATCCATCAGCAGCAGCTTGATTTGGGAAGCGCGCGCCTGGGTATCCATCCGTTCTCCTAGACGGTGTAAGTGCCGGCGGAAACGTTGCCGCCCTTGCCGGTCCAGTTGGTATGGAAGAACTTGCCGCGGGGCTGATCGACGCGCTCGTAGGTGTGGGCGCCGAAGTAATCGCGCTGCGCCTGGAGCAGGTTGGCCGGCAGGCGTTCGCTGCGGTAGCCGTCGTAGAAGGCCAGGGCGGTGGTGAACGCGGGAACGGGAACGCCGGCTTCGACGGCCTTCGATACGACGCGGCGCCAGGATTTCTGGCAGCGCTCGATGACGCCGGTGAAGTACGGATCGAGCAGCAGGTTGCTCAGGGCCGGGTTGCCGGTCGAAGGCTTCCTTGATCTTGCCCAGGAAGGCCGAGCGGATGATGCATCCGGCGCGCCACACCAGGGCGATGCCGCCGTAGTTGAGGTTCCAGTGGTATTCCTTGGCGGCTTCGCGCAGCAGCATGAAGCCCTGCGCGTAGGAGACGATCTTGGAGGCCAGCAGCGCCTGGCGGATGTCTTCGACGAAGGCTTTCTTGTCGCCGTCGAACTGGAATTTCGGGCCGGAGAGAATCTTGGACGCGGCCACGCGCTCTTCCTTCATGGCGCTGAGGCAGCGGGCGTAGACGGCTTCGCCGATCAGCGTGAGGGGCATGCCCGAGATCGAGCGAACTGACGCTGGTCCATTTGCCGGTGCCCTTCTGGCCGGCGGTGTCGAGGATCTTGTCGACCACGTACTCGCCCTTCTCGTCTTTGTAGGCCAGGATGTCGCGGGTGATTTCGATGAGGTAGCTGTCCAGTTCGCCCTTGTTCCACTCGGTGAGGACGGCGTTCATCTCCTGGTTGCGAGAGGCCGAGCCCTTCCTTCATGACCTGGTAGGCTTCGCAGATGAGCTGCATGTCGCCGTACTCGATGCCGTTGTGGACCATCTTGACGTAGTGGCCGGCGCCGTCTTCGCCCATCCAGTCGCAGCACGGCTCGCCATCGGGGGTCTTGGCGCAGATGGCCTGGAAGATGTCTTTGACCAGGGGCCAGGCCGCGACGCTGCCGCCGGGCATCATGGAGGGGCCGAAGCGGGCGCCTTCTTCGCCGCCGGATACGCCGGTGCCGACGTACAGCATGCCCTTGCTTTCCAGGTATTTGGTGCGGCGGATGGTGTCGGGGAAGTGCGAGTTGCCGCCGTCGATGATGCAGTCGCCGGGTTCCAGGTGGGGCAGCAGCATGCTCGATGAAATCGTCCACCGCCGGTCCGGCCTTGACCATCAGCATGATTTTGCGGGGCCGTTTCAGCAGGCCGGCCATCTCTTCGATGCACTTGGCGCCGATGATGGTTTTCCGGCCCTTGGCGGCGTCGTTGAGAAATTCGTCCACTTTGGAGACGGTCCGGTTGTAGGCCACGACGGTGTAGCCGTGGTCGTTCATATTGAGGATCAGGTTCTGGCCCATGACTGCCAGTCCGATCAAAGCGATGTCTGCTGTTTGTTCCATGAGAATTTACTCGCAGGGAGGATGATTCCAGACGAATCTCTCTTATAACATGCTGCCGCATGGAGCACAAAGCGGGCCGTTACAATGGCGTTGGTGACCGATCTGTTAGCGCGCATTGCCGGAACGATGGACCGGTACGGCATGGTTCGTCCGGGCCAGAGGGTGGGAGTGGCCGTCTCCGGCGGGGCGGACTCGGTGTGCCTGCTGCATTGCCTGTTGCTGCTGGCGCCGCGCTGGGAGTTGCGGCTGCACGTTTTGCATCTGGATCACAATCTGCGAGGGGAGGAATCGCGGGAGGATGCGGAATTCGTGCGGCGAATGGCGGCGGAACTGGCGCTGCCGGTCACGGTGGGGCGGGCCGACCTGAGTGCGCCCGGCGGAGAACCTGGAACAGGCGGCGCGGCAGGCGCGGCTGGCCTTCTTCCGCGAGGCGATGGCGGCGGGGACGGTGGACCGGGTGGCGCTGGGCCACACGCGATCGGACCAGGCGGAGACGGTGCTGTTTCGGTTCCTGCGCGGGTCGGGCACGCGCGGGACTGGCGGGAATCCGTCCGGTGACGCGCGAGGGACTGATTCGTCCGCTGCTCGAGGTGGAGCGTGCCGAGGTGGAGGAGTTTCTGCGCGCGCGGTCGCATCCCGTGGCGGGAGGATTCCAGCAATGCCAGCGAGCGGTTCGCGCGCAACCGGATTCGCCACGAGCTGCTGCCGCTGCTCGCGCGCGAATGGAATCCGGGCATCGTGGCGACTCTGGCGCATACGGCGGATTGGGCGCAGGCGGAAGAGTCCTACTGGGACGAGGAACTGGACCGGCTGGCGGCCGGGCGAATCTCCGAACAGGACGGCGCGGTGCTGCTGCACGCCCCGTCGCTGGCCAGCATGCCGACGGCTGCCGCGCGGCGGTTGGTCCGGCGCGCCATCGAGCGGGCCAAGGGGGATTTGCGGGGCATCGATTTCCAGCACGTGGAGCAGGTGCTTGGTACTGGCGTTGGGAGAGCAAGGCCATGGCCAGGCGGCAGTTCCGGGCCTGGACGCGTGCCGTTCATTCGAGTGGCTGCGGTTCGCGCGGCGTGCCTCGGGGACGCCTGCAGCGCCATACTGTCTGCCGGTGGCGGTCCCCGGGACCGTTCGGCTGCCCGGCTCGGGTCTGGCTATTTCTTGGAACTAATTGAAAAACCGGAAACTTTTGAAGGATGGGAATCCGTATATAATAGTGGGATGGGTTGTTTAGACTGGCGCCGTCTGTCCGGTCCGCTGGAATTGCGAAGCTGGAGGCCGGGCGACCGGTACCAACCCTCAGGGAGCAGCGGGATAGAAAAGATCAAGACCCTATTCCAGCGGCGCGTATTCCTATTTGGGAGAGGCGCGGCTGGCCGGTTCTTTCGAGCGGCGAGGCAATTGTTTGGACGCGTCGGTTTGGCCCGTCGGCTCGGTTGCGGCGAATTCCAGCAGCAGCGTAATCCTACGGGTTCGGGAATCAGAAGCCAGGTGAATCGGAAATTGGAATCGGGAAGGCAGAGGCGGCGTCTATGCAAGTAGGGCCGATACGGAGGTTTCGTGAATTCTAATATCAAGACTGTTATTTTTTGGGTAATTCTGATTTGCGTGCCGGGCTGCTGTTTGCGGTGGTCCACAACAGCCAGGGCAAGAAGGATCACGGAGTTCACGTTTACCGACTTCCTGGCCAAGGTACAAGACGGACAGGTCAAGACCGCGACCATTGACGGCAGTGACGTACACGGCGATATGCTGGGAGGAGCCCCGTATCACACCACCGTACCGACCAACTACCCCGCACTTTACAACATGCTGAACGATAAAGGCGTGGCGACCACGATCAAGAACCAGAATTCCGGCAACTGGATTTCCATCCTGGTGAACGCCTCGCCGTTTATCGTGCTGATCGCTTTCTGGATTTTCATGATGCGCCAGATGCAGAGCGGCGGCAACAAGGCGCTGAGCTTCGGCAAGAGCCGCGCGCGCCTGCATTCCACGCAGCAGAAGAAGGTCACGTTCAAGGACGTGGCCGGCGTGGAAGAGGCCAAGGAAGAACTGCAGGAGATTATCGAGTTCCTGCGCGAGCCGCAGAAGTTCCAGAAACTGGGCGGCCGCATTCCCAAAGGCGTGCTGCTGATCGGCCCTCCGGGAACCGGCAAGACGCTGCTGGCGCGCGCCATCGCCGGCGAAGCCAGCGTGCCGTTCTTCTCGATCTCCGGTTCGGACTTCGTGGAAATGTTCGTCGGCGTGGGCGCGAGCCGCGTGCGCGACCTGTTCGAGCAGGGCAAGAAGAACGCTCCCTGCATCATCTTCATCGATGAAATCGACGCCGTGGGCCGCCATCGCGGCGCGGGTCTGGGCGGCGGGCACGACGAGCGCGAGCAGACCCTGAACCAGTTGCTGGTGGAGATGGACGGCTTCGAATCGAACGAAGGCGTGATCCTGGTGGCCGCCACCAACCGGCCCGACGTGCTCGACCCGGCGCTGCTGCGGCCGGGCCGTTTCGACCGCCGCGTGGTGGTGGGCCGTCCCGACGTGCAGGGGCCGCGAAGCCATTCTGCGGGTCCACACCAAGAAGATTCCGCTGGGCGACAACGTCGATCTCTCCGTGCTGGCCCGCGGCACACCGGGACTGGCCGGCGCCGATCTGGCCAACCTGGTGAACGAAGCGGCGCTGAACGCCGCGCGGCAGAATCGCAAGGTCGTCATGATGATCGATTTCGAACTGGCCAAGGACAAGATCCTGATGGGCGCGGAACGCAAGTCGATGATCCTGAGCGACGCCGAGAAGCGCAACACGGCGTATCACGAAGCCGGACACGCGCTGGTGGCGGCGGTGCTGCCGAACGCCGATCCGCTGCACAAAGTCACGATCATTCCGCGCGGCATGGCGCTGGGCGTGACCATGCAGTTGCCCATCGACGACAAGCATTCCTACAACAAGGACTACCTGCTGGCGCAGTTGGCCATCCTGATGGCCGGCCGCATCGCCGAAGAGCGGTACATGCACCACATGACCACGGGCGCGGGCAACGATATCGAGCGCGCCACGGACCTGGCCCGCAAGATGGTTTGCGAGTGGGGCATGAGCGAACTGGGACCGCTGAGCTTCGGCAAGAAGGAAGAGCAGATCTTCCTGGGCCGCGAAATCGCGCAGCACCGCGATTACAGCGAAGAGACGGCCATCCGCATCGACGAGCAGGTGAAGAAGCTGGTGCAGGGCGGCTACGACACGGCGACCGGCATCATCGAGGAGCACTCCGAGGCGCTGGTGCAGATCGCCGAGACGCTGCTGGTGCGCGAGATCCTGGACGGCGCGGAAGTGCTGGCTGATCAATCACGGCAGACGCTTGCCGCCGCTGCCCAAGTCCGGCGGCAAGGATGCCGAGGATCACACGCAGCAGGTGCTCCGTCCGGAAGCGCCGCGCCGCGTGCCGGGGCTCTCGGAAGGGGAGCGTCCGCAGCCGGCGTGATTCCGCCGTTTCCGGTTTACCTGTTCGATATCGACGGCACACTGCTGGATTCCGCGCGGGATATCTGCGGCGCGGTCCAGCAGGTGCTGGAAACCACCGATCGTGCCGCCCGTTACCTTACGAATTTCTGAAGGGCTACATCGGCCTCCACCTGCTCGACCTCTTCCAGGATCTTTTCCCGCAATACACCGCGGAGCAGTTCGACGAACTGATCCAGCAGTATCGCGCGATCTATCCGGCGCGCGGCCACAAGCTGACGCAGCATCTATCCGGGCGTGGCGGAGGGGCTGGCGGCGCTGGGCGGGCGCAAATCGACCGCCACCACCAAAGGCACGCCGACCACCCGCCTGATTCTGGAACAGTTCGGCCTGCTGCGTTATTTCGACCACGTGCAGGGGACCGACGGCTTCCCGTGCAAGCCGGCGCCGGACGTGATCTTCACGGCTCTGGCGGCGCTGGGCGCGAAGCCCGAGGATTGCCTGTTCGTGGGCGATTCGCCGGCCGATATGGAGGCAGGCCGGCGCGCCGGGCGTGAAGACCTGCGCGGTCCGCTACGGTTACGGCAAGGAGGAAGAGCTGGCGCGCTTCACGCCGGATTACTGGATCGACGACCTGCGCGACCTGGTAAGTGGAAACGCGTTCGATCAAAAGTGACTGGCAGGCGCGGGCGTCAGCACTTACTCCAAAGGTATCTGGTGCCGGTTCCGCGCGAGCCAGGTATCGAAACTCTGCAGTTCGGGATTGAGACTGCGCGAAAACTCCAGGCTGCGCGCGCCGCAATAATATTCGTTGAAATCGCGTTTGAACTGAAACATATTGCCCAGGTCGTCGGCTCCGGGAAAGCCGAACGCGCGAAATACTTCCGGCGCGACGGAATTGTAAATCACGTCCCGGCCCAGTGCCTTCGCGAAAGCCGCGGCCATTTCGTCGCCGGTCAAATGGCCGCCCGCGATGCCAATGGTTTTTCCGATGTAGCGGTCTCCGGCGGCAAACACGCCGAGGGCGCACTTGCCGATGTCTTCCGCCGCGATGCCGGGCAGTTTGCGATCGCCCATCGGAAGCGTGATGGCGAGTCTTCCGTCCGGTCCTTTCTTCGGCCCCATGCCGAAGTAGATGAAGTTATCCCAGTAGAAGGATGTCAACAGGTTGGTGGTGGGGACGCCAGCATCGGCGAAAAAGTGGTTGGCCTCGCCTTTCGCGTCGAAATGCGGGACCTTGTAATTCCCCATGAGCGTGGGCATGCGGTCGTCGGTGACTGGCACCCAATGGCGCGTGTCTTCCAGGGTGGACCAGATGACGTGAGGCACCCCCGCGCGCTTCGCGGCCCGGGCCATGTTGCCGGCATTGGCAAGTTCCCGCTCCGGGGAGAAATGCGCCCAATAGAAGGTGACGCAGAATGCGCCGGCGGCGCCATCGAAGGCCGGTGCCAGGCTCTCCTCATCGTCCACATCGCCGGCGACTACCTCGGCGCCGAGCGCCGCAAGTTCCCGCGCCTTGGGAGAACTCGCATCCCGTGTGATGGCGCGGGCACGAAAGCCCAGCGCCGATTGATTCTGGATGGCGCGCACCAGCCCGCCACCCTGCGCCCCGGTGGCGCCGGCAACGGCGATGATCGTGGAATCAGACATGCAGTTCAGTCTACCAGCCGGTTCATGGCATCTGCGGCAATTTCGAAGGAGCGCAGGCGAAGTGCGTGATCGTAGAGATCGGAAGTGAAGATCAGCTCGTCCGCGCCGGTCTCCTGGAGCAAACGGGCCAGCTTACTTCGCACCGTATCCGGGCCGCCGACCACAGCGACCCGCAGGCGGGATTCCACCACGAATTTTTCCGCCTCGCTCCAGATGCCGTCCATGCTGTCCACCGGCGGCGGCACAAAGACGGGCTGGCGGCGGATCAACTGTAGATGACGCTGCAGGGGAGAGGTGGCCAGCCGCGCGGCTTCCGCGTCGGACGCGGCGGCCACCAACGGTACGCCCGCCATCACGTACGGCCGCTCCAGATACGGGGACGGCTGGAATTTGCCGCGGTAGGTTTCAATTGCTTCCATCAGGAGCGCGGGAGCGAAGTGGCTGGCAAAGGCGAACGGCAGCCCGAGAGTGGCGGCGAGTTCCGCGCTGTAGGTGGTGGAGCCCAGCAGCCACACGGGAACATTAGTGCCTGCGCCGGGGAAAGCGATGAGCCGCTGCCCCGGCCGGGCGGGCGCCAGGTAGGCGAGCAACTCACTGACCTGCTCGGGGAAATTCGCTTCCACGCTGTCGTAGCGCAGCGCCCTGGCAGCGATATCGTCCGACCCGGGGGCGCGTCCCACACCAAGGTCGATGCGCCCGGGATACAGGGTTTCGAGCGTGCCGAACTGCTCCGCCACCATCAGCGCGGCGTGATTGGGCAACATGACGCCGCCGGAGCCCACCCGAAGGGTCGCGGTCTGGGCCGCGACATAGCCGATCAAAATGGATGTGGCCGCGCTGGCTACGCCCGGCATGTTGTGATGCTCGGCCATCCAGAAGCGGGTGAAGCCCCAGCGTTCGGCGTGGCGCGCGAGGTCCAGCGTGTGCGCCAGCGCTTCGGCAATGGTGCCTCCCACGGGCACGGGAGCGAGATCCAGCACAGAGTAACGTGGTTGACTGGTATGGGGCATCACCTGGTTGGATGCCGCCGCGGCGGCGAAGGGTGCGGGCCTGGGCGGAAGCGATAAACTCGGGGAGGATGGCCCCACACAACCATGCTGTCGTTGAAGTAGATGTCCGGATTCAGACCCCGGAGGGAAACTGCGACGCCGCGTTCCTGCATCCCGGCACCGGCTCTCACCCGGCCGTGATCGTCTGGGCCGACGCCCTGGGCCTGCGCCCCTCCATGCGGGAAATCGGCAAGCGCGTGGCCGCCGAGGGGTATGCGGTGCTGGTACCGAACCTGTTCTATCGTGTGGCCCAAGCCCCGCTGCCGTTCGCTTCTCACTTCAATTTCCAGGATCCGGCCGATATCGCCAGACTCCAGCCCCTGATGGCCTCGGTCAATACACCCGGCGCCGTGGAGCGGGATGCCGAAGCGCTAGCGGCCTTCCTCGACCGGCGAAAAGAAGTCGATGCGTCCCGCAAGATGGGCGTCCAGGGATACTGCCTGGGCGGCAGGCTGGCGGTCAGAACGGCCGCGGCCCTGCCGGAGCGCATCGGCGCCGGTGCTTCGTTCCATGGCGGAGGCCTGGTCACCGATAAGCCCGACAGCCCGCATCTGCTGGCCCCAAAGATCAAAGCCCGGATGTACTTCGGTATCGCGGCGAGTGACGACGCGCGCCAGCCCGATGCCAAAGACAAGCTGAAGGAGGCATTCGCCGCCGCGGGCGTGCCGGCCGGGATCGAAGTGTATCCCGGAGCGCAGCATGGCTGGTGCGTGCGGGACATGCCCGCCTACAGCCAACCGGACGCTGAACGTGCCTGGGACCGGCTGATGGCGCTATATGATGCCGCCCTGGGGTAGGATTCGGTCCTCAAAAAGTACCAGCAGTTCCAATTCGGCCGGAAGGCACATGGGCGTACTGCCGGGGCGCATGAGTACGAACCGGACTTTCGCCGGAGGCCCCCATCGGGGCATACTCAAGCCATGCCAGGGATTTTCGGACTGTCGAAGGAAGATGGAAACCAGCCACTCGATTATTACGAGGTGCTGCAGATCAACCGGAATGCCGACATGGAGACGGTGCACAGGGTGTACCGGTTCATGGCGATGCGGTTCCATCCCGACAATTCGAAAACCGGCGACCTGGAGCGCTTCCTCCTCCTGCGACAGGCGTACCAGGTGCTGTCGGACCCCGGGAAGCGCGAGCAGTACGACACCGCTACTGCCTCGGCAGACACCGAGCCCCTCGAAATCTTCGAACTGCAGGAATTCATCGACGGTACCGAGGGAGAAGTCAACCGCCGCCTGGGCGTGCTTTCCATCCTGTACCGCCGCCGCCGGCGCAACGATGGAAGCCCTACCATGTCTCTGCTGGACCTGGAAAAGCGGATGTCCCTGCCGCGCGAGTACCTGGATTTCACCTTGTGGTATCTGCGCGCCAAGGGGTATGTGAAGGCGGAGGACAATTCCGATTACGCGCTGACTGCCAACGGCGTGGACTATCTGGAGTCGATCTCGCCTCACAACAAGATGGCTCGCGAACTGATGTGGCCACAAAGTGCTTCCATGGGTTCGGCCCGTCCGGTCCGGGAGCAGGCTGTGGCGGCTTGCGCGTAGCGCCCACCCTATAATCGTCGTATGCGACGACGGTCTTTCCTGCTGGTGGCCGCGGCCCCGCTGCGGGTCACGGCGAAGACGCCGGTCCTGGAGCAGGTGGATCTGTTCCACGCGGGAGATGGCGGCGTTCACACCTATCGCATTCCCGCCCTGCTGGAGACGCGTAAGGGCACCTTGCTGGCCATCGTGGATGCCCGCCACGACAGCGCGCGCGACATGCCGGCGCGCATTTCACTGGTGATGCGGAAGAGTTCAGACCGCGGCCGGACGTGGTCGGCGGTACGCACGGTTCGTGCCGTCAGCGAAGGCGGAGTGGGCGACGCATCGCTGCTTCTGGACCGCAAGAGCGGCCGCATCTGGTGCTTTCACAGCTACGGCCCGCCCGGGATCGGCTTCTTTACCGCCAGGCCGGGCGCGGTCACCGGCCCGGGCACCTTTCAGTTCCACGCCATCTGGAGCGACGACGATGGCGAAAGCTGGTCGCAGCCCGTGGACTTCACGCCGCAGGTGAAGGACCCTTCCTGGGAGGCCATATTCGCTACTTCGGGCACACACTTCCAGACCTCTGCCGGGCGCTACCTGGTCCCCATGGTGGTGCGCGACGCAAACAAACAGGTGGCGTCGCACAATGCCTGTTCCGACAATGTCGGTAAGAGCTGGAAGATCGGGCCCGCCGATCGCGCCGGGGAGCGACGAAAGCAAAGCGGTGGAACTGGCCGGTGGAACGGTACTGCAGAACATGCGGGACGGGAAGTCGCGACTGGTGGCGCGCTCCGGCGACGGCGGCGTCACGTTCGGCGCTGCGGAGCACGACGGCGCGCTGGTAGACCCGGGCTGCAATGCCGGCATGGCGCGCTACCGGGCCAAGGGGCGCGACCTGCTGATCTTCACCAACGCGGCCAGCACGCGGCGTGAAAATCTGACGGTCAAGGTGAGTGCCGACGGCGGCCACACCTGGCCGCGGGCGCGCGCGCTTCACCCCGGACCGGCTGCCTATTCCACGGCAATCGTGCTGCGCGACGGCAGCATCGCGGTGCTGTACGAACGCGGGGAGAAGAATCCCTACGAAAAGCTCACGTTTGCGCGATTCCCGGTGGATTGGGCCTAGCCGTTTTCGACGCGCGCCTTTATATCCGCGTACGCCGTATCGATGAGCATGCGTAGCGCTGCTGTGTTCGCGGCCGTTCCGGGCCTGAGTTTCACATGGCGCATGTATTTGCCGGCGCCTTGCAACAAGCGCGCCGGATCCGGCAGCGTTGCGCCGCGAAAGAAACCCACGTTGACGTGAGAGCTGAATACGTTGACATAGCCGAACGGCACATCTCCAAAACATGCAACCGGACAGCCGTCATGCAAAAGTTCCCGGACTTCGTCCCCGCACTTTCGCATCGCTTCAAACCACTGATGCGCGATGGCTCCCAATTCGCCTGCGTGTTCTTTCATCCACGCATCGATGGCGGGATCCCGCTCGACAGCGCCGTTGAATCGCAGCAATTCTGTGGTCTTCACAGATGCAATTATGACCCTTCTGGCCGCTTTCCGGCTGGCGCTCGCAAAGATTCATCGCGAGCAACTCCGATTTGAACGGCGAACCTGCGGGATGACCACTGTGGAGTACACTGTGTAGTAGAGTCCACATATGGAAACGATTCAGGTCGTCCTCGATTCCAAGCTACTGCGGGCCACGGAAGTTGCAGCCCGGCGAACGAAGTTGAATCGCTCCGCGCTGATTCGGGAGGCGCTCCGCGCCCACCTGAAGAACCTCGAGATCAAGGAACGGGAACTGCGGGACCGAAAAGGCTATGAAGCCGGCCGGGGAGATGCCGGGAATCTGTCCAGTTGGGAGGGGGAGGCGATTTGGCCGGCGGAATAACCAGGGGCGATATTCGGCTTTACCATTTTGCTCCTCCGGACAAAGCCAGACCAGTCGTAGTACTTACCCGCGGCAGCGCTCTGGAATACTTGTCGACAGCAACAGTCGCACCCATCACGTCCAGCATCCGAGGGGTTCCTTCGGAAGTGCGGTTGGACGAACAAGACGGTATGAAAGCCCCTTGTGCGGTCAACCTTCACAATGCGGTTACAGTGTCACAAGGGCGTTTGGGCAAGCGCGTGGCGCACCTTACTGTTTCACGAATGAGGGAGGTGTGCGCCGCCCTGCGTTTTTCCCTGGGGTGCGACGCAGACTAACGGCCGCTCGCGGACTGCGAGCTCGATAACGCGCGCTCCGCCACTGTTGTAGCCTTGACCGGTGCGTGCCCCTTCATACTTCAATC